>DASRRI010000021.1:0-45838 GCA_035695765.1 Dongiaceae bacterium
AGCGCGCGCGGCTATCGCCGCGCTTCCCCTCATCCAGCTTCGCCTAAGCTCGGCTCCGCCTCGCTAAGGCTCCGCAACCTTCTCCCGCAAGGGGAGAAGGTGCTTTCCTGTGGATCGTTTTGCCATATGCGATTGCCCTGCCCCGCAAGGGGGGAAGGGAACTCTGGTGAAGGTGTAGCTACGGCTTAGGGCACATCAGGTTCTGCTGTGCCTTTTCCACGTCCAGCACGTAGCGCGGGCGGGTGGTGCATTGGGTGTTGTAGTTGGCGATGGTGTCGCGCAGCTGGTTGACCTGCTGGTTGTAGCCGGGGCGGATCTGCAGCTGGATCAGGTTGCGCAGCGCGATCTGCTGGGCGATCAGGTCCTGCAGCAGCTGCTGACCCACGGCGTCGCTTGACGAGAGCCCTGCTGCCTGGCGCTTGATCTCCGCATCGAGGTTGGTCAGCTCCTGCTGGCGCTCCTGCAGCAACCCGCCCTGAGCGTCGACGTTGCTCTGCTGCTGATCCAGCACCTGCTTCTGGCACAGGCACGTTGCAATCTCCTCCGGCGTCATGGCCGGGCCGGCCGGGGGCTGCGACTGCGCGTGCGCCTGGTGGAACCAGCCGCCAGTGACCAGGATGAGCGCGGCGGCCAGGATCGCGGGGTAGAGCAGGCGGGCAGAAGAAGGACGGCGCATCGGCAGCTCCAGCTCTATTGTGATTCCGATATCGATTCTGCTCCGATTATGGCAGTCTTGCGGCGCTCGCAACAACCAGCTCAACGACCGGCCCCCTTTCACCCCCATGCGCATCGCAATTGTCGGCGCCGGCCTCCTGGGCGTGGCGTCCGCCTATTACCTGGCAAAAGAAGGTCATGAAATGCTGGTGGTGGATCGCCAATCCGCCCCGGCGCGCGAGACCAGCTTCGCCAATGCCAGCCTGCTGACGCCGAATCATTCCTTTTCCTGGGCGGCGCCGGGCGCGCCCTGGATGCTGCTGAAGTCGTTGTGGCAGGCCGATAGCGGGCTGCGCCTCAGGCCGCACATGAACACCCAGCTGCTCGATTGGGGGCTGCGCTTCCTGCGCAATTGCACGCCCAGCCGCCACCGCGCCAATTCGCTCGCCAAGACTAGGCTGTGCTTCTACTCCATGGCGGAAACCGACCGGGTGACGCGCGAAACCGGCATCAGCTGGCAGCGCGGCACCGAGGGCGTGCTCTACCTCTTCCGCGATCGACATGAACTCGAGCTGAACGACAAGAACCTGGCGCTGCTGCGCGAAGCCGGCGCGGCGATCGAGCCGATCACCTGGGACGAGGTGGTAGCGTTGGAACCCGGCCTCGAGCATGCACGGCCGAAATTCGTCGGTGCCCTGCACGGCACGTCGGATGAGGTCGGCGATGCGCGACGCTTCACCGAAGCGCTGGCGGAGGCATGCAAGGCGCGCGGCGTCACCTTCCGCCTCTCCACCACCATCGACGGGCTGGAGGTCGAGGGCGGCGAGGTAACCGCGCTGAAAACGTCCAGCGGCCCGATCAAGGCGGACGCCTTCGTGCTCGCGGCTGGCAGCTATTCGCCGCAGCTCGCGCGCCAGGCCGGGCTGCATCTGCCGATCTATCCCGTCAAAGGCTATTCCATCACCGCGCCGGTCGGCGATCCGGACCAGGCGCCGAGAACGGGCGGTCTCGATGAAGGCACGCTGGTGGCGTTCGCGCGGCTGGGCGACCGCGTGCGCATGACCTCGGTCGCCGAAGTAACGGGCTACGACACCAGCCACAGTCCGGAGAATTTCGCGAAAATTTTAGCGACCGGGCGCGAACTGTTCCGCGACGGCATCGCCCTCGATCGCGCGGAATATTGGGCCTGCCTGCGCCCTGCCACACCAGATGGGCCGCCGATCATCGGTCCAAGTCCGGTGCGTAAACTATGGCTTAACACCGGTCATGGCTATCTAGGGTGGACCATGTGCTGCGGGTCCGCCCGGCTGCTCGCCGACCAAATCGCGGGTAGGAAGACGGAACTCGACACCCACTTGTATCGTTATGGACGATATTGATGTGGGTGCACGATGGTCGTGGTAATCGGCGGACAATACACCTACATTATAGGCTTATGAGCATGGCAAACATGCGGACCCTTCTGGCCTGTTCGGCATTCGTGCTGTTGCTCGGCCAACCTGGGCTGGTCGCGGCACAGGATACGACACAAGCCTCCATCGAACCCGCTGCTGTGGCGTCGGCCAGCGCCACGAGCTACGCGCCTATTGCGGCCAGCGCGGCTTTTGACGTTTCGACCGCGGCAAGCAGCGAGCTGGCAAGCAACGCTGTTGAACTGACCAGCGGCACGCTGAAGCAGCATGGCTACAACATTTCGCGCGATGCCCCTTATGCGCTGGACGTCATTGCCGTTCTGGTGCGTGGCATCGGGCAGGAGCAAACTGTCCCGCGGGTGACGCAAGGGACGACGCGCGGCGATCAATACACCAACCCGGAAAACAGCCCAAGCGGCGGCCCGCTGACCCAGGGCAATTTCTTCGACAACACAAGAGGCGCTTTCCTGTCTCCGGCAGAGCCGCAGCGTGGCGGCCACCTGCTGCGCGTCAGCCTGTCGGTCTACGACCGCAAGAGCGGGCTCTATGTCTGGCGCGGCCAGATCGAGCGAGACAGCTTGCAGGTGGACGTCGATTCCTCGATGCAGCAGATGGTGCCTGCCCTGCTCGCCCATTTCGGCCAGACGCTGGCGACGACTGAAGTCCCGCTGAAATAGCCTCTCCTACATAAAATCCCGCGGGATGGAGAAGACATCCTGGTCGGAGAATATCCGTTCGCCATTGAAATAGGCGTCCACTGTCGCCGTGAAATGGAAGTGCGTGGCGTCGCCCTTTAGCGTCGTGCGTGTGACGGTGCGTGCGACCCAATCGCCGCGCGACAGCTCGTGGTGATAGACGCAATCCGCTTCGGCTGACAGCGCATCATCCGGATGGATGCGATAGCGCTCAACGCCGCCGCAATCCAGGCGCCAGTCGATGTCGTCGTAGCGCATGCCGCCGCTGTCCTTGACCATCACCAATTCGGTCGCGCCCGTCGCGACATTGCGCGTGATGGTGCGGTGCCAATCCTCCGCGCGGGTGATCGTGTATGGATTGCTTGCCGACTTGACGGGTGGGTCGAACGCACGCAGTTCGGTATCCTCCGCATGCGGCGCGCGCACCGGTAGTTCCAGCCGACTTTCCTGCGTATGAACTGTAAGCATGACCGCTTGCGGCCCCGGCCAGAGCTGAGGCCAGCAGGCAGTCGAGATTGCCACGCGCAACCGGTGACCATCGGCAATTTCATAGGCAATCGTGTTGAGCGGGATGGTCGCGTGATAGGTCTTGCCCGGCTCTAGCGTCGCGGGATTGGCCTGGTCCCAGGCGTGATTGAGCCCGAACAAGGTATAGGTAATGCGCGTCGAGGCGCCGTCGGGCGCGACGTCATTGAGCCGCACACAGATCTTCGCGACCGGCGTGTCGACCGAAAACGCGAGATGCAGGCGCGGCGTGCCAAAGAAAGCGAGCGGCGCGGCGAGCGGCAGGGTGTCGAAGCAGAGCGAACATCCGTCGTCGATCCGCTGATCGCCCGGAAAATCGCCGTCGCCGCCGCCATAGGAGCACCATTCGACGGTCATCGCGCCGGTGTTCTGCGGCGACTTGATGGAAAGAGCGGCGTCAGGCTGCTGCGACGTCTCCAATCCGCGCGCGCCAAGCCAGAAATCGCACGAAACGATGCTCGGCGCCGGCCAGTCGCGATGGGCGATCCAGCGGCCGGGCCGCAATGTCGCGCACGGATCCGGCGCGTGCGATGAATTCATCCAGACCCTGAGCTTCGGCTCACGCATCAGGCCGGTGTCGCGGCCTTTCAGCCAGTGATCCCAGAAGCGCAGCGCCTCTTGCAGGAAGCCGATCGCCGGGCCGGGCAGCGCCTTGTTGGGATAGGCGTGGCCCCATGGGCCGACGAGGCCGATGCAGGGCGCCTTCAGCTTCTCAACCAGGCGCGCGACGGCGTTGGAATAGCCGTCTTCCCAGCCGCCGATCGCGAACACGGCGCACTCGATCGCGTCGTAGTTTTCGCATACCGAGCCCTGCCGCCAGTACTCGTCGCGGCGCTGATGCCCGTACCAGATATGGGCCGGATACGTGTAGTGCCTCAGCCGCTCGAGCCACAGGTCGCGCCAGCGCTTTCCCACGATTGCGGGATCAGGCGGCTGCGAGACGAAGGCATACATCGCCGACGACCAGGCAAAATTGTCGTGCAGCAGGCAGCCCTGCATGTAGTGCACGTCATCGTTGTAGCGGTCGTCCGAGGCACAAAGCGTCATGATCGCTTTTAGAGCAGGCGGCCGGTGCGTGGCGACCTGCAGTGCATTGAACCCACCCCAGGAGATGCCCATCATCCCGACCTTGCCGCTGCACCAGCTTTGCCCCGCCATCCAGTCGATCGCGGCGATGAGGTCCGCCTGCTCGGCTGGACTGTATTCGTCGTCGGGCAGCCCTTCGGAATCGCCGGTGCCGCGCAGGTCGATGCGGAGGCACGCATAGCCGTGGCCCGCCCAATAGGGATGCATCTCCTCATCACGGCTCTTGAGCCCGTCGCGCTTGCGGTACGGCACCACTTCGAGGATGGCGGGCACTGGATCGGCCTCCGCGTCCTGCGGCAGCCACATCCGCGCGGCCAGGCGGATTCCGTCCGTCATCGGAATCCACAGATTCTCGACACAGCGCACGCGCCGCGGAAAGTCCGTCACTACCTGCATGGCGACCTCAGTGCAGGACGTAATAGGCGAGCAGCGGCAGGGTGAGGAACGACAGGCCGGTCGAGATGACTACCATCGCGGCGACGTCGGCATGGGCGCGACCGTAATATTGCGCGAACAGGAAGTTGAAGACGGCCACCGGCATGGAACTCTGGATGATCAGCACGCCGCCGGCCGTCGGCGGCAGGTTGAACACGTTCGCGATGGCGAGCGCGATCAGGAATCCGCCAGCCAGCCGCACACAGGACAGTAGCAGGTTCCGCCCCAGCTGGTTCACCTTCAGCTGCGCGAGCGAAACGCCGAGGGTCAGCAGCATCATCGGAATGGTGATATCGCCCAGGACCCCGATCGTGTTCTCGATCCAGATAGGCAGCTTCAGGTCGAACAGCAGTAGAACGGCTGAGATCACGACGGCATAGATCGTCGGCGTGCGCACCAGCCGCGACAACGACAGGTTCCCCGCCGACAGCGAGATCCCGAGTGTGAATTGCAGCGTGACGGTGCAGCTGAAATAGACGACGGCCAGCGCCAGCCCTTCCTTCCCGAAGGCGAACAAGGCCAAAGGCAGCCCCATATTGCCGGTATTGGGAAAGGTCAGGGCCGGCAGATAAGAATTGATCGAGAGCTTCATGAGCCGCAGCACGATGAAGCCCAGCACCAGGAACCCGGTGACGGCGATCAGCACCGCCACACCCATCTGCGCCAGGGCGGCCGGGTCGATCTCCAGCGTCATCAGCGAATGGGCGACGAGGCAGGGCGTGCCGATATTGGTCGCGATGTCGGTCAGGAACACGCTGTCGAAGCGGCGGCCCATCCTGGCCCAGGTGAACCCGATGCCGGCCACCAGCAGGACCGGGAGGACCACCGCACTCAGTTGACTCAGCACTCAGCAATTCCCCCGGACTCACGGCCAGCCCCCGCATATTGCATAGGAATGGCGATTGCCGCACCCTCGGCCTTCGCCCTACGATAATACCCGGCAAGCTGTACACAGCTTTGCCTAAGCTGGCAATCCAATGGGGAATTTTGCATGCGGCCGAATCAGGTTGGCGGCCATGCGGCGATCGCGCTGCTGGAGGCTTATGGCGTCGATACGGTGTTCGGAATACCGGGCGTCCATACGCTGGAACTCTATCGCGGCCTTGCCGATCGCAAGATGCGCCATATCGGCGTGCGGCATGAGCAGGGCGCCGGCTTCATGGCGGACGGCTATGCCCGCGCCTCCGGCCGGCCTGGCGTCTGCTGCCTGATCACCGGCCCTGGCTTGATGAATGCCGCGACGCCGGTCGGCCAGGCCTATTCGGATTCGGTCCCGGTCCTGGTGCTGGCCAGCGTCAATGACAGCGCCGATCTGGGCAAGGGCCGGGGAAGGCTGCACGAGATCAGCGATCAGCATGCCGCCATCGAGCCGCTGACCGGCCTCACCCGGACCATCCGGTCCGCCGCCGAACTGCCCGAGGCGATGGAGGAAGCATTCACCCTGTTCGAGACCAGGCGAGCGCGGCCGGCGGTCCTCAATCTCACGCTCGACATGCTGCGCGCGCCGGCTACGCTGACCGATGAACGGCGCGCACGCCGGGCGCGGCCGCTCGCGGCCGAGGCCGACATCGCAGAAGCCGCCAAGCTTATCGATGCGGCGGAGCGGCCGATGGTCATCTTCGGCGGCGGCTGCGTCGATTGCGCGGACGAGGCCCGCGGCTTCCTGCCCAAGTCCGGCGCCATCGCGGTGACGACCACGGCCGGCAAGGGTGTGATCGCGGATTCCGATCCCGCGACGCTGAGCTCTAGCCTACAGAGCAAAGCCACACAGGAGGCGCTGGCCGACGCTGATCTGGTTATCGCAATCGGAACAGAACTTGCAGAAACAGATCATTGGAGCAATTCACTCACCTTCCACGGCAAGCTGATCCGGGTCGATCTCGATGCCCACACCCTCACCCGCGACTACACGCCAGCGGTCGGCATCCTGGCCGACGCCGGCCCGACACTTGCCGCATTGACCGGGCGCATTCGCGCGGGACGCAGGCCGGACAGCGCACGCGTGGCGCAGATCCGCGCCGCCAACGAGACCGATATCCAGCCGCTGGAGAGGAAGCACATCGCGGTCCTGGATGCGGTGCGCGCCGCGCTGCCGGCAGACGGACAGGTCTTCACCGACATGACCCAGATCGCCTACACCGCCAACTTCTATTTCCCGTGCGAGAGGCCGCGGCGCTGGTTCCACCCGCTCGGCTTCGGAACCTTGGGCTATGCCGTGCCGGCGGCGATTGGCGGCAAGATCGCCTGCCCCGATCGTCCGACCATCGCGATCGTCGGCGATGGTGGCTTCCTGTTCACGATGCAGGAACTGGGGACAGCGGTGGAGCTGGGTCTTCCCCTCCCCATCCTGGTCTGGAACAACGACGCCTTCGGCCAGATCGCGTATGGGATGAATTGCCGCGACATCCCTGAGCTTGGCGTACGGCAGCGCAATCCGGATTACCTGGCTCTGGCCCGCGCCTTTGGTGCCGAGGCGGTGCGGCCGGACAGCCTCCCGGCACTGCAAAATGCGATCAGCGCCGCCTTCTCGGCCGAGGGTCCGACCTTGATCGAAATCCGGGAAGACGCGCCCTTTCTGTCATAGCACCCGGCAAAATCTGCCGACCTAATCTCTCAAAAGGTTGCATCAGCACATTGATTTTTCGGCAATTATCCGCGTTAACAGAATGGCATGGGCCTTGCGTCAACGATCCCTGGTTAGAAGAACCAAGGAGACCACCCCGATGCTACCCGCTCTGGCTCAAGCCCTCGAAGACCCGCGTCCGATGAGCGACGAGGAACAGCGCCTCGCCTGCTTCGAAATGTTCAACAGCTTCTGGCAGGACGCCGCCGACCGGGGCATCCCGTTCGACACGATCGGCACCATGTCGATTTCCTCCGCCTTGTTCGCGCTGGTCGCGGCCCATGGCCCGGAAACGACGGCCGAGTTCGTGCGCGACCTCGCGAACATCGTCCTCACCGGCGATTTCAATTTGCCGTTGGCGACGCACTGACCGGTTCGACAGCGACCGTCGAAACCATTAAGAGTCCTGTGCGCCGATCTGGCGCGGCAGGGGCGTGGAAGATCGAGGGTCGATGCTGTTCCGTATTCTGATTTGCCTGGCGCTGCTTGGCGGCGCAGCCGTGCATTTGGCGACGCCGGCCCTGGCCGTGACGATGGATGACGTGCGCAAGGCGATCGCCGACAAGCGCTCGTTCGACGCCTTCCAGGATCTGCAGGAGCTGGCGCCTTCCGGCGATGCGGTGGCCCAGTTCACCCTGGGCGACATGTATCGCTGGGGCGATATTGGCCCGGCGAACTTCGAAAAGGCGCTCTATTGGTACACCCGGTCCGCGAAGCAGGGCAATGTCGATGCCATGCTGGGTCTTGCCGGCATTTACGGCCACGGCCAGGGAGTAACTCAGGACAAGGTCGCCGCCTATCGGTGGCTGGTCCTCGCCAGCAGCCAGCACCTGGACGCGAAGGCTGCAGCCATCGTCGCCGGCGCGCGCGATGACCTCGGCAAGCACCTGACCGCCCAGCAGATCGAAGCCGCCCTGGCCGAAGCCCGCAGCTTCGCGCCGAAACCGGAATAGGCGCACTCCAATGCGGCAGCGGATCGAGACGGCAGCCGCCCTGGTCCATGGTGCGATCGGCGCAGGCCCGCAGATTTCCTGGCCGCTGCTCTCGCAGCGCGTCGGCGCCGAAACCTGGGTCAAGCACGAGAACCACCTGCCGACCGGCGCCTTCAAGGTGCGCGGCGGGCTCACCTATGTTGCTCGCTTGCGGCAGGAGCAGCCCGGCGTCCGTGGCGTGATCGCGGCGACTCGCGGCAACCATGGCCAGAGCGTCGCTTTCGCGGCGCGGCAGTTCGGCCTGCCATGCGTCATCGTCGTGCCCCATGGCAATAGCCGGTCCAAGAATGCCGCCATGCGGGCCTATGGCGCCGAACTGATCGAGACCGGACACGATTTCCAGGCCGCGTACGAGGCAACACAGGCCATCGCCGAGGAGCGCGGATTGCATTTCCTGCGCTCGTTCCATCCCTGGCTGCTGGACGGCGTCGCGACCTATGGCTGGGAGTTGATGCAGGCAGCGCCGGATCTCGCGACGATCTATGTGCCGATCGGACTGGGATCGGGCATCTGCTCCACGATCCACGCGCGCGACGTGCTTGGACTCAAGACCGAGATCGTTGGCGTAGTCTCGGAGAATGCGGCAGCCTATGCGCTGTCTTTCGAGACCAGGAAGCCGATTTCGACCAACAGCGCCGATACTATCGCCGACGGCATGGCCTGCCGCGTGCCGGTCGAGGATGCACTGCAGATCATCTGGCGCGGCGCAGCGCGCGTCATCCGCGTCAGCGAAGACGAAATCAAAGCCGCAATGCGCGCCTATTTTGCCGACATCCACAATGTTGCCGAAGGTGCCGGGGCCGCCCCGCTGGCCGCCGCGCTAAAGGACAAGGAGCGCAAGGCCGGAAAAGTGGGCCTCATCCTCTCGGGCGGCAATGTCGACATGGATGTTTACGCACGCGTGCTGAGCGAGGGCTCGCCGATGCGCGAGTAACCGCATCGTTGCCAGAGCAATGATCGGCGCTCCGCTGCGTGATTATTTTGTGAGCGTCCGCGTAAATCCCGCCTCATACAGTCGGGACATCGTGGCAAGAGTCTCGGCCTGAACTATGATGTCTTTGCAGGACTAGGCGTGATACCCGTATCCACGTGCGATCATGACGCGGTGTTCAGTGGTACAGCTGAAGTCGTCTCCGAAATCGGAGCATACCGGCGCGGTCGTCATTCTATCAGTGGCGCTGGCACTGATAGTGACAGGTTGCGCGGCCAATGCCGATGACCGATCTGCCCCGCTCGTGCTGGAGCGGACGATCTCACTTGAGCATGTCGGTGGACGTATCGACCATTTGGCCGTGGATCTCAAGAACAAGCGGCTGATGGTTGCTGAACTGGGCAACGACACGGTCGATGTGGTCGATCTCGCCTCTGGCAAGCTGGTCCACCGGTTCGAGGGGCTACAAGAACCGCAAGGAATCGCTTATCTGCCGGACCAGGACGTGATCGTCGTTGCGAATGGCGGTGACGGCTCTGTGGATTTTTTCAGCGGCAGCGACTTCTCCACAAAGAAGGTCCTGCCGCTGGGCGATGACGCCGACAATGTACGGCGCGACCCGCGAAACGGCCATGTCGTCGTCGGTTACAGCGCCGGCATGCTTGCTGTGATCGACCCTGTAGTCGGTGCGACGCTGTCGAACATCGTGTTACCCGCCCATCCGGAAGGATTCCAGATCGCCCCCCGCGCCGATCGCATCTATGTCAACATTCCCGATGCCAGGCAAATCGCCATCATCGACCTTGCTGCCGGAAAGCAGGTGGCCACGTGGACCTTCCCCGGACTGACGGCAAATTACCCGCTGGCCGTAGACGACACGGGAAGCATCCTTGCAACTGTCTTCCGTTCGCCGCCGCGGCTCGTACTGCTGGAAGGAGGCACCGGAAGCGTGACCGCGACCGAGCCGACCTGCGGGGACGCTGACGATGTGTTCTTCGATTCCAAACGCCGGCGAATCTATGTGAGTTGCGGCGCAGGCATGATCGATGTTTTCGATTGGCATTCGACCAGTGCACGGCACCTCGCCCGCATCCCGACCTCGTCGGGAGCGCGGACGTCCCTGTTTTCACCGGAACTCGACCGTCTTTTCGTTGCAGCGCGTGCCGGACTCCTCGGATCGGACGCAGCGGTCCTGGTGTTCCAACCGAACCCTTGAGGAGTAGAAAACGGCCTCACCACCCGCCGGTCTGCAGCCATTCGCGCACTTCGGTGAGGCGGTCGTTGCCCCAGAAGGGCTCGCCGTCGACGATCACGAAGGGCGAGCCGAAGACACCCTTGTCCATTGCCTGCTGCACTTCGGCACGCAGGCATTCCTTGATGGCGGGCTCCTGCATGCCGGCGAGCGTGGCGGCGCGGTCGTGCCCAAGGCCGACCGCCAAGTCTGCCGCGCCCTCCGGATCGGCGGCGACGCGGCCATCGGCGAAGGCCGCATGATAAACGGCACGGGCGTATGTCTTCGCCGCGTCCGGTGAGTGGCTGTCCAGCCAGTAGAACACGCGGCAGGTATAGACCGATGAGAATGGGAAACCATCGGGCAGCGCGAACTTGACGCCGAGCTTGCGCGCGCTGCGCGCCATGTCGTGCGCCGAATAGGGGCCGCGTAGAGGCTGGCTGACCAAGGGCGACTGGTTGGTCGCCTTGAAGATGACTCCCAGCAGGATCGGCCGCCAGCTCACGTTCCGGCCGAACTCGGCGGCGATGGTATCGATGCGCTGGGCGCCGAGATAGCCGTAGGGCGAGGAGAAGTCGAAATAGAACTCGATGGGCGCGCCGCTCATGGTTCACGCACTCAGCAGCTCGCGAGAGATGATGATCTTCTGGATATCGCTGGTGCCCTCGTAGATCTTGGTCACGCGCACGTCGCGATAGATGCGTTCCACCAGGAAGTCCTTCAGGAACCCATAGCCGCCGTGGATCTGGATGGCGTCGGAGCAGACCTTTTCCGCCATTTCGGTCGCGAACAATTTGGCCATCGCCGCATGCTTCAGCGCGCGCTGGCCGCTGGCTCGGACCGCGCAGGCATGCTGGGTCAGGGCCCGCGCCGCCTCGATCTGCGTCGCCATGTCGGCAAGCCGGAAGGCGATCGCCTGATGCTCGGCGATCACCTTGCCGAAGGTCTTGCGCTCCTTGGAATATTTCACCGCTTCCTCGAAGGCGGCGCGCGCCATGCCGATGGCCTGCGCCGCGATCCCGATGCGCCCGCCTTCCAGGTTGGCGAGGGCGATCTTCAACCCCTCGCCTTCTTCTCCCAGGCGAAGGTCGGCGGGAATCCGGCAATCCTGGAACACCAGTTGCGCGGTATCCGAAGCGCGCTGGCCGAGCTTGTTCTCCAGCCGTGCCACTTCGAACCCCTTGGTGCCTTGCGGTACCAGGAAGGCGCTGATGCCGCGCTTGCCTGCCGCGGGATCGGTGACCGCAATCACCAGCGCGACGCCGCAGCGCTTGCCGTTGGAGATGAACTGCTTGCTGCCGTTGAGGACATAGGAATCGCTGTCGCGGACAGCGCGGGTCTTGATCGCCGCCGCATCCGAACCGGCGCCGGGCTCCGTCAGGCAGAAGGCGCCGACCATTCCGCCGGTCGAAAGCGGCCGCAGGAAGCGCTGCTTCTGCGCCTCTGTCCCGAAACTGAGAATCGGCAGGCACACGACGGAGGTATGCACACTCATTAAGGTGCTGACCGAAGCATCGCCGGCCGCCAGCTCTTCCACCACCAGCGCATAGGTGCCGTAATCGACGCCGGCGCCACCCCATTCCTCCGGCACCAGCATTCCCATCAGGCCAAGCTCGCCCATCTTGGTGACGATCGCATCGGGCACATAGCCGGCGGCTTCCCATTCGGTCGCATGCGGCTTCAGCTCGCCTTCCGCGAACGCGCGCGCCATGTCGACGATCTGTTGCTGCTCTTCGGTCAGGATCATGGAGACTCTCCGCAGTTCACCAAGGAAGCTGCTTGCCCGTGTAATCGTAGAAATGCCCGGTCTCGGCCTGCGTCGCCTTGTCGATGATGCGCCGTACGCCGGTGATGCTTTGCTCGATGCTGACGGGCGCGCTCGGCCCGCCCATGTCGGTCTGCACCCAGCCAGGGTGGATCAGCAGGATGGTGATGCCGCGCCCCTTCAGCTCGTGCGCGGCATTGACCATCGCCATGTTGAGCGCGGTCTTGGAAGAGCGGTAGGCGTAGCTGCCGCCGGTCGGATTCTCGCCGATCGAGCCGACGCGGCTGGTAATATTCACCACCTTGCGCTGAGCACTTCCCGCGACATTCTCGAGCAAGGCCGCCGTGATCTGCACCGGCCCGATGGTGTTCACCTCGAAGATCTTCTTCCACAGTTCGACATCGGTCTCGCCGAATGCGCGCCTATCGCCATGAATACCAGCATTGTTGAGCAGTACATCGATCGGCCTGCCGGCCAGCGCTTTCACCAGCTGCTGGATCGATTCCGCCAACGTCACATCGAGCGCTTGAACCTCGACCTTGAGCTTCTTCAGTTCCGGCGCTTTGTCCGGCGAGCGGCAGCAGGCGATCACGCGCCAGCCGTCGGCCGCATATTGCCGGGCGAACTCGAGCCCGAGCCCGCGGCCGGCGCCGGTGATGAGGATTGTTCCGGTATGCATCTAGGTTCTCTTGCGCGCAGTGATTTCGATCTCGATCTTCATGCGCGGATCGACCAGGCCGCAGATGATAGCGGTCGCGGCCGGGCGTGATTCCGCCAGGAACTCCTTGAACACCGCATAGATCTTCGGCCAGTCATTGGCATCGACCACATAATAGGTCGCGCGCACGGCATCCTTCAGCGACGATCCGGCTTTATGCAGCGCAGCCTCGATGTTGCGGAACGTCTGGCGCGTCTGTTCCGCGACGTCGGCGGAGATCGTCATGGCCGCGTAATCGAACCCGGTGGTGCCGGAAACGAAGATGGTGTCGCCGTCCACCACGGCGCGCGAATAGCAGGCCTCCGCTTCGAACTTTGAGCCGGAGGAAATGAGCTGGCGGGACATGACCGATTCCTGATCTGGGGTGCAAGCCGGCATCCTGCCACCCTCCTACACCAGGAACAAGCTCGCCAGGCCCAGGAACGAGAAGAAGCCGAAAACATCGGTGGTCGTGGTGAGGAACGGCCCCGCGCCGATGGCGGGATCGAGCCCCAGCCGCTCCATGATCAGCGGAATGAGGGTCCCGGCGATCCCCGCCCACACCATGTTGAAGATCATGGCGCCGGCCAGCACGAACCCCAGCTCCACATGGCCGAACCACCAGGCCGCGATGACGCCCAGGATCGCGGCGAACACCAG
The DNA here is from genome assembly GCA_035695765.1 of Dongiaceae bacterium. Taxonomy (GTDB): domain Bacteria; phylum Pseudomonadota; class Alphaproteobacteria; order Dongiales; family Dongiaceae; genus Dongia_A. The sequence continues at coordinate 13,707 of DASRRI010000021.1, forward strand.
GGCATTGAGGAAGGCGACGATCAGCTCCTTGCCGACGATGCGCAGCACGTTGCTTTGCGGAGTGATGTCGCGCGTCGCCAGCGCCCGCACCGTCACCGTGATGACCTGCACGCCGGCATTGCCGCCCATTGCGGCCACGATCGGCATCAGGACAGCCAGCGCCACCGTATGCTGGATGGTATCCTGGAACCGCGAGATGACCGTCGCGGCGATCATGGTGTTGATCAGAGTCACGACCAGCCAGCGCACGCGCCGCCAGGCGATGATGTGCGGCGGCGCATGGAAATCGGTGTCAGAGGCGCCGACGATCTTCATCAGATCCTCCTCCGCCTCTTCATCGATGACGCGCACTACGTCGTCGACCGTGACAACGCCGATCAGCCGGCCGACCGCGTCAACGACCGGCGCCGAGACCAGCGCATATTGCCGGAAGAGATAAGCGACTGCTTCCTGGTCCATGTCCGCCGGAACGACGCGCAGCTCGGTTTCCATGACATCGGCGAGTCTGGTCGCGCGCGGCGAGCGCAGCACCCGCGACAACGGGACTGAGCCGGCCGGCTTGTGCCTCTCGTCCACTACGAACAGGTCGTAGAAATCGTCCGGCAGCTCTTTCTCGGAGCGCAGGAAGTCGATGGTCTCGCCAACCGTAAAATGGGAGGGAATGGCGACCAGCTCGCGCTGCATCAGGCGGCCGGCACTGTCCTCCGGGAAAGTGAGGCTCTGCTGCAGCAGCACGCGCTCTTCGGCCGGCACGCTCTGCAGCACCTGCTCCTGCTGCTCGGGCTCCAGATCCTCCAGCAGCTCCACTGCGTCGTCGGTGTCGAGCCCGCTCACCACCTCGGCAACGGCCTGCGGACCGAGCTGCTCGACCACCTCCTCGCGCACGGTCTCATCGAGGTGCGAGATGGTCTCCGGCTCGATCACGTGTCGGGTGATCTCGACGAACAGCTTGCGCTCGTCGGGCTCGAGATGCTCGATGAGGTCCGCGACGTCCGCTGGATGCAGGTCCTCGATCAGCTCCTCGACCTGGGGAATGTCGCCCTCGGCCAGGGCGGCCGAGACATTCTCCATCAGCTCTTCCGATGGGCCGTAGAGCTCTTCCTCGTCCGCGGTCTCGACGCGACCGCGCTCCTCGTCTTGCGGTTCTGGCTTGGCGGTTTCAGGCCCGGCCATGCGGCTTGCGGTCTTGGGCTTCGACCGCAGCCACGGCCGTCATGTTGATGATGCCGCGCACCGTCACGGCGGGAGAAAGGATGTGCGCCGGGCGCGCGCAGCCCAGCAGGATCGGCCCGATCGTCTGCCCCTCGCCCAGCCCGCGCAGCAGGTTGAGCGCGATATTGGCAGCATCGAGCGATGGCATGACCATGAGATTCGCTTTGCCCTTCAGCCGCGAATTGGGGAACAGGCGCTCGCGCAACGGCTCGAACAAGGCGCTGTCGGCCCGCATCTCACCCTCCACCTCAAGCTCCGCGTCGCGCTGCAGGACAAGGCCGAGGGCACGGCGCATCTTGCGCGCGCTGTCTTCGTTGGAGGTGCCGAAATTCGAGTGCGACAGCAGGGCCGCCTTGGGCGCAATGCCGAAGCGCCGCACCACTTCCGCCGACAGCACAGCCATTTCCGCGATTTCGACGTCAGTCGGATCGGCCTTCACCTCGGTGTCGGTGATGAAGACGGTTCCAGCCTGAAGAACGAGGGCAGTCAGGGTCGAGAACGCTTGCACGCTCGCCGCCTTGCCGAGGCAGTCATTGACGTGGCCGAGATGCGAATGGAAGCGCCCGACTGTCCCACACAGCAGGGCATCGGCCTCGCGCTTGCGCACCATCAGCGCGCCGATCACCGTGTTGCGTGTCCGCACGATGGTGCGCGCATCGTCGGGCGCGACGCCCTTGCGCTCGGTCAGGCTGTGATAGAAGGTCCAATACTCGTTGTAGCGCGGGTCGCTGTCGGGGTCGATCAGCGTGAAGTCCTTGCCGTCGCGGATCCGGAGCCCCAGCTTCTCGACGCGGCGCTCCACCACCGCGCGGCGGCCGATCAGGATCGGCTGCGCCAGCTTCTCATCCACGACCGTCTGGACCGCGCGCAGCACGCGCTCTTCCTCGCCCTCGGCATAGACCACGCGCTTGCAATCGCGGCGCGCCCGCTCGAAGAGGGGCTTCATGATGAGGCCGGAGCGGAACACGAACTGGTTCAGCTTGTCGCGATAGGCCGGCCAGTCGGTGATCGGCCGCAAGGCGACGCCGCTATCCATCGCAGCCTTGGCGACCGCAGGGGCGATCTGCACGATGAGGCGCGGATCGAACGGCCGCGGGATCAGGTATTCGCGGCCGAAGGCCGGGATCTCTCCGCCATAGGCGTTGGCGACGATGTCGGAGGCTTCCGCCTTGGCGAGGTCGGCGATTGCCTTGACGCAGGCGACCTTCATTTCCTGGTTGATCGCGGTCGCCCCCACGTCGAGCGCACCGCGGAAGATGAAGGGGAAGCAGACGACATTGTTGACCTGGTTCGGATAGTCGGAGCGGCCGGTCGCGATGATGGCGTCGGGCCGCACGGCCTTGGCTTCTTCCGGCAGGATCTCCGGTGTCGGATTGGCGAGTGCAAAGATCAGCGGCTGATCCGCCATCTCCTTCACCATCTCCGGCTTCAGCACGCGCGGCGCGGACAGGCCGAGGAAGATATCCGCGCCTGGCATCACGTCGGCAAGGGTGCGGGCGTTGGTCTTCTTGGCATAGCGCGCCTTGCGCGGGTCCATCAGCTCGGCGCGGCCCTCATAGACCACGCCGACAATGTCGGTGACGATGATGTTGGCGATCGGCAGGCCGAGCTCGACCAGCAGATCGAGGCAGGACAAGGCTGCAGCGCCGGCGCCGGATGCGACCAGCTTCACCTGATCGATCTTCTTGCCCACCACCTGCAAGCCGTTCAGCATGGCAGCCGCCACGATGATGGCTGTCCCATGCTGGTCGTCGTGCATGACCGGGATGTTCATGCGCGCCTTCAGCTTGCTTTCGACCTCGAAGCATTCCGGCGCCTTGATATCTTCCAGGTTGATGCCGCCGAAGGTCGGCTCGAGGCTGGCGATCACCTCCACCAGCTTGTCGGGATCGGTCTCGTTGATTTCGATATCGAACACGTCGATATCGGCGAATTTCTTGAAGAGGACGGCCTTGCCTTCCATCACCGGCTTGGCGGCCAAAGGTCCGATGGCGCCTAGGCCGAGCACGGCGGTGCCATTGGTGATGACGGCGACCAGGTTGCCCCGGCTGGTGACCTCGGCGGCGGCGTGTGGGTCGGCGACGATGGCTTCGCAGGCGGCAGCCACTCCCGGCGAATAGGCCAGGGCCAGGTCGCGCTGGCTGGCCAGGGGCTTAGTCGCGACGATGGCGATCTTTCCGGGCCGCGGCTGGCGGTGATATTCGAGCGCCCCTGCCTTCAGATTGTCGCCGGCTTTCTTGGAATCGTCTGCCATACCGTCCCCTGCCCGCTGGATTCCGGCGGATTATAGCCATCGGCGCTGCCAATGCCAGCCGCCGTCCGGCTGATTAAGCCGGATTCTTCCAGTTTTTTCAGAACGTTATGGCTAGCGAGGGCGAGTTAGGCTGGTGCGGTCGAGAAGACTCGAACTTCCACGGGTTGCCCCACAGCGACCTCAACGCTGCGCGTCTACCAGTTCCGCCACGACCGCATCAGAGCCCCCGAAAGGCGGGCCGGAGCCCTTGTCAGAAGCCGACCGGGGGAATAGCAAATCGGGACCCTGCGATCAAGCGCGGAAAGGAGCCGAAAGGCGTCCGAGAATCAATGGAATGGCGGATTTCAGAGAGCCTGATGGATTATCAGGAGGCGCTGGCCGGCATGGAGGCCAGGGTGGAGGCCATCCGTGCCGGGACCGCGCCGGAGCTGGTCTGGCTATTGGAGCACCCGCCGCTCTATACGGCAGGCACCAGTGCCAAGGGCGGCGACCTGCTGCAGCCCGGCCGCTTTCCGGTCTATGAGGCCGGGCGTGGCGGCCAATACACCTATCATGGCCCCGGCCAGCGCGTGGCCTATGTCATGCTGGACCTCAAGGAACGTGGGCCGGATGTGCGCCGCTTCGTGCGCAATCTCGAGGAATGGATCATCCGCACCCTCGCCCGCTTCAACGTCACGGGCGAGCGGCGCGAGGGGCGCGTCGGTATCTGGGTCGCCCATGATGGGCGCGAGGACAAGATCGCCGCCATCGGCGTGCGCGTTCGGCGCTGGGTGACGTTCCACGGCATCGCCATCAACGTCGATCCGAACCTCAGCCATTTCTCAGGGATCGTGCCGTGTGGAATCCAGGAGCAGAAACTCGGCGTGACCTCGCTGGCGCAGCTCGGCCACATCATCTCGATGCCCGAGTTCGACATGGCTCTGCGTGCGGCGTTCGAGGAGGTGTTCGAGGGCGACCTGGCAAGCGCCGCTCAGTGAGCTGAGCGCTATGCGCAATACCTCACCCTGTCATCCCGGCCAAGCGAAGCGCGAGCCGGGATGACAAACTGAGTTTGGGCGTCCTGTTCAATAATGCACATGCGCGCAGAGGTAGCGCATGTTGCGATGGCGCCGCTTGGTAAGCTCGAAGATGTCGACCTTCAGCTTCGGATCGACGCGCTTCACTGCCACGATCAACATTTCCTCCGGCAGCGACCAGGCGAGGCCATGCAGCTGCTCGCGCTTGCCGGTGTCCTCGAATTGCAAGAACACCTGCGTGCCCGCGTGCATGAGGCCGAGCACCTTGCCGAAAAACGAGTCCAGGATCTGGTCCGGGATCTTGCCGCAGACATGCCACGCCGCGATGTAGTCCGGCCGCGCTGCTTTCGCCGCCGCGAGGCCGGCATCGTCGATGACGCGCAGGGACGGAAACTTCTCGGCGTTCAGCGCAGCGCCGATATAGCGAAGGCCTTCATCAAGAAAGTCCTGCGCGAGATCGAGGCCCCAGTACTTTCCTGGCTCCAGGAACTCGATGATCGGCTTCCCAAGGCGCAGGCTGCCACAGCCGTAGTCGACAAACGTGTGGTGCGGCTGCAACTCATGCAGCAGCATTACCTTGATCATCTCCTGTTCCCCGCGCGCCGCCTTGGCGGTTGGGCCGATCGCCGGGTGTGCGCGCCCGCCCCTCAGTTTGCGGGTGACGACCCAGGCATAATAGCTCTCGTATGGCGCGAAGGGGTGCCTCAGCCGCCAGAACGGATAGCGCAAATGGCGCCGGAAGAATTTCTTGAATCGCATTTTTTGGGAAATGTCAGACGGTGAGAGATTTTCGGAAGCCGGCGCCCGGCTCCTCATTGTGGGGTTCGACATCGACGTTGGCGACCCGCGCGGAGTCTGGACCAATGTGACAGACGCGGATCATGTCGTCGACCTTGGCGGCCGGGCCGGCGAACACAGCCTCGACATCTCCGTCGCGGCGGTTGCGCACCCAGCCATCGAGCCCACGCGCCTGCGCCTCCTGGACGGTCCAGGCGCGGAACCAGACGCCCTGAACGCTGCCGGAGATGAGCACATGAACGATCTTGCGGTCGGCCATTGGATCTTCACGCGAACTCGACGATCACCTGGTCGACGGATAGGCTGTCGCCGGCCTTGGCATGCAGTTTCGCCACCTTTCCATCGCGCTCGGCGCGCAGCAGGTTCTCCATCTTCATCGCTTCGACCACCGCCAGCTCCTGTCCGGCCTTGATATCCTGGCCTTCCTCGACGGAGAGGGCAACCAGCAGGCCCGGCATCGGCGACAGCAGGAACTTCGACAGATCGGGCGGCGTCTTTTCCAGCATGTGCTCCGCCAGCTCCGCCGCGCGCGGCGCCAGGACCAGCACCTTCAACTGCGCGCCACCGTGGCTGAGGCGATAGCCGATGCCGTCGCGGTCGATCTGCACGACGATCGGCTGGTTGTCGATGCGCCCGCGATAGATCGCATCGCCGACTTTCCAGGCGCTCACCAGCTCGCGGCTGCGCTTGCCATCGATCACGGCATGGCCCATGGCGGTTTCAACAACCGTGACTTCGTGATGTTCCTTGCCGATCTTCACCACCCACTTGCCGTTGGCGACCGGTGCCGCCGTCTTGAAGCGCGGCGTGCTCGAGACAGCGCGGCGGGCATAGCTCTGATGCACGACGGCCGCAACAGCAACCACTTCGCCTTTCACTTCCTCGGGCAAATCGACGCCGTGGAAGCCATTCGGGAATTCCTCGGCGATGAAGCCTGTCGTCAGCCTTCCAGCATGGAAGCGCGGATGCGCCATCAGCGCGGACAGGAAACTGACATTGTGGCCGAGGCCGCGGATGTAGAAGGAATCCAGTGCCTCCTGCATCGCAGCGATAGCACCGGGCCGATCGTCGCCATGGGTGACGAGCTTGGCGATCATGGGATCGTAGAACATGCTGATCTCGGCGCCTTCGTAGACGCCGCTATCGACCCGCACCGCCGGACCCTCCGACGGCTCGCGATAGCGCACCAGGCGTCCGGTCGAGGGCAGGAAGTTGCGCAGCGGGTCTTCGGCATAGACCCGCGCTTCGATAGCCCAGCCTTTCAGCTTCACATCGGATTGCTTGATCTTGAGCTTTTCGCCCGCCGCCACGCGGATCATCTGCTCGACCAGATCGAGCCCGGTCACCATCTCGGTCACCGGATGCTCGACCTGCAGGCGCGTGTTCATTTCCAGGAAGTAGAAGTTGCGCTTGGCATCGACGATGAACTCGACCGTCCCGGCGGATTTGTATTGGACAGCCTTGGCGAGCGCGACCGCCTGTTCGCCCATCGCCTTGCGCGTCTTCTCGTCTAGGAAAGGGCTCGGCGCCTCCTCGATCACCTTCTGGTGGCGGCGCTGGATCGAGCATTCGCGCTCACCCAGATAGAGGCAATTGCCGTGGCCGTCCGCCAGGACCTGGATTTCGATATGGCGCGGCTCCTCGACGAACTTCTCGATGAAGACGCGGTCGTCGCCGAAGCTGGAGCGCGCCTCGTTGGTGGCGGAACGGAAGCCATCGCGCGTCTCCTGGTCGCCGCGCGCCATCCGCATGCCCTTGCCGCCACCGCCGGCGGAAGCCTTGATCATCACCGGGTAGCCGATCTCCTTCGCAATCTTGACCGCTTCGCCCGCATCCTCGATGACACCGAGATAGCCGGGGACGGAGCTGACCCCCGCTTCCTTCGCCAGCTTCTTGGACTCGATCTTGTCGCCCATCGCGGCGATGGCGTGAGCGTCGGGGCCGATGAAGGCAATGCCCGCCTCTATCAGGGCCGCGGCGAATTTCCGGTTCTCGGAGAGGAACCCATAACCCGGATGGACAGCCTCGGCGCCTGTCCGCTTGCAGGCCTCGAGGATCTTCTCGATCGAGAGATAGCTCTGCGCCGCCGCTGCCGGCCCTATCGGTACGGCCTCATCCGCCTCGCGCACGTGCAACGCATCGGCGTCGGGCTCGGAATAGACCGCCACGGTCTTGATGCCCATGGCCTTCGCCGTCCGGATGACCCGGCACGCGATCTCCCCGCGATTGGCGATGAGGATCTTAGTGAACATGGGCGTCCTGGCACACAATGCCGCCCCACGCTCCACCGTCATGGTCGGACTTGGTCCGACCATCCACAAGTTTCTTTGGGCGACACGGTGTGGCTGCAATCAAACTCGTGGATGGTCGTGCCAAGCACGACCATGACGAAAGGGAGTAAGGCGATCCGGTCAAATCGAGCATCATCACAGCGGAATGTTGTCGTGCTTTTTCCAGGGATTCTCGAGCTTCTTGTCCCGGAGCATGGCGAGGGAGCGGCAGATGCGTTTGCGCGTGGAGTGCGGCAGGATCACGTCATCGATGAAGCCGCGCGCGCCGGCCACGAAGGGGTTCGCGAATTTCTCTCGGTATTCCTCGGTGCGGTCGGCGATCTTCTGCTTGTCGCCGATATCGGCGCGGAAGATGATCTCCACCGCGCCCTTCGGACCCATCACCGCGATCTCCGCCGTCGGCCAGGCGAAATTGACGTCGCCGCGGATGTGCTTGGAGCTCATGACGTCGTAGGCCCCGCCATAGGCTTTGCGCGTGATGACGGTGATCTTCGGCACTGTTGCCTCGCCGAAAGCGAACAGCAGCTTCGCGCCGTGCTTGATGATGGCGCCATATTCCTGCGCGGTCCCGGGCAGGAAGCCGGGCACATCGACGAACGTCACGATCGGGATGTTGAAGCAGTCGCAGAACCGCACGAAGCGCGCAGCCTTGCGGCTTGAATCGATGTCGAGGCAGCCGGCCAGCACCATCGGCTGGTTGGCGACGATCCCGACCGTGTCGCCGCCCATGCGCGCGAGGCCGATGATGATGTTCCTGGCATAATCCGGCTGCAGCTCGAAGAAGTCGCCCTCGTCGACCACTTTCGAGATCAGCTCATGCATGTCATAGGGTTTGTTGGGATTGGCGGGAATCAGCGTATCGAGCGAGAATTCATCGCGATCGATGGAATCCGGCGTCGGGCGCTGGGGCGCCGGTTCGCGGTTGGAGGACGGCACGAAATCGATGAAGCGCCGGACCTGCAAGAGGGCCTCGACATCGTTCTCAAACGCAAGATCAGCGATTCCCGATCTTTGCGAATGCGTCAGCGCGCCGCCGAGCTGCTCGTGCGTGACGTTCTCGTGCGTCACCGTCTTCACCACGTCAGGGCCGGTGACAAACATGTAGGACGAGTCCTTCACCATGAAGATGAAGTCAGTCATGGCCGGCGAATAGACGGCGCCGCCGGCGCATGGACCCATGATCAGCGAGATCTGTGGCACCACACCAGAGGCCATGATGTTGCGCTGGAACACGTCGGCATAGCCGGCGAGCGAGGCGACGCCTTCCTGGATGCGGGCGCCGCCGGAATCGTTGAGGCCGATGACCGGCGCGCCGACCTTCATCGCCTGATCCATCACCTTGCAGATCTTCTCCGCGTGGGCTTCGGAGAGGGAACCGCCGAACACGGTGAAATCCTGGCTGAAGACGAAGACCAGGCGGCCATTGATCGTGCCATAGCCGGTGACGACGCCGTCGCCCGGCACCTTCTGGTCCTGCATGCCGAAATCGACGTTGCGATGCTCGACGAACATGTCCCATTCCTCGAAGGAATCGGGATCGAGCAGCAATTCGATGCGCTCGCGGGCGGTCAGGCGTCCCTTGGCGTGCTGGGCATCGACCCGGCGCTGGCCACCGCCGGCGCGCGCGGCCGCGCGTTTCTCTTCGAGTTGCTTGAGGATTTCCTGCATCCCCCGTCCCGTTCCCTGTCCCTGATCTGGCTCGCCGGTTATGAAAGTCCGGCGGCATTTTTGCTGCACTGCGAGTTGGCCTCACATAGCACGAAGCCATGCCATCGGCCAGCAAGCCGAAGGACCAATTATTTCAATATATTACAGTCGCGACAAAGAGTGGAATCGTTTTGCAGCCCTGAGGTCGGCGCGGATCGACGCGCGGCGCTTTTCGGCCTCCGGGTCGGCGCCCCATTTCTCCGCCTGGAACAGTTCGTCCAGTAAGGCGGCATCGGCCGCTTCGTCGGGACTGAGCCGGCCTTCCGCCAAAGCGAGCGCGATGACCAACGACCCCGCGCTGCCCCCCATGCCCGCCAAGGCCGCCAGCGCGTAGAGATCGCAGGCGCCGAGCACGCGGCGAAAGGTCGCGAGCGTATGAGCCGGCTGCTCCACCGCCACGATGCTGGCGGTGACGTTGAGCGCGATGTCGTAGCGCTCCGCCGCCCAGGCAATCAGCGGTTGCCACAGCTCCTCCTGCCGTTGCACCAGTGTTTCCGGTTCACTGGCGCGGTAGCAGACAAGATCGCTACTGGCGTACCCCGCAATGTCATCGATCAGCGCGTCGCGCTTGTCGGCCAGGCGATCGATCGCCGTCGCCGCGAACTGCATCAGCGGCATGGAATGGGCATCGATCTTCTCGCCCTGCGCCTGCCACTCCTCTGCGATGGCGGCGGCGAGCGCCTCGGTCGACAGCACAAATGGACGCTTGGCGGGAGAGCGCAGCGCCTTGCCGTCGAGCAGGATGCCCCAGCCGCCTTCGGCAGGCGTGATGGTCGCGGCTTTATAGAACCGGCGCGGCGCACTCAGCATCGATCACTGCCCAAACAGATTGCCGAGGCCCTTGAGGACACCCGCCGCGCCTTGGCCGACGCCCTGGGCAGCGCCGCCTACGCCTTGCAGCATCTTCTGCCCGGTCGATTGCTCCGGCTTGGCCGACAGCGCGTTGTTGACCGACGTGGCGCAAGGATTATCGCCGAGATTGTCGCCCTGCCCGAGGCCGGTCAGCGCACCGAAAATGCCAAGGGTCGCAGTATTGACGGTGCCAGTGGCGAAATTCACCGTGTTGCCCACGGTAGCAACCGGATCGGGTATCACGGTCGGACCGGTCAGCGGCCCGGACACACGCATCGGAACAGCGATCGCCGAGAGGCTGACATTCTTCGATTTGGGATCGACCCGCATGTCGATGTGCTCATTGCGCAGATCGATGTTGCCGGCGCCAACCACCGTCGCACCTGGCGTATCAACCACTGTGCCGCGCGTGGTGGCGATGCCCTGCTTGATGTCGAAATGACCGGCGATACAGGAGATCTTCGAGGCATCGCCGCTGTTTGGCGTCAACAGCCCGAACAGATTCGCCAGCAGCAGCTGCGCGAAGCTGTTGCGCACTTGCCCTGGGCCGGTGGCAAAGCCGGCCTTGCCGTTCAGCCCCGCCATCAGATCGCGCAGCGAGGTGCCTGGGCCATTCACATCCATCGTCATATCGACGCGGCCGACAGTCAGCACATCCTCCAAGCCCATCATGCTGAGGAGCGGTGCGGATTCGATGCCGCTTGCGGCCATCTTCAGAGCGAGCACAGGGGCCGCTTTTCCAGGCTTCAGCGATCCGCTGGTATTGATCGTGCCCCCTTCGATATGGGCCTTCGCGTATTTGAGGGTCGCGGCGCCGTCCTTGATCCCGAGCGAGAACGCGGCCTCTTGCGCGGTGGCCCCACCGCGCACCAGGGTCCCGATCGGCCAGGTGACGTCGCCATTGATGTCCTTCAGCCAATCGAGCGGCCACGGCTCGGCGGAGAACAGCCTGCCATCACTATTGGATTTCGCGGTCCCACCCCCCTCATCGAGCCCCAGGTCCTTGAAATCGAGGCGCTGCGAGCTCAGCGTCGCAGTGAGGTTCGCGACCTTGCCCGAGTTATCGAGGACGAGATTGCCGGTTGCATCGGAGCCGCCGACCTTGGCACTGGCGTCGGAGAAAGTGAGCTTGCCGCCGCCGCCATTGAGGCGCGTCTGCAGCGTGTAGGCCGCGGAGTTCGGCAGCTCGACGCCCAGGATCGCACCCAAGGCGGCGAGCGACGGGCCGGAGCTGGTGATGTCGAGGGACAGGTTCGAGAAGGTCGTCGGATCGCCGATATCGCCGCGCAGCCCGAGGGCGGCGTCGTCCAGCTTGCCATTGAGGTCGAGCGGCAATGGCCCTTCGGTGAATTGCCGTGGCGCACCGACCGTGCCAGCAAGCTCCAGCGGCCGGTCGTTCCACGCGCCCTTGATCGCGATCTTGATGCCAGCGCCCGGCGCATCTTCCGCGGTGAAGCGCTTGATGGCGAGGGTCTGCTTGTTGCCGGTCTCTCCGTCGCGATAGAGCAGCGTCACGTCCTCGATGGTCATGCGGTCGATCTGCGGCAGGCCGCTCGCCGTCGTGTTGGAATTGGCCGGCGCTTGCGCGGTCGCCGGCTGCAGGTCGAGCACCCAGTTTCCGACTCCGTCCTTGCTGGTTTCCACCACCACCTGACCACCACGCAGCACTACCTCCTTGATGCGGATCTGGCCGGTCAGCAGGGGCAGGACCGCAATCTCGGCCTCGATCTCATCGAGGCTCGCCATCTGCGGCAGGTCGCTCCAGGCCGCGTTGCGGAAGCTGACCTGCTTGGCGGTGAGGCGCGGCGAGAGCGAGAAGGACGCGTCGATATTGCCGGCGATGACGAGGTCGCGCCCGGTCGCCGCCTTCATGCGCTGCTGCACCAGGTCGCGGTAATCGTTGAAATCGGTCGCCATCAGCACGGTGAAAGCAAGCGCGATCAGTGCCAGCAGAGCCAGCCCGATTCCGGTCAGGATGATCTTCAATCTCATGCGCCGAACCTCCGGCGTCCCCGGAGCATTCTACGCTGCCGGCGCCAGGCGCCGCAATTCAACCAGCAGCTCGGCGGGGTGGTCGATGATGGCATGGGCGCCGGCATCGCGCAGCTCGGCGACCTCGTGATAGCCCCAGGCGACGCCGATGGCGGTAGCGCCGGCCGACCGCGCCATTTCCATGTCGAAGCTGGTATCGCCGATGACGACGGTCGTTGCGGCCTTGGTGCCGGTTTCCGCCATGGCCCGCAGCACCATCTCGGGATCCGGCTTGCTGCGGCAGAGATCGGCCGTCTGCAAGGTGTGGAACCGGTCACGCAATCCGTGCACCGCCAACGTGTGTTCCAGCCCGCGCAGGTTCTTTCCCGTCGCAACGCCCAAAAAGACTTCCGGCGCGACCAGAACTTCGATCAGCTCGCGGATGCCCGGAAAGAGCGGCTCTTCCGCGGTACCCTGCGCGTTGCCTGCGCGCAGATCGTGCACGATCTCGCGATAGGCGGCAGCAATGGTGCGATGCGTGGCATCGTCAGCCGCGGGCAGCAGGCGCGCAATGGCGATCTCCAACGTCAGCCCGACGATGCGGCGCACGTCGCTGGCCAGTGGCGCCGGGAGGTCATGGCGCGCCCAGGCCGCGCCCATCGCTGCGACGATGTTGTGCTGGCTGTCGACCAAGGTGCCGTCGCAATCGAACACGAACAGGCGGTATGGAATATCAACCAGCATCACAGATCCAGATCGGCAAAGGGATCGCGTTCGGGCTTCGCCACGAATCCGAAGAACGCCCAGGTCTTGCGCATATGCTCCGGCAGCGGCGCGGTCACGTCGATCCAGCCCTTGCCGCGTGGATGCGGCAGGCGCAGGCGCCGCGCGTGGAGATGAAGCTGGCGCGCGAGATTGTCCTTGGCGAGGAACGCGGCAGCACCAGCATATTTCCCGTCGCCCAGGATGGGCGTTCCGAGCGCGACGCAATGGGCGCGCAATTGATGGGTGCGGCCGGTGACCGGCATCAAGGCGATCCAAGCGGCTTTCTTGCCGGCCTTTTCGATCAGCGCGAACTCAGTGACCGCGCGCTTGCCTTCTTCGTCGACATGGACGCGCTCTGCGCCCTTGCCGCCTGCCTTCTGTAGCGGCGCATCGATGCGGCCGCCGCGCACCTCCGGCACGCCGACCACGACTGCCCAATAGATCTTGCGTGCATCCTTGTGGCGGAAGGCTTCTGTGAGGTGCTTCGCCGCCTTCGCGTTGCGCGCCAGAGCGAGGACTCCGCTGGTGTCGCGGTCGAGGCGGTGGACCAGGCGCGGCCGCTCCTTGGCGTCGAATTGCAGTGCGTCCAGAAGATCATCGACGCTGGTGGAAAGACCGCTGCCGCCCTGCACCGCGAGGCCAGCCGGCTTGTCGATCACCAACACGTCGTCGTCCTTGTAGAGCACCGATTTCTGCAAGGTCATCGCCCAGCGATTGTCGGCCGCACTGGGGCGGCGTTGCTGCGGCTGTTCGGATCGATCAGGAGCCTCGCCCAGGGGCGGCACACGCACCACCTGCCCCGCTTCCACGCGGTCGCCGGCCTTGGCGCGTTTGCCATCCAAGCGGATCTGCCCCGTGCGCAGCAGCTTCTCCAGCCGGCCGTGGCCGAGCGCGGGGAAATGCCGCTTGAACCAGCGGTCGAGCCGCTGGTCGGCATCCTGTTGCTTGATCTCAATTTGCTGCACGCCGTTCATGGGCGTGAGACAGCACGAAAGCTGGGTGGAATCAAGCCGCGGCGCGGTTGCGCGGCAACCATTCGAGCAATCTATCCGTCGCCATCAGATAGGCGCCGATCTGCGCCATCTCGTCGAGACCGGAATCGGTCGCGCCCGAAATGGCGTCGGTGGCAAGGACGAGGCGGAAATCGCGGTTGGCGGCGGCATAGACGGTGGATCGTGGAGAGGCCGGGAAATCGGTGCCGCAGATGACGATGGTGGAAATACCGAGGGATTTCAAATGCTCTTCGACGGGAGTCTGGAAAAAGGCGGAGAGTCGCGGCTTGTAGCAGATCCATTCCTTCGACCCGATCTCCTGCATCTTGCCTTCCAGAAGCAGATCGGGCTGCAAACGCAGCCCTGAAGTCGGTTTCAACTGGTCGACGATCTCGGCACCGAGGGTGCCCGGCATGACAATGCGCTGGCCGGCCTCGATCAGGGAACGGTGGCACAAATCGACATTGGATCCGTTGCAGCGATAGAGCCGTACCATGTGGACGATGGGCGCGTGGTGCGCGCGGAAGGCTTCGACGAGTTGCTGCATCTGCGATGCCGCCGCGGTACTTCCGCTGACTGTTGCTGGTGCACCTGGAAGAACGAAATCGCGTTGAGCATCGATGGTGAGCAACGCGGCCTTTTGGCGCTCCGGCGACAGATAATCTTGCATCCCCGAACCCTGAATTGTGGTTTCCACTTGCGCTGGCCCCACCCCCCTTGGTCCAGTCACAAGCGGCGACCCTAGCGATGGCATTGTAACGGGACAAGTCGAAACGGCGCATGCCACAGCCGCCAATTCTGCATTTCTCGCATGGGCCGGAAAAGGGGTCGGATAAGCCTGGAAATCAGGCTTCCGTGTCACCTTGCGCCTTCTTCGCGCGGAGGCGGTCCCAGTATTCGATGCGCTTTTGTATCTCGCGTTCGAACCCCCGCTCGACGGGGCTGTAGAAGCGCAGGCGGACCATGCCGTCGGGGAAATAGTTCTGGCCCGAGAAGCCTTCGGCGGTATCGTGGTCGTAGCTATATCCTTTGCCGTAGCCGAGATCCTTCATGAGCCGTGTCGGCGCATTGAGGATATGCTTGGGCGGCATGAGCGACCCGGTCCTGCGCGCAGCTTCGTTGGCGCTGCTCAAGGCCTCGTAGGCGGCGTTGGATTTGGGCGCAGTCCCTAGATAGATGACGCATTGCGCGATCGCCAATTCACCTTCCGGCGAGCCCAGGCGGTCATAGGCGTCCCAGGCTGCGAGCGCCTGGGTCAAGGCCTGCGGATCAGCAAGGCCGATATCCTCGACCGCGAAACGCAGCAGACGGCGCGCGATATATTTGGGGTCCTCGCCGCCCGCCAGCATGCGCGCCAGCCAATAGAGCGCCGCATCGGTATCGGAGCCGCGCAGCGACTTGTGCAGCGCCGAAATGAGATTGTAGTGCCCCTCCTGCGCCTTGTCGTAGAGCGGGGCGCGCTTCTGCACGGCCTTGGTCAGCGCCACGGGATCGAGCATCAAATCAGGGGGCAGACGGAACAGTTCCTCTGCCATATTGAGGAGGTAGCGCCCGTCGCCATCAGCCATCGCGATCAGCGCCGTGCGCGCCTCCGCATTCAAGGGCAGGCCAAAACCCATCAGTTCTTCGGCGCGCTTCAGCAGGGTTTCCTGATCGGTCTCGTGCAGGCGATTGAGCACGAACACCTGGCAGCGCGAGAGCAGAGCCGCGTTCAGCTCGAACGACGGATTCTCGGTGGTCGCGCCGACCAGCACGATAGTGCCGTCCTCCACATGCGGCAGGAAGCCATCCTGCTGGCTGCGGTTGAAGCGATGGATCTCATCGATGAAGAGCAATGTGCCGCGGCCCATCAATCGCCGCTGCTTCGCCGCTTCGAAGATCTTGCGCAGGTCAGCGACGCCGGAAAAGATCGCCGACAGCATCTCGAAATGCAGATCGACTTTTTCGGCAATGAGACGCGCGAGAGTGGTCTTGCCGCAGCCCGGCGGCCCCCACAGGATCATCGAGGAAATCTGACCCGCCGCCAACATGCGCCCGATCGGCGCGGTGACGCCGATCAGATGATCCTGCCCGACGATCTCCTCCAGACGCTGCGGGCGCAGGCGATCCGCCAGTGGCCGCGGTGCTTGTGCTTCGAACAGGCCTGACATGGCTTTCTAATGCACCGAGAGGGTCTTGATCTTGCCGTCGCGCTCGATCGAGAGCTCCCACTCATCGGCAGAAGCGGACAGCAGCGTGCGCAGCTGATCGACGCTCTCGATGTCCGTGCCGTTGACGCGCGCGACGACGTCGCCGGGCCTGACGCCGAGCTGGCGCGCGAACGAGCCGCGCTTGATGTCGGTGATGACGACGCCCTTCCAGCCGCTGACCGAGAGCTCCTCACTCAGCGCGGGGGAAAGATTGGCGACCTGCGCTCCGGTCAGCGGTTGCTCGCCGTCGAGCCAGGTCTCATGCGGCTCCGGTTCGCGCGGCGCGGGCACCAATTGGACCGGCAGATCCATCCGCTCGCCCTTGCGCACGATGGTAACCTTCGCAGCGTCGCCGACCGGCAAGGTCGCGAGGCGGAAAGCCATGCCTTGCGGATCCTGGACATCGCGTCCGTTGATCTCCAGCAGCACGTCGCCGGGCTTCATGCCGGCCTTGTCCGCCGGGCCGCCAGGGAAGAGCTCCTTCACCACCACGCCGCCCGGCTTCTCGAAGCCGAGGCTCTCCGCGATCTCCGCACTCAAGGCTTCGCCGGTGACGCCGAGCCATGGCCGCACCAGCTTGCCGCCATTCGCTTCCGCCTCCACCACGGCACGCACGATGTTGGCGGGAATTGCGAATCCGATGCCGATCGATCCGCCGCTCTGCGAAAAGATTGCGGTGTTGATGCCGACCAGCCTGCCGTCTGTCGTGACCAGCGCACCACCGGAATTGCCCGGGTTGATGGCGGCATCGGTCTGGATGAAAAAGCCGAAATCGTTGATGCCCGTGCGCGTGCGCGCGAGGCCTGAGACGATGCCGCTGGTGACGGTTTGCCCGACCCCGAATGGATCGCCGATCGCCAGCACCAGATCGCCGACCTCCAGGTCATCGGAATCGCGAAAGGCCAGGGTCGGCAGCTTGGCGCCCTTGGTGTCGATGCGCACCAGCGCGAGGTCCAGCTGCTCTTCCTGCGAGACGACTTTGGCCGGGAACTCGCGGCCGTCATTCAGCACTACGCGGATTTCGTCGGCGCCCTCGACCACATGGTTGTTGGTGACAACGAGGCCATTGGCTTCGACGACGACACCGGAGCCGAGCGCGTTCTGGATGCGCTCGCGCGAGCGGCCGAAATTCAACTGGTCGCCGAAGAACTGCTTGAAGAACGGATCGTCGAAGAACGGCGACAAGGCCTGCTGCTTCACGACCTTCTTGGTGTAGATGTTGACCACTGCCGGCGCCACCATCTTCACCACCGGCGCGAAAGTGAGGTTGATCTGCTGCGGCGAGGTCGGCACCGCATCCTCGGCCATTGCCGGCGCCGCCGCGAGTGCCGCCACGATCAGACCAATCCGCGCAATCCAAAACCGCATTGGGTCACTCCAAGTTAAGCCTGCCGTCGCCTTGGCGCCCCCGCGCTCTCCACTGATTGCCGCCAACCTGGCTTGCCAAGATGGTAACAAAAAGGGCAGCCGACAAGGCTGCCCTCTTCGCGTGATCTATCCGCGGAAGACCTAAGCCTGGGCAGCCTCGCCCTCGGCCTCTTCCTTCTTCTGGACCGGACCGGAATCCTGGCCCTTGGCGGAGACGTCGCGGTCGACGAACTCGATGACCGCCATCGCCGCCATGTCGCCATAGCGGAAGCCCGCCTTCAGCACGCGGGTGTAACCGCCGGCGCGCGCCTTGTAGCGGGTGGCGAGCGTGGTCAGCAGCTTCTCGGCCAGCTTGTCGTCCTTGAGCGAGGCGAGGATCTGACGGCGGGCAGCAAGCCCGCCTTTCTTGCCGAGCGTCACCAGCTTCTCGACGATCGGGCGCAGATCCTTGGCTTTCGGCAGCGTGGTCTTGATCTGCTCGTGCTTGATCAGCGCGGCGGCCAGGTTGTTGAACATCGCCTTGCGGTGCGATGCGGTGCGATTCAACTTGCGGCCAGCAACGGCGTGACGCATGTCGGCTCTCCTCTCCTCTTGGCCTCGCTCTCAGCCCTTCAGGCGATCAAGCAAAACCGGTTGCGGTCCCTGTCCGCCGCGACGCTCACGCGCCATGCACGGAAGGGGTGGGCCACCTTGGCCCGATACTTGTAACGTCCTGGCTTAGAACGGCTCGTCCAGCCGCTTCGCCAGCTCTTCGATATTCTCAGGCGGCCAGTTCGGGATCTCCATGCCGAGATGGAGGCCCATCTGAGCCAGCACTTCCTTGATCTCGTTCAGCGACTTGCGGCCGAAGTTCGGCGTGCGGAGCATCTCCGCCTCGGTCTTCTGCACCAGATCGCCGATATAGACGATGTTGTCGTTCTTGAGGCAGTTGGCCGAACGGACGGACAGCTCGAGCTCGTCCACCTTGCGCAGCAGGTTCTTGTTGAATGGCGGCTCGACCGACTTCGCCTCTTCGCTGGCGGCCGACGGCTCTTCGAAGTTGATGAAGAGCTGCAGCTGCTCCTGCAGGATGCGCGCGGCGATGGCGAGCGAATCCTCCGGCGTCACGGCGCCGTTGGTCTCCACCTGCATCGACAGCTTGTCATAGTCGGTGACCTGGCCGACGCGGCTGTTCTCGACCTTGTACGAGACCTTGCGCACCGGGGAGAAAATGGCATCGACCGGGATGAGGCCGATCGGCGCGTCTTCCGGACGGTTCTGAGCAGCCGCGATATAGCCCTTGCCGTTGTTGACGGTGAACTCGATGTTCAGCGTCGCGCCCTGGTCGAGTGTGCACAGCACGAGGTCCGGATTGAGGATCTCGATATCGTGGCCGGCTTCGATCTGGCCGGCCTTCACCTCGCCCGGACCCTGGGCGCGAAGGCGCATCCGCTTCGGGCCGTCGCCGCCCATGCGCAGCGCGGTCTGCTTGATGTTGAGGACGAGATCGGTCACGTCCTCGCGCACGCCGGGGATCGACGAGAACTCGTGCAGCACGCCGTCGATGTGGACGGCCGTCACGGCAGCACCCTGCAGCGACGACAGCATGACGCGGCGCAGCGCGTTGCCCAGCGTCAGGCCAAAGCCGCGTTCCAGCGGCTCGGCCACCACGGTCGCGAAGCGTTTCGCGTCATGGCCGCCATCGATCTTCTTGTTCGCTTTGATCAGTTCGGTCCAGTTCTTCTGAATCACGGCTTTCGACCTTCATGCATCTGGGGCGAGCAGCCATTCAATCGCTCTCGCCCGGTTCAACCTCGATACTAGGCACCGGCCAGCCGGTTGCAGTCATGCGCGGGACGTGAACCCGCTGGTGGCCGGATAAAGCACCGGCCCCGTTGGGGCCGGGCGTCAGTTCCAATCAGACGCGGCGCCGCTTTGGCGGACGGCATCCGTTGTGCGGGATCGGCGTCACGTCGCGGATCGACGTGATGGTGAAGCCAGCGGCCTGCAAGGCGCGCAGCGCGGATTCGCGGCCAGCGCCGGGACCCTTCACCTCGACCTCCAGGATTTTCACGCCATGCTCGGAGGCCTTCTTGGCCGCCGCGTCGGCCGCGACCTGCGCGGCATACGGCGTCGATTTGCGCGAACCCTTGAAGCCCAGCGCACCGGCCGAGGACCAGGCGATGGTGTTGCCCTGGTCGTCGGTGATGGTGATCATCGTATTATTGAAGCTGGCATTCACGTGTGCGACGCCGGAGCTGATGTTCTTGCGCTCGCGGCGCTTCACGCGGCCCGCCGGGCCTGTTGCGGCCGCGCCTGGTGTCGCCGCTGCTGATGCTGCTGGTGCCTTCGCCATAATCCGTTCCGTTTCCTTGAGTGGTCCTTAGACCGTCTTCTTCTTGCCGGCGATCGCCTTGGCCGGGCCCTTGCGGGTGCGCGCGTTGGTGTGCGTGCGCTGGCCGCGGACCGGCAGGCCTTTGCGATGGCGCAGGCCGCGATAGCAGCCGAGGTCCATCAGGCGCTTGATATTCATCGCCACTTCGCGGCGCAGATCGCCTTCGACATTGTAGTCCTCGTCGATGACCTCGCGGATGCGCACCACTTCGGCATCGGTCAGCTGCGACACGCGCCGATCGGCCGGGATGCCGACCTTCGCGGTGATTTCTTTGGCTTTGGCCTGGCCAATGCCATGGATGTAGGTCAGGGCGATGATCACCCGCTTCTGCGTCGGAATGTTGACGCCCGCAATACGCGCCACGTTGCTGCTCCTTAAAGCTAAGCTCTTGTTCGATCGGGGCAAAGCCAATCGGCCCGGTCGCCCCCGGCGATCGAGAAGGCGCGCATTATATTGCGATTCGCCCCCTCGTCAATGGCGAAAGCCGAATTCGCGCCAACTCGGTTTCGTCCATCAAATCAACCGGTTACGCCTTGATCCGAGAAAGCACACCCTCGATTTCCTGGGTCACCGCATCGGGATCAGCCATGCCGTCCACGCGCTGCAGCAACCCGTTGTTCCTGTAGTACGGCAGGATCGGCGCGGTCTGCTCGCGATAGGCCTTGAGCCGCGCCTTCACCGTCGCCGCATTGTCGTCCTTGCGCCGCGTGAACTCGGTGCTGCCGCACACGTCGCACACGCCCTTTTTCTTCGGCTGCTGGAACTTGTCGTGATAGCCAGCACCGCATTTCGCGCAGGCGAAGCGGCCGGAGATGCGCTCCACCAGCGCATCCTCATCGACCGCCAGCTCGATCACGCCATCGATCTTGCTGCCCTTCCTGGCCAGCATCTCATCGAGGGCGATCGCCTGGTTCGCCGTGCGGGGAAATCCATCCAGCACGAAGCCGGACTTGCAGTCCGGCGCTTCGATCCGCTTGGCGATGATATTGATGACGATCTCGTCCGACACCAACTGGCCGGCGGCCATCACCTTGTCAGCGGCCTTGCCGAGCTCGGTGCCGGCGTCACGTTCGGCGCGCAGCATATCGCCGGTCGAAAGCTGCACCAGCTTGTGCCGGTCGTAGAGCCGCTTGGCCTGGGTCCCCTTGCCCGCGCCCGGTGGACCCAACAGGATTAGCTTCACCCCCGACGTCCTTTCAGCCTGGCTTTCTTGATGAGACCTTCATACCGGTGGGCCAAGAGGTGCGAGTGCACCTGCGACACGGTGTCCATCGTGACCGACACGACGATCAGGAGCGAGGTGCCGCCGAAATAGAACGGAACGGAATATTGCGCGATCAGGATCTCCGGCAGCACGCAGATGGCGCAGAGGTAGGCGGCGCCAAGGACGGTGAGCCGGCTCAGCACATAATCCAGATAATCCGAGGTGTTCTTGCCCGGCCGGATGCCCGGCAGGAACCCGCCGTTCTTCTTCAGGTTGTCCGCCGTCTCGTCCGGGTTGAAGACGATGGCGGTGTAGAAGAACGCGAAGAAGGTGATGAGGCCCAGATACATGCCGATATAGAGCGGCTGGCCATGGCTGAACAGGCGGATGGTGGTCTGCATCCAGTCCGGCAGATCGGAGCGGTTGGAATAGAAGCTCGCCACCGTCAAAGGCAGCAGCAGCAGCGAGGAGGCAAAGATCGGCGGAATGACGCCCGACATATTCAGTTTCAGCGGCAGATGCGAGGATTCGCCGCCGAACATGCGGTTGCCGACTTGGCGCTTCGGGTACTGGACAATCAGCCGCCGCTGCGCGCGCTCGAAGAACACCACGAAGGTGATGACCGCGGCCACGCCGACCGCCACGCCGAACACCAGGACCGGGCTGATCGATCCGGCACGCAATTGCTGGAAGATCTGCCCCAGCGCACTTGGCAAGCGCGCGACGATGCCGGCGAAGATGATGAGCGAAATGCCGTTGCCGATGCCGCGGGCGGTGATCTGTTCGCCCAGCCACATCAGGAACATGGTGCCACAGGTCAAGGTCACCACGGCGCTGAAGATGAAGAACGCGCCGGGATCGATGACCGCGCCGCCGCTGGGGCCGGACATGTTCTGCAGGCCGTTGGCGATGCCGAACGACTGCGCAAGGGCCAGGACCAGGGTACCGTAGCGGGTCCATTGGTTGATCTTGCGCCGGCCGCTCTCGCCTTCCTTCTTCCATGCCTCCAGCGTCGGCGAAACCGAGGTCAGGAGCTGCATGATGATGGAGGACGAGATGTAGGGCATGATGCCCAGGGCGAATACCGTCATGCGGCTGATGGCACCGCCGGCAAACATGTCGACCATGCCGAGCACGCCGCCGGAATGCTGCTGGAAGATCGCCTGGAACGCCACCGCATCGATGCCGGGCAGCGGAATATAGGCGCCGACCCGGGCCACGATCAGGACGCCCAGCGTGTACCAGATCCGCTGCTTGAGCTCGGTCGCCTTGGACAGGGCGCCGAAATTAATGCTGGAGGCCAGTTGTTCCGCGGCCGATGCCATGTTGGGCAAGCTCCTCTAATGCGGTCCGCAGTCTATATGGGGTCTCCGGCCCGCCTACTCCAAGGTCCCAAGTCACCCTGGGGCGAAGGCCCTTAGGCCTTTGCCTCTTCCTTCTTCGGCTTGGGCGCCTTCACGATAACCGAACCGCCCAGCTTTTCGACCGCCGCGATCGCCGATTTCGACGCGCCCGCGACCTCGATGGTCAGCTTGGTCTTGAGTTCGCCCTTGCCGAGCAGGCGGACACCGTCCCGCACCCGGCTGAGCAGGCCCGCCGCCACCAGGTCCGCCCCGCTCACGGTCTTGCTGGCATCCAGGCGCTTGGCCTCGATCGCCTGCTGCAGGCGGCCCAGGTTCACTTCCGCCAGGTCGAGGCGGAAAATGTTATTGAAGCCCCTCTTCGGCAGGCGGCGGAACAACGGCATCTGGCCGCCTTCGAACCCCTTGATGGCGACGCCGGTGCGCGCAGTCTGGCCCTTGCCGCCGCGGCCGCCGGTCTTGCCCTTGCCCGAGCCGATGCCGCGGCCGACCCGCATGCGGTTCTTGCGGGCGCCGGGATTGTCGGAAAGCTGATTGAGTTTCATGATCTTATCCTATCTCGCGCCGGCCCATCGCCGCAGGCCTCAGCGCGCTTCCTTACTTTGCCGGTTCGATCCGCACCAGGTGGCTGACCTTGCGCAGCATGCCGCGCACCGAGGGCGTATCCGCCACTTCGCTGCTGCGGTTCATTTTGTTGAGGCCGAGGCCGATCAACGTGTCGCGCTGACCGGGCTTGTGGCCGATCGGGCTCGCGATCTGGGTGACCTTCAATTTACCGGACATCATTGCCTCGCCTTACTCGCGCGCGTCGGCTTCTGCGCCGCGCTTGCCGATGATCTCGCTGACTTTCTTGCCGCGGCGCGCCGCGACCGAACGGGGCGAGTTGCTGCGTGTCAACGCATCGAACGCCGCCTTGATCATGTTGTGCGGGTTGGACGTGCCGACCGACTTCGCCACCACATCGTGAATGCCGAGCGCTTCGCAGATGGCGCGCACCGGGCCGCCGGCGATGATGCCGGTGCCGGCTTCGGCCGCCCGCATCACGACATTGCCGGCGCCGTAATGGCCGGTCACATCATGGTGCAAGGTCCGCCCCTCACGAAGGGGGACGCGGATCATCTGCCGCTTGGCATGCTCGGTCGCCTTGCGGATCGCCTCGGGCACTTCACGCGCCTTGCCGGATCCGTGACCGACGCGGCCCTTGCCGTCGCCGACCACCACGATCGCCGCAAAGCCGAAGCGCTTGCCGCCCTTCACCACCTTGGCGACGCGGTTGATGCCGACCAGCTTCTCGATCAACTCCGGCTCGCCGGAACGCTCGCGATCCCGATCGCCGCGCCGTTCTCTCTTTTCTGTCTTCGCCATAAAGCTACATCCTTCCTGGAACGGCGCTTAGAACGCCAGTCCGCCCTCGCGGGCGGCGTCGGCCAGCGCCTTGATGCGGCCGTGATACTTGTAGCCGCCGCGATCGAACGCGACTGCCTTGACCCCCTTCGCGGCTGCCCGCGCGGCGATCAGCTTGCCTACTTCCTTCGCCGCGTCGAGGTTAGCGCCCGTCTTCAGCTTGCCCTTCAGCTCCTTGTCGAGCGTAGAGGCAGCGGCGACGGTCGTGCCCTGCGCGTCGTCGATGATCTGCGCATAGATGTGCATCGAAGAGCGGAAGACCGACAAACGCGGCCGGCCCACTGCCTTCTGGCGGATTGCCGAGCGCACGCGAGTCTGACGGCGGTCGAACAGCTTGTTTGCCTTAGCCATGGCCATTCCTTACTTCTTCTTGCCTTCCTTACGCAGGATGGTCTCGGTGTCGTACTTGATGCCCTTGCCCTTGTAGGGCTCCGGTGGGCGGACAGCGCGGATCTCGGCGGCCACCTGGCCGACCTTGTGCTTGTCGAAACCGCTGATCTGGATCGCGGTCGGCTTTTCGCACTTGATCGTGATGCCTTCCGGGATCGGATAGCTCACATCATGGCTGTAGCCCATCTGGAGCTGCAGGTTCTTGCCCTGGACCGCGGCGCGATAGCCGACGCCGTTGATCTCCAGGTTCTTGATGTAGCCCTTGCTGACGCCTTCGACCATGTTGCGAAGATTGGCGCGGGTGGTGCCCCACATGACGCGCGACCTCTGGTCCTCGGCGACCGGCTTCACCCACACCTTGCCGTCCTTTACCGAAACCTCGACCTCCGACTTGATCGGCAGCTTGAGCGTGCCGAGCTTGCCTTTCACGGTCGCGATTCCGCCGGCGACGTCGACCGTGACGCCCTGCGGAATGGTGACCGGGTTCTTGCCTACGCGGGACATCTCGTTCCTCTTAGAACACGCGGCACAGCACTTCGCCGCCGACATTCGCCGAGCGCGCGTCGTTCTCCGACATCACGCCCCGCGGGGTCGACAGGATCGAAATACCGAGCCCGTTATAGTAGCGCGGAAGATCCGCGATCTTCGAATAGACCCGGCGGCCCGGCTTCGAGATCCGATGGATCTCGCGGATCACCGGCGAGCCTTCGTGGTACTTCAGCTCGATGGTGATGGAACCGCCTACATTCGTCTGATCGACGACGTAGTGACGGATATAGCCTTCCCGCTTCAGCACCTCGAGCACGTTCGCGCGCAGCTTCGAAGCCGGCGTCGTGCAGCTGGACATGCCCGCCTTCTGGGCATTCCGGATGCGGGTCAGCATATCTCCCAAGGGATCGCTCAACGGCATTTGTCCGATCCTCCTTACCAGCTTGCCTTGACCATGCCCGGGATCTGGCCGGTCGAGGCCAGTTCGCGGAGCGCGATGCGCGACAAGCGGAACTTGCGGTAGACCGAGCGCGAGCGGCCCGTCAGGTCACAGCGATGTTTGATGCGCACTTTCGACGAGTTGCGCGGCAACTCGGCCAGCTTCAGGCGGGCCGCGAAGCGGTCCTCCATGGCCATGCTGTCGTTGTCCGCGATCGCCTTCAGCTTGGCGCGCTTGGCGGAATACTTCTTCGCCAGGCGCTCGCGCTTCTTGTTGCGTTCGATTGAGCTGGTCTTCGCCATCTCGTCCTCTCCTCTAAGGCGTTAGGCCACGAAGGGCATCTGGAAGCCCTTCAGCAACGCCTTCGCCTCGGCGTCAGTCTTTGCGGTCGTGCAGATCACGATGTCCATGCCGCGAACCTTGTCGACCTTGTCGTAATCGATCTCCGGGAACACCAGCTGCTCCTTGAGGCCGAGGGTGTAGTTCCCCCGTCCGTCGAAGCTCTTGCCGCTGACGCCGCGGAAGTCGCGCACGCGCGGCAGCGCGATGGTGATCAGGCGGTCCAGGAATTCGTACATCCGCTGGCGGCGCAGGGTGACCTTGCAGCCGATATTCATGCCTTCACGCAGCTTGAAGGTGGCGATCGACTTGCGCGCCTTGGTGATCACCGGCTTCTGGCCCGCGATCGCGGTCAGCTCCGCCACCGCGGCGTTGATCTTCTTGGAGTCGGAGGTCGCTTCGCCGACACCCATGTTGATCACGATCTTGTCGATCCGCGGCGCCTGCAGCGGGTTCTCATACGAGAACTCCTTGATCAGCTCGGCGCGCACGACCTTTTCGTAGTGCTCTTGCAAACGGGCAACCATCGGCCCTCTCCTCAATCCAAAGCTTCGCCGGAGCGGCGCGCGACGCGGATCTTGCGCTCGCCGTCCATCTTGTAACCGACGCGGGTCGGCTTCTCGCTCTTCGGGTCGATCAGCGCCACGTTGGAGACGTGGATCGCGAGCTCCTTCTGAACGATGCCGCCTTCCTGCTGCATCGACTGGCGCTGATGGCGCTGGGCCATGTTCACGCCCTGCACGATCACGCGGTTCTCCTCGCGCAAGACCTTCAGGATCTCGCCGCTCTTGCCCTTGTCGCGACCGGTGATCACAACCACCTTGTCGCCCTTCTTCACTTTCAATTTCGTCGCCATGACCTGGTCCTTTCCCGTCCCGCCTAGAGCACTTCAGGCGCGAGCGAGATGATCTTCATGAACTTCTTGGCGCGCAGCTCGCGCGTCACGGGGCCGAAAATACGGGTCCCGATCGGCTCGCCCTGCTTGTTGATCAGGACGGCCGCGTTGCGGTCGAAGCGGATCGACGTGCCGTCGGCGCGCCGGATCTCCTTCGCCGTGCGCACGATCACCGCCTGGTGAACGTCGCCCTTCTTCACCTTGCCGCGCGGGATCGCCTCCTTGATCGAGACGACGATGACGTCGCCTACGCTCGCGGTGCGGCGCTTCGAACCACCCAGCACCTTGATGCACTGCACCCTGCGTGCGCCGGAATTATCGGCGACATCCAGGTTCGTCTGCATCTGGATCATGGCCGGACCCTCTCTTCTTGTTTAATGGCCGGCCGCGGCGTCTTCCGACACCACTTCCCAGCGCTTGCTCTTGGAGATCGGCGCACATTCACGGATGAAAACCGTGTCGCCGATCTTGTGCACATTGCCTTCGTCGTGCGCCGCATAGCGCTTCGAACGACGGATGAACTTCTTGTAGACCGGGTGCATGACGCGACGCTCGACCGAGACGATCACGGTCTTGTCGTTCTTGTCGCTGACCACGGTGCCTTGCAACACTCGCCGAGGCATCTCTCGCTCCTAAATCTCTTCCGTTCGCCTTAGGCTTTCGCCTTCGCGGTCTTCTTGGCCGCAGCCTTCTTGGCCTTCGGCGTCTCGGTCTTCGGCTTCTTGGCCTTGGCTTCAGCCTTCGGCTTCGCCGCCTTCTTCACCTTCGCCTTGGCAGGCTTGGCTTCCGCCGCCGGCTTGGCCGGGGTGGAACCCGCCGTCGCCGCGGCCTTCTGGCCCAGGAAGGTCATGATGCGCGCAATGTCGCGCCGCACCGACCGCACCCGCGCGGTGTTCTCAAGCTGGCCGTTGGCCTGCTGGAAACGCAGGTTGAAGGCCTCTTTCTTCAGATTCGCGAGGTCGCCCTTCAGCTGATCCTCGGTCTTCATGCGCAGTTCTTCCGCACCCATCTCTTTTCTCCCTGCGCCCTATTCGTCGCCCAGACGGCCGACGACGCGCGTCTTGATCGGCAGCTTGGCGGCCGCCAGCGCGAACGCCTCGTGCGCCAGCGCCTTCGGCACGCCGTCCATCTCGAACATGATGCGGCCGGGATGCACGCGGCAGACCCAGTATTCGGGTGTGCCCTTGCCCGAGCCCATGCGCACTTCGGCCGGCTTCCGGCTCACCGGGACATCCGGGAAGATCCGGATCCACACCTTGCCGACGCGCTTCATGTGGCGCGTGATGGCGCGGCGGGCGGCCTCGATCTGGCGCGCGGTGACGCGGGCCGGCTCCATCGCCTTCAATCCGTAGGCACCGAAGTTCAGCGTCGTGCCGCCCTTCGCGGTGCCGTGGATGCGGCCCTTGTGCCCCTTGCGGAATTTGGTTCGCTTTGGCGAAAGCATGTTCCTTCGTCCTTATTCTTCAGGCGAGGCGCGGATCAGCGCGCCGCCTGATGCTCCATGGCCCGCTTGTCGAGGGCCATCGGGTCGTGGGCCATGATCTCGCCCTTGAACACCCAGACCTTCACGCCGCAGGTGCCATAGGTCGTCTTGGCCGTCGATTCACCGAAATCGATCTCGGCGCGCAGGGTGTGCAGCGGCACGCGGCCTTCGCGGTACCATTCCATGCGCGCGATTTCCGCCCCGCCCAACCGGCCGGAGCAGTTGATGCGGATGCCGAGCGCGCCGAGGCGCATCGCCGACTGGACCGCGCGCTTCATGGCACGGCGGAAAGCGACGCGACGCTCCAGCTGCTGCGCGATGTTGTCGGCGATCAGCTTGGCGTCGATCTCGGGCTTGCGTATCTCCACGATGTTGAGGCTGACTTCGGAGCCGGTCATCTTGGCGAGGTCGGAGCGCAGCTTCTCGATGTCGGCGCCCTTCTTGCCGATGACGACGCCCGGACGCGCGGTGTGGATCGTGACCCGCGCCTTCTTGGCCGGACGCTCGATCACGATCCGCGAAACACCGGCCTGTCCCAGACGCTCGGTCAGATACTTCTTCAGCTTCAGATCTTCATGCAGCAGGTTGGCGAACTCGCGGCTCGCGAACCAGCGCGAATCCCACGTGCGATTGATGCCGACGCGCAGGCCGATCGGATTGACCTTCTGTCCCATTACGCCTTCTCCTCCTGATCGGCGCGCTCGCGCACGACCACGGTGATGTTGCTCCAGGTCTTGGTCACGCGCGCGCCACGGCCGCGGGCGCGGGCATGGAAGCGCTTCAGCTTCAGGCTCGGGCCGACGAACGCCTCAGCCACCACCAGGCGGTCGACGTCGAGCGAATGGTTGTTCTCCGCATTCGCGATCGCAGCCTGCAGCACCTTCTTCACGTCGTTGGCGGCGCGACGCTTGGAAAAGGTCAGCGCCGACAGCGCCGGCTGTGCGCCGAGGCCGCGGATCATCTGCGCCACCAGGTTGACCTTGCGCGGGCTGGCCTGGATGACCGAAGCGCTGGCGCTCGCCTCGTTATCCTTGAATGCGCGCGGCGTCTTTGCCTTGCTCATGCTTCCCTCTTCGCCTTGCGGTCGGCGCTGTGGCCGGAGAAGCTGCGCGTCGGCGCGAACTCGCCGAACTTGTGGCCGATCATGTTCTCGGTCACCAGGACGGGCAGGAACTTCTGGCCGTTATGCACGCCAAACGTCAGACCCACGAACTGCGGCAGGATGGTGGAGCGCCGCGACCAGGTCTTGATCACTTCATTGCGGCCCGTACCGCGCGAGCCCTCTGCCTTCTTCAGCAGATAGCCATCGACGAACGGACCTTTCCAAACCGAGCGAGCCATCGAGCGATCTCCTTACTTGCTCGCGTGACGACGGCGCAGGATCTGGCCGTCGGTCTTCTTGTTGTGGCGGGTCTTCTTGCCCTTGGTCGAAATGCCCCAAGGGGTGACCCAGTGCATGCCGCCATTGGTCCGGCCGCCGTGCGGATGGTCGACCGGGTTCATGGCGATGCCGCGGGTGCTGGGGCGGATGCCCAGCCAGCGCGCACGGCCCGCCTTGCCGAGGGTGGTATTCTGGTTGTCCGGGTTGCTGACGGCACCGATGGTCGCCATGCACTCGGCCTGCACCATGCGCACTTCGCCGGACGACATGCGCAGCAGCGCGCTGCCCTGGTCGCGTCCGACGAGCTGGACGAAGGTACCGGCGGCGCGGGCCATCTGGCCGCCCTTGCCGGGCTTCAGCTCGACATTGTGCACGATCGTGCCGACGGGGATGCTCTTCAGCGGCATTGCATTGCCCGGCTTCACGTCGACGCGCTCGCCGGAGACGACCACGTCGCCCGCCTTCAAGCGCTGCGGCGCCAGGATGTAGCTGAGCTCGCCATCCTGGTACTTCACCAGCGCGATAAAGGCCGTGCGGTTCGGATCGTATTCCAGGCGCTCGACCGTCGCCGCCACGTCGAACTTGCGGCGCTTGAAGTCAATCAGGCGATAGCGGCGCTTGTGGCCCCCGCCCTTCCGGAACGCGGTCAGACGACCATAATTGTTGCGGCCGCCGCTCTTCTTCAGGCCCTCGGTCAGTTCCTTGACCGGCTTGCCCTTGTGCAGGTCCGAGCGGTCGACGATGACCACATGGCGGATACCGGCGGAGGTCGGCTTATAAGTTCTCAAAGCCATCGGTTACACTCCCGTCGTGACGTCGATGGTCTGGCCCTCGGCCAGAGTCACGACTGCCTTCTTGGTGTCGACGCGCTTGCCGACGAAACCGCGGAAGCGCTTCACCTTGCCCTGGCTGCGCAGCGTGTTGACCGCGGTCACCTTCACCTTGAACACGCCCTCGACCGCCGCCTTGATCTCCGGCTTGGTCGCCTCGAGCGGGACGCGGAACGTGACCTGGTTATGCTGCGAAGCCAGCGTGCTCTTCTCGGTGACCACCGGCCGGCGGATGATGTCGTACATCTCCGCCTGGCTCAGCTTGACCACCGGCTTGTTCATCGGTCGTGCGCGGCTCATTTCAGTCGCTCCACCAAATGCTCCATTGCGCCCTTGGTCAGGACCAGGGTGTCGCGGCGCAGGATGTCGTACACATTGGCGCCCTGCTGCGGCAGCACATCCACGTTCGGGATGTTGCGCGCGGCCTTGGCGAACTGCTCGTTCACCTCGGGGCCGTCGATCACCAGGACCGAGCCCCAGCCCAGCTTCTTCAGCTGCGCAGCCAGGTCCTTGGTCTTGCCGTTGGCCTTGGTCTCGCCCCACACCACCAGCTTGCCGTCCTTGTGCTTGGCGCTGAGCGCGTTCTTCAGCGCCAGCTTGCGCACCTTCTTCGGCAGATCATGCGCGTGGCTGCGCACGACTGGGCCGAAGATGGTCGCGCCGCCGCGGAACTGCGGCGAACGCAAGGAACCCTGGCGGGCATTGCCGGTGCCCTTCTGGGCATACGGCTTCTTGGTGGTGCCGGAGATGTCGCCGATCTCCTTGGTCTTGTGCGTGCCGGCCCGGCGCTTGGCGAGCTGCCAGTTGACCGCGCGCGCCAGGATATCCTTGCGCACGGTGCGGCCGAAAATGTCGGCGAACACGGCGTCGTCGATCTCGACCTCGCCGACCGCCTTGTTGCTGATGTCCGTGACCTTCAGTTTCATGACTCTTCGTCCTTGTCCTTAGGCCGCCGCTTCGGCTTTGCCCTTGAGCGCCGCCGGGAAAGGCAGGCCCTTCGGGGCCTTGCGCTTCACCGCATCGCTGACCAGGACATAGCTGCCATCGTGACCCGGAACCGCGCCCTTAATGAGCAGCAGCCCTTCCGCCTCGTCCGCCGAAACCACGGTCAGGTTCTGCGTCGTCACGCGCTCGACACCCAAATGGCCGGCCATCTTCTTGCCGGGGAAGGTGCGGCCGGGATCCTGACGGTTGCCGGTCGAACCATGGCTGCGATGCGAGACCGAGACGCCGTGGGTCGCACGCAGGCCACCAAAGTTCCAGCGCTTCATCGAGCCGGCGAAGCCCTTGCCGATGGTGATGCCGACGACGTCGACGAACTGGCCCGGCAGGAAGTGGTTGACCGACAATTCGGCGCCGACTTCCAAGAGCGCGTCCTTCGACACGCGGAACTCCGCCAGCTTCGCCTTCGGCTCGACCTTCGCCTTGGCGAAGTGGCCACGCTGGGCCTTCGAGACGTTCTTCACCTTCGCCTTGCCGATGCCGAGCTGCACGGCGTTGTAGCCGTGCTTGTCCTCGGTGCGGACGTCGACGACCTGGCAGTTATCGACCTTCAGCACGGTGACGGGCACGTGGCTGCCGTCCTCGGCGAAGATCCTGGTCATGCCCAGCTTCTGGGCGATCAATCCGGTGCGCATCGAAGCCGCCTCTTAATTCTTCAGTTTGATCTCGACGTCGACGCCGGCCGCGAGGTCGAGCTTCATCAGCGCGTCCACGGTCTGCGGCGTCGGATCGACGATGTCCAGCAGGCGCTTGTGGGTGCGGATCTCGAACTGCTCGCGGCTCTTCTTGTCGACGTGCGGAGACCGATTGACCGTGAAGCGCTCGATCCGGGTCGGCAGCGGAATCGGGCCGCGGACCTGGGCGCCGGTGCGCTTCGCCGTCGTCACGATCTCGTTGGTCGACTGGTCGAGCACACGATGGTCGAACGCTTTCAGTCGGATGCGGATATTTTGGTTATCCATTGTTCAGGTCCTTCGGCTTCCGCCCCTTACTCTATGATGCTGGCGACGACGCCGGCGCCGACGGTTCGGCCGCCTTCGCGGATCGCGAAGCGCAGGCCTTCGTCCATCGCGATCGGCGCGATCAGGTGCACTTCCATCGAGATGTTGTCGCCCGGCATCACCAT
>DASRRI010000022.1:0-16172 GCA_035695765.1 Dongiaceae bacterium
AAGCCATGCGGATGCGCCGCGAGACCGTCGAGCATCCATTCGGCACGATGAAGGCGCGGATGGGCGCGACGCACTTCCTGACGAAGACCCTGCCGAGGGTCGCCACCGAGATGGCCCTCTCCGTGCTCGCCTACAATCTGACGCGGGTGATGAACATCGTCGGCATCAAGCCGCTCATCATTGCGATCGGGGCATAGCGAGCTCTGTAGCGTGGCTCTCTGGCCGACTGCACAGCCCAGATGCCCCACGGTGGCTCCCAGATGCCAACGGGGTCTGTTCGCGTCGAAAATCCCGAAATGCCCGTCGCCATAACCACCTGATATCTTGCGGCAGTGTTTTTACACGGCCAAGACCCCAAACGGACATGATGTGGTCGGCTTGACCTTTTGGAGCTACCGGATTTGGCTCAGTCGTCCAATATGATGGCTACTCGGGAATTCCTGCTTTGCGCACCCCATCCAGAAAATGTGCGAGCTCGGCGGCCAACGCATGGCCCTCGACTGGCGCATAGTGGCTCACGTCGATGGCGGCGAACGAGCACGCGGGCCCCGGCCGGGTCGCCTTCGGCATCGATCTCAATGCCACCCATCATCGCACTGCCCGGGATGGGGAAGTCACGGCGACAGCGGTCGCACTCCACCTTGGGTCGACACTCACCAGCCATGAAGTCGTAATCACCGATGCAACGGGAAAGCGCCTCAGCACCATCAGGGTCACCAACATCATCCGCGAGCCTCCTGCGCCACGGTAGCAGCGGCTAAGATATATTTGTCTGAAATCCGGACCCATCCCCTGAAGTCCGCAGCGCCGCTGCGGCTTTCGACGGCACGCGTCCTTGCCGATGCGCTGGATGGCGATCGCCGACTCATACTGAGCGATGCCGCAGGTGCGCTGGTCAGCGCACGGGAACATCCGCGCTTCCTGGCCGTGCGTTGTGTGATCGATGCCGGTGAAATCATACTCGCCGCACCCGGCATGCCGACGATTGCAGTGCCCCTGTCGAATGGCGGCAAAACGACGGCCGCCACCATTTGGGACGACCAGGTGGCGCTTGAACGGATATCGGCGCCAGACCAGTGGCTTCGCGACTATCTTGGCGCGCCGGTGCAGCTGATGGCCATGAGCGAGGAAACGCGACGATCCGTTCGCGATGTTGCGGGCTCATCCCCGAGGTGCGGGCGCTCTCGGCGCATGGCTATGGCAGGATGCGGTTCGCCAGGAGGTGTGGTCTCGGCAGAGCGCGGTGGACGAGCACCGCTAGTTCCGCGGCAGCGGTTCGACGGTCGCTAACGCACTGATACAGTTGAATTGTACTGGCGCGGATTTGTGATTAGCCGAGGCGCGGATTCGGCATTAGTTAACGCACCCGATGGGTCTATATTAAAGGCTGCCTTTAATATGGAACAGAGTGCACACTCTTATTAAGGGTCGGCTTTACTTTAGGAAACCCGATTGAGCTGTGTGCGAAGCTGTTGTTTGCGCCGTCTCCCGGTTGCGTCACAATGAGCGCTTTCCGGGGAGGTTGCAGATGTGGGGATGGTTCAAGCGCCGGCGGGAAGAGAAGCGCAAGGCCGGCGAGGAAATGGGCGAGCGCCTCGGCCGCGCCGCCAAGGCTTTCATCGACGGCCGCGCCGAGCAGGTTGCGGGAGGCTTGATGGAGGCACTGAAGACTCGTCTCGGCACTCTTTCCGATCACCCGGAAGGCATCAGCGATAGCTATGTCTCGTTCTGGTCGTCGCCCGGATAGAGCGGCTTGCCTCTTGCTTCGCGCGCTGACGTATGGTCTCGAGAAGGGCACGCTTTGAGGGCGTGCGGCGCGGATCGTCGTATGGACGACGCATCTTCTTGAACCACGCATCCAGCTCATTGTCGCTCAGACCGAAGCGCTCTTGGATACGCCGCCGGGCTTGCTCTGGATAATCCGGCGGCAACACTCTCAGCTTGTCGCTACTCCATTCCTGGCTCATTTGGCTCTCCGTTCGTGCCAACAGTATAGCAGATCGGGCGAACCAAAGAATTAGAGCTAAATCCTCCATCAAGGAGGAGACAGCATGCCACGAGAGAGAAAGAAGAGCTTCCAAAGCAAGCGTTTCTACTTGCCGCGCGCGAAGCTACCGCCGCGGTTCGTCGCGTGGTGGTTCAGCGATGAGGACCTTGAAATCGAAATCACAAGCGAGACGATTCGCGACTGGCGAAAGGCCGGATACTTTGGCCCTGAAGCGAAGAGGTCAGAACGGCACAGGTTCACATGGGAAGAGCTCTTGACGGCATGCGGGGCATGGTCTCCGAAGGGATCGATGAGGGACCTGCAGCGTCAGCCATACACCTCTGAAACGGTCGCAGCTGAATTGGGCCTTTCGCACGATACAGCACTCGACCGGTTCCGCAAAAAGAAGATTCCCGGCGGTTTCAAGGTCGGCATGTACTGGTATGCGAGGGCCGCTGAATTCGATGCCGGCCGCCCCTTGGTCTGACATCAAACGGAACCCCGGAAAATCGGCCGGAAACCGGCATTTCCAGAGTCTCATGAAAAACCCCCGGGCAATGAACAGCACGAGTTCATTGCGTGCTGGAATTACAAAACCGACCGGAACCCCACAAAAACGACCGCAACCCCCCATTTTATATGCCTATGGTCTTACAAACGAAGGTTGTCGGCGCCGTCTGGTTGATTTTTTCCATGCGACCGCGTGCCGAAACGTTCGAACGGAACAATCTCCAGTCTAGGAACAATGAATGCGGATCGCGTCATGACTGGAAAGATCACCTTTAGGAAGAAGAACGAGCGGCCATTCGAGGGGCCTAATCTCGCGGACGCCATTCTGCGTCTTCGAGCCGGCACGAGCGCTCTGGGCGAAGAGGGGAAAGTCCTGGCGTCCCAGGTCGAGAGGGTCGCCAGACTTCTCCAGCGTGATCCGTCCGACCTCCCTGCGGATTCGAGACAAATTAAGCTCATTGTCGAAGCCGAGATCGGTGATGGGTGGCGCAGCTTCGGTGACAACGAGTTCCCGTCGCCCGGAGCTTGGAGTACGTTCAAGTCACGTTTGAAGACCGCCATCGATGGCGCATTCGAAGACAAGAAGCTGGACCCCCTGCGGAAGCGTGGTCGTGAGGCCCTGCTCCCTGCCTGGCGCAAGCTGATGGCGAAGCTTGATGCCACGGTCGCTGACGGATCGGAATCGAAGTGGACTGTGTTCACGATGACCGGCCTGTCTAGGTTCGCGTCCTCGAAGGGCGTCGAGCCTGCCGGCGTCGGAACGGATCTTTTTGCGGCATGGATCGCCGACGCAGAAGCCCAAGCAAAGGCGGCCGGCAAGATAATCCGGCGGGGTCGCGTGCGCGGTCCTGGACGCCATGCTTATGACGCCGCTCGGCAGTGGAACAAGCTCGTTGAGTCCGGCAGGATCAAGGCCGAAATCGTGATTCTCAGCGGGCTGAAGACCTGCCGCAAGTAGAACACCCCAATCGACAAATTTCACCCAGAGCTGAGGAACGAAGTCGAGGCCTATCTCGAGTGGCTTCGCGGCGGCGTTCGCGAAGCGGCATTCCGTCACGCCGAAGAGAATCCCGCGGAGAATCCGTTCATGGCCTATGCCGAAACGGATCTGGCTTACGTCGTCATCAAAGATAAGGACGAGAACTCGAACAGACCTGCTGTGCGCGAGACCGCGGTGAAGCCCGGGACCATCGCGCGCTACACGCACATGGTCCGATGGGCCGTCAATGCTGTGGCAGAAGGCAGAGGAGTTCCGGTTCAGTCGATTCGATCGATGTCCGACGTTGCGAATTCGAAGGGCTTGGCCCATTGCCTCTTCATTCATCAGCGACGGCAAGAGGAGCGAGGCCGTTGGGATAGCCGGCGAGGCACCCTCTATAACTACGGTTCCTGGCTTCTCGGCTTGGCGGCCGAGTTTTGCCGCGCGGATGAAGAGCAGCTGGGCCGCATGAGGGCGCTTTTGAAGGACCCTAGAATCCGGACTGAGTCTGTCGGAAGGATGGCGGCGGAGCGCCGTGACGCCCTCAAGAACGTGCATCATGGATGGTTCGTAAAGGAGTGGGTCGAACTTCCCGATAATCTCGTGAACGAATGCCGGGATGCCAAAGGTGGCTTCAAGACTGATGAGGGCTCTCGAGCGAAGATGCGCGCTGCAGTCGCCTTGGCAATCGGGCAGATTCTTCCCTTGCGACTGGAAAATCTGGCGACTTTTACGATCTCCGGCCGGTCTCCTACGCTCGTTCGCCCGCGTACCTCTAACGGCTTTTGGTCGGTCGATGTTCCGGCTCACGAGGTCAAAAACGAAAATGGAGCGTTCGGCGTTCTTGACGCGCGCGCCGCAAGAATCATCAGCGACTACGTTGAACACGTTCGCCCCTACGATCTCAAGCAATACGGGGGCGGAGAATCGGACTGCCTGTTTCCTGGAAAATGCAGCAGCGAACATCGGAGCGGTCATCTTGGCCTCGACAAAATTGGCGCCGCGATTGCGAGAGCGTTCCGTGAGGCTGGGCTCGGAAATCTCACCGCCCATTGCATCCGTCACATCGTGGCAACGCTGATATTGGCTATGTGGCCGGATCGCATAAAGACTGTCGCCGATCTTCTCGGAGATACGGTCGAGACTGTCGAGAAGCACTATGCACGCGGCAGCACTGCCGCGGCAGTGAAGATGAACATCGCGCTGATCGAGAGTCATCTCCGGCCCATTGGAAAGTCGCTGATGAGCTTCGCAAAGAAGGTGCGGCGCCATGCAGCCTAGCTATGGGAGCTGGAAAGATCGGTGGCCGGCTCGCATGGTAGAGTTCCGGACGAAGATTCCGAAATCGCATCGTGGTCGTTTCCGGCGGTTCCTAGAGTGGATTTCAGCTGAGGGCGTCGAGAACCCTGGGCCATCGGATCTTCGGCCTGAACAGCTTGAGCGATATGCGAACACCCTTCTGGGCGAGAAGGTCGGGACGCAGGGAGCATACCTTATCGGAGCTGTTCGCGGCGCCCAGATTGTCGCTCCATGGCTCAATCTGGGGGGCATCAGGCGCCAGGCTCAGGACTTGGTGAACGCAGGACGCGATCGCAAGAAGAAGGGGCGATCTCCGAATCAGGGAATTGTTGCGGAGCTTAGCGTGCCCCTCGACCGATGGCCGGCCGAGAATCGCAAAGCTTGGAAGAAGGCTCTTGGAGCCATGCAGGAAATGTGCGGCGAGGTCGAAGGCGTGAACCCATTCATGCACTACGCTGAGGCCGATGTCGTGGCGTTCTCGCGCAATAGGGGAACGCGACGGAACCACCAGCATGCCTGGGGCCGGTGGCTGTATGTCATGCGGCGCGCCAATCAGGACTGGGAGATCTCCCCGACGCGGATCGAAACCTTCATTCGCGCCTGCCTTTCCGAGGGCTGCTCTCATGGCGGCATCGCGAGTTACCTGTCATCGATCGCTTTTATGGTTCCGATCGTCGCGCCCAAGACAAGCAGAGCGGACGTTAAGATTCTGAAGGACACCCGGACCAAAGAGATTGAGCGCCACGGGGTCACCAAGTCCCCAGAGATCGCGCACCCTTCAAAGCTTATTCATGCGGGCCTGGAGCTCATGGAGCGAGCGGAACGATCGGTCGTCAGCAGCAGATCCGCAATCGAATATCGAGACGGGCTTTTGCTTGCCGTTGGAACGATCATCGCGGCACGTGGAATTAACCTCGGGAGTCTCCGACTGGGGCACGACATTTTCCTCGATGACGATCCGCGAATTGTGTGGGAAGCAGTTTCGATCAAGGGCAGAGTTGGGCACACATATCCGCTGCCTGAGGAGCTTTTCGAGCCGATGCGGCGGTTCGCCGATAGGTATCGCGGAATGCTCATGGGCGCTGATGTCGACTCACAGGATTGGTTTTGGGCGCCGCGCCGAGGTGGGTCCGGCGAGAACCGCGGCCTGACGCCCTCGGCTATCAATCGCATCGTCACGAAGCGCTCAATGGAGCTGATCAAGGACGAGGATGGCAATCCGATACGGATGACGGGACATCCGCGCCGGAACGCTGTCGCTACTATGTTTGCCGAGGAAGCGCCCGAACACGTCGGCAATGTCTCCCTCCTGCTTCAACAGGCAGACCCGCGCAGCCGTAAAATCTACTCAAAGAAGGCGAGGAAAGTGATGGCCGCCAAGGTCGCTACCGAGCGCTTGGCTGAACTCCGGAAGGCGCTCAATCTTCGAGCGGTTCGAGCGAGATCATTGCCCCGGGCGCCGCGAAATCCGGGAAGAAAACCTGCTCGCCGCACTCGCAGATGGCTGTCCGACTGAGGACCGCACCATCCATTCCCCAGCCGTCGTACTTTGTGAGATCCATGCCGATGACATCGGTCTTGTCGCCGTCGGTTACTGCGATATCCAGCGTCCACATGCTGGGGTCGAAACGAGCCCCTATGATCCTTGGCAGTGCCACGGTTTAGAACTCCAGATCGACGTTGGAGCCGACGATGCCTTTGAGTTTGAGCAGCTCCTCACCGAAGCGATCCTTTCTCGCCGGCGTGTGGCGCTTCAGCTTCCTCTTCTGGTAGACGAGGCGCCCTTCCTTGATCGCGCGCGCTGCGATGCCGCCGGGGATCTTCAATCCGGCCTCGATGTCGGCCCACCTGGCCGGCACGATGTCATAGGCGAGACCGCACGCCACCACCGGCCGCGCGACCGCCTCATGACTGTAGTCCTCGTCCGGTCGACCGTCCGGAAGCACGACTAGCAGATCGAAATCGCTGTCGGCGCGCGCATCGCCCCGGGCCCGGCTGCCGAATAGCCAGATCGCATCCGGCTTCAACGCGAACACCAGCCGGTCGCGCAAGAATCCCAGCGCCGCTGCTTCATTGCGGAACGGGCCGACCGGCCGAGCCGTATCTCTCAGAATTCTAGTCTTTGCCGCCGGCGACTTCCGCGTGGCCATCCTTGCTCCTATCCGCCGCCTGTGTTCTTATCATTTTAGCTCAAGACGAGCGATTGCGACGCCGGAATCGGTTTGTCACTCTTCGCCTAAGCCCTTGATATGATATGGCACGGAATGGCGACCAAAACTGACAAACTGGCTTGATTCACAACGGATTCCAGCTGACTCTTAATCAGCGGGTCGCAGGTTCGAGTCCTGCTGCGCCCACCATCCATCAGCTTGAAGAAGCAGGCGTGGCTGGCAATCGCATAGCAGTCTCCCCTTAGGCAGAAACTGTCGACGCCGCGATCACACGAGGCGGACATGCCGTGGACCCTGATCGAGTCCTCCACTGAGGGCGATGCCGTGCTGGAGCTGTACGGCAAGGACGGCACGTTCATGATCCGCGCCAACGGGCTCGAGTTCATGAACGGCTTTTGCCATGAATCGGAGACCGCGCTTGGTATCATGGCCGCCGGTCTCGCCCGGTCGCGCGGACCGCGCATCCTGGTTGGCGGACTTGGGCTCGGCTACACAATCGCGGCACTGGTGGGTGCGTTCGGCAATGCCGGAACCGTGACCGTCGCGGAACTCTCCGCCGCCGTCATCGACTGGTTTCATCGGCATATCAAGGCTTCGGTCATGCCGGATGATCGCGGCACGCTGGCCATCGTGCAGTCGGATATCGCGAGCCTGCTGGTGCGGGAGAACTCCTACGATGTCATCGTGCTCGATGTCGACAATGGTCCGGAGCCACTTGTCACCGCCGCGAATGGCGCCCTCTATTCCGTGGCGGGGCTGAAGGCGATCCATGCCTGCCTGTCGCCAGAGGGCATCGCCTTGCTGTGGTCCGGTTTCGAGTCGCTGGCCTTCGAGGAAGCGGCACGCGGCGCGGGATTTGCGGTCAGGTGCGAACCCTTTCAAAGAGGCCGCCCTGATCTGGCACACTTCATCTACATTCTGGACAAGAGCGCAGCGGGCTAGGCGGCTTCTCCAGCCGCTTCAGCAGCTCCGCCGCAAACTCCGGCAAGGTATCGTCGCGCGCGCCCATGATGACGATGCGGTTACCGGGGCGGGCGAGGGCGATGAGCTGATCGCCGCAGGCCGCACGGTCGGGGAAGGCAAAGGCTTCGCGGCCCTTCTGCCTGACGCTTTGCACGATGTCAGTGCTGGTCACCAGCCGTTCGACCGTGCCGCCATAATAGACCGGCTCCGGCATGATCAGGACGTCGCCCTGGTTCAAGTTCTCCGCGAAGCATTCGACCAGGTCATTCTGCATCAGCTTCAGCGGCCGGAAGCCATGGGGCTGGAACATGACCAGCAGCCGCCCGGGGAAGGCATGCAACGTCGCAAGGGTCGCCGCGATCTTGTCCGGATTGTGCGCGAAATCGTCGATGATGGCGACGCCGTTGGCCGCACCCACGCGCTCAAACCGGCGCTTGATGCCGCTGAAGCCGCTGAGCGCCGCCGCGGCATCCGCGAGCGAAACGCCGCTGGCGCGCGCTCCGCACAAGGCTGCGAGCGCGTTCGAGACATTGTGCGCGCCCGGCACCTGCAGGTGCACAGAGGCACGCGCGCTGGTGTCGTGCTCGATCACCTCGAAGTCGATGCCGTCAAGCGATGGCCGCAGATCGTGCGCGAACAGATGAGCCCCGCGGTCGACCAGGCTGTAGGTCAACGCCAATTGCGGCGGCAGCGATCCAGCCAGTGCCCTTGTCTCCTCATTGTCGAGATTGAGCACTGCAATCTTCGCCTTGGCGACAAAATCGCGGAACAGGGACCTCAGCTCGTCCATGCTCTTGTGATCGAGCGAGACGTTGTTGAGGATCGCTATCTTAGGGTTGAACAAAGTGATCGAGCCGTCGCTTTCATCGACCTCGCTGATGAAGGCGTCGCCGCTTCCGACCACCGCACCCGCAAACGGTATCTGCGGCGTGATGAAGTTCTTCATGATGGCGCCGTTCATGATGGTCGGATCGCGGCCCGCGTGATGCAGGATCCACCCGATCATGCCGGTGGTGGTGGATTTGCCGCTGGTGCCGCCGACCGCGATGCTCTGCGGCGCGGCGTTGAACAGCTGGGCCAGCAGCTCCGCCCGCCGCATTACCGGGACACCGAGGCGCCGGGCGGCCTGCACGTCCGGCACCGTCTCCTCGACCGCCGCCGACGTCACCAGGATCTGGTCGGCCCGCGTAAGGCCGCTGCCATCCTGGGCATGAAGGGCGATGCCGCGGTTGCGCAGGAACTGGAATTTCTGGGCCAGCCGCCCCTGGTCCAGAGACCGGTCGGATCCTTCGACCACGCAGCCCTTGGCGCGCAGGATCAAGGCCAGCGGCAACATTCCACTACCCCCGATGCCGCAGAAGAAATAAGGTCGCCCGTGATTCGGTCCCAAGCTCATGTGTGTTGATCGCACAGGTTACGGCAGCGGTAAATGGCCCCGAATAGAACAGGCCAGCAGTAAATAGGCAGTGAATGACGCGCAGGATTAAGGTCGGGATTGTCGCGCCCTCATCGCGCCTGGAGCCCGCCATGGCCGAGCGCGTCTCGGCCCTAGCCACCGCGCATTTTCCCGCTGTCGATCTCGTGTTCCATCCGCAATGCTTTCTGTCGTCGGGCCATTTTGCCGGCTCCGATGCCCAGCGCGTGGCGGCCTTTCTCGAGATCGCCAACGATCCCTCCTTCGACGCGCTGTGGTTCGGGCGCGGCGGATACGGCTCCTGCCGCATCGCGGAGGAGGGACTGGGAAAACTCAACGAGGCAGCGCGCGCCAAGACCTATCTCGGCTACAGCGATGCCGGCGCCATGCTGGCGGGCCTCTACGCCAAGGGATTTACAGGTGTCGTCCATGGGCCCGTGCCAGCCGATATTACCCGCACAGACGGCGAGGCGGCGGTCGCGCGGGCGCTGTCGTATCTCTCCACGCGCGCTTCCGACACGCTGGAACCGAGCGTCGCGTCATCCGGCAAGGTCGCTGCCTTCAACATGATGACTTTCAGCCAGTTTATCGGCACGCCGCTGCAGCCGGAGCTCGCCGGCCACGTGCTGATGCTCGAAGAAGTTTCGGAATACATGTACCGCATCGACCGGTCGCTGTTTCACATCACGAGCAACCCGGCGGTGCGCAAGGTCGCCGGCATCAGGCTCGGCCGCTGCAGTGCGATTCCGGACAATGATCCCGATTTCGGCCAGACCGAGGTCGAGGTCGCTGAGTATTGGTGCACGAAATCCGGCATTCCCTATCTGGGCCGTGCCGATATCGGTCATGACGCCGGCAACAAGATCGTGCCGTTTGGCGGGCTGAAATCCGCCTAAGGCTTTGCGTTGATGCGCAGCGCGTCCAGCAGCGCGAGACCACGTGCCAGCGCCGCGCCGGCCGCCACCACCATCTGCGGCAGCACCATCCATTCCAGCGTCCAGGCGGCGCCGGAGCGCTCCTGCTCGTGCACCAGGGCATGATGCATCCCTGAAACCTGGGTGGCGTTGAAGCGGGCGAGCGTTACCAAGGTCTCCGCCAACACCGGATTTTCCTTGTGCGGCATCGCCGAGGAATGGCCCCCGCCGGTCACCGTCACCTCCGCGATTTCGTTCTGGGCCATCAGGGCAACGTCCTGGCCGATCTTGCCAAGGCTACCCGTCAGCAGCGAGAGCCAACCTGCGAGTTCCGCCAGAGTGTCGCGCGCATTGTGCCAAGACCCGGCAGGGACGGCGAGGTCGAGCCGGCTCGCCAGCGCCGCGGCCACGGAGGGGCCCTTGTCGCCCAGCTTCTCCAGCGTTCCGACCGGCCCGCCGAACTGCACCACCAGCAGGCGCGGCTTCAGCTCCTGCAATCTCTTATGCGTGCGGGTCAGCGGCGCGCGCCAGGCGGCGATCTTGTCGGCCCAGCTGATGGGCAAGGCGCGTTGCATGCGCGTTCGCCCCATCAGCGGCAGCGCCCCATGATCGCGCGCCAGGTCGGCGAGCCGGACGTCGAAATCGTTGAGGCGCGCCGCCAGGATGTCGAGAACGGGTTTCAGGCGCAGGACCAGGCTGGTGTCGAGCACATCCTGACTGGTGGAGCCGAAATGTACGTGCCTGCCATGGGGCTCGCCCACCGCACGGCGCAGTTGGCCGACCCAGTCCGGCACGACCATGCCGTCGCGCGCTGCGCCCGCCGCCAGATCGGGCAGGTCGGGCTCGAAGTCGAGCGCCGCCGCAGCGATCGCTTGCGCGGCTGCCATCGGGATGAGCCCGAGCTCGGCTTCGGCCATCGCCAGCGCCACCTCGAATTCCAGCATCGCGCGCAGTTCAGCTTCGGCAGTGAAATGCCGCACCACCTCCTCGTCACCGAGCAGGGCAGCCAGCCAGGGATGATCGAAGACCGAGATGCTCATGAAGGCAATCTAGCCGCTTTCGGCGGCCATCGCGCTAGAAATCAAAGAACACCGTTTCCCGGTCGCCCTGCAAATGGATGTCGAAGCGGTAGAGCGGCCGCGCCGCATCCCGCTGGGCGATCAGGGTCGCGACAAGCTCGGGCTGGCCGACAAGTTGCAGTACCGGATCAGCCTTGTTGGCCGCGGTTTCGTCGGAGAAATAGAGACGGGTCTGCAGATGGATATTGATGCCGCGCGCGAAGATCGCGAGCGAGATGTGCGGCGCCTGTTTCCTGCCGTCATAGAAGAGCGTGGGGCCGGCCTTGATGGTCTCGAAGACATAGAGGCCAGTCCCGAAATCCGTCGCCGCCCGACCCCAGCCCATGAACTCGTTCGAGCCATATTGGCCGTTCGCATTGGCCTGCCAGATCTCTACCATGGCATCCTTGACCGGTGCGCCGGAGCCGTCATAGATCACGCCTTCGATCCGGATGCGCTCGCCCAGCGTGTCTCCGCGGGCGAGTATGTTTTGTTGTTCGGGGCCTCCGGTCTTGAGGCCGGCGGTCGCCGGCATGGTTCCGATATGGACAAAGGGTCCGGCGGTCTGGGACGGCGTCTCTTTCGGCGCCATGTCACGAACCCTTGTTCTCGAAATAGGTTTCATTGCGACCGCGCAGCACGATGTCGAAGCGATAGGCGAGACAGTCGAACGCCTGCATGGACTCCATGTCGAGCTTTGCGATCAGGCTGGCGATCGCGGCCGGGTTGCTGATCGTGTTCACGATCACGCAGCGGGAAATGAGCGGATCGCCCTCGAAATAGAACTGCGTCACCAGCCGCTGCAGGAAGGCCTGGCCAAAGATCGAGAGGTGGATGTGGGCCGGCCGCCAGGCACAGCCGTCATTCGGGAAGGGGTAGGGACCGGGCCGGATGGTGCGGAATGAATACCGCCCTTGCGCGTCG
The DNA here is from genome assembly GCA_035695765.1 of Dongiaceae bacterium. GTDB lineage: Bacteria > Pseudomonadota > Alphaproteobacteria > Dongiales > Dongiaceae > Dongia_A. The sequence goes on from DASRRI010000022.1 coordinate 12,220, forward strand.
CTGACGACCCGGCCGCCGCCGCCGAAATTTGGATCGAGCGGCGCCATGTATTTGTCGTCGACGTGCCGGTATTTGCCGCCGGCATTGGCCTGCCAGATCTCGATCAGGGCGCCGGGGACCGCTCGTCCGTTCTCATCCATCACAGTCCCATGGACGACGATGCGCTCGCCGATCGCATCGCCGGTCGTCGCGTAGTTGCGGATCAGGTCGTTATCCAGCGGACCTAACGCGCTATCGCCGAAGACCGGTCCGCTCAGCTCGCCGATCGATGGCGGCAGGGCGAGGGGCGGCCGCCGCGGCGCGCGATAGGTCGTCGATTTGTAGCCGTTGCTGAGCGCCGCGGGATGCCAAGTCCGGTCACGGCGCAGGAATTCGCCGACTTCGCTCATTTCCGCTTTTTCCGTTTCGCCGGTTTCTGCGTCATATCAGCGTACGTTTGCTTGATGATCTTGATCGCGTGATTGGCGGCCGGAACGCCGGCATAGATCGCGACATGCATCATCGCCTCGCGCAAGTCTTCTTTGCTGGCACCCGTGTTGCGCGTCGCGCGCACATGCATCGCCAGTTCCTCATCGTGGCCGAGGGCGGCGAGGAGGGCGATCGTCACCATCGAACGCTCGCGCTTGGTCCAATGCGGCCGCGACCAGACGGAGCCCCAGGCTCCTTCCGTGATCAGCGCCTGGAACGGCGCGTCGAATTCGGTCTGGCTGGCTTCCACCCCGTCGACATGAGCATCGCCCAACACGGCGCGGCGCGTTTCCAAGCCCTGAGCAAACAGGCCTTCCTGCTTCGGTCGGCTAGGCACTCAAGTATCTCCTGACAAATGACTCGATCCGCAGGGCCAACGACTTTGGCTTTTCGATGCAGGGCAGGTGGCCGGCACCCGGAATCGTCATGAATGTCGCATTCGAAATGAGCTCGCTTAACGACCTCACCAGATCCGGTGGCGTGACGCTGTCTTCCTCTCCGGCCAGGCACAAAGTCGGCTGCGTCAGCCGCGACGCCATCGGCGTCAGGTCGGTATCACGCAATGTCGCACAGGTGCCAATGTATCCTTCGACGGGGGTACGGGTGAGCATGTTGCGATAGCCGGCGAGATCTGCCGGGCGCGTCGTCCGGAACTCGATCGAGAACCAGCGCTCCAACACGGCGTCGGCGATCGAAGCGAGGCCACCGAGACGGCTTGCGTCGATACGTGCGTTCCAAGTATCCGGCGTGCCGATCTTGCAGGCGGTGTCGCACAGCACAAGCAGATCCACCAGGTCGGGGCGGCGCGCAGCAAGGCTCTGCGCGATCATGCCTCCGATCGATAGACCGACCATGATCGCACCTTTGATTTCCAGCGCGTCGAGCAGAGCGGCGAGGTCTGCCGTGTGGTCATTGATGGAGTACGGCGCTGGTGGTGCGTCCGACAGGCCGTGCCCGCGGAGATCGTAGCGCAGAGTGCGGAAGTCGTTGCCAAGCGATGCCACGACTTCGTCCCAGATCCGGAGGTCAGTCCCGAGAGAGTTGGCAAACACGAAGGTTCGAGGCTGCCGCACATTCTCATCCCTGAAATGAAGGACCTGATGATTGAACAGGCCGAATGGCATGCCGGCTCTCGTCCCTCTGGCTATTCCGATGATCTTGGCTGCGCTGATCAGTTATGTATAGTGACGATTCATGCCTCAAGCATAATCATTTTGATATGGATCGGGGAGCAGCATGTCGCTCGATCAGCGCGTGAAATACCGCCATCTGCAATGCTTCCTGGAGATTGCGCGCCAGCAAAGCGTGGTCAAGGCCGCAGCCGCTCTTTCGATCACCCAGCCCGCCGTTTCCAAGACCATCCGCGAGCTCGAGGAGCTGCTCGGCGTCGCGTTGTTCGAGCGGCGAGGGCGTGGGGTGGCGCTGACGCGCTTCGGCGAAGTGTTCCTGCGCTATGCCGGGGCGAGCATCACGGCGCTGCGTCAAGGCATCGATTCCATCACCCAGGCCCGCACCAAAGGCGGCATGGCCATCAAGGTCGGCGCGCTGCCAACCGTCTCGACGCGGGTCATGCCGCTCGCGGTCAGCCTGTTCAAGCAGGAGAATGTCGGAACCGTGGTGCGGGTGGTCACCGGAGACAATTCCGTGCTGCTGTCGCAGTTGCGGACTGGCGATCTCGATCTGGTGGTCGGGCGGCTCGCCGATCCAGACCTCATGACGGGCCTCAGTTTCGAGCATCTCTATTCCGAGCGCGTATCGTTCGTCGTGCGGCCGGACCATCCTCTGCTGCGCGACCGGCCGTTCGATCTGGCGAAGGTCGCGCGATACACTGTGCTGATGCCGACAGAGGGCTCGATCATCCGGCCGCTGGTCGACCGCTTCCTCATTACCCACGGCATCGCCACCATTCCCGACCAGATCGAAACGGTGTCGATGGCGTTCGGCCGGCGCTATACGCGCATGACTGAAGCAATCTGGATCATCTCCCGCGGCGTGATCGCGGACGATCTGGCGGATGGCGTGCTGGCCGAACTGCCGGTGGCGACGGAGGGGACGATGGGGCCGGTCGGCCTCACGATCCGCGCCGATATCCCGCCCAGCCTGCCTTCCGTGATGCTGATGCAGACCATCCGCGAGGCTGCGCGGCAGCGGAAGACGGCCGAACCATAACCGTTCTGACATGGAACAGGGGTCAGTTTTCATTTCTATATAACGAAATTAGGCAGCATCATCGCTGCACCCTAAGAAGCAGAAGCTCCAAGGCTGGGAGGAACCAATGAAACTGCTGAAGCCCCTCTTTGTGGCGTTGGCCCTCGGCCTGTTCGGCGCCGGCACCGCTGCCGCACAGGAAGTGACGCTGACCCTGCATCACTTCCTTGGCCCCAAATCGCCGGCACACGCCAAGTTCCTGGTACCCTGGGCCAAGAAGATCGAAGCTGAGTCCAAGGGACGGATCAAGATCGAATTGTTCCCCTCGATGTCCATGGGCGGCAAGCCGCCGGAGCTATTCAGCCAGGTGCGCGACGGCGTCGCCGACATCGTTTGGACTTTACCCGGCTATACGCCGGGGCAGTTCCCGCGCTCCGAAGTGTTCGAGCTGCCGGGCATCCACCGCGGCAATGCGCTGGCCACCGATCTCGCGATCCAGGACATCTATCCGATGGTCGCGGATGACTTCAAAGACGTGAAGGTGCTGCTGCTGTTCGTCCATGCCGGCAACGCCATCCACACCGTCGACAAGGCGGTTCACTCGCCCGCCGATCTCAAAGGGCTGAAGCTGCGCACGCCGTCGCGCACGGGCGCGTGGGTGATCGAATCCTGGGGCGCGGAGCCCGTCGGCATGCCGCTTCCCAGCTTGCCGGAAGCCCTGTCCAAGAAGGCGGTCGACGGCGCGCTGATCCCGTTCGAAGTGGTGCCGGCGATCAAGCTGCAGGAGATGACCAAGTATTCGATTGAAGGCGCGGACGGCAGCCGCTTCGGCACGTCCCTGTTCCTGCTCGCCATGAACAAGGATCGCTATGACAGCCTGCCGGATGACCTCAAGAAGGTGATCGACGACAATGGCGGCGCGGCTTTGGCGACGCAGGCGGGCGAGCTGTGGAACTCGTTCGAAGCGCCCGGCAAGAAGATGCGGACGGATTCCGGCGGCGAGGTCATCGCTTTGTCGGCCGAGGAGAAAGCGGCGTTCGATAAGCTCAACGAGCAGGTCGTCAACCGCTGGATCGACGAAGCCACCAAGAACGGCCTCGACGGCAAAGGCCTCGTGCAAGCGGCCAAAGACGCGGTCGCCAAGCATTCGCAGTGATTAGTGGCCATGCCGCCATGATCCCCTTGCTCGATCCGCTCCTTCCCCCCTTGTGGGGTAGGGGAATCGCATATGGATTTTGGAGGGTGTTGCGAATCAATTCGGGATGGATTCTTTGGTTGTCTCCCAACCACAAAGGGAGACAGGAATGCGCAGGTTCAAGCGCATGTTTCGTCGGCTC
>DASRRI010000023.1:0-5860 GCA_035695765.1 Dongiaceae bacterium
GACCCTGGCCATGGCGTACATTCCACTCCGCTTTCGAACGCATCCGCCGCTACCTCTGTGGGCCACCCCGCCGACGCACCAAACAATGCGATCGACTGAACGCATGCTTAACCTAGCGCCTATGAGGGTTGGGGTGGGGGAGGATGCAGTGCGAGATTTCAACAGGGAGTTTGCGGCTTCCCCCTCCCTACCCTCCCCTCGCGGGACCCGTGTCGGGGGGGGAGGAGACTAAATGGAAGACGGCCTGCGCTACTCCGCCGCTGCGCTGGTAACCGGCAGGCGCACTTCCTTGAGGTAATCTTCGCGCAGCTGCTTCGTCACCGGGCCGACGGTGAACTTGTATTCGCCGACCTGTCCCACCGGCGTGACTTCCGCGGCGGTGCCGACCAGGAAGACTTCCTGGGTCTTGGCGAGCTCGTCCGGCATGATGGCGCGTTCCACCACCTTGATCTGGCGCTTGCGCGCAAGCCCGATCACGGTCTGGCGGGTGATGCCGTCGAGGAAGCAATCGGGCTTCGGCGTGTGCAATTCGCCGTTCTGCACCAGGAAGACGTTGGCGCCGGTCGCCTCGGCCAGCTGGCCGCGGTAATCCAGCATCATGGCGTCCTGGTAGCCTTCCTTCTCCGCCTCATGCTTGGAGATGGTGCAGATCATGTAGAGGCCCGAGGCCTTGGAGGCGGTCGGCGCGGTATCCGGCGCCGGACGCCGATACCTGGCCCATTTCAGGCGGATGCCCTTTTCCAGCAGCTCCGGCGAGAAATAGGACGGCCAAACCCAGGCCGCGATCGCGAGGTGGATCTTGGCCTGCTGGGCCGCGACGCCCATCTGCTCGCTGCCGCGCCAGGCAATGGCGCGGACATAGAGATCGCCCCCGCCCATGGCCTTGACCACCTCGGCCTTGCCCTTCTCGATCTCGTCGACCGAATAGGGAATCGTGTAGCCCAGGATCTCGGCCGACCGGTGCAGCCGCTCGGTATGTTCGCGCGACTTGAAGACCTTGCCGCCATAAGCGCGCTCGCCCTCGAAGGCAGCGGCGGCATAGTGCATGGCGTGGGTCAGGACGTGGAGCTTGGCATCGCGCCACGGGATTAACTTTCCGTCGAACCAGATGACTCCGTCACGGTCATCGAATGGGACTAAACTCATCGCTGACAACTCCACGGGAGGGGGGTAGGGATTGTATTATGATCCATCGTAGTCCAGACCGGTCTTAGAATAATCGAACAAATAAGTCAACATGGCTGACATAAAATCTCCAGCAAATCCGCTGTTTCTGCGCGAGGACGAGCTTCGCCAGGGCATCGAGATGCTGTTTTTCGCCTATCGCGATTTCACCGCGAAGGCGGACCAGACCCTGGCCCAGTTTGGATTCGGGCGGGCCCATCACCGGGTCATCTATTTCGTCGGCCGCAATCCCGGCATGACGGTCTCCGACTTGCTGGGAATCCTCAGGATCACCAAGCAGAGCCTGAGCCGCGTTCTCGGCCAGCTGGTCCGGCAGGGCTTCATCATCCAGAAGCCCGGCTCGACCGACCGGCGCCAGCGCCTGCTGAGCCTCACCGACAAGGGCTCCGAGCTCGAGCGCAAGCTGACGGAGGAGCAGCGGGCACTGATCGCCCGGGCCTATCGCTCGGCCGGCGCGGATGCGGTCGAAGGTTTCCGCAAGGTGCTGCTGGGCATGATCGAGGAAGCGGACCGGCGGCGCTTCCGTGCCAGCCTGCCGCGTTGACGGCCGGCGGACATGAGCGAAGAACAGCCGCATATCCTGGTTATTGATGACAATGCGAAGCTGCGCGACCTGATCGCGCGCTACTTGACCAAAGAGGGTGGCTATCGCGTCACCACCGCGACCGACGCGGCCGACGCTCGCGCCAAGCTCACCGGCATCACCTTTGACCTGCTGGTGCTCGATGTCATGATGCCGGGCGAGAGCGGGCTGCAGCTGACCCAGAGCCTGCGCGAGAGCAGCCTGGTGCCGATCCTGCTGCTGACCGCGATGGGCGAATCCACCGACCGGATCGCCGGGCTCGAGACCGGCGCGGACGATTACCTGGTGAAGCCGTTCGAGCCGCGCGAGCTGGTGCTGCGCATCAGCGCGATCCTGAAACGTGCGCGCGCACGCACCGAGCGCCAGACCAGCGTCGGGGCGGTCAAGTTCGGCGCCTTCGTGTTCGAGCTGGAGCGGCGGCGCCTGTTCAAGTCGGGCGAGCCGGTCCATCTGACCGAAGCGGAATCGGAGCTGCTATTCCAGCTTGCGCGCCGCGCCGGCCAGCCGGTCTCGCGCGAGGAACTGGCGCGCCAGTCGGGCGAGGGCGGAGAAAGCCGCCTGATCGACGTGCAGATGACGCGCCTGCGCCGCAAGATCGAGGACGACCCGCGCTTCCCTCGTTACCTCCAGACGGTGCGTGGGCGCGGCTATGTGCTGCAACCGGACTGACGAACCTTGATGCTGGCCCCCCTCCGCGCATTGCTGGTGGAATTCGAGGCGATGCTGCCGCGCTCGCTGCTCGGTCGCTCGATCATGATCATCGTGACGCCGGTGGTGCTCCTGCAGGTGGTGTCGGCCTGGGTGTTCTATGACAGCCACTGGAACACCGTGACCCGCCGCCTGGCGCAGAGCGTCGCCGGGGACATCGCAGCCGCCATCCAGCTGATGCCGCATCCGATCAGCGAGGAGCGCGCCAAGCGGATCTTCCGCATCGCGAGCACGACCATGCGGGTCAATTTCGACTTCAAGCTGGGAGATATCCTGCCCAACGATCCCACCATCATGCGCCAGAACCTGGTCGACCGGCAGCTGTCGGATGCGCTGGAAGCCAGGGTCGAGCGGCCCTTCATCATCGACAGCCGCTCGCTGCAGAACCAGGTGGAGATCCACGTGCAGCTGCCGGAGGGCGTGCTGCAGGCCGTGGTCGCGCGCCGGCGGCTGTTCTCCTCCACCACCTATGTATTCTTCCTGTGGATGCTCGGCACCTCCCTGGTGCTGCTGTCGATGGCGACCCTGTTCATGCGCGGCCAGGTGCGCCCCATCAAGCGCCTCGCTCAGGCCGCCGACGATTTCGGCAAGGGCCGCGATGTGGGCGAGTTCGTGCTGGACGGCGCGGCGGAGGTCGAGGTGGCGGGCCGCGCCTTCAACCAGATGCGCAACCGCATCCGCCGCCAGATCCAGCAACGCACCGAGATGCTGGCGGGCGTCAGCCACGATCTGCGCACGCCCTTGACGCGCATGAAGCTGCAGCTCGCCATGATGGGCCAGACGCCGGCGATCGAGGATTTGAAGCGCGACGTCGACGACATGGAGCGGATGGTCAACGCCTATCTCGCTTTCGCGCGCGGCGAAGGGACCGAGCAGCCGACCGAGACCGACATCGTCGCGGCGGTCGAGGATGTCGTGAGCGGCGCGCGGCGCGAGGGCGCGCGCATCGGGTTCGCCGCGACCGAGTCCGAGCTCACCGTCCCGCTGCGGCGCGATGCCTTCCGCCGCGCTGTCGCCAACATCGTCGGCAATGCCCAGCGCTATGGCGGGCGCATCGAGGTCGTGCTCAACCGCCGCCGCGGCAGCGTGGAGATCGTGGTGGACGATGACGGGCCTGGCGTCCCCAGGGACAGCCGCGAGGATGTGTTCAAGCCCTTCTTCCGCCTCGATGCCTCGCGCAACGAGGAGACCGGCGGGACGGGCCTCGGCCTCACCATCGCGCGTGACATCCTGCGCAGCCATGGCGGCGATCTGATCCTCGGCGATTCACCGCTCGGCGGGCTGCGGGCCGTGCTGCGGGTACCCGTCTAAACGATTGTTTCCATGATCCCACGCCTAATCAAACAGAGCACCATCTGGCTTGCATTCATGATGGCGCTCACGTTCATTCCCGCCGGGACGCTCGCCTGGCCGGCCGGCTTTCAAGATTCAGAAGGAACGTGGACACCGCGTGATCAGCGACGGCCCCTACGCCGTCGTGCGGCATCCGATGTATGCGGGCGCACTCCTGCTCATCGCCGGGACACCCCTGCTGCTCGGCTCATGGTGGGGCCTGGCGATGACACCCATTATCGTTGTGCTGCTCGGCACACGCGCTGTGATGGAGGAACGCACGCTGGCGCGCGAACTCGACGGCTACGCAGAGTACACCGCCCGCGTGCGCTATCGAATGATTCCGACTGTTTGGTAAATCACGGCTACACCAGCCCGATCACCGACACATGCCGCCCATAGTCCGGCTCCCTGCGCAGGACAGAGCGGCGGTAGCTGAAGAAGGTCTCCGCCTCCGCGCAGGTGTCACGGTGGGCGACTTCGATTTCGGCCAGGTGCATCGCGGCAAGCTCCGCAGCGACGTAGGATTCGAGGTCGAACATGTAGTGGCCTTCGCGCTTGGCGGGGCGGAAGAAGCACGCGTGCGCCGGATTCTGCGCAAGGAACGGCGCGGGGAATTCCGGCCCCACTTCATAGCTCGCCGGGCCGATGCAAGGCCCTACACCGGCGTGGATGCGCTCCGGCTGTGCGCCCAGCGCGCACATCTGCTTGACCGTGGCCTGCAGCACGCCACCGACCGCACCACGCCAGCCCGCATGGGCTGCGCCGACCACGCGCGCCTCGGGATCGGCGAACAGGATCGGCACGCAATCGGCGGACGAAGCTGCGATGGCGATGTTGGTGCGCCTGGTCACCAGCGCGTCCGCCTTGGGTCGCGGCCCCTCGCCCCATTCCTCTTCCACCACCAGCACATCGGGCGAGTGGATCTGGTGCGCGGTCAGCAGCGTCGTAGCAGGGATGCCGACGATGCCCAGCACGCGCCGGCGATTCTCATGCACGCGCGCGCGGTCGTCGTCGGAGCCGAGGCCGCAATTGAGCGAAGCGTAGATCCCTTCGCTGACGCCGCCCGCGCGCGTCATGAAACCGTGGCGGATGCCGGGCAGATTGAGGCTGTCGAGCATGATCATGGAAAACCGGCAAGCTCCTGCAAATCCGGGTGGCAGATGGCGAGCGCCTTGAACAAACTGCCCATTTGCCGCGGATCGATCAAGCGCGTCATGGCCTGCGCAATCGCTGCGCGGTCATCTTCGCCGGCTTTGGCCGAGAGCAAGGCGGCGCGCGTGCGGATGCCGAGTGTTTCCAGGAACGTGGCCTGCGCGACCGCGCCGTGGACGCGCGCACCGGCTTCGCGCGCCGCGTTGGCGATGGCGGCGAAGTCGACATGAGCGGTCAGGTCCGCCGCCCCCACCTCCGCCAAAGGGTCGCAGAAGTGATGCGCCTTCACCGCCTGCAGCGAGTCGCCGACAGCACTGGCGGCCGGACCGTAATCGATGAAGAGCGCGGCGATGCCCTCGTCCGCCATCCGCGCGCCGACCACGCCGGCAAGCGACAGGGCAGCCGGACATACCTCCGCGATTTCGCCCGGCTTTGCGCGCCTGTGCGCCGGTTGCAGCAGGCTGGTCTGCGGCCCAGGCGACAGCAGAGTCCAGCTCAGCGCGTCGTTCTCGAGATTGATTCCGCGCTCGCGCCACCCCTGCTCCGTCATCTGGAACTGATGGATCGGCAGTGCATCCAGGAACTCGTTGCCGACGAGGAGCGCCGGCCCATCGGGCAAGGTCGTCAGATCGTCGTGCCACAGCGGGTGAAAGCTGCCGAGGCGCTCTTCCTGCAGCGCGCGCAATGTCCGGCTAATTTCCACCAGATGCAGCCGCAGGGCGGAAAGGAACGCCGGCCGGACGCGCGCGGCGCGTAGCGCATCCGCCATCAGCGTGCCGCGGCCTGGCCCCAGCTCCACCAGCAGGAAGGGATCGGGCGCGCCCGCTCTCTCCCAGGCGTCGACGCACCACAGTCCGATCAGCTCGCCGAACATCTGGCTGATCTCCGGCGCCGTCA
>DASRRI010000024.1:0-16249 GCA_035695765.1 Dongiaceae bacterium
CCGGAGAATTCCTACGTCCTCGACAATTATCGCCTGGTGCGCACGCTGGCGGAAGACGTGACGCGCAATGGCGGGCGCATCGTCCAGGACGAGATCCAGGATTTCGAGATCGGCGCGGACGGGCCCAAGGCAGCGATCGGCAAGAACGGGAGCTACGCGTTCGACGGGGTCGTGGTGACGGCCGGCGCCTGGTCACGCATGTTGTCGGCAAAGCTGGGGGAGAGCGTGCCGCTCGAGACCGAGCGCGGCTATCACGTGACTCTGCCGCATGCCGCCAGGCGGCCGCGCATGCCGCTCTATTCCGGCGATCATTCCTTCGCCGTCACGCCGCTCGATATCGGACTGCGCTTCGCAGGAACGGTGGAGCTGGGCGGGCTCGAATTACCGCCGAACTATCAGCGGGCGGAGGTGCTGATCAAGCATGGCCGCCGGATGTTCGGCGATCTCGACGAACGCGACCGCAGCGACTGGATGGGGTTCCGGCCATCAATGCCGGATTCCAAGCCCGTGATCGATCGCGGCCGCAAGTTCAAGAACGCGTTCTTCGCCTTCGGCCATGGACATGTGGGGCTGACGCTGGGGCCGATCACGGGCAAGCTGATCGCGGACCTGGTGAACGACCGTAAGCCGGGTATCGACTTGGAGCCGTTTGCTGTGGATCGGTTTTAAGGGCCGCCACGAAGCGTTTCTGCGGGTGAATGGCGAGAGTCCCACTCATGTCAATATTAGGAGCAATGCCATGAGCAAATTGGTCTTCAGGGGCGTGCTGATCCTCCTCTTCCTTGTTGCCTTTGTCTGGCTGCGGCAACAATCCGAAACTGATCACCTTCGGCGACAAGCGAGCTGCCTTGAGCATGGCGATCACTGGGATAAGTTTGGTCATCGCTGCCTTTCCAGGGAATAGTCCTGACCACGATAGCGTTCTTGACGCCCCGGGCTTCGCGCCTACATTGACCCCAAATATTCCGAATCGAGATCATTATGGCCAAGTCCGCTGCACCCGTTCCGCCGCCTGAGGGTGAGATCCGTATTGCTAACCTCGCGGATGCGCTGGGGGAGCGCTATCTCTCCTATGCGCTCTCCACCATCATGGCACGCTCGCTGCCGGACGTGCGCGACGGGCTGAAACCCGTTCATCGGCGGTTGCTCTATGCCATGCGGCAGCTGAAGCTGGAGCCGGGCAGCGGCTTCAAGAAATCGGCGCGCGTGGTGGGCGACACGATGGGCCAGTTCCATCCCCACGGTGATCAGTCGATCTATGACGCGATGGTGCGCATGGCCCAGGAATTCGCGCAGCGTTATCCGCTGGTCGACGGCCAGGGCAATTTCGGCAATATAGACGGCGATAACGCGGCGGCGATGCGCTACACCGAAGCGCGTCTGACCGACGCGGCCGGCTTGATGCTGGAAGCGATCGATGAAGAGACTGTTGATTTCCGCCAGACCTATGACGGCGAGAACAGCGAGCCGCTGGTCCTGCCTGCCGCGTTTCCCAATCTGCTGGCGAATGGCGCGCAGGGCATCGCTGTCGGCATGGCGACCAGCATTCCGCCGCACAATGTCGCGGAAATCTGTGATGCGCTCCAGCACCTGATCAAGACGCCGAATGCGCGCACCGAGACCCTGCTCAACTACATGCTAGGCCCGGACTTCCCGACCGGCGGTGTCCTCAGCGAAACGCGCGAGACCATCGTCGAAGCCTACAAGACCGGCCGCGGCTCCCTGCGCGTGCGGGCGCGCTGGACGAAGGAGGATCTGAAGGGCGGCGGCTGGCAGATTGTCATCACCGAGATCCCGTATCAGGTCGCGAAGTCCAAGCTGATCGAGAAGATCGCGGAGCTGCTGCAGGAGAAGAAACTGCCGTTCCTCGACGACATCCAGGATGAATCCGCCGCCGACGTGCGCATCGTCCTGGTGCCGAAGAGCCGCAATGTCGATCCCGATCACCTGATGGAGCAGTTGTTCCGCAGCACCGATCTGGAGATCCGGTTCGGGCTCAACATGAACGTGCTGGATGCCAACCAGGTGCCGCGCGTCATGCCGCTGGCGGAGGTGCTGCGCGCCTATCTCGATCATCGGCGCGAGGTGCTGCAGAAGCGCACCAAATTCCGCCTGGCGGAGATCGAGCGCCGGCTCGAGATCCTCGAAGGGTACCTCAAGGCCTATCTCAACATCGACGCCGTCATCCGCATCATCCGTACCGAGGATGATCCAAAAGCGGTGATGATGAAAAAATGGCAGCTCACCGACCTGCAGGCCGACGCGATCCTCAACATGCGGCTGCGCGCTTTGCGCAGGTTGGAAGAGATCGAGATCAAGACCGAGCACAAGAACCTGTCGGCCGAACAGAAGGATATGAATGCACTGCTGAGGAGCGAGGATGAGCAGTGGGACAAGATTTCAGGTGAGATCGCGGAACTGAAAAAGCGCTACGGGCCGAAGACCGAACTGGGCCGGCGGCGGACCGAGTTGGGCGAAGCGCCGTCTGCCATCGTCATCCCGATCGAATCCCTGGTGGAGCGCGAGCCGGCGACGGTGATCTGCTCGGCCAAGGGCTGGATCCGCGCCATGAAGGGCCATGTCGAGGACACCGGCGAAATCAAGTTCAAGGAAGGCGACCGCGCCAAGTTCGAGATCAGGTGTGAGACGACGGACAAGATCCTGGTATTCGGCACCAACGGCAAGTTCTACACCCTTGGCGTCGACAAGCTGCCGGGCGGGCGCGGGCACGGCGAGCCTGTGCGCCTGATGATCGATCTTGGCAACGAGCAGGACATCGTGCAGCTGCTCATCTACAAGCCGGGCCAGAAGCTGCTGGTCGGCTCGGCCGATGGACGCGGCTTCATCGTCAATTCCGATGACGTGATCGCGCAGACCCGTTCGGGCAAGCAGGTGCTGTCGCTGCCCGACGGCGTCGAGGCGCAGGTCTGCACGCCGGCCGAGGGCGACATGGTCGCCTGCATCGGCGAGAACCGGAAGATGCTGCTGTTCTCGATCGACCAGGTGCCCGAGATGACGCGCGGCCGCGGCGTGATGCTGCAGAAATACAAGGATGGCGGCCTCAGCGACGCGAAGATCTACAAGAAGTCGGAGGGCCTCACCTGGCGCCTCGGCGACAAGACGCGCACGGAAACGAATTTGCGCGACTGGATCGGCGAACGCGCCCAAGCCGGCCGCCTGCCGCCGCAGGGCTTCCCGCGGGGGAATAAGTTTACTTAAGGGCAATTTGTCTCGGTGATCGCGGCCACTCTCCACCCGTCACTCCGGGCTCCGAGCCGGGGTCCATCGCGCAACCGACCGTGCGGCGGATGAGTGGATCCCGGCTCGCGCTTCGCTTGGCCGGGATGACGGGTGAGTGGGTTCAAACGCGGGCGCGTCAGTCCTCTTCCTCCTCATCCCGAAACTCCCCGCTCAGCATCAGTCCCTCGATATTCGTCGCGCCCTCTTCCTTGATGACGCGGCGCGCCTTCTTGCCGGTCTCTTCATAGAGCGCGGCGGCGAGCGCCTCGGAATGAGTGACGATCCAGATCCGCGTGCGCTGGGCGGCCTGGGCGATCAGGCGGGCGAGGGGCGGGAGCAACGAAGGATGCAGGCTCGCCTCCGGCTCGTTGAGCGCGATCAGGCTGGGCAGGCGGTAGCCCATCAGCGCGCCCAGCAGGCAGAGATACTTGAGCGTGCCGTCGGAAAGCTCATGCGCGCCGAAAGGGCGCGGCATGTCCGGAAACTGCATTTCGAGCTTGCACCAGCTGCCTTCGTCATGGGCCCTCAGCGATGCACCGGGGAAGGCGTCGTCGATTGCAGCCGTTAAATCGACCGTATCTCCCCGGATCATGAACAAGGTGGCGAGCACCGCTGCGAGGTCGCGGCCGTCAGAACTCAACGTCGGCGTCGTGATGGCATGCAAGGCTGGCGAATGGGAGAAGCTTCGTCGGTGCGGAAGTCATGATAGAGCCGCCATTCCAGTAGTTCGCGCCGTACGATCTCGATCTCCGGATAACGCGACGCATCCGGGAAGGCGGCCAGCGCCGTTTCAGATGACAGCACCGCAGCCTTGTGGACTTCGCGCGCACCGTCTTCGTTGCGCAACGCAACCATCGGCCCCTTGCGCTCCATCATCGCGACCTTGCGCTGGCCGGTGCGCATGATCAGGCGCTCTTCCCTGATCAGCGGCTCGATCGTGAAGGCTGCCTCAGTGTTGAAGGGCGGAGGTGGCGGCAAGCCAACCTCGACATCGTACTGGAGTGTCTCAAAGTGCGCCGACAGCGCGAGGCGCACCGGCTTGTTGCCCGGCCGCCTGCCGGCCCATAGCACCGATTCGATGCCGCCCTCCTGCGCGATGGCACGCGTCAGTGTGCCGTCGGCCGCGGCGCGCAACAGGCCGAGCGCCTTGTAGAGGTTGGTCTTTCCGACGCCGTTGGCGCCGACGAAAATCGAGCAGGCGTCGACATCGAAATACAGCCGCTGGATCGAGCGATAGCCTTGGATCGAGATGGCGGTGAGCGGCATGGCGGCGACCTACTCCCGCGGCAGCGGCAGGTTATGCAGCCGGAGGAAGCTGAGCTTATCCCAGTAGCCGCGCTGGAGCAGGATCTTGCCGCCCTGCACCTGGAAGAAGCCACAGCCGCGCAGCCCCTTCGGATCGTGCCATTCCAGGATCGCCCAGTCGCCATCCTCGAAGATATTCTCCGGGATGCAGATCATCTCGGCGGTGGCAAAGCCGCGCGCGAACATCTCGCGGATCGCGGCGCGGCCTTGGACCGGGCTTTCCGCGACCTGATGGTTGATGGCGTCGTCGGCGTAGAAATCCGCCAGCGCATCCGCATCGGCGCGATTGAAGGCTGCGACCCAGGCTTGCACCAATTCCTTCGGCTTCATGATCAACCTCGTTGCGGGGCCGAGATTGACAGAAGCTCATCGGGTGCGCCACCCGCCGCCGCGAGACGGCGTCAGCTCAGCTGGATACCGCCGTCGCACTGGATCACCTGGCCGGTGACGAACCCGTTGCGCACGACGAAGGCGATGGCATCCGCCACGTCTTCGGCCTTGCCGACGCGGCCGACCGGGCTGGTCGCGGCGATCTGGTTGAACAGAGCCGCCTTCTGCTCAGCGGGCCATTTGTCCCACCACGGCGTATCGATGGCGCCGGGCGAGATGGCGTTGACGCGCAACGGCTTCAACTCCACCGCCAGCACCGGCACCATCGCATTGAGCGCGCCGTTGATGGCGGCGAGGCCTGACGTGCCGGGCAGATGTCCGCCGGCCGAGGCGGCGGTGACGAAGGTGATCGAGCCGGAGCTCTTGAGGTGGGGCAGGGCGGCCTGCGCCGCGGCGACATGCGCCCAGAACTTGGCCTCGAATCCCGCGCGCAGCGTGGCGAGGTCCAGCTCCTTCAAGGGCCCCGCACCTTCGCCGCCGCTCAAAGTGAGCACGACATGATCGATCGGCGCGATGCCGGAGAAAAATGCCTTTAGCCTGGCAGGATCGCTGGCATCGATTGCGCGGCCGGTTGCATTGCCGTCGATCTCCTTCACCGCCCGCTGGAGTTTCGCCTCATCGCGGCCCGAGACGATGATCTCGGCGCCCGCCTGCGCGAGCCGTCGTGCAGTCGCCAGCCCGATGCCGGAGGTGCCGCCGATGATCACAACACGATCTCGAATGGCTGCCATTGCTGATATCCTCTTTCCAATACGAACCGATTTGTATTAAATAGACGATACGGTCCGTATTGTAAAGAGGTGCCTGCCAAATGACTGATGCCATTGAGATTAAGCCCGGCCCAGGCCGCCCGCGGAGCGCCGAGACCCATCGCGCGATCCTGGCTGCGGTGGGCGCAATGCTGATGAAAAGCGGCTATCCCAATCTGTCCATCGAGGCGGTCGCGGCAAAGGCCGGCGTCGGGAAGCAGACCATCTATCGCTGGTGGCCAGCCAAGGCCGATCTCGTGATGGAATATCTGCTGGGTATGTCTGCGCAGATGCCCCGGCCCGATACCGGAAGCCTCATCGAAGACCTTCGCATCTTCCTGCTGGCGAGCGTCGAGGGCTGGACGATCGGCAAGCTGGGGCCGGTGGTGACGGCCTTGATGGCGGAGGCGCAATCGGACCGGCGCTTCGGCGATCTCTTTTTCCGCAATCTCATCTCGGTGCGGCGGGCTGCGCTCAAGGAAATACTGGCGCGCGGCCAGGCGCGCCGCGAGCTCGCCGCCGGTCGCGATCTGGAGCTGCTGGCGGATCTCATCTACGGGCCGTTGTGGTATCGCTTGCTGCTGAAGCACGCGCCGCTGGATGCGGCCTTCATCGACGACCTGCTGCGCGAGCTGAGGTTAGGGATGTGACATGAACCTGTTTGATCTGAAGGACCGCGTCTACATCGTCACCGGCGCCGGACGTGGCATCGGCGCGGAACTGGCCGCCGGCCTCACGGAAGCGGGCGCCTGTGTTGCCGTCGCGGGGCGCACCGCGGCGGATTGCGAGAAGGTGACAGGCGACATCACGGCGAAGGGCGGCCGCGCCATCGCAATCCCGTTCGATGCTCGTGACGAAGCGCAGTGCAAAGCACTGATCGACAAGACCATCCAGTTCTTCGGCCGGCTCGATGGGGCGGTGGTCAACCACGGCATCGGGCTCCATCGCGATGCGTTCGACACCACGCGCGACGAGTTCGCCGACATGCTGGACGGCAATCTCACCAGCTATTTCCTGATGTGCCGCGAGCTGGGACGGCGCTGGGTGGCGGATGGCAAGCCGGGCTCGATCGTGCTCATGTCGTCGAACGCCAGTTTCCTCGCCTATGATGAACTCGCGGCCTATGGGGTATCGAAGGCCGGTGTCGATCAGTTGTGCCGGCAATTGGCGGCCGAATGGGCCAGGCACGCCATCCGCGTGAATGCCATCGGGCCCGGCTACATGACCTCGTCCATGAAGGGGATCGAGAGCATTTACGACGCGCCGGATGTGAAGGCGAAGATCCTGCCGAAGATTCCAGCGGGCCGCTATGGCGTGCTGCGTGAACTGCTCGGCGCGACAATCTATTTCCTGTCGGACGAGGCCGGCTACACCACCGGCCAGTATCTCGCGATCGACGGCGGCTATTCCCTGATCTGACCAGCCAGCAGCTGCGACAGCTCGACGGCGGAGCGCACGCCCATCTTCTCCAGCACGTGGGCGCGGTGCACTTCGACCGTGCGCATGGTGATCTTGAGATCGTCGGCGATCACCTTGTTGGCCTTGCCGCCGAGGATGAGGTCCATCACTTCGCGTTCACGCTGCGACAGGGTCGCGAGGCGGTGGCTCAAGGATTGCGCCGCTGCCGAGCGGTCGCGCAGGATCGCGGCCTTGGCAAGGGCGCCATCGATCCTGTCCACCAGGTCGTTGTCGTTGAACGGCTTCTCGACGAAATCGTGCGCGCCTTTCTTGAGCGCGGCGACCGCCATCGGCACGTCGGCGTGACCGGTGAGGAAAATGACCGGCAGCACGCATTTGAGCGCGCTCAGCCGATCGAACAGGTCGAGCCCGCTCATACCGTCCATGCGGATGTCCAGTACCAGGCAGCCATGCATCGCCGGTTCGTAGGATTCCAGAAACGCTTCAGCGGAGTCCCACAGCCGGCTAGCAATGCCGCGCGATTTCAGCATCCAGCGCAGGGAATCGCGGATCGCCTCGTCATCGTCGACGATGAACACGGTCGGCTCGGTCATGCTGCCGCCCGGTGCAATGTGAACTTGAAGACCGAGCCGCCAGCGGGATTCGGCTCGAACCATAGGCGGCCCTGGTGGAACTCGATGATGGACCGGCAGATGTTGAGGCCCATGCCCATGCCATGCTCCTTGGTCGAGAAGAAGGGCGTGAAGAGCTGGGCTGCGATGTCTTCCGCGATGCCGGGGCCGCGATCGGCGATCGCGATCGTCGCGAGATCATCCTCCAGGTCCGCGGCGAGGTCGATGCGGCGGCGGTCCGCGGCCGTCTCCCGCATGGCATCGAGGGCGTTGCGCATGAGATTGACGAGCACCTGCTCCAGCATGATGCGGTCCACCATCACCAAGGCCGCCATGTTGATCCTTTCCACGTGGATCCGGACGCCGCGATGCCGCGCATCGGTCGCGATCAGGCCAACCGAGGTCTCGACGATGTCCGAGAGGCGGATTGGCGCCATCTTCGGCTCGGTCTTGCGCACAAAATCATAGACCCCGCGGATGATGTGTCCGGCGCGCTGCGCCTGCTGCCCCAGCTTCTCGAGCGCGACGGTGAATTCGGGATCGTCGGTCTGCCCCGCGCGCGCCATGTTGAGGCAGCCGGCATTGTAGCTGGCGATGGCGGCGAGCGGCTGGTTCAGCTCGTGCGCGATGGAGGAGGCAAGCTCGCCCATCGTCACCAGGCGCGCCGTCTGCTGCAGCTTCTCCTGATGCTGGCGCGTCAGCTCAGCCGCGCGCTTGCGTTCCGTGATGTCGAGGAATGAGCCCATCCAGCCGCGCTGCGTGCCCTCGGCATCGATCAGAGGCGCCTCGTAGATCAAGGCGTCGAACCGCGTGCCATCCTTGCGCTGGAAGCGCAGTTCGAATCCATCATTGGGACCGCGGCCTGCCAGGATCGCGTCATGGGCAGCCAAGGTCTGGTCCAGTTCTTCCGGCAGCCAATAGGGCATCGGCGGGTCGCGGCCGATCAGCTCCTCCTGGGGGAAACCCGTCATCCGGCAGAAGGCCGAGTTCACGTAGAGGATGCGCCCCTTGAGGTCGCGGGCGCGCAGGCCCACGGTCAGCGATTCCTCCATCGCGCGGCGCAGGGCATGCTCGTCCAGCCACTTGCGCTCGGCATCGCGCCGGCGTCCGGATTGCTGGCGCGCCAGATAGACGCCGAAGGCGGAGATGAGGGCGAGGCCGACGATCGCCAACATGACGATGTAGCTGCCGAGCACCGAGCTTGACGCGCGCTGCACCACGATCATGGAGAGCCCGCCGGCCGGCGGGCTGAAGGGGATGACCTGGCTGGCTTCGCCCGTGCTTTCGCCGAGCCGCGAATTGACCGCCAGCACGACGCCTTCGGCATCCACCACACGCAGCTCGTATTTCTGCGAGAACCACCAGGGCACGTTGTGCGCGATCATGGCGTTCATCGAGAACGTCGCCAAGATGACGCCGCGATGGGCTGCATCGCTGCTGATCGGGACGTAGAGGTCGAAGGCGGATTGTCCGCTCGGCTGCGAGAAAGGCGTGGAATAGGTGACGCCGCCTTGCCCGGCCGCGGCGAAAGCCGGCGCGCGCTGCGGCATCAACAGAGCCTGGCTCATTTCGGCATCGGAGATCGGCGGCTCCGCGGCGACCACCTTTCCGTCGCTTTGCATCAAGGCCAGGCGCACGATCTCCGGATGCACGGTGAGCAAGCTGCGGGCGCGGGCGGTCCATTGATTGGTGGTGCCGGCATTCTCGGCGGATTCGCGCACCCGCTCTTCAGCCGAACGCAACTGGAAACGCAGGCTCTGTTCCACCCACAGCGCATCCTGGATCAGGTCGTTGTGGGCAGCCTGCCGGGCATTGTGCTCCACCAGCCAGAGCAGGGCAGCGACCGCGATCAGCAGCAGGCCGGCCGCGATGCTGGGCAGCAGCGGCAGCAGCCGCGGCTTGGCGAACTCACGCTCGGGATGGCCAGCCAGCAATGCCATGGCTCAGTCTGCGCTCCTGTGGAACGAAGCGGGCACTTGTGGATTTCCACAATAGCGCCGCCTGCCCACGCCGATCACAATGGGCGAAATAAGAAGAATAATCACCTGCTGGAGGAATACGCCATGAAGATGCGATACGTTCTTGCCTGCCTGCTTGGCCTCGGCCTGGCGGGATCCGCTGCTATGCCTGGAAAGGCCCTGGCCGACGATACGATCGTCATCAAATTCAGCCATGTGGTGGCGCCCGATACGCCCAAGGGCAAGGCCGCAGAGAAATTCAAGCAGCTTGCCGAACAGATGACGGGCGGCAAGGTCAAGGTGGAAATCTATCCCAATAGCCAGCTCTACAAGGACAAGGAAGAGCTGGAGGCCCTGCAGCTCGGCGCGGTGCAGATGCTGGCGCCTTCGCTCGCCAAGTTCGGCCCGCTGGGCGTGAAGGAATTCGAAGCCTTCGATCTGCCCTACATCTTCCGGGACTATGACGCGCTGCACAAAGTCACCCAGGGCGAGGTCGGCAAGCAGCTGTTCGCCAAGCTGGAAGACAAAGGCATCCGCGGCCTCGCCTACTGGGACAACGGCTTCAAGATCATGAGCGCGAACAAGCCGCTCCTGAAGCCGGACGATTATCAGGGCCTGAAGATGCGCATCCAATCCTCGAAGGTGCTGGCGGCGCAGATGGAGGCGCTGGGCGCCCTGCCGCAGGTGATGGCGTTCTCGGAAGTCTACCAGGCGCTGCAGACCGGCGTGGTGGACGGGACGGAGAATCCACCCTCCAACATGTATACCCAGAAGATGCACGAGGTTCAGAAGAACCTCACGGTCACCAACCACGGCTACCTCGGCTATGCGGTGATCGTGAACAAGGCGTTCTGGGATCAGCTGCCGGATGACATCCGCGGCCAGCTTGAAGAGGCGATGAAGCAGGCGACGGAATACGAGAACCAGATCGCAGCCAAGGAGAATGAGGACGCGCTGGAGAAGATCCGTCAGGCCGGCACCACCGAGATCCACGAGCCGACCGAGGCGGAGCGCAAGGAGATGATCGCCGCCCTGCTGCCGGTGCACAAGCAGATGGCCGACCGCATCGGCCAGGAGACGATCGACGCCATCTACAAGGCGACCGGTTTCCAGCTCTCCCAATGATGCGCGTGTGAGACAACGCCGGTCGTTCGGCCGGCGCTGTCATCATTCGTTCATTCCATGCAGAGAGGGGCGCTATGAAAGTGCTGGACCGGTTAGAGGAAGGCCTCATCACCTTCCTGATGGCCGCGGCCACCATCATCATTTTCCTGGCGGTCGTGCACCGCTATGCGGCTGGCGTGCATTGGCTCAATCCCATCACGCGCACCATGAGCTTTTCCTGGGCGCAAGAACTCTGCATCTACATGTTCGTGTGGATGGCGAAGTTCGGTGCCGCCTACGGCGTGCGTACCGGCATCCATGTCGGCGTGGACGTGCTGGTCAACCGGCTGCCGCCAAAAGGACGCCACGCCTTTATCATCTTCAGCCTGCTGGCGGGTGCCGGCTTCACCGGCACAATTGGCTCGCTCGGTGCGACGCTCGTCTACGAGATCGCTTCGACCGGCCAGACCTCCGCCGATCTCGAACTGCCGATGTGGCTGGTCTATCTCGCCATCCCGTGCGGCTCGTACCTCATGTGCTTCCGCTTCCTGCAGGTATGCTGGCGCTACATTCGTACGCATCAGCTGCCGTCGCATAACGAGGCCCATGTCGAAGGCATCGACGACCTGCATCCGCGTGGAGGCCAGTGATGAGCGCCATCATCATCTTCTCGCTGCTGATCGCGGTGATGCTGACCGGCATGCCGATCTCCATCGCGCTCGGCATCACGGTCCTCACCTTCCTCTTCACCATGACCAGCGTGCCGATCGAAAGCGTCGCGCTGAAATTGTTCACGGGCATCGAGCATTTCGAGATCATGGCGATCCCGTTCTTCATCCTCGCGGGCAATTTCTTGACCCACGGCGGCGTTGCGCGCCGGATGATCGCGTTCGCGAAGTCGCTGGTCGGCCATTGGGCCGGCGGGCTCGGCCTCACCGGCGTCGTTGCGTGCGCCTTGTTCGCGGCGGTGTCGGGCTCCAGTCCGGCGACCGTCGTGGCGGTGGGCTCGATCCTGCTGCCGGCGATGGTCCAGCAGGGCTTCCCGCGCAAGTTCGGCGCCGGTGTCGTCACAACGTCAGGCGCGCTCGGCATCCTCATCCCGCCATCGATCGTGATGGTGATGTACGCCGTCGCCACCAGCACCTCGATCGGCAAGCTGTTCATCGCCGGCATCGTGCCGGGCCTGCTGCTCGCGACCATTCTCGGGCTGGTCACTTGGTTCATCGCCTGGCGCAATGGCTATCCCAAGCTGCCGCGCGCCCGCTTCGCCGACACGCTGCGCGCCTTCCGCGAATGCGTCTGGGGCCTGCTGCTGATCGTGATCGTGATCGGCGGCATCTATGCCGGCATCTTCACCCCGACCGAAGCTGCCGCGATGTCCGCAGTCTACGCGTTCGTGGTGGCAGTCCTCGTCTATCGCGACATGCCGCTGAAGCGCGTGCCGAAGGTGCTGCTCGATTCCGCGAACATGAGCGCGATGCTGCTCTACATCATCACCAACGCTGTCCTGTTCTCGTTCCTCATGACGTCGGAGCAGATCCCGCAGGCGATGGCGGCCTGGATCATCGACCAGAATCTCGGCGCCTGGGCGTTCCTGATCATCGTCAACATCCTGCTGCTGGCAGCGGGCAACGTGATGGAGCCGAGTTCGATCGTGCTCATCACGGCGCCGATCCTGTTCCCGGTCGCAATGCAGCTCGGCATCGACCCGATCCATTTCGGGATTCTGATGACCGTCAACATGGAGATCGGCATGTGCCACCCGCCGGTCGGCCTCAATCTCTATGTGGCGAGCGGCATCACGCGCATGGGGATTACCGAGCTGACCGTGGCCGTGACGCCCTGGCTCATCGCCATGCTGCTTTTCCTGCTGCTTGTGACTTACGTACCAGCAATCTCGCTCTGGCTGCCAAATTTGATCGGCGCGCGCTGAACACGCGGTGTTAACCAACCATCCAACGCCTTGTGGAGAAGGGGCCATGCGCCCCCATCCATGGTGGTATGCGCGGTGGTGAATCTCAGCCAAACTCTTGAAATCCCGCCGTTTTCGCTCCGGTGCGAATTGCTTGACGCCCCAGAGTCGAATCAATATATTCCGCGCGCCTTTAAGGGGGCTGGTGGTAGGCCAATCACGGCTTAGACGCTGTCCCGACTTAAGCAACGAGATACATAGTCGCCCGCGAGGCTCTTACGCCCCTGGCGGCAAAGTGGCTCAAGACCGCATCGGAGCAGACCGCGGGGTCCGATTTATAAGGGACCCTGATCGGCGTTTCGGTGAGGTCATTTTGCACATGGCTGTTTCAAGGCGCCAATGGGCTCGGCCCGGACGCGCAAAGGTGAGGATGGAATGCCAACGATCAACCAGTTGATCCGCAAAGCGCGCGTGCCACTGAACGTGCGTAACAAGGTACCGGCGCTGCAAGCCAGCCCGCAGAAGCGTGGCGTCTGCACGCGCGTCTATACGACGACGCCGAAGAAGCCGAACTCCGCTTTGCGCAAGGTCGCGCGCGTCCGTCTCACCAACGGCTTTGAAGTCACCTCCTACATTCCCGGCGAAGGCCACAATCTGCAGGAACACTCCGTCGTCATGATCCGCGGCGGCCGCGTGAAGGACCTGCCCGGCGTTCGCTATCACATCATCCGCGGCACGCTCGACACCCAGGGCGTCAAGGACCGCAAGCAGCGCCGTTCCAAGTATGGCGCCAAGCGGCCGAAGTAAGGAGAGATCGCGATGTCCCGTCGTCACGCTGCCGAGAAGCGCGAAGTTCTGCCGGATGCCAAGTTTGGCGATCTGGTGGTGACCAAGTTCATCAACTCGCTGATGTATGCCGGCAAGAAGTCCACCGCCGAGACCATTGTCTATGGCGCGCTCAGCCAGGTCGAGAAGAAGTCCAAGGCCGACCCGGTGAAGGCCTTCCATGATGCGCTGGACAATGTGAAGCCGCACCTTGAAGTGCGCTCCCGCCGCGTCGGCGGCGCGACCTACCAGGTGCCGGTCGAGGTTCGCCCGGACCGCGCCCAGGCGCTGGCGATCCGCTGGATCATCCAGACCGCCCGTGGCCGTTCGGAGCAGACCATGACCGACCGCCTGTCCGCCGAGCTGCTGGATGCGTCGAACAACCGCGGCGCCTCGGTGAAGAAGCGCGAAGATACCCATCGCATGGCGGAGGCCAACAAGGCCTTCTCGCATTATCGCTGGTAAGCCGGCCGAATATAAGGAACGCGTATCATGGCCCGCACTACCCCGCTCGAGCGATATCGCAATATCGGCATCATGGCCCACATCGATGCCGGCAAGACCACCACGACCGAGCGCATTCTCTATTATACCGGCCGCTCCCATAAGATCGGCGAGGTGCACGAAGGCACCGCGACGATGGACTGGATGGAGCAGGAGCAGGAGCGCGGCATCACCATCACGTCGGCCGCGACCACCTGCCAGTGGCGCGATCATCGCATTAACATCATCGACACGCCGGGCCACGTCGACTTCACCATCGAAGTCGAGCGCAGCTTGCGCGTGCTCGACGGCGCGGTGACGGTGTTCGATTCGGTCGCGGGTGTGGAGCCGCAATCCGAGACGGTATGGCGGCAGGCGGACAAGTACGGCGTTCCGCGCATCTGCTTCGTCAACAAGATGGACCGCACCGGGGCGGACTTCTATCGCTGCGTCCAGATGATCAAGGACCGCCTCGGCGCGAAGCCGCTGGTGTGCCAGCTGCCGATCGGTGTCGAGAGCGATTTCGCCGGCCTGGTCGACCTGGTCGCCATGAAAGGCCTGGTCTGGAAGGACGAAAGCCTGGGCGCGGAATTCACCGTCGGCGACATTCCTGCCGACATGAAGGAAAAAGCCGAGGAGATGCACCACGAGCTCGTGGAACTGTGCGTCGAGCTCGATGAATCTGTGATGGAAGCCTATCTCGAGGGCAAGCAGCCCGACGCCGAAACGCTGAAGAGGCTGATCCGCAAGGGCACCAACATCGGCGTTTTCGTTCCGGTGCTGTGCGGCTCCGCCTTCAAGAACAAGGGCGTGCAGCCGATGCTGGACGCGGTCGTCGATTTCCTGCCCTCGCCGCTGGACGTGCCGGATGTGAAGGGTCTCGAGGTCGACGGCGACCAGGAGATGACCCGCAAGGCGGACGACAATGCGCCGTTCTCGGGCCTCGCCTTCAAGATCATGACCGATCCGTTCGTCGGCTCGCTGACCTTCGTGCGCGTCTATTCGGGTGTGTTGGCCAGCAGCTCCCAAGTCCTCAATTCGGTGAAGGGCGATAAGGAACGCGTCGGCCGCATGCTGCAAATGCATGCCAATCACCGCGAAGACATCAAGGAAGCCCGCGCCGGCGACATCGTCGCGCTGGCCGGCCTCAAGGGCACCACGACCGGCGACACTCTGTGCGATCCGAACAATCCGGTCGTGCTGGAGCGCATGAAGTTCCCCGAGCCGGTCATCGAGGTCGCGGTCGAGCCGAAGTCGAAGGCCGACCAGGAAAAGATGGGCGTCGCGCTCAATCGCCTGGCGCAGGAGGACCCGTCCTTCCGCGTCAGCTCCGATCAGGAATCCGGCCAGACCATCATCAAGGGCATGGGCGAGCTCCATCTCGAGATCATCGTCGACCGCATGAAGCGCGAGTTCAAGGTCGAGGCGAATGTCGGCGCCCCGCAGGTCGCCTATCGTGAATCGATCACCAAGAAGATCGACTGGGACTACACCCACAAGAAGCAGACCGGCGGTTCGGGCCAGTATGCGAAGGTCAAGATCCGCTTCGAGCCGGGCGCTCCCGGCAGCGGCTTCGTGTTCGAGAACGACGTGGTCGGCGGCACGGTGCCGAAGGAATACATCCCGGGCGTCGAAAAGGGCCTGACCAACGCCAAGGAAACCGGCGTCATCGCCGGCTTCCCGGTCATCGACCTCAAATGCACGCTGATCGACGGCGCCTATCACGACGTCGATTCGAACGTGATGACGTTCGACATCGCGGCGCGCGCCTGCTTCCGCGAGGCGATGCCCAAGGCGGGCCCGCGGCTGCTCGAGCCGATGATGAAGGTCGAGGTCGTGACGCCCCAGGAATACATGGGCGACGTGATCGGCGATCTGAACAGCCGGCGCGGCCAGGTGCAGGGCATGGACAGCCGCGGCAACGCGCAGGTGATCAGCGCGATGGTGCCGCTCGCCAACATGTTCGGCTACGTGAGCACGCTGCGGTCCATGACCCAGGGCCGTGCGCAATACACCATGCATTTCGATCACTATGAGCAAGTGCCGCCGGCGATCGCGGATGAAGTCCGCGCCAAGATGGCTTGACGCGGGCGATAGGCAAGGGAGCAGACCATGGCGAAGGCGAAGTTTGAGCGGACGAAGCCGCATTGCAACGTTGGGACGATTGGCCACGTTGACCACGGCAAGACGTCGTTGACGGCGGCGATCACGAAGATTCTGGCGGAGACCGGCGGGGCGACCTACACGGCCTAC
>DASRRI010000025.1:0-17045 GCA_035695765.1 Dongiaceae bacterium
CCAATAATGCGAAGCCCCGCACGCCTCCAGCCCAACCACCGTCGGCGCCAGGGCTGCAAAGAACTTCTCAACCTGGCCGCGGCTGAGCTGCCGCGACAGCACGACGCGCTCCGACCCATCAACCCCGTGAACCTGGAAAACGTGCTTGGACGTGTCCAGACCAATCCTGATAACCTCACCCATGGACGGCTCCCTTTGTCTGAGACTTGCAATAGCCTCATTCTGGCACATCGATGCCGTTCGGGGGGCGTCCACCCCAACATTTCGACGCGACTCGTGCGGCTGGATCATGGATCCCGGATCGCGCCGCTTATGCGGCTGTCCGGGATGACGTCCGAGAAAAAGTAGGAGCGCGCTCCACTCACCCCTTAGTAGTCAGTGCCAATGGCCCGGCGGTGAGGATTTCTAACAGCATGGAATGCAGCACGCGGCGATCAGTGGGTCCAGCCTTCCGGTATCCCATCCCATCCTCTGCGATCCCAGGCCTTTTGCACGCGGAGCCAGATGTGGTACGCCATAGCATTGCGCCACACACCACCCAATAATTTTGCGAACAGCGAGTTCGACCGGGCTTCTGTCTCGATTCTGTCGATAAAAGCATCGCCATGCTTAACCAGCAGATCTTCGAGCGGTCCCGCCGAAAGCACTTGAAGAATTTCGTCGGAGTGATTTCGACGAAGGACTTCCAAGATGAACTGCCATGCGCGGTCAGGCTCGTATTGAATCACCGACCATTCGCGCATTGTCGCTTCGCGCTTTGCTTCGCGTTCCGCGGAACCCTCTGGAGCGAGCCAGAACGCGATCCAATCTTCTGCCCAAGCGACCAATTCAGAATCGCTCATGGAGTTGGACTTACCCTTTGGTAATCAGTGTGCCGACGCCCTGCGGCGTGAAAATCTCCAGCAGCATGGAATGCGGCACGCGGCCATCGAGGATCACGGCGGCTTCGACGCCGCGTTCGACGGCCATGAGGCAGGTCTCGAGTTTCGGGATCATGCCGCCGGAGATGGTGCCGTCGGCGGCGAGGGCGCGTACCTGGCTGGCGGTCAGATCGGGAATGAGCGTGCCTTGCTTGTCGAGTACGCCGGGCACGTCGGTCAGCGCCAGCAGGCGCGCGGCGCCGACCGCGCCGGCGATGGCGCCGGCCGCCGTGTCGGCATTGATGTTGTAGGTCTTGCCGTCGGGGCCGAACCCGACCGGCGCGATCACCGGGACAATGCCGGCCTGTTCCAGGTAGTTGATGATGCGCGGATTGACCTTGTCCGGTTCGCCGACGAAGCCGAGGTCGACCTGCTTGCCGTCTTTCACCAGCTGGGCCGGCTTGGCCAGCAGCAGGTTGTCGTCCTTGCCGGAGAGGCCGACGGCATGGCCGCCTTCGGCATTGATCGCCGCCACGATCTGCTTGTTGATCGAGCCGGTCAGGATCATCTCCACCACTTCGACGGTGGCGGCGTCGGTGACGCGCAGCCCGTCGACGAACGTGCTCTCAATGTTGAGCCGCTTCAGCATCTGGTTGATCTGCGGGCCGCCGCCATGGACCACGATCGGCAGGATGCCAACCTGGCGCAGCAGGGTGATGTCCTCGGCGAACACACGCGACAGCTCGGGATCCACCATGGCGTGGCCGCCGAACTTGATGACGAAGCGGCGGCCGGCGTACTTCTGCATGTATGGCAGGGCGTCGGTCAGGGTCCGCGCCGTGCGCAGCCAGTGCTTGGTGTCGGTGTAATTGATCTGAGACATCGCGGCCCAGGCCCCTCAAGGAAAAAACGCGCAGACCATGAAGAGTCCGCGCCTGGAAATCAAGCGGCGAACTGGCCTAGCCCGCGAACACTGGCCCCGCCGTCAGGCGGCAAACGCAGCCAATGCCTGACGCAAATCTGCAATGCCCGTGCCGTCTT
This sequence comes from Dongiaceae bacterium, assembly GCA_035695765.1. GTDB lineage: Bacteria > Pseudomonadota > Alphaproteobacteria > Dongiales > Dongiaceae > Dongia_A. Next base: position 1,902 of record DASRRI010000025.1, read on the forward strand.
CGGCGCTGGTCAGCGGAATCTCCGGATGACAGGCCGGGCGCTTGCGCATTTTGGCCGCCAGACGGTCGCGCATCTTTTCCAGTTCCGCCGGCTTCAACCGGTCGGCCTTGGTCATCACGATCTGGTAGGAGAGGCCGGACTCATCCATCAGGTCCATCAGCGTGTCGTCGGCGTCCTTGGTGCCGACTTTGGAATCGACCAGCAGCAGGACGCGGCGCAGGTTCGGCCGCCCGCGGATGTAGGATTCGGTGAGGCGCGTCCAGCCCTTGACCTTGGACTTGGAGACCTGGGCATAGCCGTGGCCCGGCAGGTCGACCAGCATCAGATGTCCGCCGAGGTCGAAGAAGTTGATCTGCTGCGTCCGACCCGGCGTGTTGGAGACGCGCGCCAGGTGGTTGCGCCCGGTGAGTGCGTTCAACAGGCTCGACTTGCCGACGTTGGATCGGCCGGCGAACGCGACCTCCGGCAATCCTGGCGGCGGCAGCCGGTCCAGCGTGTCGGAGCCGGCAACGAACCCGCATTCCTGCGCGAACAGCCAGGCCCCATCGGACGTTCTGTCGCTCGCCTTGGCGGCTTTCATGGTCAGGGCTTCACGCCCATGCGCCACATGATGAGGCGCTGCTGCGCAATCGACAGCGTGTTGTTCCACGCCCAATAGATCACCAGGCCGGAATTGAAGCTGCCCAGCATGAAGGTGAAGACGATCGGCATCAAAGCGAAGATGCGGGCCTGCACCGGATCGGGCGGCGTCGGGTTGAGGCGCATCTGCAGCCACATGGTGAAGCCCATGATCAGCGGCCAGATTCCGATCGACAGCAGATGGAACACGCTGCCCAGCGCCGGCAGCGTAAACAGGAAATGGTAATCCCACGGGATCAGCCCGAAGAGGTTGAGCACGCTGGTCGGATCGGGCGCGGACAGATCCTTGATCCAGCCGAAGAACGGAGCGTGCCGCATCTCGATGGTCACATAGATGACCTTGTAGAGGGCGTAGAAGACCGGGATCTGGACCACGATCGGCAGGCAACCGGCAGCAGGGTTCACCTTCTCGCGCTTATAGAGCGCCATCATCTCCTGATTGAGCTTGGCTTTGTCTTCGCCGAATTTCTCGCGCAGCTCCGTCATCTTCGGCGTCAGCAGCTTCATCTTGCTCATCGAACGGTAGGACTTGTTCGCGAGCGGGAACATGCAGGCCTTGACGAGAACGGTCAGGCACAGAATGGCGATGCCGAAGTTGCCGACAAAACGGAATATCGTGTCGAGGATGATGAAAAGCGGCTTGGTCAGGAAAAAGAACCACCCGAAATCGACGGCCCGGTCAAAATTGACGGCACCCAGGCTGTCACGATAGTTGACCAGGATGTTGAGGACTTTCGCGCCGGCAAAGACATGCTGCTGGCGCGTCACGTTGCCGCCCGCGGGTATCTGACGTTTCGCGGCGACGAAATCCACCTGATAGAAATCGCGCTTGGGGTCATAGAACATGTTGCCGGTCAGCGCCTCGTCCTGTGGCGGGATCTGCGCCACCAGCCAGTATTTGTCGCTGTTGCCCATCCAGCCGCCGGTCGAGGGATAGGTGAACTTGGCGCCGTCCTCGGCCTCGGATCTGACCGAGCCGTATTTCTGCTCCGTCAGCGACCCGCCGAATACGCCGATCGGTCCCTCGTGCAGCACGTAGCTCTGGCTGGCGTTCGGCGGCGTGCCGTAATGGATCACGCGGCCGTACGGCGCGATCTCCACCGGCGCGCTGCCCGAGTTGGTCACCGTATCGGTGATCGTGAACATGTAATCGGCATCGACCTCGAACTTGCGCGCGAAGGTGAGCCCATGGCCGTTGTCCCAGGTCAGCGTGATTGGCTTGCCGGGCGACAGCGTATCGCCGTCGGCTTTCCAGACCGTGTCGGAACTGGGCAGGGCGACGTCCTTGTTTTCGGACGACCAGTTGATGTCGGTGTAATAAGCGTGCTCGCTGCCGAGCGGCGAGAGCAGGATGATGTTCGGGCTGTTCGGATCGACGGTCTCTCGATAACCGTTCAGCACCAGGTCGTCGATGCGGCTGCCTTTGAGCGCGATCGACCCCTTCAGGCGCGGCGTGTCGATCGTGACGCGCGGGCTTTCTTTCAGCGCCTCCTCGCGGCTCACGATCTTGCGGCCGGTGTCGAGCGGTGCCGCCTGCTGGGCCTGCTGCTGCGTCTGCGCCTGCTGGGCAGCCTGCTGCGCTTGCTGTTGCGCCTGCTGCTTGGCCGTTTGCGGTCCCTGGATGAACACGGTCCAGACGATCATGATGGCGGCGGACAGGACGATGGCGATGATGAGGTTCTTGTTTTCCATGGCGCTTCAGCGTCTTCGTGTTGGGGCGCGGCTCCGCGCCGTCTTATTGGGAATGATGGGCGTGATGACAGGAACGTGTAGCCGGCACCGGGTCATAGCCGGAACCGCCCCACGGGTGGCAGCTGAGCAGGCGCCGCAGCGCCAGCCACAGGCCGCGCGCCGCGCCGTGGGCCGCGATCGCCTCGACCGCATAGGCCGAGCAGCTGGGCGCGTAGCGGCAATTGACACCAAGCAGCGGCGAGAGAGTCCACTGATAGAGCCGGATCGACGCAATCAGCACGGCGCGCACGAGCGTGCTCATGACTGCCCCGCTCATGATTCCTGGCCTCGATAGAGCTTGAGGCGCTTCAACCCCGCGACCAGATCGCCGACCAGGGCCTGATAGTCGCGGTCGATAGTCGCCGGCCGCGCGATCAGCACGAAATCGGTGCCCGGCTCCGCCCGTGGCAGCACCTCGGCGGCGACGGCGCGCAGCCGGCGGCGTGCGCGGTTGCGTGCAACGGCATTGCCGACCTTGCGGCTGGCGGTGAAGCCGACGCGTACTGGTTCGCGCACGCGTTCGGGCCGCGCTGCACGCGGCGCGTCATCGCTTGGGGATTCGGTAGAAGGCTGGCGGCGGACCTGAAGGATCAATCCGGGGGCGACCCACTTACGATTTGCCGCCGCCACCTGCAGGAATTCGGCCCGCCGCTTCAGGCGGCCGATCACGGATCAACGCTCAGGCGCTGAGACGCTTGCGGCCCTGACGGCGCCGATTGGCCAATACCTTGCGGCCGCCGACCGTCGCCGAGCGCGAGCGGAAGCCGTGGCGGCGCTTGCGGACGAGCACGCTCGGCTGATAGGTGCGCTTCACGACAAAACTCCCTTGATTTCCAAATGCTTCGCAAATTGCGCGCGGTGTATAGACATTGTGATGCGCCAAGTCAATGCGGCTGACTCGGCCGGGGCTCAGCGCGCCGCCTTGGATTGTAGCGGATAAGCCCCTGTTTCCTTTATGCTTTCCAGAACAACAGAGGACCGGATATTGGCCACTTCCGGTGCTTTCATCAGATGCTCCGACATGAAGTCGGAGAACCGCTTCAGATCCGCCACCACGATCTTCAGCACATAGTCCGCTTCCCCGGTCAGGGACTGGCATTCCATGACCTCCGGCAGGGCCCGTACCCGCTCGTGGAAGGCCTGCATCGAATCGCCGGCATGGATCTTCAGGGTCACCAGGCAATAGACAGTGAGGCCGATCCCCAGCTTCTGCCGGCTCAGGACCGCCTGGAACCGCTCGATATAGCCCTCGTCGATCAGCCGCTGCACCCTGCGGGAGACCTGGGACGCAGACAAATGCACCCGTTCCCCCAGTTCGGAATTGGTAAGCCGGCCATCTTGTTGAAGTTCCGACAGCAGCTTGAGATCGAAGGCGTCCAGCCCGGATGCATCAACCATGCGTCAATCCCACTGTTCCTGCGCATTTCATGTGAAGGTTTGCGCAAAATCGCCGCAGAATACACAAAAAGCGCATGGAAAGTGCATTAGAATATTCCCATATGAATCAAGGCGTTCCTGGAGCTTGCGCAATGGCCGTCGATAAAGACTTCAACCCGATGGGGACCCGCGGCTTCGAGTTTGTGGAATTCACCGGTCCCGACGTGTCGGCGCTGACCCGCGTGTTCCAGTCCCTTGGCTTCGCGCCCATTGCCATGCACCGCTCCAAGAACGTGACCTTGTTCCGCCAGGGCGGGATCAATTTCATCCTGAACGGCGAAGGCAAGGGCTTCCCCAAGGAATTCCGCGACCAGCACGGCCCCAGCGTCTGCGCCATCGCGATCCGGGTCGATGACGCGCCGAAGGCAATGGCCCGCGCGCAGGAATTGGGCGCCAAGGCATTGGTCAACGAGCCGGGCCCGATGGAATTGTCCCTGCCCGGCATCGAAGCGATCGGCGGCAGCCGGATTTTCTTCATCGACCGCTATGATGCGGTCGGCTCGATCTACGACATCGATTTCAAGCCGATTGCGGGTGCGGACCTGCATCCCGAAGGCGCGGGCCTGACTGAGATCGATCACCTCACCAACAACGTGTTCCGCGGCCGCATGGACCACTGGGCACAGTTCTATGAGCGGCTCTTCAACTTCCGCGAAATCCGCTATTTCGACATCGAAGGCAAGCTGACCGGCCTCAAGTCGCGCGCCATGACCTCGCCCGACGGCAAGATCCGCATCCCGATCAACGAATCCGCCGACGACAAATCGCAGATCGAGGAATATCTCCGCGAATACAAGGGCGAGGGCATCCAGCACATCGCGATGTCCACCACCAACATCTACGAGACCGTCCGCCGCCTGCGCGCCAGCAAAGTCGAGCTGATGGCACCGCCGCCGGAGACCTACTACGAAATGCTGGAAGGCCGCCTGCCCGGCCATGGCGAGGACGTGGCGAAGCTGAAGGAGCTCGGCATCCTGCTCGACGGCTCGCCGAGTGGCGGCCTTCTGCTGCAGATCTTCACCCAGACCATGGTCGGTCCGATCTTTTTCGAGATCATCCAGCGCAAGGGCGATGAAGGCTTCGGCGAAGGCAATTTCCGCGCTCTGTTTGAATCGATCGAACGCGACCAGGTGAAGCGCGGCGTCTTGAAGGATACTGCCGCATGAGCCGGATGGAAAAGAAAAGCACCGAGCCTGCCTTCAGCGTCGCGACCACCTCGCACGAATTGCGCGGCGACTATTCCAAGGCCGCGGCGGATTTCACCATCCAGCAGGACTGGCGCAAATACACCGAGGCGGAGCACGCCTTGTGGCGCAAGCTTTATCAGCGCCAGGCGGCCCTGATGCCGAAATACGCGGCGAAGGTCGTGCAGGAATCCCTGGCGCACCTCAACTTCGGCGATGCGATCCCCAATCTCGAGGCGGTTTCGCAGAAGCTGCAGGCCGCGACCGGCTGGCGCCTGGTCGCTGTCCCGGGCTTCATCCCCGACACTGCCTTCTTCTCGCATCTGGCTGAGCGCCGGTTCCCCGTCACCATCTGGCTGCGCAAGCCGGAAGAGATCGACTACCTGGTCGAGCCGGACATCTTCCACGATTTCTTCGGCCACGTGCCGCTGCTGTTCGATCCGGTGTTCGCCGACTTCCTGCAGCTCTACGGCGTCAAGGGCGCGGAGGCGGAGCGCCTCGGCATGACGCAGTACCTCGCGCGGCTCTACTGGTACACCGTGGAGTTCGGCCTGATCCGCGAGGGCCGGGAGATCAGGGCCTTCGGTGCCGGCATCCTCTCCTCCTTCACCGAGACCTCGTTCTGCGTCGACGACCCCAGCCCGAACCGGATCGCGTTCGACCTCGAGCGCGTGATGAGCACGCTCTACCGGATCGACGATTTCCAGGAGAGCTACTTCGTGCTGGAGAGTTTCGGCGATCTGTTCGCGGCTTTACAGCGCGACCTCCGCCCGATCTACGACCGCGTCAAGGCGCTGCCCGACCACCCGGCGGATGCCGTGCTGTGCAAGGACTGCGTCTACTGGCGCGGGACGGGTGCGTGGAAGAAGCGCGAGCAACGGAGCTAGCTGACGTCGCCAGAATCCGGCACTGTCCTTAGCGATCGTCGTTAATCATCGATCGAGGCGGGCATGAACGGGCGGACAGGAGCCGAGCGCTACTTGCCGGCAGAGCTTCTTCAACGTGCTTCGCTCCGGGGCAACGAGTATGCTTGGGCCATCGACGATATTCCGGACGTAGTCGAGGCAGCTAGGCAGGCTGGTCTGGTCAATATTGGGGGGCAGCTTCAATTCAGGATTCCAGGTGGTGGTACTTGCGAATGCTACTGGGTCGGCGTCGACACCTATCGCTCCGTTTCGAAGGATCTGCCTTGGCAGGAGAGAGTCGAACGAACCGCCGCCGTGGCACTCGAATGGTTCTCGCGCCTGGCGTCAGAGTTCGACTTTGTCGCCGAAGGGCGACGCGCGTTCGGCCAGCATCTCGACGAATTTGAACGGCAAGGCCCACAACGTGCGCGAAGCTATGTGCTTCGTCTGGTACGTGCTGGATCGAGCCGGCGACCAACAACCCTGATACTACGCCACGCTATCCGCGTAGATCCGCGCCAATCCTTCGCGGATCGACACGGCTGCCTCCTCGGCACTGAGGGCGAGATGACTGCGCAGCAGTTCGGCGGCGCCGTCGCCGTCGCCCTCCAGCAGGCGCACCAGCACAGCGGCGTGCTCGGCGAACGATTCTTTGAGGCGCGCCGGCGTCTCCAGGTTGATGCGCCGCACGAAATGGATGCGGGCGTTGATGTTCTCCAGCATGCGCACCCGCTCGCGGTTGCCGGAAAGGGCCGCAAGGCGCAGGTGGAACTCCTCGTCGCGCGCGACCAGCGTCTCGAGCGGCGTCGTTGCCTGCGCGGCCGCGACCTTGCTCCAGTAAGCGTCCAGTTCCTCGAGTTCGCCGCGCCTGGCGCGCAGCGCCGCCGCGCGGGCGCCGGCGGCTTCCAAATCGGCGCGCACTTCGTAGAGGCTGGCGATCTCCGAGGCGCTGAGCTTGCGGCAGGAAAAGCCCTGGTTCGGCACCACGGTCAGCAGCCCTTGGGTCACCAGCCGGTTCATGGCTTCGCGCAGGGGCGCCCGGCTCATCTCGAGGCGGCGGGCAATCTCCACCTCATTTAGGCGCTCGCCCGGTTTCAATTCGAACCGAACCGCCATCGTCCGCAGGGCTTCGTAGGCGCGCTCGACGCTGTTAGCCGGAGGTTTCTGCTGGGGCGCTCTTGACATGTACAGGCTCTGTCGTCAGGATTGTCGACAATATGGTAGACAAGAACTCGAGCACTTGCAAGGAGCACGTCATGTCGATCCGCCCGATCCAGAAAAAGCTGTCCAAGCGCACCCAGGCCCTGCTCAGTCATCCGCAAGGCATGGGCAATTACTTCACCTTCAAATCGGCGATCGACATCCTCGGCCTTGATTGGAACGACGTCGCGCCCGGTGGCGTCTACGCCGTCACAGGCAAGGGCTATTTCGACATGGGCTACATGGCGAACCATATCGGGCCGTCGGATGCCGCGCTGAAGGCCCTACGTGAAGCCTCGATGGATGCGGATCTCGTGAAGGTCTATCCGCCCGATTGCATGCCGGCGTTGAAGAAGCTGGTCGCCGAGCACAAGTTCAGCCGCCAGCTCGGTCCCGATTTCGAGGTGCTCGGCGTCGAAGGCGCGCAGGGCGGCATCGGCTACACCTATCTCACCTTCCTCGACCCCGGCGATGAAGTCATCGTCACCGATCCCGGCTATTTCCACTTCGGGCCGGCGGCGGAGCTGTGCGGGGCGAAGATCGTGCCGATCGAACTCAATGCCGCCAACGGCTACCGGTTGAAGCCGGATGACGTGCGTGGCGCGCTCTCGCCCAAGACCAAGATGATCGTGGTGTGCGATCCGATCAATCCGTTTGGCACGGTGCAGACCCGCGATGAGCTGCTCGAGATCGCGCAGATTGCGCGCGAGCGCGATATCGTCATCTTCAACAACATCACCCACAACACGCACCAAACCGATCCCAACGTGGTGCAGATCCCGATGGCCTCGCTGCACAGCGCAGACCATGACATGAGCCATGTGATCTCGGTCTCCGGCGTCTCGAAAGGCTACGGCATGCCGGCCTTGCGCGTCGGCTTCATGGCGGGCCACCCGGACCTGATCCGCGGCGCGTTCCTCGCCAAGATGGAGCTGACCAAGATCCACATCAATTATCCCGGCCAGCACGCGACGCTCGCCGCCATGCAGGACGAAGAGTATCTCACGCGCTCGACCGACATCATCCGGCGCAACTTCGCCCATCTGCGCGAGACGGTGGCGCGCACGCCCGGAGTCAAGTTCCCGGTCCAGCCGTCCTATGGCTTCTGCACCGTCCTCGATGTGTCGGGCACCGGCGTGACGGCACAGGAGATCACCGTCGGCCTGCTCAATCACCGCATCGCGGCGATCCCGGGCGATGGGCTCGGCGATGTCGGCTGCGCGGATTATCTACGGCTCAACTACTCGTCGCCGGACATCGCGTGCTTCGAGCAGTTCCGCATCGCCCTGCCGCTCGCGATCGCGGAAGCACAGGCCGGCCGCTATGCCGCCGCTGTCGACGCCTTCTTCGCCCGCGCCGACACCGACCGCGGCCGCAAGATCCGCGCTGCGATCGGCAAGCGCCGCAGCAACGTCGCGGCGCAGTAGATGAAGAGCGTCGTTCCTTGCATCATCACCGCGGTTACCGGATCCCTCTCGCCTGTCATCCCGGCCAAGCCACCCTCGGGTCCGCGCTGTGCGCGGCCCAAGGACAGGCTCCGTGGCGCAGAGCCGGGACCCATGGTGACTTGCAGCGAGGCGGAGAGATGGCATGGGTCCCGGCTCTCGCTGCGCTCGGCCGGGATGACATGACGGAGGGCGGGGAGTGGTGAGCTGCTACGACATCTTTATGCTCTTCGCAAAGTGCACGATGAAGCCGCCGCTCGGCAGCGTTTCCTCGCGCTCGATCGTGTAGCCGAGCTTCGGGTAGAACTCGAGGTTCGTCGTGAACGCCTTGTTGGTATAGAGGCGCACCGTCTTCAAGCCGCGTGCGCGAGCCAGTGCCTCGACGCGCGCCATCAACCTTCGTCCGATTCCCTTGCGCTGATGCGCCGGCGCGACGGCGAGATTCTCCAGTAACAGATGGTCGGCAGCGGGGATGAGCTCGATCAGGCCGGCAAGCTCACCATCCAGGTACGCGAGTTCGATCAGATGGGCCCGCACCGCGTGCTCGTAATCGGCATTCATCGGCTTGGGCCGCCGGCCGATGACAGGCACCCACTTCGCGTAGGCGGCGTGGGTCAGGGCGCGGACAGTCTCCGCATCGTTTTCACCAGCGCGGCGAAACTCGAGTTCGCTCACCGGATTTCCAGCACCGGCTTGCCCAGCACGTCCAAGCGCGGGGTGATGCCGAGGCCCGGCTGATCGGACGCTCGCGCGCGACCCATCTCGCGCTGCGGCGCGCCTTCGGCGATCGAGCGCGTGACGTAGGAGTTGAAGTCGGTCGCGGAGAACAGGAATTCAGGCGGCGTCGAATGGGCGAGGTGCGCGATCGCCGCCGTCACGATGTCGCCGCCCCAGGTGTCCTCGATGGTCATGGCGATGCCGAGCGCGACGCAGAGGTCGCGGATCTGCCGCGCTTTGGTGAGGCCGCCGACCTTGGAGATCTTGAGATTGATCACGTCCATGGCGCGGTCTTCGTAGCCGCGTAGGACAGCCGACAGCGAATCGATCACCTCGTCGAGGATGAAGGGCCGCTGGGTTCGGTCGCGGATCGCGCGGCATTCCTCATAGGTCATGCAGGGCTGCTCGATATAGACGTCGATGTCCTTGACCGCATCGACCACGCGTGTCGCCTGGTGCATCAGCCAGCCGGTATTGGCATCGGCGATCAGCACATCGCCCGGCTTCAGTTCGCGCGACGTGGTGCGGATCCGCTCAATATCGATATCGGGATCGCCGCCGACCTTGAGCTGGAACTTGGTGTAGCCCTCCGCGCGGTATTGATGCACGCGCTTGGCCATGTCCGCCGGGCTCTCCTGCGAGATCGCGCGATAGAGCAGGAAGTCATCGCCATAGCGCCCGCCGAGCAGGGTGACGACCGGCTGGCCCGTCGCCTTGCCCAGGATGTCCCAGCAGGCGACATCGATGCCCGATTTGACATAAGGATGCCCGCGCAGCGCCTGGTCCATGCGCCGGTTAAGGACGCCGAGATCGCGTGGATCGAGGCCCAGCAGCTTCGGCCCGATCTCCTGCAATCCCGTGCGCACGCCGGCGGCATAGGCCGGCAGATAAGCCGGGCCGAGCGGACAGACTTCGCCGTAGCCGGTGATGCCTTCGTCCGTCTCCACCGCCACTACGGTCGAGTCGAACATAGTAACGACGTTGCCGCCGGACCATTTGTAGCTGCCTTCATGCAGCGGCAGATCGACCTGATAAGCGCGGATGGATGTGATTTTCATTTGTGATCGGCGACCGGTTCGGGAAGGATGGCCGGGACTGTGCTGCTACCGGCGGATCGCTGTCAATCGGCCGTGCCGCCCGGATGAAGGATTGATCATGCGCTGGTACCTGGCCCTCTCTCTTGCTGCGGCGATGCTGACCGCGCGCGCTGCGGTCGCCGCCGATGACAAGGGGCTGGAGAAGCTCTTCGTCGATACCTGCCTGGTCAACGAGGCCGGCTGGATCGGCAAGGACAAGAAGGCCGTCGCCACCAACTGCGCCTGCAAGGCAAAGACCGAGGTGCGGCTGGCGAGCCCGGCCTTCAAGGAGGCAGTCGCCAAGAAGCAGCCTTATGACCAGTTCCCCTTCGGCGACCCCGCCGACTACCAGAGGCAGGTGCTGACGGATTGCCCTGCTTTGCGGCCGCTGATGATCGAGGCCATGTGCCACGATCCCGCCGCGCCGCCGGACGCCTGCACCGCCGTCAAAGAGATGGTCAGCAAGCTCAAATAGTGATTTTCCTTAAGAGGGCGGAGGCGTGACCATATGCTACTCATATCAATTAGTTAACTAGAAATGCGCTCGCTGGCTGCAAGCCAGATCCCAATGATTCCTTAAGATTTGCAGGTTAGATTGCCGTCCAAATTGATCAGGGAACGGGCATCAGATGGAAATCCCCTCGCTCGGTAGCGCTGCGCAGGCGGCGATCGAAGGCCTCAAGAAAGCCGAAGAAAAAACGCAGCAGGCGGCCCAGAACCTGGCCGAGGGGTCGCTGAATCCGGAAGACATCGTCTCGCTGTCGCTGGCCGCGTTGGATTTCAAGGCCAACGCAGCCGTGCTCAAGAGCACCAACGAGCAGACCAAGTCGCTGCTCGACATCGTCGCCTAGATCATCACCCACGCGGACGGACCCCACTGATGGACATCGCAGCCGCTGCCCAACTTTCCGGCGCACAGCGCCAGCAGCAAAGCGCGCTCTCCGGCATCAAGTCGGCGCAGGTCCAGGCGCAGTCCCTGATCTCCGTGCTGACCGCGGCGACGTCCCAGGCCGCGCAGACCCAGGTGGCGGCCCAACCGGTGAACAGCACCGGCGGAACGACCGATAGCGCCAGCGCCGATCGCCGCCTGCCGCGCGGCTCGATCGTCAATATTCTCGCCTGATCCAACCCTAGAATTCGTTTTCCGGCTGCCATCGGCGCGATCCCTCCTCTAGGATCGCGGCCAGGCGCTTTTGCGACGGCGCTCTTGCGAATTTGGGGGTTTCGTGGCGGCACCGGACATCTTGCAGACTGCTCTGACTGCGCTCGCCGAAGGGCGCCATGACGAGGCGCAGCAGGGATTCGAGCGTGTCCTGGCGAGCGAGCCGGATAACCCGATCGCGCTGCATTGGGTGGCCGTGATCGCCTACCAGCAGGGCGCAGCGCCGGACGCCATCCTCGGCCAGATCGACCGCGCCATCGCCCTCGATGGCGAGCAGGCCCTATTTCACAATTCCCGCGGCGCGCTGCTCTATGCCCTCGGCCGCGACCTCGAGGCGGCGGAAAGCTTCCACCGCGCGGTCATGATCAACGACCAGGATGGGCCGGTCTGGAACAACCTCGGCAACGCGCTGCTGCGGCTCAACCGGATCGATGAGGCGGAGAATTGCTATCGCCAGGCGCTGCAGGTCAATCCCGGCCTCATCAGCGCCATCAACAATCTCGGCGTCGCGCTGAAGCGGCGCGGCCGATTGGACCGGGCGCTGATCTGCTTCCGCGAAGCCATCCTGCACATGCCGGATTTCCAGGATGCGCACCTCAACCTGGGCGAACTCTATTATCACCTCGACATGGTCCCGGAGGCCGAGGCGGAGTTTCGGCGCTGCATCGAGCTCAACGCTGATTTCCGGCAGGCCTATGCCTCGCTCGCACAGAGCCTGCACGATCAGGGCAAAGGCGAGGAGGCGCTGGCGCTGCTGCGCGACGCCCATGCGCGCTTCCCGGACGATGAAGACATCGACTTCATGCTGCGGCTGCAATTCTCCTCGATCGCGCCGGCTTGGCACATCCCGATGGTCAATGATGACGAGCGCAACCAGGCCTACGACCTCGCGCTGCGCCGCGCGGTGAAGCCGGGGGACCTGGTGCTGGAGGTCGGGACCGGCTCGGGCCTCGTCGCCATGATGGCGGCGCGCGCCGGGGCGGGGCAGGTCGTCACCTGCGAAGTGCTGCCGCTGATGGCCGACGTGGCGCGCGAGGTGATCGCGAAGAACGGCCTCACCGATCGCATCACCGTCCTGACGCGCAAATCGACCCAGGTGCAGGTCGGGACGGACCTGCCGGATCGCGCCGACGTGTTCGTGTCGGAGCTGGTCAATATCGGCATGCTGTCGCCCAACATGATCCCGGTCCTGCAGCATGCACGCGAGACCTTGCTGAAGCCGGATGCCAAGATCATTCCGGCCGCGGCGATCGTCTATGGTGCCCTGATCGAGGCGCCGCAGTTGGCGCGCATCAATCCGGTGCGGCAGATTTCCGGCTTCGATTTGAGCCCGCTCGACAAGCTGCGCTCCCCAGGCTACGCGCAGATCGACCTCGCCGCCGACCTCGTGCGGCAGGTCTCGCGGCCTTTCAAGGCGCTGGAGTTCGATTTTCGCCAGAACATGCCGGAGCGCGACGCCCGCATCCTGCAGGTGACGGCGACCAGCTCTGGTGTTGCGCACGGCATCGCCTTCTGGTTCGATCTGGTGATGGATGAGGAGATCGTCTATTCCTCCGCCAGCACCACGCGCACCAATCATTGGAAGCAGGCGGCGGAATTCTTCCCGCAGCCGATCGCGGTCCAACCGGGCGACCGCTTCATGGTGATCGCGGGCTACGACAATACCCGCATTTTCTTCAAGAGCGCCGCTTTATGACACGGCAGGTTCTGGGGCTGCTCCATACAGCGGAGTCGCATCAGGCGCGGTTCGATCGCCTGCTGGCGGAGCTCGCGCCGCAGACCGTCGGATGGGTGCATTGCGTGCGCGAGGTCCTGCTGCGCGAAGCGTTGGGTACGGTCCCGGTCAACGTGATTGCGGCCGGCATCGAAACCGCCTTGGCGACGCTGCAAAGCCAGGGTGCGACCCAAGTTTTGTGTACATGTTCCAGCGTCGGCGGCATGGCGGAGCAGGTGGGCCGCCAGATCGGCCTGCCCACCTTGCGCGTCGAGCGACCGATGGCCGAGGCTGCCCTGCAGCAGGGGCGTCACATCCTGGTCGCGGCCTGCGTGCCTTCCACCCTCGGCCCCACGACGCAGCTGCTGAACGAAGTGGCGCACGCCCAGAACCGGCGGGTGGAGATCGAGACTTTGCTGATGGAGAATGCCTGGCGCTTGTTCCAGGCGGGTGATGAGGCTGGATTCTCGCGCCGCATCGCCGACATCATCGTGAATACACGGCCGCGGACTGATGCGATCGTGCTGGCACAGGCATCGATGGCGTCCGCTGCGGACCTGCTGAAGCAATCGCCGGTTCCGGTCTTCAGCTCGCCGCGGCTTGGCGTCGCGGCGGCGCTGCGCCGATTGACGGAAAGCGCCGGCAGGGTGGACATGGTAGGCACGGAGCGGATCGCACAGGGACGGATGGCATGAAGGCGAAAGTCAGCTGGGTCGAAGGCGGCCGGTTCCTCGGCGAAAGCGGCAGCGGCCATGCCGCGCCGATGCATGCCAAGATCCTCGGCGACGAAGGCAGCACCGCGCCCTCGCCGATGGAATATGTGCTGCTGGGCATGGGCGGCTGCACTTGCGTGGACGTCGTGCATATCCTCGCCAAGGGCCGCCACGACGTGGGCGAGTGCATTGCGCTGCTCGATTCCGAGCGCGCGAGCGAAGACCCGAAGATCTTCACCCGCATCCACGTGCATTTCGTGGTGACCGGCAAGGGCCTGAAGCGCGAAGCCGTCGCGCGCGCCATCGAATTGTCGGCGGAAAAATACTGCTCCGCCTCCATCATGCTCGGCAAGATGGCGACCATCACGCACGATTTCGAAGTGAAGGAAGCGGAGTAGACTTCCCGCCGAACCCCCGCTCCGTCGTCATGGCAAAGCTTGGCTTTGCCACCCACGAGTTTCTATCCGCCGTTGCGGTGCTGCCCACCTAAACTCGTGGATGCCAAGCCCAAGGCTTGGCATGACGACGCAGATTGCCAGCGGGAGGCATGGCCATCATCCGGCGATCGCCGCGGCAATCGCGGCGCGGTCGAGGCCCTTGAGGCCGATCACCACCAGGCGGCCGGCGCGCGCCTCGTCCGCCCGCCAGGGCCGGTCGTAGTGGTGCTGCAGGCGGCTGCCGACGCCCTGGAGGAGCAGCCGCATCGGCTTGCCGGCAACGGCGAGGAAGCCTTTGACCCGCAGGATGTCGTGTCGCTCGATCGCCGGGACCAGCCGCTCGATCAGCGCGCCGGGCTCGCCGAGCTCCGGCAGCGCCAGGCTGAAGCTTTCGAAGTCGTCGTGGTCGTGGCCGTCCTCGCCGTCATGGTGCGACGGGCGCTGAGCGAGATCGTCCTCGGCCGCGGCGGCGAGGCCGAGCAGCACGTCGGCATCGATGGCGCCGAAGCGCGCCGGCAGCAGCTTGACCGAGCGCGGCAGCCCTGCGGCGATCGCCGCTTCCGCGGCGGCACGGCCGGCGGCGTCGAGCTGGTCGACCTTGTTGAGCACCACCAGATCGGCGCAGGCGAGCTGGTCGCCGAACAGCTCGGCCAGCGGGCTGTCATGGTCGAGCGCCGCATCGCCCTGGCGCTGCAGCGCGAGCGCCGCCGGATCGTCGACGAAGCGGCCGGCCGCCACCGCCGGCCCGTCGACCACCGCGATCACCCCGTCGACGGTGACGCGG
>DASRRI010000026.1:0-17899 GCA_035695765.1 Dongiaceae bacterium
ACGATCACGAGTGCCAGGACGAGGACGCCGACGGCGCCCATGATCATGGGATCGAGATTCGTCAGGTTTTCAATCAACGTCCTCTCCCATGATGTCGGCCAGCTCGCGCTCCTTGCCGAAATACTTGGCCTGGTCCCAGAAAGCCGGGCGCAGCCCGGTGAATTTGTGGCGTCCGACGATGCGGCCGGAGGCGTCCTCGCCCTGGATCTCGTAGACGAAGAGATCCTGCAGCGTGACCACGTCGCCTTCCATGCCGATGATCTCGGTGACGTGCGTGATCTTGCGCGAGCCGTCGCGCAGACGCGCTGCCTGAACGATGACGTTGATGGAGCCGGCGATCTGCTCGCGCACGGTCTTGGCGGGCAGGTTATAGCCGCCCATCGCGATCATGTTCTCGAGGCGCGAGATGCATTCGCGCGGATTGTTGGCGTGGATAGTGCCCATCGAGCCATCGTGACCGGTGTTCATTGCCTGCAGCAGGTCGAATGCCTCGGTGCCGCGAACCTCGCCGACGATGATGCGTTCGGGCCGCATACGCAGACAGTTGCGGACGAGGTCGCGCATGGTGACCTGGCCGACGCCTTCGAGGTTGGGCGGCCGGGTTTCCAGGCGCACCACATGCGGCTGCTGCAGCTGAAGCTCGGCGGCGTCTTCGCAGGTGATGACGCGCTCGCCCTTGTCGATGAACTGCGTCAAGCAGTTCAGCAGGGTGGTCTTGCCCGAGCCGGTGCCGCCCGACACGATGGTGTTGAGCCGGCAATGGCCGATGATCTGCAGGAGCTTGGAGCCCGCCGGCGAGACCGAGCCGAAATTCATCAGCTTCTCGAGGGTCAGCCGGTCGCGCTTGAATTTGCGGATGGTGAGGGTGCAGCCGTCGAGCGACAGCGGCGGAGCGATCACGTTGACGCGCGAGCCGTCCATCAAGCGCGCGTCGCAGATCGGACTTGCTTCGTCGACGCGCCGGCCGACCGCCGAGACGATGCGCTGGCAGATGTTCATGAGCTGCTGCTGATCGCGGAACTTGATGTCCGTCAGCTCGATCTTGCCGTTGGCTTCGATGTAGACCTTATCAGGCCCGTTCACCATGATGTCCGCGATGTCGTCGCGGGCAATCAGTGGCTCGAGCGGGCCGAGGCCGAGGACGTCGTTGCAGATGTCGGTGACGAGCAGCTGCTGCTCGGCAGCGCTGATGGTCAGGTTACGGAGATTGATGATCTCCGCAACGACCTCGCCGATCGCCTCGCGGACCGATTTGTGGTCGAGCTTCGCCAGTTCGGCGAGGTCGACGGTGGAAATCAGGTCGTTGAAGACATTCTGCTTGATCTCCTGAAGACGTCCGTCGAGCTCACCCGGCCGGGTGCCGCCGGCCTTCTTCGGCGCGGCGGGCGCGGCCGGCGCGACCTGGGTCGCGGCGGACGCAACCGGCACGTTCTGGCTTGGCGACGGCTGAGTCGGCGGAGAAGAGCGGCGACCGAACATAAGCGCTTGGTTTCCTTACGCGGTCTTCGCCTGGGGTTTGCGGAACAAGCTTGGGAAGGCCATCTTCTTCTGCGTACTCGCTGCGCCCTTCGTGCTGCCGCGGACGCCGACCCGCATCACGAGATCGGTGAAGACGCCGATCAGCTTGTGCGACTTGAACCGATCGCCGATCATCTTGCCGTCGTTGGCAGCCTCGATGAACGTCGCCGGATCGAACGGAATGGCTGCGACCGGCTGGATGCCCAAGGTGTTCGAGATGTCCTTGGGCAGGAGGCGCGTGCGCTTGGCGACGTCCGACTTGTTGATGATCACCTTCACCTGCCGGCTCTCGCCGCGCTTGCTGCTCAGGAAGTCGAGCATGTTGCGGGCGTCGCGGATGTTGGCGATGTCCGGCGCCACCACCAGGATGGTTTCGTCGGCGCTGGTCAGCAAGGCTTCCGACCAGTCGTTCCAGACATGCGGCACATCGACGATCACCAGCTTCGCCATCTGGCGGCAGAGATCGACCGCCTTCTCGACCGCCTCTTCATCGATGCTCTCGTAGTGGCGGAGCGCGCCGGGCGTGCTGAGGACCTGCAAGTTCTCGTCGTCGCTCGTCATGTAACGCTCGAGCAGCGTGATGTCGAGGCGGTCAGGATCGTTGAAAGCCTCGCCGAACGCCTGGCGCGGATCCTGGTTGAAGGCGAGGCCAGCTGTTCCGAAAGTCAGATCCATGTCGGCCAGGATGGTCCTGACGCTGAGACGCTTGGCCGCCGCCCACGCCATGTTGTGCGCGATGGTGGAAGCGCCGACGCCACCGCGTGCGCCGGTAACGGCGATGAACTTGCAGCGCTCCGGACCCTTCGGGTCATGGGCCGCGCGCTCGATCGCATCCATCATGCCTTCCAGGCTGAGCGGCGATACCAGGTAGTCGGTGACGCCCAGGGACACGATACGGCGATAGACCGATATGTCGTTGACGGCCCCGACCACGATCAGCTTGCGCCCCGGCTCGACGACCTGCGCGAGGGCGTCGAGCCGCGATTGCAGCGTGTTTGTGTCGCCATCATCCTCGACGATGATCAGGTGCGGCGAGGGGTGGTCAGCGTAGTGAGTAACCGCGCGCGCCAACCCGCCGTCGCGCACCGCGACCTTGCATCGCGCGAAGGCGCGCTGCTCGGCCAGTGCCTTGCCGGATGCCGCGGTCTGCTCGGCGTGACAGAAGACGTCAATGCTCAGGCGATATTGCATGGCTGATTTTCCACTAGCTCGAGATCTTGAAGTTGTAATCTTGCAGGAGATCGTTGGAGCTCGGGATCGGCTGGCCCTTCTGGTAATTGTCGATCACATAGAAGGCGCGCGCCCCGGAGCGGCCGGGTGTCGTGTCCTGCGGATGGACGAGGTCGCGCGGATTGGCGGCCATCGCGTCGATGTTGTGCTGGATTGAGCAGCCATAGTTCGGCGCCAGGCTGTTGTCATGGTGGAAGTCCCACGGCTCGCCCGCATACCCGCATTCCTCGGGCGCTGTCACGTAGATCGGAAACGTGACGCTCGCCGTTCCCACCGTTTGCGTTTCAGCGACGTACAAGTTGATTTCGTTGGCCGGCACGCCGCGCTGCATCAGCGCATTGGCGAGCTGAAGCGCGTGTTCGCGAGCGACCGGGTCATCGGTCGACTTGCCGGGGACTGTCACTTCCAGCGGCGATTCGCCCTGCGTGTGATAGGCCGCAAGGAATTCGTCGATGTGCCGGGAGTCGGCCGGGTTCGGCTTGCCAGCATAGAGCGGCCCGACATCCAGCCGCGCGGTCTTGCGTTCGACCGTCGAGGGATGAGCGTAGTGCGGGTCATGGCGGGCGATGTCGGTCTCCATGCATCCGCCGATCAGTACAGCGAGCAGACCGGCAGAGGCACAACGCAACAAGTGGCTGGTCACGGCTGGTCTCCTCAATTGATGATGTACCCGATGGGGCCCTTTGGACCCTCAGTCGGCTGGCTGCCCACGGGCGGCCGCTTGACATAGAGGCTCTGCAAGTTGCCGATGAAGTACCGGTCGAGATCGTGTGACGGTGCGAAGCCATCGGTCGGCGTTGCCAGCGCGTCCGGATCGACCGGCTTGGCGAGTATGACATTCACCAAGATGACCAATTCGGTCTGGTTGCGCTGGAAATCGGTCGAGCGGAACAGCGCGCCGAGGATCGGCAGGTCCATCAGACCGGGAATGCCGCGGATGGTGGACTGGATGTCGTCCTGCAACAGGCCGGCGATCATGATTCCGCCGCCGCTGGGCAGCTCGATCGTGCTGTTGGCACGCCGGGTCTGCAGGCCGAGGATCGTGAAGGAGTCATCGCCGAAAGGTAGTGTGACCGCATTCTGTGTCGACAACGCGCTGACCTCGGTCGACACCTTGAGCGAGATGCGGCCTGGCCCGATGACCACCGGAAGGAAGGCCAGGCTGACACCAAATGGCTTGTACTGGACGGAAATCGTGGAGTCTGTGCTGTCGCCCGTCACGGCCACGACTGGATATTCTCCACCCGCCAGCAGGCTGGCTGGTTCGCCGGAGACGGCAAGCAGGTTCGGTTCCGCCAATGTCCGCAGCATGCCCTGGGTCTCCAGCATCTGGAACGTCTGATCGATGTTGTCGCCATTGAAGCCGAGCGTGCCGATGGCGCCGACAATGCCGGCTGAACTCAGGAAATCGAGCGCGAATGGGCCAAGATCCTGTGTCGCCAAATTGAAGACTGAGCCAAGCTGCTTCAACGCCGATTTCTGGACCTCCGCCACCTTGACCTTGATCAGCACCTGCTGCTCGGAGCCGATCGTGATCATGTTCACGATGTTGGTGTCCGCGGGAACGAAACGGCGTGCGATCTGCTGGGCCTGTCCCGCCGCGCCGTCGGAGCTCGCCACGCCCAAGAGTACGATCGAATCGCCGACGCCTTTGGCGCTGATCCGTTCCTTGGGCAGGAGCTGGTGGATAGCCGCCTCAACCGATACGCCGTCGGGTTGGACGACCACTTCGAGCTTGCGCACCAGGTTGCCCCTGGCATCGACCAGGAACACGTTCGTTTCGCCGACCGCCTTGCCGATCAGGTAGACCTGGCCGGGCGCGCGCACCACCACGTCGGCCACCGCAGGGTTGCCGATGATGACGTCGCGCACGGCACGGTCGAGCTCGATCGGACGTGTCTTGTTGAGTGGTAATTCGAACTGGTCGCCGCCGGCGGCCGGCGTTGCCGGCAGAGGCTCGACCGGGATCTGCACGCGCTTGACGGGCGCCGTCGCGCCTTTCGTGGCATCGAACTCGTAGGCATCGAGCGGGACATTGGCCGCGGTCTGATTGCTGGGCAGGCCGTTGCTCGCGGGACTCGCCGGCATGGGCGGATTACTCGACGTCGCGTCGAGCGCCGCTTCGGGCTCCCGCAGCTGCCGTTCCGCGTCGAGCGTAATGACGTCCGACTGCGGTGCAGACGGATCGGTGATGATTCCGATGACCTTCTTGACAGACTTGAGCTGGCTGTTGTTCTGGGTCGCGAGCGCGCGGGCCGCAGCATTTGCCGCGGCTGCTGCGCTCTCAGTGCCGCTGTCGGCAGGTGCCTGTGTTGGGGTGGTGCGTTGCTGTGCGGTCTTGCGATTCGGGACAAGGCGTGGTGCACCCGGAGCGACCGGATTGCCGTTCGTGTCGAACGGCGTCAACATGATCGCGTTCGGGCCAGGCACCGCCGGCGTGTCGGCCAAAGGCAGTGCGTCGACCGTTGGACTCGGCACTTCAGGCGAAGTCGCGGCCGGCGGGGATTCCGCGAAAGTCGTGGTGGCCCCCCACAGTGCCCCGACGACCAGGATGGCTGCGATTCCGTGAAGCTTGCGCACGGTTAGTATCCTTCCTGACTGATTGTACCGCCCCTGTTGACGCGCACCGCATTGCTTCGATAGCCGTACAGCGACGACGTCGTATTCAAGGCGGACATCGCGCGGCTGGTGGCCACGTCTGTGGTGAAGTTGAACGGATCCTCGAATGCATCGACTTCATCCTGCGGCGACGGCTCCATCACCATGCTGCGCAGGACCAGCGCCAGCGAGCCTAGCTTTGTGGCCGTCAGCAGTTTTTCGGTGTCGGCAAGCGAAACTTCCAGCGTCGCAGTCTTGCCCACATCGGCCGGGCCTTGTTCCTCCTTGCGCCCAAGCGACTGGTCAATCGCCAGCACCTTTACGTTGCGCAGCACCGTCTCAGTCGAAACCTTGACCAGCTGGTCGCCGTCCGGCAGTCCGGCTGGAATGCCTTCGGGCAACTTCTTGCCACTCCCGTCGATGAAGCCATCGAACTGAATCGACAACATCACGTCGACATAGTCGCCCGGCGCGATGAAGCCGCCCGCGCCGGATGCGGCCGAAATGCCGATCGAAACCGCACGCATGCCGGGTGAGACAACAGCGGAACCGACGCTGCGATCACCACGCCGGATCAGCTGATCCGGGCTGATCGGTTCGTTGGCCAGGATGCGCCGGCGCGCTACAGCACCGACGACAGCGACGTCGGCAGGGCCTGAAGAAGCAGCTTCACCCTCGCCTTCCTTCACCTTCTTCGCGTCCTTGCCGCTCGATTCGTCGCGAACGACAATGCCGACCTGGGTCGGCGGAACTTCCGCCGACGGCACGACGAATTCGCTTTCCTCGATCATGCGCTCTTCGACCAACGCCTTGGGCCATTCGGCCCAAGTCACGTCCTTTGGCTCGAGGATTTCGCCGGGGTTGATCTGTCGTCCGGCCACCAGTACCTTCACGATGCCCGTCGGCTTGTGCTCTTCGACCACCACAGGATGCGACTGGCGTTCGAGGAAGACCTTGACGAGAAACGCCGCTGCGCCAGCAAGAACGAAGGCGATGACGGCGAGCATGATGACAGATGGTCTCATGGAAAAACCCGCTCCTCTTCCCGCGAAATTCTGCAATGCGGACTTGTGCGAGTGTCCGCAATCATCCCGATGCTAGGGACCCATGGTGAAGGATTGGTAAATTCCGAGGTCGCTATTTGCGCTTTACTGCAGTGGGCAAGAACTTGTCCGGCCGGGCGGTTTTGTTCTCGACCGGGAAGCCGCGGGCCGGCCAGGTGTGACCCACCAGACGGACACGCGAAAATTGACAATTAGAGATGTTTTCTAAGTAGATTCGGGCGGCGGCGGGCGCCGCCCTGTCAGATCCAGGGCAGTAGCGGTGCCAGCGGAGAATGCGGTGCGGTCAAGAAGAAGTCGAGCCCCGCAATCGCAATCGCGACGCCATAAGGCAGCTTGTTCGGAATCGGCGGACTGCCCCCGGGCAGCGCGGCGCCCGGATCGAATGCCAGCTTCGCCATGCTTCGCTTGCGGCGCAGCAGCCAGATGACGCCAAGCACCCCGCCGACCGCGGTCATGATCAAAAGGAAACGCGGCAGGCCGGCGACTCCCGTCCACAGGGCCATCGCGGCAATCAACTTGACGTCGCCACCGCCGAACAGTCCGAGGGCAAACAGCGCGGCGCCGAGGCCGAACATGGTGATGCCGGCTCCAGCCGACCAGCCGAGCGCCGGCCAAGAAAAGTTGAAGAGAAGGCCGACGGCGAATGCGGCGGCAATCGCGACGACCAGACGGTTGGAAATGCGATAGCGGGTGATATCTCCGATGGCGGCGATGATCAGGAGGATCATGGTTGCCGCCGCGGCGCCGATTTGGATCGAGTTGCTGAGAGTCATTGTCGCTGATGAAGAAATTGGCAGATGCCGTTAGCACCGACGGCGCGCCTCAGCATCCACACAATGTGGCCGAACGGCAAGCCCTGCGTCGGATACCGCCCGTGGCGAACGCGATGCATGAAAACGCAAATGGCGGACAGGAACTCCCTAGCCCGCCATTTGCTTAGAACTCTTGTTGGTCACGGTGCCGTCGTCGGAACAGCGTCCAGAGTTGTGCCGATGTAGTTGAAAACCAAGGTCAGTTTGCTGCCGACGAACGTGACGGTCGTGATGATCACGATTGAGATCAAGCCAGCGATCAGGCCATATTCAATGGCCGTTGCGCCATTCTCATTCTTATGCAACCGCCGAAAGAGTCGCAACATCTTGAGCTCCCCTCAATCCGGCTTCTGAAACTCAGAGACCCGGTGAGATCGTCTTCTCCAAAAACAAACGGCGGGCAGGAGATACCTGGCCCGCCGTCTGCTCAAGCTCTAGATAGCTTACGGACCTGTCGTGGGGACGGTATCAAGCGACGTGCCGATGTAGTTGAACACCGCCTCAAGGCGGGTGCCCACGAAGGTGACCGCCGTAATGATGATGACCGAAATCAGACCGGCGATGAGACCGTATTCGATGGCCGTCGCGCCGTTCTCGTCCTTACGCAACCTGCGGAAGAAGCGAAGCATCGTTTAGTTCCTCCTAATCGACGTGGCGCCCCGACGGCGACCACTTCCCACTCCACCCATGCGGCATCGGAATTTGCTGCCGCCGAATGTCACATGAGCTAATAAATGACCTGGCTCGTTAACACAAGTAAAAATCCGAACTCGTCCGAAGATTTATTTTAAATAACTAAGTCGAAATATGTTTTTTACTTCAATAACTCAGTAATCATACTATTCGTTTGGACCGTTCCTCGGCTCGACTTGCGACTGCTGGTCGCCACGTGCCGCGGGAACATGCCCGTTATAGGACCGAGAAATTAACGAACGGTGAAAAGTGCCTGGAAAAATCCAGTCGTCATGACGGATTCTGTGCTCGGGAGGTGACACTGTGACCAGGAATTCGCGGATAAAATTTGAAGTAAATCTGGATCAATACTTAGCCATCCTCCAATATTCGAACTAATCCACGGCGATAGCCGGAAATGGGCGGCCGGCGCTTCAAACTGACTGGCCGGACCGCTACCCTGGTCCCGAAACGATGGGAGCCTGCATGGCGATTCTCTACGCGGACGATCCGGCTGACGCCGCCTCATGGGCGGCGGCGATTCGCACCCTCGAGCCGGGGCTGGAACTGCGCTTCTGGCCGGAATCGGGGCCGGAAGCCGAAGTGGATTTCGCCATTGTCGGCGGGCGGGCGCCCGGCGATCTGCGGCGCTTTCGCAATTTGAAGGCAATCCAATCGACCTGGGCGGGGGTCAATCACCTGCTGGCGGACTCCAATCTGCCGCCTGACCGGCCGCTGGCGCGCATGGTGGATCAGGGGCTCACCGTCAGCATGACGGAGTTCGTCGTCCTGCATGTGCTGGACAGCGCGCGCGACGGTCCGAAGCTGCGGGCCGCGCAGCGCGCGCGGCGATGGCTGGAGCTGGATCCGGTCGCGCCGCGCACCATCACGATCGCGCTTCTCGGCCTCGGCACGCTCGGCGCCGACGCCGGCACGCGGCTCGCGGAGCTTGGCTTCAAGGTGCGGGGCTGGAGCCGCAGCCGCAAGGAGATCGCCGGCATCGAGAGCTTTGCCGGACGCGACCGTTTGAAAGAATGCCTCGATGGCGCGCAGATCCTGGTCTGCCTGCTGCCATTGACGGATGATACGCGTGGCATCTTGAACACCGAGACCTTCGCACCGCTGGCGCGCGGCGCGGTCCTGATTCATGCGGCGCGCGGCGCGCATCTGGTCGAAGCCGATCTGCTCGCCTCGCTCGATAGCGGCCAGTTGTCGCGCGCCGTCCTCGATGTGTTCGCAACCGAGCCGCTGCCCCCCGATCATCCCTTCTGGCAACATCCGGGCGTAACCGTGACGCCGCACGTCGCGGCGATCACGCGGCCCGGCATTGGCGCCGCCGACATCGTCGAGAACTACCGCCGCGCGCTGGCCGGCGAGACATTGATCAACCAGGTCGATCGCGCAAAGGGATATTGAGCGCGCTCACCGCCGCTTGCGGTAGCCTTCGGCGCGCGTGAGCATCATGGAGATGTGGTTGCGGCGGATCATGCCGAGCGCGTCGTAGTCATTGACCGCGAGCGCGCGCAGGGATTCCTCGACTTCGTAATAGAAGTACTGGATCTCCTGCCGCACGTCGGCCTTGGCCAGCCAGCCGTACCAATAGCGGTCGGTCTGAGTGTAGAGCTGGTCCTGGAACTGGCGCAGGAACGAATTGCCGATGACATTGCTGAGCCGCGCGAAGAAGCGGTCGCACAGATCGGCATATTCGCCGATCTCCGGTTGGGTCTCGCTGGCGAGAATCTCGGCCAGCCGCTGCTTGACGGCGTTGAGCTCTGCCAGATCGTCCCTGGACAGCGGACGCGGCGACAGGCGGCCGATCAGGGTCGCCAGCGACATGCGCAGCTCATAGATGTCCTGCAGCTCGCTGTCATCGACCTCGGTCACGCGGATGCCGACGCCGTTCTTCACTTCAACCAGGCCTTCGACAGCCAGCCGGTGCAGCGCTTGGCGCACCGGCGTGCGCGAGATCTCGAATTCGTCAGCGATCTCCGCTTCGGTGAGGCGGCTGCCCGGCGCGTATTGCCGGGTCGCAATTCGCTGGCGCAGGACATCGTAGACCCGCATGGAATTGTCGCCATGACGGGCGGGCGCGTGACGCTGCGGCGTCGCAATTCGGCCCATGCTGCCAGCCCCAGCGGCCGCTTCCGTCCCCGCAGGCCTATTCCCTCGTTTGGTGGCCATGGTCTTCCAGCTGATCGCGCTATCTCGCCGCGCTCATAGCAGGGCCTACCGGCGGAAGCCAGAAATTAACCGATGGACCGGGAGAATGCGCCATGTTTGCACCAGCAAGCCGCCGCGGCCCGGCGGCGCGCCAACAACGGGACCAGATGAACGCCTTCGCCTCAGCGATCCGGAGCGACGCATTGCGCCAGTTGGTCGCGCATTGGCAACATCTGTGCCGTGGCCGGCGCATGCCCATGCGCGCCGACTTCGATCCTTTGGATGTGCGCTTCGCCCTCGGCTATATCAGCCTGATCGAGGTTCGCCGCGATCCGCTCCGCTTCTACTTCCGCCTCGACGGCACCAAGCAGGTCGAATTGTTCGGCATCGATTGCACGCACCGCTATCTGGACGAAGCCATGCCGCCGGACCACGCCAAGATGGCGACGGCGTCCTATCGCGAGGTCGTGGAATGCGGCGAGCCGCGCCATCACCGGCGCAAGATCCCGCTCCACGAACATTTGATCGACTATGAGATCTTGATTCTGCCGTTTTCGCAGGACGGCGAGCGGGTTGACCTGCTGATGACAGGGATTGTCCCGGATCGTCCGTTGTAGGGCGTCAGGTGAATTGGAGGCCGTGGTGAGGGGTCAAGTGTGCGGAATGTCACTTTCAGGATCGCTCGGAAGGGTCATATTATAGTGTGGCTTTTGGGTACCAGGTGGGGCTTGATCACTGACTTGTGTCTGTCACGGATCGGCCGGCCCACTGATATTGGACGCGGGAATCGGGGCGCCCCGCCGGGCAGCGCACCGTCAAATCTAGAGAGGGCACAATGAAGAAGTTTTTGACCGCGGCGGTCGCGATGGCGACCATGGCTGGTTGCGCGCAAACCTACCAGCCAGTGGTCGACACGAAGGGCCATGATTCGGCGCGCTATCAGCAGGACCTGTATGAGTGCCGCCAGTATGCCGAGCAGGTGAGCCCGGCCGGCAAGGCTGCGGTCAGCGGCCTCGGCGGCGCGGCGGCGGGTGCGGCGCTTGGCGCGATCACCGGTGCGCTGGTCGGCGGCGTGAGCGCCGGCGAAGGCGCGGCGTTCGGCGCGGCCACGGGCGGCGCGGTTGGCGTCGGCACCGGCGCCTATAGCGGTGTCACGGAGCAGGAGCGCATCATCAACAATTGCATGCGCGGCCGCGGCTACAACGTCCTCAACTAGACGCAATCTCTGCAGACATCATGGAACCCCGGCCGCCGGCCAGACGGCAGCCGGGGTTTTTTCCTGTTCCGCAAGTTTTTGTTAACGCTCCCGCCGTTAGTTTCGTCACAGCATTTATCGGCGAAATTCATTGAAGCGGGGACAACCGCATGGGCCGCGTGCTCCTCATCGCAATCGCGTGCGTCGCTGGCGCTCTCGTGACTTGGCTGTTCGTCCCGACCATCCAGCCGGTTGGGGTCAATCCCGACATGCCGGTGTTCAGCCGCGACGATCAATCTAAGCCGCCGGCGAACGCGCAAGGTGCAGTTTCCCCGATGATGAGCGCGGAGAAGCGCCGCAGCCGCGCCGAGCAACTGGTCGGCACGCCGCTGAAGTATGTCACGAGCGGACGAGTGCTCACCGTCGATTGATCACCGACAAGGCACCCCAGGCGATGGAACGGGCGATGGACGAGTGCTTCCTCTTGACTGACGAGACTCTCTTTTTCCAGCACATCCAGGCTCTCGCCGAAGACGGAAACGACGAGATCGCCGGTAGTGCAGGCTCGCCGATCCCTCATCCCAGCTTCTCGCAGATGCGGAGTTGCAAGAACGTGATGACCGCCTATTACGCGGCGCATGGGAAAGAGTTCAAGTTCTAGGCAGGACGGCGGCGGTCGCCGGGTTGCGGTGGCTGGCGGTTTCTGTATGTTCCGGCTCAATACTGAGCTGGAGCGCGACCGATGGACCTTTCCAAGATCAAGACTGGCGAAAACCCGCCTTATGACGTGAACGTGGTGATCGAGATTCCCCTTGGTGGAAATCCGGTCAAATACGAGCTCGATAAGGTGTCGGGCGCCATGTATGTGGACCGGTTCCTTTATACGGCGATGTTCTATCCTGGCAATTACGGCTTCATCCCGCACACCCTGGCGGCAGATGGCGACCCGATGGACGTCATCGTGCTCGGGCCGACGGCGGTGGTTCCCGGCGCAGTGGTGCGCTCGCGTCCGGTCGGCGCCCTCATCATGGAGGACGAGGCCGGCGGCGATGAAAAGATCATTGCGGTTCCCGTCGACAAGCTGCATCCCTATTTCACCAATGTCGGATCGTATCGCGACCTGCCGGAAGTGTTGCGCGAGCAGGTGCAGCACTTCTTCACCCACTACAAGGATCTCGAAAAGGGCAAGTGGGTGAAGGTGACACGCTGGGCCGAGCCGGAAGAAGCCTGCGAGCTGATCCGGCAGTCGATCGCTGCTTACAAGAAAGATTGAGGCGTGCTGCCGCGCGCTTCCGTCAAGGCGCTGTCGGACTTCGTCCGGGCGGCGGCGCAGGCGGAGCGCGCAGATGTCAGTATTGAACGCGCTTTGCCCGGAGACGCCGGGCGCGCGCATTATCTGGTCGCAGCGGACATCATGGGCGGATCATTCGCGGGGCGCCACGCTCTGGTGGTGCGTGGACAGGCGGAGGATCGCGGCGCCAGCCTTGCCAGCGCGGAGGAATTCGCCATTCGCCGGGCGGCGTTCGGCGCCGGCCTCACCACGCCCGAGCCGCTGTGGCTCGAGCCCAGCGGCGATGTGCTGGGAACGCCGTTCGTGATGCTGCGTTATGCGGCGGGGACGGCCGACCCGGCCACGCTCCAGAGCAATCTGTCGATGGAAGAGGGTGATCGCCTGGCCTACCGCCTGGGCCAGGAACTGGCGCGGCTGCATCGCATCGAGATGGAAGGCGCGCCGGCGGAGATCGCGTTCCTGCCACGGCCATCCGCCGATTGGGCGCACCAGCGCGCGGCCGGTTGGCGCGCGGCATTGGATGATCTCGCAACACCGCAGCCCTGCCTCGAATGGGCGATCAACTGGTTCGCCGATCATGCGCCGCAAATCGAACGCTATGCGCTATGCCATCGCGATCTGCGGCTTGGCAATTTCGTCGTTGAGGGGGGGCAGTTGGTCGGCATCCTTGATCTGGAGCAGGCGGCCTGGACCGATCCTGTGGAGGATTTGGGCTGGCTCTGCGCGCGCGGCGCGCGACACGGCTTGCCGGAGCGAGACGCCGGCGGCATCGGCAGCCGCGAAGCGCTCTATGACGGCTACAAGGATGTGGCACAGCAGGACGTCGACGATCGCCGCGTGCGGTTCTGGGAAATCGCGGCGGCAATCCGCCAGGGTATCGCGGCGCTCGAATGCGCCACGCGGCCGGCAGGCGACTCGGAGCAGGGACTGGGCGCCGTGCTCGCCGGCCTGCGATCGATCGAGGCGGAATACGATCTGTTGACGGAGATCGAGCATTACGCAGCGGAGGGCGCGTGATGACGAACAGTCCGCTTCTGCCATCAGGCCCGGCCGAGCTGATTGAGCGTGCGATCGAGACTTTGCGCGCGCGCTTGCTGCCGCATGTGGCCGGGACGCCGGACCACGATGCCGCGCTCGCTGCCTTGCGCGCGCTCAGCATTGCGCAGGCGGAATTGGCGAGCGATCCCGCGATTGCAGGGCGTGAGCTGGCGGAGATCGAGGCGCTGCTCGGGCGCACGTTCGATGACGACGTGCTTGCCGCGAAACGTGTGCTGGCGGAAGCGATCCGTGCACGACGTTTGGCCACCGACGGCCCGACGGAGGTCCGTTTGCGCGATCACTTGCTGAAAGCGACGGCCAGCCGCCTGCGCCTCACCAACCCTAAATACATGACGCGACGGCAGCGGCGGGCTGAGTCGTCCTACTAGAGGCGCGGAGGCTCAGCCTCCGCGCTGATCTGCTCCCTGACCGACGCCGACATGACGATGCCGCCGGGCGCCGCCAATTCCTGGAGCCGGGCCGCCACGTTGACGCCGTCGCCATAGATGTCATCACCGTCGATCATGACATCGCCAAGGTTGATGCCGATGCGGTAGCGGATGCGGCGGCCGCCATGATGGCGGTCAGCTTGCGCAGCAAGGTCCCGAATCCCCTCTCAAAATCGGCCGAAACCAGTGCCAGATTGAAGGCCGGGCGATGCCGCCCGTCAAGCTCGGACGGCAGCGAGCCGCGTATACCACGCGCGCCGCTCACCGCGCGCCCAGATCGCGCCTTAGCGGGCTTGTGCCGTCGCCAGCACCTCCGAGAGGCGGTTGTAGCTCGCGGCGACGCCGCCTTCCATCCCGCTCTTAAGGACGCCGTCGCGGGCTTCGCGCGATTCATACAGGATCGTCGCCGTCATCGTGGCTTTGTCGCCATGCTCGACCAGGGTTGTCGTCACCAACGCCTCGCCCGGATACCACGCCATATCGAACTTCTCGGTGTGCACCAGCCGGTCCGGGCGTGCGATCTCGCGATAAATGCCGCCCATGCCCATTTCCCTCCCGTCCGAGTGCCGCCAGACATAGCGATAGGCGCCGCCGACCCGGAGATCGATCTCGCACACCGGCATGGTCCAGCCGGGCGGGCCGAGCAGCCAACGTTGGACGAGCTCGGGCTTGGTCAACGCCTCGAATACGAGATTGCGCGGCGCGTTGAAGGCGCGGGTCAGGGCAATCTCGCACTCTGAAGGCGTCGACAGTTTCAAGCCGGTCATCGCCGCAGTTCCGCCAGCACGTCGGCCAGGCGGTCGTAGCTGGCGCTGGCGCCGCTCTCCATGCCGCTCCTCAGGATCTTGTCGCGGGTTTCGCGGGAATCGTAAAGCGTGGTGCAGGTGAAGGTGGTCTTGCCGCCGCTCTCGACCAGCGTGGTCGTCAGGACGAACTCGCCGGGCAGCCATGCGGCTTCGAATCTCTGCGTATTCACCAGCCGTTCCGGCCGCGCGATCTCGCGATAGGTGCCGGTCATGGCCATTTCCGACCCGTCTGGACTGCGCCACACGTAGCGATAGGCGCCGCCGACCCTGAGGTCGATCTCGCACACGGGCATTGTCGCACCCATGTTGCCCAGCATCCAGCGCTTCACCAGCTCGGGCTTGGTCAAGGCATCGAATACCAATGCGCGCGGCGCATCGAACACGCGGGTCAGAGCGATCTCGCGGTCGGAGGGCGTCGTCACGGTCAATGTCTTGGTCATGAGCGTTTTCCTTTGCGGGGGTTGGTCTTTTTCTCAGGGGACTGCAATTCTTCCAGCAGGGCGTCGAGGCGCTGGAAATTCTCCTCCCAGATCTGGCGGTAGCTCTCCAGCCAGCCACTGATGTCGGCCAGGGGCTTGCCTTCGATCCGGCATGGGCGGCGCTGGGCATCGCGTCCGCGCGAGATCAGGCCGGCGCGCTCCAGCACCTTGAGA
Organism: Dongiaceae bacterium; assembly: GCA_035695765.1. GTDB lineage: Bacteria > Pseudomonadota > Alphaproteobacteria > Dongiales > Dongiaceae > Dongia_A. The sequence goes on from DASRRI010000026.1 coordinate 15,487, forward strand.
TGCTTGGAGATCGCGGGCTGGCTCATGGCAAAGGGCTTGGCCAGTTCCAGCACCGAGGCCTCGCCGCTGGCGAGGCGCGCCAGGATCGCCCGCCGGGTGGGGTCGGCGAGGGCAGTGAAGGTCGCATCGAGGCGCTCGGAGAAGGTCATTTAATAACCACTAGGTTATATAACAATATGGTTATGCACATTCCTGTGGTTTCCGTCAAGCGCGTCCAACGGAGGCGCATCGCCGTAGCAGTGGTGCGGGTCACAGCGGCAGACGCGGCCCTCTTGGCAGTCTCTGCTGCGCTCGGCTATTGATGAGCAACGGCGGTCGTCTCGGGAGGCGCGCCGCACCGGCCCGGACCTCGCGTCCGGAGTCCAAACCAAAGAGGGAATTGTCATGAAAGCGATGTTGAAAGGCGCATTGGTCGCCCTTGGCCTTGCCGTGACCCTGTCGATGGGTCAGCAGGCCGCGAGCGCGGCGGACGATTCACTGCTGCACAAGATCCTGGACCGCGGCACCTTGCGCGTCGGCACGACCGGCGACTATCCGCCGTTCTCGGAGCTCGACCAGTCGAACAATACCTACAAGGGTTACGAGATCGACGTGGTGACGGCGCTGGCCGCTGACCTCGGCGTGAAGATCGAGTTCGTGCCAACCACCTGGGATACACTCGGCGCCGGCATCGCGGCGGACAAGTACGACATCTGTGCTTCGGGCATCACCATGACGCTCGAGCGGCTGAAGAGCGTGGCGTTCTCCGAGCCGTATCTCGACTCACCGTTGGTGCCGTTGATCCTCAAGAAGGATGACGGCAAGTTTGCGAACTGGCGCGAGATGGACAAGGCAGGCGTGAAGCTGGCGGTGATGGCCGGCACCTCGGCCGAGGAATCCGCCAAGAAGAACTTCACCAAGGCGGAGGTCGTCTCGATCACCGCGCCGGCGCTTGATTACCAGGAGCTGCTGGCTGGCCGCGTCACCGCGGCCATCACGGACACCGTGTTCATCAAGAAGGCTTTGGCGCAGTACGACAAGCAGTTCGCCGTGGTCGACCTCGATCACCCGATCGAAGGCCAGCCGATCAGCATGATGACCCTGCAGGGCGATCAGGTCTGGCTCAACTGGGTCAACACCTGGGTCGATCTCAAGAAGCAGTCCGGCTTTTTCGACAGCCTGTTCCAGAAGTGGATTGCGGGCTGACTAACTCCCTCCCCCATGTTGGGGGAGGGCTGGGGAGGGGGAAGCGTGCGAAGACTCCTTCCGATGGTGCACCGGCTTCCCCCTCCCTAACCCTCATAGGCGCTAGGTTAAGCATGCGTTCAGTCGATCGCATTGTTTGGTGCGTCGGCGGGGTGGCCCACAGAGGTAGCGGCGGATGCGTTCGAAAGCGGAGTGGAATGTACGCCATGGCCAGGGTCCGCGAATGGCAGCGCGGATGCTGGCGAGGGTCATCTTCATGAGCCGCCAGCGCGACGGGCTTGCGGCCGGGATTGCCGGGTCCAGAGGGGGAAGAGTCCGGGACTTGCCCGGCGCTTTGTTCGGCCATGAGGACAGCGATCAACCGCGCGTAGATCCACGCTCGTGCGAGCGCGGGCTTCTTGGCCGGCAATTCGTCGAGGCCGGCGAGGCTCTTCATCCGCTTGAACGCCAGTTCGATTTGCCAGCGAAAGCGATAAAGCGCGAGCACGTCCGCCGCGCAGAACCCGTCGGCCGGCAGCGAGGTGAGGAGGAGAATATATTGGGCGGCCTCGAGACTGCGCGGGTCGGGCTTCTTGCCGCGCTTCTTGGCATCCTTCAGCAGGCGCTTCTGCTCGGCCTGCGCCTGTTCAGGGGCCTTGCGGCGGACGACCAGGCGCAAGATCAACGGCGACAGCGGCGGGTCTTCGTGACGACCCTCATCGACACGAACCTGGATCTCGCCTTCCTGCTCGGCCTGAGCGGCGAGCGCCGCAAAGAGGTCGAACGACGCGCCATCCGGCTGCAACAGGCGCAAGGAGTTCCAGCCCGTGCGCACGATGAAGTCGGCGCCGGCCTCGATCACCGGCCGCAGATCGCGCGGTCTGGCATAGCAGCGATCCCCCAGCACGATATCGCCCGCTTGGTAGGCGAGGCGCCGCAGGGTCTCGGCACCGCGCCCATCGGTCAGCGCGATGTGATCGACCTGGCCGCTCGCCAGATCGTAGCCGACATGCAGGCGCCAGGTCGTGCGATCGGCACCCGGATGGCAGATCGAGGTCCCATCGAGCGCACGCAAGCGATGCCCGGCCCAGCGCCCCACCGGTGCTGTCGCCTGTTCGGCGATCAGCGCTCCCATCACATCGCCAAGCCAGTCTGCCGCCTTGGCCAGCCGCTCGAGCAGCGAGGGATCCGACAAGCTGGCGATCTCCGCCGCCTCGGCCCAGGCACAGGTCTCGCGCAACGACATGCC
>DASRRI010000027.1:0-124429 GCA_035695765.1 Dongiaceae bacterium
AACCTCGCCGTCCTGCGCAAGCTCGCCATCAACATCCTGCAGACAACGCCAGGACCCCAACGGATGCGTCACAAAATGCTGCACGCCAGATGGAACGAAACCTTCCTGCTCAATGCCTTGGCTCATATGCGATAGCCCTGCCTTTTGGCCAGACGGCGCTTGAGCTTCTCGACGAGGCCCAGGACGCCGTCGGGCGAGAACAAAACGACGGCCAGGAACGCGCCGCCGATCACCAGGTTGAAGCGCTCGCGCGCGATGAGATCGATCGCGAAGTTGTCCAGCAGCACGAAGATGAGCGCGCCGATGAAAGGACCGATCGGCCGCCCGAGTCCGCCCAGGATCGCGATCACCAGGATGTTGATGGCGGCGCCGACATTGATGGTCCCGGGCGAGATGCGGCCGTTGAACCACACCAGGAACAATCCGCCGAGAGCAGCCGGCACCGCCGCCAGCGCATAGGCCGCCACGCGGTGGGCGCGCACATTGAAGCCGAGCGCCGCCATGCGCCGCGGATTGTCGCGGATCGCCTGCAGCGCAATGCCGAAGGTCGAGCGCGACAGATAGAGCACGCCGAAATAACCGAGCGCAGCAACGCCGAGCGCCAGATAGTAGAAGGGATAGGGTGCGCGCCAGTCTATTCCGAAGACCTGCGGCGGCTTCAGCCCGGCAAATCCGTTGAAGCCGTTGAAGATCGCGTAGTTCTGCTGGCAGAAATAGAAGAACGCCACCGCGATCGCGAGTGTGATCATGATGGTGTAGATGCCTTCGGTGCGCACCGACAGGAAGCCGGTGACGGTCGCGAAAGCGACGGCGATGAGGATCGAGATCGGCAGCACCAGCCACCACGGCCAGCCGAGGCCGAGATTGGCCGAATTCTCGCCGAAGATCGCGAACATGTAACCCGCCACGCCGGCGATCGCCATCTGCGCCAGCGACACCGTGCCGCCATAGCCGGCCAGCAGCATCAGCGACAATCCGATGAGGCCGAGGAACAAAGTCTGCGCGCCGATCTGCACGATCCAGAAATCGCTGGCGATGAGTGGATAAGCGAGGAGGAAGAGGCCGAGCACGATCTGATGCGGCCGGACCTGCGCGAGGATATTCGGCGCTGCCGCCGCCCGCGTCTCGGTAAGATCGGCTGCCATCGTCAGGCCCGCTTGCCCATGATGCCCTGCGGCCGAAAGGCCAGCACGAGCACCATGATGAGGAAAGTGTAGACGACGCCGTAGGTCGGCGAATAAGCGAGGCCGAATTGCTCCGCCATGCCGATGAGCAACGCGCCGATGGCGGCACCCACGATCGAACCCATGCCGCCGACGATGGTGACGATGAGCGAGGCCAGCAGATAGCGCACATCCTCGCCCGGTGCGATGGAGAGCGCCGTCCCGCCGACCACGCCGGCGAAGCCCGCCAGGCCGGCGCCGATCGCGAAGGTGACGGCAAAGACCAGCGGCACGTTGACACCGGTCGCCGCCAGCATGGCGCGGTCATCGACGCCCGCGCGGATCATCATCCCGATCGGCGTCTTGTTGAGGAACAGCCACAGGCCGATCCCGATCGCGATCGAAGCGCCGAGGATGACCAACCGATACATCGAATAGATTTTCACCAGAGGCAGCGCGACCGTGCCGGTCAGGATCTCCGGTGCGTCGAACTGATAGGTGTTGCCGCTCCAGATCCACAGCATGAGGTCGGCCAGCACGATGGAAAGGCCGATCGTCACCATGGTCTGGCGCATATCCTGGCCCTCCATGTGGCGGAAGATCAGGAGCTGCAGCAGGAGTCCCACCAGCGCCATCGCGAAGAAGCCGGCGGCCACGCCCAGGTACCAGGAACCCGTCCACTGGATCGCGCTGTAGCCGATATAGGCGCCCAGCAGATAGAGCGAGCCGTGCGCGAGGTTGACATTGCGCATCAGCCCGAACACCAGCGAAAACCCGCTCGCCACCAGGAAATAGAGCGCCGCCAACGTGAGGCCGTTGAGGAAGGTGAGGAGGAAGAGTTTCACGTCCCCACGCCCCTAGTAAGTTTTCCCTTCCTCCAAATCAGATTCCCCTTCCCCCCTTGCGGAGGAAGGATGCGGAGGCTTAGCGAGCAGCGCGAGCTTAGCCGGAGCTGGATGGGGGGTAGCGCGGCGACAGCCGCGCGCGCTCGCGAGAGCGCAATCCGTCGAGAATGCAGCGCTGCATCACCCCCCATCCCGACCTTCCCCCACAAGGAGGGAAGGGGTCTTTGTATGTGTTTCCCCCGTCCCATCGAGCCCTACATCGCAATCCGTTGCCGGCTCGGCATCATGTCGGGCATGCGGTGGAATTCGCCGTCTTTCATCACGGCGAGGATGCGGGTCTTGTCCTGCAGAATGCGGATGTTGGCGACCGGGTCGCCGTCCACCAGCAGGATATCGGCGAGATAGCCCGGCTTCAGCTGGCCCAATTCATTCGGCCGACCCATGATCTCGCCGCCGAGCCTGGTCGCGGAAACCAGGGCCTCGGTCGAGGTCATGCCGACCATCTCGACGAAATATTCGAGGTCCTTGGCGTTGGTGCCATGCGGGGTCCAGGCGAAGCCATAATCGCCGCCGGGCAGGATGCGGATGCCGCGCCGGTGCATCTTGCGCATGGTCTCGACAGCGATCTGCAGCTCGCGCTCATAATAGATGCCGAGAGGTGAATCAGGCTTGATGCCATAGGGGCCGGCCTGACGCGCGGTGTTGACCAGCCAGGCGAGACCGGGCCCGACAAAGAACTTGTCCTTCTGTGCCGCCAGCATGTCGATGGTTTCGTCGCTGGCGTACGACGCGTGATAGATGATCTGGATGCCGTGCCGGATGCACTGCCGCACCGATTCATCGGAACGTGCGTGCGCCGCGAGCCGCAGCCCCCGGCGCTTGGCTTCGCTCACTGCCATCGCAATCTCTTCCTCGCTCATGGGCGAGGTATTGGCGGGGCAGTCCGTCATCTCTTCGCCGGAGAGATTGAGCTTGATGGTGTCGCAGCCGTATTTGATGAAAGTGCGGACGGCCCTGCGCATCTCTTCGGGGCCGCTCACCACCCAGCCGAAGGACAGCTCCTTGCTGTCGACGTGCGGTGGCGTGGTGTCGCCGAGGCCGCCCAGGGTCGCGATCTCCTGGCTGGCCGCCAGATAGCGCGGGCCGGGGATCATGCCGGAATCGATCGCGTTGCGGATGACGACGTCGAGCCGCGGCTTCGCCGCCGCCGCGCCGACGCAGGATGTCCAGCCCATGTCGATATAGGTCTTGGCAGACTTTGCCGCGAACAGAGTGTGCTCCTCCGGCGGCATGCGGAAGATCGCGTCGAGTGACGCGGCGTTGTTCCAGGAAAGATGCGTGTGCGCCTCGGTCATGCCGGGCATCAGGGTCGCACCGGCTCCGTCGATCACCGTGTGGCCATTGGCGGGAACAGTGCGGCTGCCGCGCCCGACATGCTTGATGCGGTTACCCTGGACCAGGACCTCGCCGAGGTAGCCGGGCTCGCCGGTGCCGTCGAAGATACGCACGTTGGTGAAGAGGACTGTGCCCATGACCTTCTCCTTCGGCGCTGGCAGCGCCTATCGTACGCTTGACAGGAATTCCTTGAGCAGAGTGTTCACGTCGTTCGCGGCCTCGAAGGTCAGCCAATGGCCAACCCGCGGCAGCACATGCACCCGCGCGCCTTTGAGCTTGTCCGCCAAGCCGCGCGCCACCGAAGGCGGCGCAACCACGTCATCCTCGCCCGCGATCAGCAAAGTAGGGCACGTGATCGCGGCCGGATCAGCCGCCACCGCGTTGCTCAACGCCTCGCAATGTGCGGCATAGCCATCCGGCGCCTGCCGCATCAGTGATTCGCGCGCCGCGGCGATGGCGACGGGATTGCCGGCTTTGCTCTGGCTAGAGGTCGCCGCCTGCACCACGGCATCGGCGACCGCGCTCATGCCTTCGGCCCGCACCTTCTGGGCGCGGTCCTTCAGCCCCTTGCGCGCGGCATCCGGCGGCGCCGTCAATACGCCGATCAGCGCCAGCGAGCGCACCAGTTTCGGCGCGCGCACGGCGACGTGCTGGCAGACGATCGTGCCCATGGAATGACCGGCTAGATGCGCGCGCTCGATGCCCAGCTTTTCCGCAGTGCGGATCACCAGGTCCGCCAGCAGGTCGATCGACAGGACATCGGACGGCAGCGGCGAACGGCCCGACCCCGGCAGGTCCGGACGAATGACGCGGAACCGTCCGGCGAACACGCTCATCTGCGGCGTCCAGCTGTTGCTGGTGCCGCCGAGGCCATGGAGCAGGATGACGGGATCGCCGTCGCCGTCGATCTCCACCGCCATGCGTTCGACGATCTGGGTGCTCATTGGGCTGCCTTCCGGGCGCCCAGCTCCGCCACCGCATTCTCCAGCCGGCCTAGCCCGTCGATCTCGATCGCCACCCGGTCGCCGGGCTTCAGATATTTTGGCGGATTGAACCCGATCCCCACCCCGGCCGGTGTCCCGGTCGCGATCAGGTCGCCGGTCTTCAAGGTGATACCGGCCGACAGGGTCTCGATCAGGGTCGGAACGTCGAAGATGAGGTCGCGGGTATTGGCGTCCTGGCGCAACTCGCCATTCACCCAGCAACGCACGTTTGTATTGCCGAGGTCGATCTCATCCGCCGTAGCGGCGATCGGCCCCATCGGGCAGAAGCTGTCCTGCGACTTGCCGATCAGCCACTGTTTGTGCCGGCCCTGCAGGTCGCGGGCGGTCACGTCGTTGACGATGATGTAGCCCCAGACGTGCTGGAGAGCCTCGGCCTTGCGGATGCCGCGCCCGCCCTTGCCGATCACGACACACAATTCCGCCTCGTAGTCGATGGCGCTGGAGACTGCGGGGTCGAACAGGATGGGCGCGCCCGGGCCGGTCACGCTCTCCGGCACCTTGGAAAAGATGATCGGGGCATCGGGGACGGCGCCGGAGGCGGCCGAAGAGTCGAACCCGCTGCGGGCGAATTCGTGGGCGTGCTCGTAGTAGTTCTTGCCGACGCAGAAGATGTTGCGCGCCGGCCTGGGAAATGGCGCCCGAACTTGGCTTGGATGAAGGCTGAGGGTCACGTCCGCCAGCGCAACCGGCCGGCCCGCCACGTGCGCGGCGACGATTGCCGCAACACCGAGAGCTGCCTCATCCTCGCTCAGGCGATAGGGGCGAACGCGTCCGTCGGCCTCCCATAGGCCGACGCCCGGACGATCGTCGCGTTCGAACGCGACCAGTTTCACGTATCTCTCCCAGTAACTGAACCAAAGTTAGACCATTGGTTCATTTATTCTTATGGCGATTATGCTACATCTGCGCGTCACAGAGTCAATCGCGAACTTTGCCCTTGAGTTATTTGATCCACTGGATCAACATGGCATCATCATGGAAGGCAGCTCCGTACCACCACGACGACCGCGCGCGCGCACCCAGGCCGCCGCCAACGAGATCCGCCAGCAGATCCTGTCGGGGACCTGGGCCAGCGGCCGCCCCCTCCCGCCTGAGCGGGACATGGCGGCCCAGTTCGGGGTCGCCCGCAACACCCTGCGCCGGATCATCCAGGAGCTGGAGGAAGAGGGGCTGATCGAGAGCCACCCCGGCCGCGGTACCTTTGTCCGGCTCTCGCCGTTGGGGGATCCGATGAGCCAGGCCGAGGGCCTGGCCGGATCCTTGGGCGATGGCGCAGCCCCCGATTTCGCCAAGCGCCTGCGCGGCGCCAGCCCGGCCGATCTCATGGAAGTGCGCGTGCTGCTGGAACCCCTGGTGGCGGAGCTGGCCGCCAGCCGAGCGACGGCGGAGGATATCGCGGCAATGGAGACCGCGCTCAAGAATTCAATCCATGCCAAGGGCCTGGCGGAGTTCGAGCACTGGGACGCCCAGCTGCACCTCGCGATCTTCCGCGCAGCCCGTAACGCCATCCTGCTGGCCTGGTGCGAGGCCATCAACATCGTGCGCAATGAACCAGGATGGTACCGCCTCAAGAAGCGCAGCGTCACGCCGGAGCTGCGCAGCACGTATGACCGCGAGCATACCGAGCTGGTCGCCGCCTTGCGCGACCGCGATCCCGATCTGGCGCGCGAGCTGGTGCGCAAGCACATGGTGCGGGTGCGCGATTCCCTGCTGCCGATGCGGTGAGCGGTCCGATGCTGACGGCGACATGCCATTGCGGCGCTGTGCGCCTGACAGTTCCCAGAAAGCCCCGCAGCGTCACCGACTGCAACTGCTCGATCTGCCGCCGCTATGGTGTGCTCTGGGCCTATTACAAGGCTTCGAGCGTCCGCATCGAAGCAAAGCGCGGCACCACGGACTCCTATTCCTGGGGCCGGAAGGTCTTGCGCTTCGTCCGGTGCGCCAATTGCGGCTGCGTGATGTGCTGGCAGCGGGTCCGGCCAGACCCCGCGCGGCATATGGGCGTCAACGCCCGCAACTTTACACTCGAAATCCTGAGTTCACTCCGCATCCAACCGCTCGATGGAGCGGCCTGGGGTGACGGAACGCACTGAAGGCCGGAGCATTTTCCGCCGAAGTAGACGCCGGTTCGGCGCAGAAAATGCGACCAGCGCGGCGAAACTCTACGGCGCGGCGCGCGCCGTGATCACCACGTTGACCTGCATGGCGGCGGCATCGCCGGGCGCCAGCTCGGTGCGCGATGGGATCGGTCCGGCGACTCCCGCCTGCTCGATCGCGGCGGCAGACATCTGAGTCAGCAAGAGCAATTTGCCCCAGCGGTCGGGATCGTTGATCGCGACGCCCTTGCCCTGCACCATGATCTCGTTGGGGAAGCTGCGCAAGGCGCCGCCGAGCGCGAACAGCACACCGTCTTTTTTCGCACCGCCGCCTTCATTGAGCTCCGCGATCAGGATGCTGGTCGGCAACGCGACGATGACATGATCATGATCGCCGCTGAGGCCGAGCTCGGCGAGCTTGGGATCCTTCGCGAAGGAATTCTTGAGCAGCGAGAGCAGGTAGTTGGGGCTGCGCGCCGCTTCTGCGCTCTCCGGAATCATGCCGCGCTCCACCGGCTGCGGTGCCTGGAGGTCGAGATGCGCGCGGCCGGGGATCGAGCCTACGATCTTCTGGAACTTCTCCTGGTCGATCGACACCATCGAGAACAGCAACACGAAACAGGCCAGCAGGCAGCTGACGAAATCCGCGAAGCTCATCAGCCAGGGCGGCTGAAGGCCTTCTTCCGGTGGCGTAACCGCAGGCGGCTGATTGGGACGATGTGGCGCGGGCATCATGGCGCCGGCTCCTCGGCTGCAGGCGCCAGTGCCACGGCGATGCCGATGCGCTTGGGATCGCACGATGCGATGCCGATCGAGAATTGCCGCAGCGGCGCATGCTCGGCCGAGAGTGCCGAGCCGATCGCCACGGCACGCTCGCGCAACTGATCGCTGGGATCCGTCGCGCACAGCCGCATCTCGATATGCGGCGTCAAACGTTGCGGGATGCCATCCAGCGATTGCACCACTTCGCGCAGCACGGTGGGGAATAGCGGCGCGAGCGCGGCGCTGTCCGCCGGGAAAGCCAGATCGGTCGGCAGCCAGAGCACCTGATGGTCCGAGGCCGGCCCAGGCTTGCCGCCCATCAGCGGCACCAGCGATTGGATGCGATGGGTGAGGCCGGCGATATAGTCACGCGCGACCTCTTCGTCCTTTTTCACGGGCACGTCCTCGGCGGTCACGGCATTGCCGGAGAAAGCCTCCTGAACACTTGCGATCGCCGCCTCTGACTTCGTCTTGTCATGCAGCGAAATGCTCGTCAGCACGATGAAGAAGGTGAGGATGAGGATGATGAGGCCGACAAAGGTCGGCAGGCTGGGATTGCGCGCCTGAGAGGCAGGGCGCGGCGGCGCCATCACCGGAACACGCCAGCGCACAGCCTGGGTCAAGCTGGAAGTCGGGCTGGCCTGGGGCGCCGCTTCGCCATTCAGGCTCTTGGAAGCGCCATCGGTGGCGGCTGTCCCGCGCACGGGCTCGATCGTATCGCTCATCGTGTCCATGGATTCGGGATCGGTCGCTCACAGCCGGGCACGGCTTCCATCCACACATATTATGCTTAAGAAGGCCTTAAAATGACTCTTTCAGGCTTCGTAGACCACGAGGCCCAGCAGCGTATCTACCTCGCTGCCATCGCTCGAGAGCGGCAGCAGGATGACGTGATACGAGATGAATTCCTTGGTCGGAGTCTCCCAGGCGAGATTGGTGCGGCGGACGCTGACGCGGCGTTCCAGGCAATCCAGATAGTGGCGCGTCATGTCATCGGGCGTCGTCTCGCTGCGGTAATCGTCCAGATACTGGCCAGGCTTCACCCTCTCCCGCTGCGTGATCGCCGCGCCGAGCAACCGGAACCGGAAGCGCGGCGCTGAACCGGCGACGCGGAGCACGTCGACCAGAAAGACGTTCGGCAGCAATTCGACGGACAACTCAAGCGGATCGATTTCGCTGCGCCTGGGCAGGCGCCCTAGACGCTGCGCGAGGCGATTCCAATATTCGAGTATCAGCGCCCACCGGCGATCGGGATTGCTGGCGATCCATTGGCCAGAACTGGCATCCAGCTCAAGAAACAACGGCCGGGCCTCACGGGTCATTCTCCGCTTGAGGTTACCGCTTTGGTTGCAGTAACGCCAGCAAGTGACGCCCTGTGCAACGTACAGATGAGCACCTGTGTTGATGCCACTGCGCGCTCGGCCGGCCAATGCCCTCCTTAAGAAAAACTCGCGGCCGGCATCAGAAGTTCTAGTTTGTCTATTGAAATAGTAGAGATAAAGTCGGAACTGCCATTGAGGCCGCTGCGGAGAGCCGCCGCTGCGAACCCCAAACCGGAGGCTAACATGCTGAAATCAGCAAAGAAATTCGTGAGCGGCGCACTCGCCGTGACGTTCGCTGCGGGCCTTGGCGCCGCGGCGCATGCCGAAACGACGCTCCTCAACGTGTCCTACGATCCGACCCGCGAGCTCTATGAGGCCTACAACGCCGCCTTCGCCGCCCATTGGAAGAAGGAGACTGGTGAGGATCTCACCATCGAGGCGTCGCACGGCGGATCGGGCAAGCAGGCCCGCGCGGTCATCGATGGCCTGGAAGCGGACGTCGTGACCCTCGCCCTCGCCTACGATATCGACCAGATCGCGGAAAAGGGCGGCTTGATCGCGCCCGATTGGCAGAAGCGCCTGCCGAACAATTCCTCGCCCTACACCTCGACCATTGTGTTCCTGGTGCGCAAGGGCAATCCCAAGAACATCCATGATTGGCCGGACCTGGTGAAGAACGACGTGCAGGTCATCACGCCCAATCCGAAGACCTCCGGCGGGGCACGCTGGAATTATCTCGCGGCCTGGGGCTATGCGCTCAAGCAGCCCGGTGGCAACGACGCGAAGGCACAGGAATTCGTCAGCCAGCTCTACAAACACGTGCCTGTTCTCGACACCGGCGCGCGCGGCAGCACCACCACCTTCGTCCAGCGCGAGATCGGCGATGTGCTGATCGCCTGGGAGAACGAGGCACTGCTGGCGGTCAAGGAACTAGGCGCCGACAAGGTCGAGCTGGTCGTGCCGAGCACCACGATCCTCGCCGAGCCGCCGGTCGCGGTCGTGGACAAGGTGGTCGACGAGCACGGCACCCGCAAGCAGGCCGAAGCCTATCTCAAATATCTCTACTCGCCCGAGGGCCAGGAGATCGCCGCGCAGAACTTCTATCGTCCGACCGATCCCAAGATCGCGGCGGAGCACGAGAAGGATTTCCCCAAGGTCGCGACCTTTACCATCAAGGACCTGTTCGGCAGCTGGAAGGAAGCCCAGCAGAAGCACTTCAACGACGGTGGCGTATTCGACCAGATCTACAAGCCGGGCAACTGAGTCGCCACATTCAAGCTGGACCTAAAAAGGAGCAAGCGACGCGAGCGCGCGACGAACGAGACCGGCGCGCTCGCCTTCTTTTCATGACGTGAATAGGGGAAGGCCGATCAAGGCCTTCCCGCAAAATAATGGGGATGGCCATGAACAGAGCGACCCGAGACCAGCGCAAGCCAGACCGCCCGCAGGATATCGCGATTGTCGGCGCGGGATTCACCGGCTCCCTTCTTGCGCTCCATCTGCTGCAGCGCAGCCAGCCGGGCGACCGCATCTACCTCATCGAACGCAACGCGCAATTCGGCCGCGGGCTTGCCTATTCGACCGGCAATCCCAATCACCTGTTGAACGTGCGCGCCGGCAACATGAGCGCGTATCCCGATCAGGCGGATCATTTTGTCCAATGGCTGCGCCGCCTGCCGAAGGCGACCCAGGCGCTGCTGAACGAATATCCCACCGTCACGACCTTCGTGCCGCGCGGGCTGTACGGCTCCTACATCCAGCAACAGCTGGGCGAGGAGATCTGGCGCCGCGGCCATGGAGCGAACCTCTATCTCGTAACCGACGAGGTGGTGCGCGTGCACCGCGAGCCCAAAGGCGCGGGCCGCACGAAGCCCCTCTCGATCGAGCTTGGCGTCGGCCGCCGCCTACCGGTCGATCGCTGCGTGCTCGCGACCGGGAATCTGCTGCCGTCGAAGAACAAGGGCGCGATCGTCGGCAATCCGTGGGATGAGAAGGCGCTCACCAACCTGGACGAAAAATCTGATGTGGTTGTGCTCGGCACCGGCCTTACCATGGTCGATACCGTCATCTCGCTGCTGGACCGTGGTCACAAAGGCCGCATCGTCGCCGTTTCGCGGCGCGGGTTGCTGCCGCGCCTGCATCTCAGCGCCGGCGTCGATGATCTGCCGCGGCCCTGGCAGTTCGACACGCCGCCCGCCGGCCGCAACGTTCTGCAGCTGCTGCGCCATGTGCGCGCCGCAGCCCGGGAAGCCGCCGCCCAGGGCCAGGATTGGCGCGTGGTGGTCGACGGGTTGCGATCCCACACCCAACGCCTGTGGCAGGAAATGCCAGCAGGAGAACGCGCGCGCTTCCTGCGCCACCTGCGCCCCTGGTGGGATGTGCACCGCCACCGCAGCGCCACGCGGGTGATGGCGCGGATCCTGGAGGCGATCCAGAAGCGGCAGCTGATGATCGTTGCGGGCCGGATCGATTCCATGGCACCGGGGGGCGACCATGTCTCGGTCGTCGTGCGGCCGCGCGGCAAGGATGGCCGATTGACGTTGAATGCCCAGCGCGTACTCGTTTGCACGGCGCTGACGCCGGATCTGTCGAAACTCGAGCTGCCGCTGTTGCGCGATCTGATCGCGGGTGGTGCCGCGCGCGCGGATGCGCTCGGACTCGGGCTCGACGTCGCGCCGACCGGTGCGCTGATCGATGCGGACGGCAAGCCGGCGAAGGATCTGTTCGCCGTCGGCCCGATCACGCGCGGCACCTTCTGGGAAATCACCGCCGTCCCCGACATCCGTGTCGCGTGCGAAACGCTCGCCGAGCATCTGTTGCCGGCTGGCCGCATTGTGGCAGAGCCGCGCCGCGCAGCACGCGCATGAACGGCGAGCTATCCTGTTGCGATGCGCGAGAACTCCTCGGTTGTGATGACGCGCACAGGCTTTAGATTTGGAGCGCGGGCCTGACCCGCAGCAACGTGCACGGCAAGGGAGGACGCGATGTGTTGATGCTACGGCGGACGTGCCGCGTGCTCGCGCCTTAGGCCCAAGACGCTACAACCACCATCGATCAGTTCAACCGACGCGATCCATTGAGCGAATGGAGAAACTTATGCTCACGATCCGCAAGACGCTCGCCGTTCTGGCGCTCGGCATCGGCCTGCAGGCCGGCCTTGCCAAGGCGGACGACACCATCACCATCGCCTATCAGACCGGCTTCTCGCTCTTCGTGCGCGCAGTCGCGTCGGGCGAGATCGAGAAGATTTCGGGAGTCCATGTCGAGTTCCGGCAGTTCAATTCCGGCGCGGAGATTTTCGCCGCCATCGCATCCGGCGACGTGCAGATCGGCGACGTCGGCTCCAGCCCCTTCGCCGCCTCCACCAGCAAGGGCATCGACGTCAAGGCGATCCATATCAGCGGCGCTGCCGGCGAAGACGAAGCGCTGGTCGCCCGCAACGGCAGCGGCATCGAGAAAATGGAAGATCTGAAAGGCAAGCGCCTCGCGGCAGCTCCCGTCTCGACCGATCATTTCATGCTGCTCAGCACTCTGAAGCAGCTCGGCATCAAGCCGGATGAGGCCACGGTCCTTGCCATTCCGCAGCCGGAGATCGTTGCGGCCTGGCAGCGCGGCGACATCGACGCGGCCTTCGTGTGGGATCCCGCCCTCGGCAAGCTGCTGGAGAATGGCAAGCCGCTGCTGACCGCCAAGCAGGCGGCGGAGCGCGGCGCCGTCACCTTCGGCGCCCTGGTCGCGACCGCCGACCTCATCAAGGACAAGCCGGAGTTCCTGCAGAATTTCGTCTCCATTGTCGACAAATATTACCGCGACCTGGAGCAGAACCCAGCGCATTGGGCAGCGGACTCCGAGAACGTGCAGGTGCTCGCGAAATTCAGCGGCGCGAAGCCGAAGGATATCGCCGAGCGGCTGAAGGTCTCTGTCTACGTGCCGGCGGGCGAGCAGGCCGGCTCCACCTGGCTGGGCGGCGGGAGCGAGAGCAAGCTCGCCCATGTGCTGCACGACACCGCCGAGTTCCTCAAGGAGCAGCAGAAGATCACCACTGTCCTCGACGATTACTCGGCCTTCATCGATCCGCGCTTCGTCTCGGCAACCCTCGCTTCCAACTAAGGACGCGATCATGACACTTGCGATCGAACATGGCAGCGTGACCTATCCGGGCAAGGACCAGGCGACGGTCCAGGCTCTGGCCGACGTCACGCTGGAAATCCAGGAAGGCGGGCCGGTCGTCGCCCTCGGCGCGTCGGGTTGCGGCAAGACTTCGCTGCTCAACGTGATGGCCGGCTTCCTGCCTTTGACCGGCGGAAGCGCGACCTTCGACGGCCGGCCGATCACGGGGCCAGGACGCGATCGCGGTGTCGTATTCCAGAAGGACACGCTCTATCCCTGGCTGAACGTACGCGACAATGTCGCATTCGGGCTGCGGCTCCAGGGATTGAAGGCGGCTGCGCGGCACGCCCGCGCAGCCGATCTTCTGGAACTGGTGGAGCTCGGCGATTTCGCCATAGCGGCGCCGCACCAATTGTCGGGCGGCATGCGCCAGCGCGTCGGCCTCGCCCGCGCGCTCGCAACCGATCCCAAGGTCCTACTGATGGACGAGCCGTTCGGCGCGCTCGATTCCCTGACCCGCGAATCCATGCAGGAATTGCTGGTCGATATCTGGGCCCGCACCCGCAAGACCATCTTCTTCATCACCCACGCGATCGAGGAGGCGCTGTTCCTTGGCACCGAGATTGTCGTGATGTCGCCGCGGCCGGGCCGCATCGTCCGGCGCTACAGCCTCGATTTCGTCCATCGCTTCGCCGCGGACGGCGACGCCGCCGCCGTGCGGAGCGATCCCAGATTCATCGCCCTGCGCGAAGAGATCCGCACACTTATCCATGATACCGGGAGACGCCGTCATGACCGACCTCAGCTTGACCGCGCGGCGTGAAGCGCTGCATCGCGACGCGCCGGAAGCGGTCGCGCCGATCAACCTTGCCGCTCTGCTGCGCCGGATTCCGATCGGGGTCTACTCCTCCATCGGCCTGATCGCGGGCTGGGCCGTGGTGAGCGAGATGCACCTGGTGCCGGCCCTTTTCCTGCCATCGCCGATCACGGTGCTGCAGCAATTCATAGTGGTAGCTACGGACGGGTTTTCCAATGCCACCTTGGCGCAGCACGCCGGGACCAGCCTCTTCCGCGTGCTGTTCGCCTTCGCAATCGCAGCGTCGGTCGGCATACCGCTCGGCCTGGCCATGGGCGTCAATCGCTGGGTGCGCGGCGTCTTCGATCCGCCCATCAGCTTCTACTGGCCGATCCCGCCATTGGCCTACCTGCCTCTCATCATCATCTGGCTCGGCATCGGAGAGGCGGCCAAGATCGCGTTGATCACGCTCGCCATGCTGGCGCCTATCGTCGTCAACGCGCAGGCCGGTGTCCGCTCGGTATTGGAGGGCCGCATCCAGGCTGCGCTCTCGCTCGGCGCCAGCCGGCGGCAGGTGTTCTTTCACGTGATCGCGCGCGGCGCGCTGCCCGAGATCCTGACTGGCCTGCGCATTGCCGTCGGTTTCGGATGGGGCACGCTGGTCGCGGCCGAACTGGTGGCGGCCACCAGGGGCCTTGGTTTCATGACCCTGTCTGCCGCGCAGTTCCTGGTCACGGAGGTCGTGTTCGTCGGCATCTTCTCGATTGCCGCCCTCGCCATGCTGTGCCTCGCCGCCATTCGCCTGCTGGAGCGCCTGTTGACGCCCTGGAAGGGCAAAGACTGATCCGCAAGACCCACCCGCAACCCTCGGACCTGGAGACCTGATCATGAGCACCATTGTCCTGCGCCACGACCCGCAAGCCTTTCCCAACATTGCGATCACGCCGCTCAACCCGACCTTCGCGGCTTTGGTCGAACATATCGACTTGTCGCGCCAGCAAAGCGAACATACGATTGGAATGATCCGCGAAGCCCTGGTGGAGCATAAGCTGCTGGTGTTCCGCGGCCAGCGCATCACGCCGGTTCAGCAGCGCGATTTTGCGGCGCGGTTCGGCTCCCTGCATGTTCATCCGCTGTTGAACCACGATAGCGATCTCAAGGAGATCATCGTGCTCAACTACGATCGCGACCGGCCGCCCGAGCCGGACGAGTGGCACACCGATGTGACGTTCATCGAGACGCCGCCGCTTGGCTCGATCCTCTATGGCGCGGTGATTCCGGAGACCGGCGGTGATACTTTGTTCGCCGATCTTGCCGCCGCCTATGCAGGCCTGTCGGAACCGGTGCGCTCGCTTCTGCATGGATTGCGCGCGACGCACGATTTCAGGAAGAGCTTCCGCGCCAGCACCTATTACGGCGAGGACAATGCGAAATGGGACAATGCGCGCAGGAACAACCCGCCGGTCAGTCACCCCGTCGTGCGCACGCACCCGGAATCCGGCATCAAGAACCTGTTCGTGAACGAAGGCTTTACCACCGCGATCGAAGGGCTCAAGGCCGACGAAAGCCGGACGCTGCTCGATTTCCTGATCCGGCACCAAGCCAAGCCGGAATTCACCTATCGCCATCGCTGGCAGACCGGCGACGTTCTGTTCTGGGACAACCGCACCACCCAGCACATGGTCGTGGCGGATTACTGGCCCCGCCACCGGCGCATGCACCGCGCCACCATCCTGGGCGATCGGCCGGTCTAGAGCCAATCAGAGTGCGTGCCCCACGGCCCGGCGAGCAATTCGCCGGGCCTTTTCGATTCCGTGATTAGGGTGGGTCCACCCGATGGGGGCGTACATCGGAATCGGCGATATTGATCGCGTAGTCGATCACGGTGCCGTCGCTGCTGAGCGGGAAGAAGCCGGTCTCGCTGGCGCCCACAGCGCCGCGGCGATCGCGCCAGTCGCTCTTGTTCCATTCGTAGTAGGCGAAGACCGGCGCGCGCATTTCGACCAGCTGCTGATAGCAGGAGAGCAACAGGGGCTCGACCGCGAAATTGCATTCATCGAGATAGCGGTTGGTGTAGTCGGCCCCATTTGCCTCCACCACCCGCGTGCCGACCAGGCGATAGCGGACCCGCAGGGGCTCGCGCTCGATCTCGGCCATCACCAGATACGGCAGCAGACGCGGAATTTCCGTGGGATTGATGGAAGTCCGCGATGGCAGCGATCCGCCCGCGCACTTGCTCCGCCAGTAATCATGAAAGCGAGTGACCCGCTCGGACTTGACTTGGCCGGCATCGATCAGGCTGGAGCGAGACGTCATGCGGCCTCCGGCGATGCGGCCGCTCACGTCCGCGGCGAAGCATCGTATTGATATTTCGTCACGTCGTTCTCGCCGATGCCCAGCAGCTGCACGTCATAGCCCCAGAGATCGGCGACGTAGCCGAGGACCGCACGGGAATCGTCCTCCGACAGCGGGATGTCGTTGTGCAATTGATGGGTCAGGACCAGCCGCCGGCTGCCTTTGAGGTCCACGTCCGACACCTGAATGTTGGGATCGCGCTCACCCGGATTGTATTGCCGGGCCAGCGCGCGGCGGACCTTTGCGTAGCCGCGCTCGTCATGGATCGCATCGACCAGATAATGCGGCGCCTCGCTCTCGTCGGCCAGCTTGAACAGCCGCATCTTGCGCATCAGGTTGGGGCTGAGATACTGCGCGATGCAGGAATCATCGCGGAAATTGGCCCACACTGATTTCAGCGTGCCCATGACGTCGCCATTGCCCGCGATCTCCGGCAGATAGGCGCGGTCCTCTTCAGTCGGATCGGTTACGACGCGCTCGATGTCGCGCATCATCTCGAAGCCGAGAGCGTAGGGATTGAGGCCCGAATAGCGCCGGTCGTCGAAATCCGGCTGGAACACCACGTTGGCCTGGCTCGACAGGAACTCAAGCATCGCGCCTTCGCTGATCTTGCCCAGGTCATAGAGGCGATTCATGATGCGATAGTGAACGTAGGTGGCGCAGCCCTCGTTCATCATCTTGGTCTGTTTCTGCGGATAGAAGTATTGCGCGATGTTGCGCACGATACGCACCAGCTCGCGCTCCCAATCCTTGAGGCTGGGGGAGAACTTCTCGATGAAATAGAGCAGGTTCTCTTCCGGCAGACCGAGCTTGCGGCGGGCAAGCTCCGTTTCGGGCGAGGCCGCGGCTTCGCCCTTTGGCTTCTTGGGCAGGGTGCGCCAGAGATCGTTGTAGCTCGTCCTTTGATGCTCCACCCGCTCCTCGGCCCGTTTCTTCTCGGCAGCCAGGCTCGGCCGCGGACGCCGTCCATAGCGGTTCACCGCGTGATCCATCAAAGCGTGCGCGGCATCAAGGATGCGCTCGACCGCGGAAATGCCGTGCTGCTCCTCGCAGCGCGCGACATAGGACTTGGCGAAGTTGAGGTAGTCGAGGATGCCCTCGGCGTCGGTCCATTCCTTGAACAGGTAGTTGTTCTTGAAGAAGTGGTTGTGGCCAAAGGCGGCATGGGCCATGACCAGCGCCTGCATGGTCATGGTGTTCTCTTCCATGACGTAACAGATGCAGGGGTTGGAATTGATCACGATCTCATAGGCGAGGCCCTGATAACCCTTGCGGTACATGACCTCGTCGCGTGTGAAGCGCTTGCCGAACGACCAGTGATGATAGAACACCGGCATGCCAATGGATGAATAGGCATCGAGCATCTGCTCGGAGCTGATCATCTCCACCTGGACCGGATATGGATCGAGCTTCAGCTCGTTGATCGCAATGTCCTCGATCGCGTCAAAGGTCCGCTTCAGGGTATTGAAGTTCCACTCCCCGGTCTCGAAGAGCAGGGCGCTGTTCGGGCTTACACCCGCGACTGCTGACCGATCCGACGACATCACGCAACCTTCTGATTCTTGGCAAACAACTGATGGAAGACGGGGAAGATGTCCGACTTGGAGAACACCCGCTTCATCGTGAAATTCGTCGTAACGTCGGCCACGGTCTTGTAGTCGCGCCACAACAGGCTGGCATTGCCTTCCGAGCGGAACATGCCCGCCTCGCGCTCATCCACCACCTCGATATAGGCGAAATACTGGCACAGAGGCAGCAGGTCCTCGCGCAGAATGCGCGTGCAGGTCTCGCTGTCGCTGGGGTAGTTGTCGCCGTCCGAGGCCTGCGCGGCATAGATGTTCCAGGCATCGGTCGGATAGCGTTCCTCGATGATGCTCTGCATCTCGGCGAGCGCGCTGGAGACCACCGTGCCGCCGGTCTCTGCCGAGCGGAAGAACGTCTCTTCATCCACTTCCTTGGCTTCCGACGTGTGACGGATGAAGACCACGTCGACATGCTCATATTTGCGCGAGAGGAACAGATGAAGGAGGAGGAAGAACCTCTTGGCGAGGTCCTTCATGTATTCGCTCATCGAGCCTGACACGTCCATCAAGCAGAACATGACGGCGCGGGCGTTCGGCCGCGGCGTCGGCTCATAGCGGTTGAAGCGCAGATCGACCGGATCGATGAAGGCGATGCGCTTCATTCGCCGTTCGAGCTGCCCAAGGACAATGCGCAGTTCGCCCAGCCTTTTCTCGTCGGCTTCGGTGCGGTCAGCTTTTGCTTCCAGGTCAGCGATGCTCTTGACCACCGCCGCCAGCTCATCAAGCGTCGGCCGGTGCAGCGAGATGCGCCGCGCCAGGCTGTGCCGCATGGTGCGCACGAGGTTGATGTTGCGCGGCGAGCCGCTGGCCGTGAAGCCAGCGCGCGTCACCTGATAGGCCACGGTCTCCTTCAGGTACGTCTTGACGAGATCGGGAAGCTCCAGCTCATCGAACAGGATGTCGAGATATTCATCCCGCGTCAGAGTGAAACGGAAGTCATCCTCGCCCTCGCCGTCGGGACTACCTTCGCGGCTGCGACCGCCGCCACCACTGCCCTCGGGCTTCGGCAACTGGTCGCCGGCGACGAACTCCTTGTTGCCGGGATGGACGTGCTCGCGGTTGCCGCCCTGGTTGGAATGGTGGAAGCGCGGCTCCTGGATCCGCTTGCGGGGGATGTTGACGACCTCCTTGGTGTCGACATCCCCCAGCGCCCGCTCCTTGATCGAACGGATCACCGCATCCTTGATGTTCTCGCGCACCAGCCGGATGAAACGCTGCCGGTTGGTGTGACTTCTGCCTTTCGGATTGAGCCGCCGGTCGACAATATTCATGCATCGCCCCTCATCGGGGACCAGCCTTAGCCGGCCTTGTTCACCCGCATATACCACTCGACCAGGCGCCTTGTCTGCCGCGCCGTGTAGCCGCGGCTGACCATGCGCGCGACGAAGTCGGTATGCTTCTTCTCGGTATCCTTGTCACCCTTGCTGGAGAAGCTGATCACCGGGAGCAGATCCTCGACCTGCGAGAACATGCGCTTCTCGATGACTTCGCGGATCTTCTCATAGCTGGTCCATGACGGGTTCTTGCCGGCGTTGGCGGCCCGCGCGCGCAGCGCGAATTTCACCACTTCGAAGCGGAAGTCCTTCGGATTGGCGATCCCGGCAGGCTTCTCGGTTTTCGACAATTCCTGGTCCAGCATCTTGCGGTCGAACAGCTGGCCGGTATCCGGGTCCTTGAAGTCCTGGTCCTCGACCCAGGCGTCGGCATAGGCGACATAGCGGTCGAACAGGTTCTGCCCGTAATCGCCGTAGCTCTCGAGATACGCCTTCTGGATCTCGTTGCCGATGAACTCCGCGTAACGCTGCGACAGCTCGCTCTTGATGAAGTCGATATATTGCTTCTCGGTCGCGTCGGGGAACTGCTCGCGCTTGATCGCCTGCTCCAGCACGTACATCAGGTGCACGGGGTCGGCGGCCACTTCCTCGATGTCGAAATTGAAGGTCTCGGACAGGACCTTGAAGGCGAAGCGGGTGGAGACGCCGGTCATGCCTTCGTCCACGCCGGCGACGTCGCGGTATTCCTGCATGGACTTCGCCTTGGGGTCGACGTCCTTCAAGTTCTCGCCGTTATAGACCCGCATCTTGGAGAATAGGTTCGAATTCTCGTGCTCCCTCAGGCGCGAGAGCACACAGAACTGCGAGAGCATGTCCAGCGTGCCGGGCGCGCAGGGCGCCATGGCAAGGTCGCTCGTCTGCACCAGCTTCTTGTAGATCTGCGCTTCCTCGTTGGCGCGCAGGCAATAGGGCACCTTCACCACGGAGATGCGGTCGATGAAGGCCTCGTTGTTCTTGTTGTTCTTGAAGCTCTGC
This sequence comes from Dongiaceae bacterium, assembly GCA_035695765.1. Taxonomy (GTDB): domain Bacteria; phylum Pseudomonadota; class Alphaproteobacteria; order Dongiales; family Dongiaceae; genus Dongia_A. Next base: position 19,741 of record DASRRI010000027.1, read on the forward strand.
CATTCCGCCTCGTTCGAGTGCGCCAGCACGATGCCCTGGTACGGGATCGCGCCCACGCTCTCGGTGCCAACATAGTTATTTTCCTGCGTCGCGGTCAGGAGCGGATGCAGCATCTTGATCGGCGCCTTGAACATCTCGACGAACTCGAGCAGGCCCTGGCTGGTCAAATTGAGGGCACCGCTGTACGAATAAGCGTCAGGATCGTTCTGGCTGAAGAATTCCAGCTTGCGGATGTCGACTTTGCCGACCAGGGAAGAAACGTCCTGGTTATTCTCGTCCCCCGGTTCCGCCTTGGCGATGCCGATCTGCTTCAGCTTCGAGGGGAAGAGCTTCACGACGGTGAATTTGGAGATGTCGCCGTCGAACTCGCCGACGCGCTTCACCGCCCACGGGGACATCAAGCCGCTCAGGTACCGGCGTGGAATGTTGTATTTGTCCTGCAGCACGTTGCCCATGCGGTCGGGATCGAACAGGCCGAGCGGCGATTCAAAGCAGGGGCTGATCTGGTCGCCGGCCTTCAGTACGTAGATCGGCAGCTTTTCCATCAGCGCCTTCAGCCGCTCGGCGAGCGAGGACTTGCCGCCGCCGACGGGGCCGAGCAGGTAGAGGATCTGCTTGCGCTCCTCGAGGCCCTGGGCCGCGTGCTTGAAGAAGCCGACGATGCGCTCGATCGTCTCTTCCATGCCGTAGAAATCGGAGAAGGCCGGATATTGCTTGATCGACCGGTTCATGAAGACGCGGCCGAGCCGGGCATCCTGCGCGGTGTCGATCACGACCGGCTCGCCGATCGCCGACACCATGCGTTCGGCGGCGGTGGCGTACGTGGTCGGATCTTCGCGGCAGAGCATGAGATATTCGCGGAGCGAGAACTCAGTCTGCCTGCGGCTCTCGAACAGGTTGGTATAGAGATCGAAGACGTCGGGTTGGTGATTCATTGCGCACCTGGGATGTGATGGCGTGATGATATGCATGCAATTGCGAGGCCAGCAGCGCCGGTCGCCGTCGATGTCAGAGCGAGCTTCCGGTGGGCGGCAAAGGCCGCGATCGTGCGCGCATGACGCCGCGCGCTGCGAAGAGCTGCGTCAAATTTCGAGTACAGTCGAGTGAGGCGTTCGGTAGCCCCCGAACGACGTAGTCCGGCCCTATTGGCGGTCGCTAATCCGCCGCTGCGATGATATGACGCCAACATCGCTGGAGCATCCTTGAACCGCTGCGCAACCAATCGTCGTCGCGTCGCAATGCGCTCGCGACCGGCTCCAAGAGGAGCCGATATCGAAAGTCACTGCAGTCCGCTGTGTCTTCATTGGGCACATGCAACACGCTCCGACCTACCAACACGTCCCGGTCGCCTGGGTTCCGGGACGCACGCTACGCGAAGGCGGTCCAGCAATTGTCAAGTATGCGCTCTCCAGGCCAAATCAAGTCTGCCATATTACGGTTAACGAATACTAAAACCCGACTCGGCCTTATGTAAGTGTATCCCGTGACACGTCTTCGTGAGAGCAAAAAACTAAGTCGGTCGAACGATCAGGCTTCGTTCATCGTGACATGTGTGCCGACTGCAACGCCGCAATTGTGGCAGCGACGAACTCAAATGCGCCCTCTCGGCGCGCAAATCCGGCATCGCTCTGTCCAAACGGCTAGGTCGAATGCCACGCGCGACTCGCGGCCCAGCAGCACGTCGCGCGAAACGCACTGAAACGAAGTCGTGAGATGCGATTGTGGCAACATCGCGGCCGATCAGCGCAGCGCGATGGCCCGGATTTGCCGCAGTGGCGTCCCCAACGGGATTCGAACCCGTGTCTTCACCGTGAAAGGGTGATGTCCTAGGCCCCTAGACGATGGGGACGCAAGCAGGCATGGCCGATCTCTCGGCGGCGCTTGTTTATCTGCTTTGTGCGCTTAGATCAACTGCGACTAATATATTGAAATAGCGAACTAATTTCAAGCGCAGCGTCAGCTGGCCGAAAATGCCGCATCCTCGATCTGGATTTGCACCTGCTCGCGGCCCTGCCAGCTGTCGAGTTTGAGGCGCCCGGCGACATGCAGCGCTGCCCCCCGGCTGCCCAGCAATGCGCGCCCCAATTCCTCACCCGCGACGCGGAATGCGATCGCCTTGAGCCGCCCGCCATCCGGCCCATTGAGCACGCAGCGCACATGGTCGGTGCCGACGACATCGGCCATCACCACGCGCTGGCCGGGGAACACGAAGCGCGGCTCCGCGTTGCCGGCGCCGAACGGCGCGAGCCGATCGAGTGACGTGATCAGTTCGGGCGAGGCAGCGCGCGCTTGCAAGGCGCCATCGACCAGCAAGGTCGGCATCAGCGGCGTGCCATCGAGATCATCCTTGAAGCGTCCCGCGATGAAAATCTGGAGCGCAGCCAGCATCTCCTCTCTGACTTCGAAACCCGCCGCCATCGCGTGGCCGCCGCCCTTCAGCACCAGTCCGGCCTCGCGCGCGGCAATCACCGCCTGGCCCAGGTGGAGTCCCGCAACGGAACGGCCAGACGCCTTGCCCACACCATCTTCCAGCGCGATCACGCAGACTGGGCGCTGATAACGTTCCTTCAATCGGCCGGCCACGATCCCGATCACACCAGGATGCCAACCTGCGCCGGCGAGGAACAGCAGGTGTGGATTCTCCCCAGCCTGCGCTTCGGCCTGGCGCATCGCCGCTTCCTGGACTTCGCTCTCGAGTGCGCGGCGCTCCTCATTATAGGCGTCGAGCTGCCGCGCGAGGTCGGCTGCCAGGATCGGATCGTCGGTCGCCAGCAGCCGTGCGCCGAGATCGGAGCGGCCGACCCGGCCGCCGGCATTGACGCGCGGCCCCAGCAGGAAAGCGGCGTGGTAGGCCTCGACCCGCTCATTCACGCGGGCCACGTCGCACAGGGTCTTGAGACCGAGATTGGAGCGGCGCGCCATCACTTTCAGCCCCTGCGCGGTCAAGGCCCGGTTGAGCCCGCTCAGCGCCACGACGTCGCACACCGTGCCCAGCGCCACCAGATCCAGCCACTGCAGCAGATCCGGCTCCGGCCGCATTGCCCCGAACCAATCACGCCGCCGCAGCACGCGGTTGGCGGCGATCACCAGCATGAAAACGACGCCGACCGCGGCAAGATTGCGATGGGGCGAACTCTCATCCAGGCGGTTCGGGTTGACCACGGCCAGGGCCGCCGGCAACGCAGGCTCGGCCACGTGATGATCGGCGATGATCACGTCGATGCCGATGCGCTTTGCTTCGTCCAGGACGGCGAAGGAGGTGACGCCGCAATCGACGGTCACGATGAGCGCCGCGCCCTGCGCCTTCAGCGCATGGAAGGCCGGCGCGTTCGGCCCGTAGCCCTCGCGCATCCGGTCCGGCACGTAGAGCAAAGGCTCACCTGCCCCGACGCTGCGCAGGAATCGCGACAGCAGGGCGGCCGAGGTGGCGCCATCAACGTCGTAATCGCCGAAGATCGCAATCCGCTCGCCCCGCGCGATGGCATCGGCCAAGCGTTCGGCTGCCTGGTCCATGTCCTTGAGCTCGGATGGGTCGGTGAGCAGGTCGCGCAGCCGCGGCTCGAGGAAGCCGGGTGCGCTCTCCAGCGACTGGCCGCGGGCGGCCAGCATCCGGCCGATCAGCTCCGGCACCTGGCAACGCTGCGCGATGGCAAGGCCGAGGCGATCATCCCCTGGCCGCTCCAGCCAGAAGCGGCCGCACAGCGATCGAGAGACGCCGAGATAGGGAGTGGCTTCCGTCATCGGCGCCAGAAGAACCTCAGGCGCGTGATTCTACAAGATCGCCTTGATCTTCCAATTATGCTGCGCTTCGACCACCCGGACCGTCCCGGATTTGGAGCGCATGACGATGGAATGGGTGGTGGCCGTATGCGGGCCGCGGCGAATGCCCTTCAGCATCGCGCCGTCGGTGACGCCGGTGGCGGCGAACATCACGTCGCCCTTGGCCAGATCGTGCAGCCCGTATTTGCGGTTGAGGTCGCTGATGCCGAGCCGCCGGGCGCGGCCCTTCTCATCATCGTTGCGGAACAGCAGGCGACCCTGCATCTGGCCGCCGATGCAGCGCAAAGCGGCCGCGGCAAGGACGCCTTCGGGCGCGCCGCCGGAGCCCATGTAGATGTCGACGCCACTGTCCGGACGCGCCGTGGAGATGACGCCGGAGACGTCGCCGTCGGAGATCAGCATGATGCGCGCGCCGGCCGCCCGCACGCGCGAGATCAGCTCGGTATGGCGCGGCCGATCGAGGATGCAGGCCACCAGATCGGCCATTTCCATCCGTTTGGCCTTGGCGAGCCGCTTGAGGTTCTCTTCCGGCCCGGCGTCGATGTCGACGATGCTGTCAGGGAGGCCGGGGCCGACCGCGATCTTGTCCATGTAGACGTCGGGTGCGTTGAGGAAGCCGCCCTGCTCCGCCATCGCGATGACGGCGAGGGCGTTTTGCGCACCCTTGGCGGTGATGGTGGTGCCTTCAAGCGGATCCAGGGCGATGTCGATCTTAGGCCCGCCGGCGCCGACCTGCTCGCCGATATAGAGCATCGGCGCCTCGTCGCGCTCGCCTTCGCCGATCACCACCGTGCCGTCGATCGCGAGGCTGTTGAGGGCGTATCGCATGGCGTCGACCGCAGCCTGGTCGGCGGCCTTCTCGTCGCCGCGGCCCATCAGGCGCGATGCTGCCAGCGCCGCCGCCTCGGTCACGCGTACGGCTTCCAAGGCAAGATTTCGATCCATGAGTGTGCTCCCTGTTGAGTATCGGCGCGGCTTTGTCCGCCGCTACGCGAGTAGTTCAATGGGCAGGACGTGCGGCGGTTCCAAAATGGAATTGATCGCGCCAAGCCGCCGCACCACCCGGTCGATCGCGGCCTCGGTCGTCTCATGCGTCGTCAATACGACCGGGACGGTGTCGCCGCGGGCGCGCTGGATCATCGCCTCCAGCGACACGTTCTCGTCCCGCATCGCCGCCGCAATATCGGCGATCACGCCCGGCCGGTCCACCACCATCAGCCGCAGGTAATAGGGCCCGGAATGGCTGCCTGGCGGGGCCGAGGGCAGCTTTTTCAGGCTCTCCGCCGGCGCGGAGAAGGCCGGCAGGATGCGGTCGCGCGCGATGTCCATGAGATCGCTGACGACGGCGGAGGCAGTCGGCCCCTGCCCCGCGCCGCGGCCGATCACCACATTCTGGCCGACGAAATTGCCGTTGGTGACGACCGCGTTATAGACGCCGTCCACCTTGGCGATCACCGCGGCCACCGGCACCATGCAGGCATGCACCCGCTGCTCCACGCCGTGTGGCGTCAAGCGCGCGATGCCCAGCAGCTTGATGCGGTAGCCGAGCTCGTCGGCATAGGCGATGTCCATGGCCGAGACGTTGCGGATGCCGCTGATGCGCACGCCGCTGAAATCGATCTGGCAGCCGAACGCGACGCTGGTGAGGATGGAGAGCTTGTGCGCGGCATCGATTCCATCGACATCGAAGCTGGGGTCGGCCTCGGCATAGCCCAGCTTCTGCGCCTCGGCGAGCACGTCGGAGAATTCGCGCCCGGTTTCACGCATCTGGCTCAGGATGTAATTGCAGGTGCCGTTGAGGATGCCATAGACCTGTTCGATCCGGTTGGCGGCGAGGCCCTCGCGCATCGCCTTGATGACCGGGATGCCGCCCGCCACGGCCGCTTCGTAGGCGAGCGCGACGCCGGCCTTCTCCGCCGCCCGCGCCAGCGCCGTGCCATGATGGGCCAGCAGCGCCTTGTTGGCAGTGACGACATGCTTGCCCTTGGCGATCGCCTTTTCGATCAGCGCCTTCGCGATGCCATCGGCGCCGCCGATCATCTCCGCCACCACGTCGACGTCAGGATGGTCGGCCAGCGCCAGCGGGTCGGTAGTCCAGTGCAGGTTCTTGAGATTGATCCCGCGGTCCTTGCCTTGATCGCGCGCCGACACCGCGACGACTTCGATCGCACGTGGGCAATGCAGCCGTAGGACCTCAGCATTCTCCTGCAGCAATTTCACGACGCCGGCGCCAACCGTGCCAAGGCCGGCGATGCCGACGCGCAGCGGCCGGTCATCGCCGCGTGATGTGGGAGTGGAATTAGCAGCCATGGACCGCGCGGATCGGCTGCCCGATCCTTCCCTTGCTTCTCATGATGAACCGCTTCAGTAGGCGCCGAGATAGACTTCGGCGCGCCGGTTGGCCGCCTCGCCGCTTGGCATCTCTTCCGAATAGAGCGGCTGCGAATCCCCAGCTGCTGCGGTCTGGATCGCCTCGCCCGGCACGCCGTATTTCATCAGCTGGCGCGCCACGGCTTGGGCGCGCGCTTCGGAGACGCGCTGATTGGCCTGCTGATGACGGGAATGATCCATCGTGCCGGTATGCATGCTGGCATGGCCGACGACATGGACCACCCCGCCATTGGCGCGCTGCATGTCGGCGATCTGCTTCAGCACGTCGCGGTCATCGGACGACAGCTTGGAAGAGCCCTCGCGGAAATAGATGAGGCCGACTGGCTGGCCGCCATAGACCGGCTGCTGCCCATAGCTCGCCTCAGTCGGCACCATCATGGCCGACTGACCGGCCGGCGCGCCATCGTTCGCGCCGCCATAGTTTGTCGGCGGGCTGGCATAGGGAGAGTGATACATCGCCTGCGCGGGATTGTAGGCCTGATAGGGCGGCAAGACCGGCTGCGGGAAGTTGACGCCATAGGCCTCCGGCGCCAAGGCAGCATAGTTCGGGCCGTAAGCGTTAGCCGGCGCCTGTGGCTGCCGCGTTGCGCCGAGCGATGACGTCTGCACGCTGCCCGGCGCCAAGGCGAGCTGGGCTTCCGGCTGGAACGGCTGCGAACCTTCCTGCGGGCTCTCGGTCGGCATCACTGGCTGTTGCTGCGGTTGGGCAGCCATCGGCGCAACCGGCACCGCCTGAACGCCACTGTTGTCGGGCTGCGCTGTCGTGCCTTGAATCGTCTGACCTTGATCTGCCTGAGCTTGTGGCGCGGCGGGCGCCGGAGCGGCTTGCTCTTCCTGCGGCGCTGGCGGTACATTGGCAGCCTGTGCGGCTTCCGTTTCCTGCGGCGCTGGCTCCATCGGCTCGGGCACCTTCACGTCTGGAGTCGCAATCGGCTCGGCCGCGGCCGTTTCCTCCGGTGCTGGTGCTGGTTCCGGCGCAGGTTGTGCAGGCTTGGGGGCACTCGACGCGTCCGATGTCTGGGTCTTCTCTCCAGCCTCGGGGATCGGCGCCAGCTTTTCTTGCGGCTTGGGTTCCGGCGGTGGCGGCGGCGCCGGCGGCTGGGCTGACGAGCTCGGTCCGCCCACCAGAGGCTCGCCGTATTGCGTGCCGCCCTGCGCGCCGGATAGTCCCTCCGGCGCCTTGCTCAGATCCTGGATCGTGGAGCTTGGCCGCTGATTCGGCACCGTATTGATGTCGGGGAAGGTACCCCCCGATCCCGTATCGGTGTTGACCTGGGTGCCGCCGCCCGGCGCGCTCACCGTGGTCTTTGGCACATCGCTGTCGGACGAACAGCCAGCGAGCAGAAGCCCGGCAGCGACAGCAGCGGCGCCAAGGCCGCGCGATGGCAATGAAACGATCATGAAGTCAGCATCCCCTCTCTGCTGGACACCATGGCCGAGCGCGATACGCTTGTCATTTGCGACCGCCATTCAACGACTTAGTGCCGAATCTTGAGCGTGCGCTACTATAGCAAAGATCGGCGGGCGTCGATTGCCAAAATCGAAGTCAGGCAAGGCTTTGAAAAAACAATAGAAATTCTGTGAGGACGCATGGGTGATCAAACCGGGGGAAACGGCCACATGGATCCGGCGGCCTGGTCGCAGGCCATGGCGCGGATCGCCGAGCAATCGCAGCGCCTGGTAGCCGAATTCGTCCAGCGTAATCAGTTCCAGAACGCGTCCGGGGCGAATTCGGGCGGCATGGACCCGATGGCGATCGGCCGTGCCTTCGTGGAGATGACGACGCGCCTGATGAGCGATCCCGCCAAGCTGATGGAGGCGCAGTTCTCGCTCTGGCAGGATTACATGAACCTCTGGCAATCGACTGCCAAACGCATGATGGGCCAGGAGGCAGACCCCGTCATCGCGCCGGCGAAGGATGATCGCCGTTTCAAGGACGCTGCCTGGCAGGACAACCAGGTATTCGATTTCGTCAAGCAATCCTATCTGCTGACCGCGCGCTGGCTGCAATCGACGGTGCAGAACGTCGAGGGGCTGGACGACAAGACGTCGCGAAAGATCGATTTCTACACGCGCCAGTTCGTCGATGCGATGGCGCCGAGCAATTTCGTCATGACCAACCCCGAAGTGCTGCGCGCCACCATGGAGAGCCGTGGCGAGAATCTGGTGAAGGGGCTGCAGAACCTGCTCGACGATCTGGAACGCGGCAAGGGCCAGCTGAAGATCCGCATGACCGATCTCGAAGCCTTCGAGACCGGCAAGAACATCGCCGTCACGCCCGGCAAGGTCGTCTATCAGAACGACCTCATCCAGCTCATTCAGTACACGCCCACCACCAAGGACGTCGCGAAGCGGCCGCTGCTGGTCATTCCGCCCTGGATCAACAAATACTACATCCTCGACCTCAAGCCGGCGAATTCCTTCGTCAAATGGGCGGTGGACCAGGGCCACACTGTGTTCGTGATCTCCTGGGTCAATCCTGACGAGAAGTTGGCCGCCAAGACATTCTCCGACTATCTGCAGGAAGGCCCGCTCGCCGCGCTCGATGCGATCGAGAAGGCGACTGGCGAAAAGACCGCCAATGTCGTCGGCTATTGCCTCGGCGGCACGTTGCTGGCCTGCCTGCTCGCCTATCTCGCCGCCAAGGGCGATGCTGATCGCATCGCGAGCGCGACGTTCCTGACGACCCTGGTTGATTTCAAGGAAGCGGGCGAGCTCACCGTCTTCATCGATGAGGAGCAACTGGCGGCGCTCGAGGAGAAGATGAACGAGCGCGGCTATCTCGAGGGCGCGGAGATGGCGAACACCTTCAACATGCTGCGCGCCAACGACCTGATCTGGTCGTTCGTGATCAACAACTACCTGCTGGGCAAGGAGCCGTTCCCCTTCGATCTGCTCTACTGGAACTCGGATTCGACCCGCATGCCCGCGGCCATGCACAGTTTCTATCTGCGCAACATGTACCAGAACAACCTGCTGAGCAGGCCGGGCGGGATCGAGCTCGATGACGTCCCAATCGACCTCACCAAGATCAAGACGCCGAGTTTCATCCTCTCGACCCGGGAGGACCACATCGCACCGTGGAAAGCGACCTATGTCGCGACCCAGCTTTATTCGGGACCGGTGCGCTTCGTGCTCGCGGCCTCGGGACATATCGCCGGCGTGGTCAACCCGCCGGCCGCCAACAAATACAATCACTGGACCAACACCAAGGCCAAGAAGCACCCGAAGAATCCGGACGAGTGGCTGGCGAGCGCCGAGGCCAAGCCCGGCTCCTGGTGGCCGGAATGGCAGCAGTGGATCGCGGAGTTCGACGACGGCAAGGTCGCAGCGCGCGAACCCGGCGCAGGTAGGTTGAATGCGATCGAAGACGCGCCCGGCTCCTATGTCCGGGTGCAGGCGCAGTAGATATAGAGCTCAATCCGCTGCGGGAAGATCCAACTCCACCTTCAGTCCGCCGAGTGTCGACTGACCGAGTTTCAGGCTGCCGCCGTACAGCGTGGCAAGATCCAGTGCGATCGTAAGACCAAGGCCGCTGCCCGGCTTGCGCTCATCCAGCCGCCCGCCGCGCTGCAAGGCCACCGCTCGCTGGTCCGCCGCGATACCAGGGCCATCATCGCCGATCTCGACCTTCAGCCGGTCGCCTGTGCGCCTCGCCGCGATCCGCACTCTGCCGGCCGCCCATTTGCACGCATTGTCCAGGAGGTTGCCCAGCAGCTCGCTCAGGTCCTGCGCCTCGCCCGCGAACCACAGGGGCCGGCCGGCGACCGCGACTTCGATCTCGATGTCGCGATCGCTCATGTGTGGCAAGGTGCGTGCGAGGGCATCGATTGCATTGGCCGCGTCCGCCCTGACGCCGAGCAGCCGGGCGCCGCCCGCTGCCTGCGCCCGTGCGAGATGATGCTGCACCGCGTCAGTCATAGCGGTGATCTGTTCCAAGGCCAACTTGCGGTCCGGTGCCTCTTCGTTTTCCAGCTCGTTGCGCAGGACCGCGAGCGGCGTCTTCAGCGCATGCGCCAGGTCGCCGGCCTGGCCACGCGCGCGCTCGATCAGGCTGCCGTGATGATCGAGCAGCGCGTTCAGCTCCCGGGCCAGGGGCGCGATCTCGGTTGGCGTGTCGCCCGACAATCGGTGGAGGCTGCCGGTGCGGATGGCGGCCAGTGCCGTCTTGATCCCGTCGAGGGGCCGCAATCCAACCCGCACCTGAAGCACCAGCGCGGAGACCAAGCCGATGCCAAGGAATGACAGCGCGATCGCCAGGATCCGCGAGAACTGTTTTGCCGCAGCCAGCGCCGGCTCGAGATCGGCTGCGACGGAGAACGTGACGGGTACGGCCGGCGTCTGGAATTGAAGGGTCCGCTGAGCCAGGCGCAGCCGTTCCGAACGGGGCCCAGGGATTTCGCGCAGCTTGATCTCGCCCAGCGCGGTGCCGGCAGCCGGGCCGGGCAGGCGCGCGTCCCACAGCGAGCGGGACCGGATCGGCGGCGCGCCTTCAGCTTCGATCTGCCAATACTGGCCCGACAGCTGCCGCTCGTATTTCGGCACGTCCGGGGCGCGCTTAAGAGCGATGGTGCCGTCGGGCGCGGTCTCCAGACCGGCGGCAAGATCATCCAGGCGGTCGACGAGATCGGCATCGACCCCGCGCCTCAGATGCAGGTCGAACAAGGTGGTGAGGAGGACATACGCGGCCAGCAGGGTCGCACCGGCCAGGAGCGACGCACCAACGATCAACCGGAAAGTCAGCGACTTTCGGTCGGGCAGAAAAGTTCGGATGCGCCCCAAGTCAGCTGGTCCCGATCACGTCGCGCCCAGAACCGGTTCCTTCCGGGCCGGTTCCTTGCGGGCCCTCTCCTTGTGGCATGCGATAACCCTGTCCGCGGATCGTCTCGATGGCGTCAGCGCCAAGCTTCAACCGCAGGCGCCGGACGAAGACTTCGACAGTGTTGGAATCACGGTCGAAGTCCTGCGCATAGATATGCTCGATGATCTCGCTGCGTCCGACGATCTGGCCGGCGCGGTGCATCAGGAATTGCAGCAGCCGCTGCTCAAACGTGGTCAGGATAATCGGTACCCCATCGCGCGTGACGGTTCCCGACCTTGTGTCGAACTTGATGGGGCCGCTGGTCAGCACCGGATCGGCGCGGCCGGCGCTGCGCCGGATGAGCGCGCGCACCCGCGCCAGAAGCTCCGCCATGTGAAACGGCTTCGCAAGATAATCGTCGGCCCCGGCATCGATGCCCGCGACCTTGTCCGACCACAGGTCGCGTGCCGTCAGGATCAGCACCGGCATCGCGCGCCCGGCGTCGCGCCACTTGCGCAGCACCTCGATGCCATTCATTGCAGGCAAGCCAAGATCGAGAACGACGGCGTCGAAATCCGAGGTCTCGCCGAGGAAATGGCCCTGCTCGCCGTCCAAAGCGGATTCGACGACATAGCCCGCGCTGTCAAGCGCGCTGCCAAGCTGACGATTCAAATTGGGATCGTCTTCGATCACCAGAACGCGCATCTTCAACTACTCGGCTTTATTATTCGGCCGGTTGACCATCCAGGGAACGGAGGGCAAGCGTAGCGGCATCATAGCGCGCTTTCCGTACATGCCCATCCTGGGTCACGATCCGCAGATCATACGCCCATCCCAGGCGCTTGCTACCGACCAATTTCGCGTCGATCACCTCGCCCGCGAACTGCTCTTCAGCCAGCTTATAGACGTCCTCGAGAGGACGGATGACGCCTGCCTCGCGCAGGCCGAGCGCGGAATTGGCATCCTCTACCTCGGTCTCGGTCGTGGTGCCGTCGTCGGCCGAAGCTGAGTTACCTTTGCCATTGCCGCCGGCGTTGCCGTTACCATTGCCACCAGCATTCCCGCCGCCGTTACCACCGCCATTGCCGCCGCCGTTTCCGCCCCCATGGCCGCCACCGTTGCCACCGCCGTTACCGCCACCATTCCCGCCGCCGTGGCCGCCACCATTGCCATTACCGTTGCCGGCAAAGGCGGAGTGGCTCCACAAGACGCTGATAACGGCTTCGCTGGCGAACAGGCCGAGAACAAGCACCGCAGCAAGCGCCGCTCGTCGGTACCCTACCCTGTTTGGGCAGCCAATGGTCACGTGCAAACCCTTTCCGGTTCGCTCCTTTACTACCCTCGCAAAGCTGAACGCGCTATGAACTGAGTTTAATGAGCTACCATCATTTGGCGTCACTTCGTCTTTTATCGGCAGATGGTCCTGATGAAGGATTCGAAGGGATCAAAATTAGATAATTATACCTATAATATCCAGGAACATTAGCCTCCAAAGAGCCGGACAACGCCGAAGTCGGCCGCTGCCTTTCATTGGCTCGGACCGATGATAGATGGCCAGAAATGCTTTCGAAACCCGGAAATGCGGGCTTTGCCTACTCAATAGGCCGCCCGTCCAGGGAGCGCAGAGCCAGCGTGGCCGCATCATAACGTGCTTCGCGCACGTGGCCGTCCTGGGTCACGACTCTCAAATCATAGGTCCAGCCTTGGCGCGCTGTGCCGACGAGCTTGGCATCGATCACCTCGCCGCCGAGCTGCTGTTCCGCCACCTTGTAGACGTCGCCGAGTGAACGAATTCGACCGGTCTCGCGCAGGCTCATCGCTGAATTCGGATCCGTGATTTCCGTCTCCGGAAGGGCTCCATTATGCGACGACGCTGCGGTAGCCCCGCCCCTTCCGAGACCGCCCCCGCTACCGCCACTTCCGCTACCACCGCCGTTGCCGTTGCCGTTTCCGCCTCCCCCACCACTGCCTCCGCCACCGTCGCCGCCCGCTCCGCCATTGCCACCGCCGCTACCTCCCCCGTGACCGCCGCCTCCCCCGTTGCCGCCTCCGCCGTTGCCGTTCCCCCCGCCATTGCCACCACCACCGCCACCGTTCCCCCCGCCGTTTCCGCCGCCGTTGCCACCTCCATTCCCGCCGCCATTGCCGCCGTTCTTGGCAAAGGCGGGCGCGCTCCAGAACGTGCTGACAACGATTTCGCTCGCGAACAGCCCGGCAATCAACAGCAGCGCGAGGGCTACTCTGCGATATTGCTTCTTGCTGCAGCCATTGCGCGCGGTTGCGAAAAGACCCATTCCGGTTTCGTCCTTCTCCGTCGCCAGAGCGAAGGCGGAACGAGCGCCCGCTCTATCTTGCCGGAGCGGTTTGGCGTTGCTCGATCACCTTGTCGGCGAGCCGGCCCGTCAGCTCCTGCAGATGGTCAAACCGGTAGGCAAAGTTGCCAACACCGTACGTCAATGACCGCAATTCAATGACCAGGTCCTGAAGCTCCGACTGGGGCATCAGGCATTCGACCACCTCCCAGCCGTCCCAGTCGGGCTTGTTCGCGATCTGCAAAATTTGGCCGCGCCGGCCGGTCACCAGTGAATGGACCCGGGAGGTGAGGCTGGCAGGTGCTGAAATCTCGACCGCAAAGATCGGTTCCAGCAGGATCGGATGGCATTTCGGCATCGCCTCCTGCATCGCCATGCGCGCGGCTGTCTTGAAGGCTTGGTCCGAACTGTCGACCGAATGATACTGGCCGTCATAGAGGGCAACCGCGACGTCGACCACCGGGAAGCCGAGCGGTCCGCGGCTCAGATATTCGCGCACTCCCTCCTCGACCGAGCCGATGAATTGCCGGGGCACGGCACCGCCCACGACGCGATCGTGGAATTCGAATCCCTGCCCACGATCCTGCGGCCAGACCTCGACATGCACGTCGCCGAACTGGCCGTGACCGCCGGACTGGCGCTTGAAGCGCGCATGCTGCTTGACGTTGGCGCGGATCGTCTCCTTGTAGCTGACCTGCGGCCGGCGTGCCTTGACCGGAAGGCTATAGCGCAGCCTCAGCCGCTCCAGCGCGACCTGCAGGTGAATGTCACCCTGGCCGTGCAGCAGCAGCTCATGGGTATCGGCATTGTGGCCGTAGCGCAGCGAGGGATCCTCCTCGGAGAGCTTGGCCAATGCCGCCGTCAGCTTGACCTCGTCATTGCGGTTCTCGGCATCGACCGACAACGCATAAAGCGGCGCCAGCGGTTCCGGCCACTTGAATCCCTCCGGCGCCTTGCCGCTGAGGGTGAGGACATCGCCGGTCTTGAGAGCATCCATGCGACCGAGCCCGACCACGTCTCCGGCACTCGCGCTCGCGATCTTGTCGAAGCCGTTGCCTTTCGGTCGCAGCAGCGCGCCGATGCGCTGCCCGCCGATGGTCTGGCCGTCGGCGATCTGGCCCGATAGCACGCGCGCCAGTGCCACCTTGCCGCTATGGGGTTGATGATAGGTCTTGAACACGATGGCGGCAGTGGCCTCGTCCGAAAGCCCGAGCCGAGCGCGCGTGGCGTCCGGACCAGGCACATCGTGGCGCAATGCCTTCAGGAGGCGCCGCACGCCGTAATCCTGCTCCGCCGCGCCCATCAGGACAGGCACGATCAAATCGTCCGCCAGATCCTTGCTCAGCTGCTGATAGATCGCCTCCTTGCTCGGGACCGCATCGTTCAGCAATTGCTCCAGAAGCTGATCGTCGAAATCCGCCAGATGCTCCAGCATCTGCTCGCGTGCCTCCTGCTCGCGCGGCAGCATGTCGTCCGGCAGCTTCACGAGGTCAGACGGCTGGCCCGGGTGATAGCGATAGGCGCGTTCGCTGACCAGGTCGACATACCCGGCCACCACGTCGCCGCTCTTGCCTTCTTCGCGGATCGGCACCTGCCGCAATACCAGCGGGCGGGAGGAAACCGCCTGGAGCGCCTCCATCACGTCGCGCACGCGCAGGCCGGAATTGTCCATCTTGTTGACGAAGAGGACGTGCGGAATCTTGTTGTCGTCGAGAAATTTGAAGATCGGCGCCAAGGTCAGGGCCTTCTCGGTCTGCGGCTCCGCCACCACGATTGCAACGTCGGCCGCCAGCACTGCATTGCGCATGTCCTGCGACAACTCGACTGCGCCGGGGCAATCCAAGAACGTCCAGCGCTCACCCAGGAACTCTGTCGGCACGGCGGTCACTTCGACCGACAGGCCGCGGGCGCGTGCCTCCGCCGAGCTGTCGCCCAGCAGGGTCTTTTCCTTGGCATTACCTTTCTTGGAGAGGGCGCCCGTGACGTGCAGCAGGCTTTCGAGCAGCGACGTCTTGCCGCTGGAATAAGGTCCGACGATGGCGGCGCAACGAGGCGCCGAAGGTGCTCTGCCAGCCATGATTCTGTCCCTCCCTGGACTGCAGGGCCACGGGACCGGGATTCACATGGACGCCGGCGTACCGCGGCCATTTTTTCCTTGAGGCACTCATGATTTCAGGCTCCCGCGGCGCCTGCAAGCGGGAATCGATACCGGCCAGATTCATGGGCTTTATTGGGTCAAGAGATCAGTCCAATCCGTGCCGCCGCTACTGGAGGAAAGTGAACCGGAGTGGGTTCGTGTTGATCGCCGCCGCATCGCGCGACCACGAACAAAAAGATCGGCGGCGGCAACCGCTCATCGCCGTGCAAACAGTCGCTCTTGAAGCGTGGCGATCGGCGGGACGTGTGCAAATCCGTGCAACGCGCGCATCCGCGAACGATCCGCGCATGAGCAGCGTCAGGGCGGCCCGCGCCATCCCGGTCCGTAACGGGGAACCTTTGCGAGATGCGCGCCATCCACGACCAGACCAGCCTTGCGACAGATCGGCTCAGCCCGCCGCCGGTAGCAGACGCGCCCCGGCCGGCTCCAGGTGAATTGTGTGCCGTCCTATATTACTAGAATGAAAGGGAAAAATGAGGGCCGGTGTGCGCCTCCGGTCCGGAAAACCGGACCCAGTCGCATGTCGGCATATCCGTTCAGGCGGCAGAAAGGGCAGCAATATTTAACTGACTAGTCAGTTAAATATTGACACTAAGAAAGCGGCGACGGAGACTGGGTGCATGGCCAGGTCGAATGAAAAGCCCGCTCCCACCTTGGAAGAAACCGTTCCGCGCTGGCGCCGGCGCGCTGCCGACCGCCCGCGCGAGATCCTCGATGCGGCTCTTACCGTCTTCGTCTCCAAGGGCTTCGCCGCAACCAAGCTGGACGACGTCGCGGCGGCGGCGGGCATCTCCAAGGGCCTGCTCTATCGCTACTTCGACAACAAGGCGGAGCTGTTCAAGGAAGTAATCCGTCAGACCCTCGTTGCCACCATTCGCCATGTTGGCGAGCGCGCGAGCGCAAGCGATTCGGCGCGCGCTGCCCTCGACATCTTCCTCGATCAACTGGTCGCGGTGGCGAGCGACGAGCGCCGCTCCGCCATCCCGAAGCTGGTGATCAGCGAATCCGGCCACTTCCCGGAACTGGCGATGTTCTATCTGGCGGAGGTCATCGGGCCCGGCTTGCAGCAACTGACTGCTCTGGTCCGGCGCGGAATCGAGAGCGGAGAGTTTCGCCGCGTCGACCCGGACCTCGCGGCGAGGAGCATCATTGCCCCGCTGCTGATGATGACGATCTGGCGCCACACCTTTGCACGTTTCGTGTCCGAACCCTTCGATCCGGCGGCGCTGGTCCGGCAGCATCGCGACATCCTGCTGCATGGCCTGGGCGCGCCCGCACCCGCTGCGGCGGGACGGCGGAAGAGGAGGTCTTCATGACCAGACTACGCGCTGCGATAATTGTCACTCTCTTGATCGCGGTCGCCGGCTGCGATCGCGCCGACAAGGACCCCTGGCAGGGCTATGTCGAGGCCGAATACACCTATGTTGCACCGCTCGAGACCGGGCGCATCATTACACTCGGCGTGCAGCGCGGCGACCAGGTGCAAGCTGGAACGCCGCTCTTCGCGCTCGAGGAGGATTCGGAGCGCGCCGCGCGGGATCAGGCCGAAGCGGAACTGCGGGAGGCCGAATCCGACCTTGCCGACCTGCAGAAGGGCGACCGGCCGGAAGACCTTGCCATCATCCAGGCGCAGCTGGACGAGGCGCGCGCAGATCTTGCCTTGTCCGTGCCGCGCCTGCAGCGGCGCGAGAAGATGGTCAAAGGCAGCATCGTCGGCGAAGAAGAGCTGGACGAAGCCAAGTCCCAGATCCTGCGGGACAAGGGCAATATCGCGGAATACGAGGCGCGGCTGGCGGAAGCACGGCTTCCCGCGCGCGCCGACAAGGTCGCGGCAGCCGAAAGGCTGATGTCGGCACGGCAGGCCACGCTGGCCGATGCGGAGTGGCGCCTGTCGCGCCGGCAGGAGAAGGCGCCGGCGGCAGGACGCGTCGAGGACGTGTTCTTCCGGGCCGGCGAAACGGCGAGTGCCGGACAGGCGGTCGTGAGCCTGCTCACGCCTGACAAGCTAAAGCTGCGGTTCTTCGTAGCGGAACCCGAACTGTCGAGCATCTCCATCGGGCAGAAGATCGCTGTCAGCTGCGACGGCTGCGCACCGAACCTGACCGCTACCATCAGCTTTATCGCGCGCGCAGCGGAATTCACGCCGCCGGTCATCTACAGCCTGACCAGGCGGGAGAAACTGGTGTTCCTGGTAGAGGCGCGGCCCGATGACCTCAGCCAGCCTTGGCATCCGGGACTGCCGGTCGATGTTACGCCGCTGCCCAAACAAGGCGCCGCGTCATGACGCTCGCGATCGACGTCCACGGGCTGAAGAAAAGCTTCGATGGCAAAACCGTCGTGCATGACCTGACGCTGAAAGTGGCGAGGGGCCAGATCTATGGCTTTCTCGGCCCCAATGGCAGCGGCAAGACTACCAGCATCCGCATGCTGTGCGGATTGTTGAAGCCGGATTCCGGCAGCGGCACCTGCCTCGGCTACGACGTCATCAGCGAAACCGACGCGATCAAGCGCCACATCGGCTACATGACGCAGAAATTCGGACTCTACGAAGACCTGACGATCCAGGAGAACCTGCAGTTCACCGCGCGGGTCTACGGCCTCGACCGCCGCAACGAGCGGGTCTCGGCGTCGCTGGAACGATTGGGGCTCCATGATCGCCGCAACCAGCTGGCGGGTGCCTTGTCGGGTGGCTGGAAGCAGCGCCTCGCGCTTGCCGCCTGCCTGCTGCACGAGCCGCAATTGCTGCTGCTGGACGAGCCGACCGCCGGCGTCGACCCCAAGGCAAGGCGCGATTTCTGGGACCAGATCCACGCCATGGCGGCGCAGGGCATCACGGTGCTGGTCTCCACCCACTATATGGACGAGGCGGAGCGCTGCCACGAGATCGTCTATATCGCCTATGGCCGCCTGCTCACCCATGGGCCGATCCATCAGGTGATCGCGGAGTCCGGTCTCACGACCTGGGCAGTCTCGGCGAAGGAAGATGGCGCACGCATTGCCGAGCTGTCGCGCGCATTGAGCGGCAAGGCGGGCGTCGATGCCGTCGCGGCCTTTGGCGCGGGCCTGCATGTCGGCGGCCGCGATGCGGCGGCACTGCAGCAGGCGATCGCGCCGTATCGCGGTGACCCGATGCTGAGCTGGCAGCACACCGAGCCGAACCTCGAAGACGTGTTCATCGATCTCGTCGCGCGGGCCGAGATCGAGCAGCGGGCGGCGTGATCATGTTCTGGCGCCGCTTCCTCGCTGTCTTCATCAAGGAGTTCGTGCAGATGCGGCGCGACCGCATCACCTTTGCCATGATGGTAGGCGTGCCGCTGATGCAGCTGATCCTGTTCGGCTATGCCATCAATTCCGATCCGAAAGCATTGCCGACCGCGGTGGTGATCGGCGATTCCTCGCCCTTCGCGCGCTCGCTGGTGACGGCCTTGCAGAACTCCGCCTATTTCCGCATGGTCGGTCCGCCGGTCGATGAAGCGAAGGCCGATGAGCTGCTGCGCCTCGGCGAAGTGCAGTTCGTCGTCACCATTCCCGTCGATTTTTCCCATGATCTCATCCGCGGCGACCGCCCGACCATGCTGGTCGAGGCCGACGCCACCGATCCCGCTGCCACCAGCAATGCCATCGCGGCGCTGGTCAGCCTCAATGAGACGGCGCTCGACCACGATCTGACCGGAGCGCTGTCGCGCCTCAAGAACGGGAGGCCGCCCTTCGATCTGCAGATCCATCGGCGCTATAACGAAGAAGGGATCACGCAATTCAACATCGTGCCGGGCCTGATGGGCGTTGTGCTCACCATGACCATGGTGATGATGACAGGCCTCGCCATGACACGCGAGCAGGAGCGCGGCA
Source organism: Dongiaceae bacterium (assembly GCA_035695765.1). Taxonomy (GTDB): domain Bacteria; phylum Pseudomonadota; class Alphaproteobacteria; order Dongiales; family Dongiaceae; genus Dongia_A. Next base: position 39,032 of record DASRRI010000027.1, read on the forward strand.
CGATGGAGAACCTGCTCGCCATGCCGATCCGGCCGATCGAGGTGATGTTGGGCAAGATCGTCCCCTTCATTTTCGTGGGCTATGTGCAGGTGATGATCATCATTCTCGCCGCGCATTTCCTGTTCGAGGTGCCGATCATCGGCTCGCTGCCGTTGCTGTTCGGCGCGGCGGTCTTTTTCATCGCAGCGAACCTCTCGGTCGGCTTCACCTTCTCCACTCTTGCCAAGAGCCAGATGCAGGCGATGCAGCTGTCCTTCTTCTATTTCCTGCCTTCGCTGCTCTTGAGCGGCTTCATGTTCCCGTTCCGCGGCATGCCGGTCTGGGCGCAGGTGATCGGCGAGGTGCTGCCGCTGACGCATTTCCTCAGGATCATCCGCGGCGTGATGTTGAAAGGAAATGTGGCGTACGAAGTGTGGCCAAACCTGTGGCCCATCGCCGCCTTCATGCTGGCGGCCATGGCCCTGGCGCTGCTGCGGTATCGGAGGACGGTGGCCTAACGCAGCTTGTTCCCGCCGCGCTCCTTGAAGAAAGCCTCCGAATATGGATACCACCAACCCTGCAGCTCGGCCTTGGGGTCCAGCATCACCATCTTTGACTGGCGGAAGGCGTTGAGGCCGAGGCGGCTCAAGGCGCGGCCCATGCCGCTGGCTTTCCAGCCGCCGAAGGGCAATGCGTCATTGTCGCCGAGGACGTTGTTGACCCAGACCATGCCGACTTCCAGCCGCTCGGTCGCCACCAGTGCTTCGTCGAGGCGGTTGGTATAGATTGCGGCGCCCAGCCCATAGCGCGACGCATTCGCCAGCGTGATTGCTTCGTCAAGGGAGCGCACCTTGATGATGGGCGCTACCGGTCCGAACAATTCTGCGCGCACGATCGCCATGTCCGGCGTTACATCGGTCAGCACCGTCGGTTCGTAGAACCAGCCAACGTTGCGTTCCGCCGACACCTGACCGCCGCAGGCGATTTTGGCGCCTTGTGCAACCGCCTGCCCCACCAGACGCATGATCTTATCGCGCGCCGCTTCGCTCACCAGCGGGCCGATCTCCACATTGGTCAATCCCGGACCCACGCGCAGCTCTTTGGTGCGCGCCACCATGCGATCGACGAAGGCATCGTGTATAGTCTCATGCACCAGGATGCGCTCAGTCGCGGTGCAGACCTGGCCCGACAGATGGAACGCGGCCGTCACCGCCGCCGCAGCGGCGACATCCGGGTCGGCGCTGTCCATCACGATCAAGGGATCGCTGCCGCCGGCCTCGATGACGCAGGGCTTCAGCCGCTCGCCGCAAGCCGCGGCGACCTTCTGGCCCGCCTCGACACTGCCGGTGAAGGCGACGACCGTCACGCGCTCATCGGCGATCAGGGCCTGCGCCGTCTCCGCCCCGCCGGTCACGCAGGACACCAGTCCCGTGGGCAGGCGGGCGAAATGCTCCATGAATTTCAGCGTGCACAGCGAGGTAGCCGGTGCCGGCTTGATCACCACCGCATTGCCAACCGCGAGCGAGGCCGCCGCCGTGAAGGCCATCAGGATGATCGGGAAGTTGAAGGGCAGGATGTGCGCGCTGATGCCGTAGGGAAAATATTTGGCGTATTGCAGCGAGCCGGGCGATGTCGGTCCAGCCAGGAATCCTGCATCATCGCGCGCCACTTCCGCGAAATAGCGAAAGATCGAGCCGACGTTCAGCAGCTCGCCCACCGCCTCGGTATAGGGCTTGCCCATCTCCCGCGTCATCAGCTCCGCGACCGGCCCTTGTGCTTTGGCCTCCATCGCGTCCGCGCAGCGATGCAGAGCGGCGGCGCGGCTCTTGGCGTCCAGCGCCGCCCAGGCCCGCTGCGCCACCTGGGCCGCTTCCACCACGGGCCCGACATGCCGCGTCTCGCACAGGGCGATCTTTCCGACCGGCGTCATGTCGGCCGGGTTGATCACATCCTGCGTCTTCGTGCCCGGCGGCGTTCGGTAGCCGCCGGCGACGAACATCTGCGCGGCGAAGGGATCGAAGCTCATCGGATCATGTAGACCTTGCGGATCGTCTCATGCACCCGGCAGGTGCCTTTCCAGCCCCCCGGAAAGAACGCGATGGTGTCCGGCCTGATCTCGATCACCTCGCCGGATTCATGGGTGTAGGTGCAGCGGCCGAGCAGGAAGTGGCAGAACTCGTCGCGCGTCACTTCGCAGCGCCAATAGCCCGGCGTGCAGATCCAGATGCCGCTTTCGTTCTCGCCGTTCGGCCCCTTGTGCAGCAGCACGCCCGAGGTGACGGAGCGGCCCTCGATCATGGTCGGGATCGGGCCCCAATCCTTCACCTCTTTCACCGCCTTCGGATCATATAAAACCGGTGTCGTCATATCCTTGTTCCTTCAGCGCAGCATATAGACGTTGCGCATGGTCTCATGAACGGTACAGGTGCCGGTCCAGCCCGCGTTGAAATGGACGCAGGTCCCCGGCCGCACTTCAATCATTTCGCCGTTGTCGCGCGTGTAGGTCGCGCGGCCGGTGATGAAATGGCAGAACTCGTCGCGCGGGATCGAGAGCGGCCAGGTGCCCGGCGTGCAGACCCACACGCCCGTTTCCGGCTCGTTGTTCGGCCCCTTGAACAGCAGGCGGCCGGAGGATCTGGACGGGCCAGCCGTGGAATTCGCCTGGGCGCCCCAATCCGCGAGATCATTGAACGACACCGCGTCATAGATGTGCGGCGCCGAGCCCTTCAGGCTGTCAGTCACGGATTGAAGCTCCCTTTGGTCGCGATCTCGGTGAGGATGCGCGCCGCCTTTTCCGTGCCCTTGGCCGCCTGCATGTGCTTCGCGACCTCCGCCAGCCTCTTCTTCATCGGCTGGTCCGCGATCAGGCGCGCGATGGTGCTCGCAAGCTGCTCGTCGGTCCAGGAATAGCGCGGCAGTTGATCACCATAGCCGGTGTCGTGGATGCGCGCGGCATTGTCCAACCCATCCCAGCAGAACGGCATGATCAGGGCCGGCCTACCGAAGAACAGAGCCTCGTTGAAGCTGTTATTACCGCCGTGATGGATGAAGAGATCAACGTGCGGAATGACCGCCGGCTGTGGGTACCAGGATTCCAGATGCACGTTCGGCGGCACATCGTTGTATTCGCCGATATAGTCGCCAACATTCATCAGGAACCGGTACGGCAGCCTGGCGAACACAGCGATCATGCGCTGATAGAGATCGACGTCAGCTGCGCCGAGCGAACCATAGCTGACATAGATCAGCGGCTTGTCGTTATGGGCCTTGAATTGCGGCACCGGATAGGTGCCTTCGTCGCGCACGCAGCCCTCCAGATACTGGAACTGCTTCGGGTTCAGCGGCCGGCGGCGCTTGAAAGCCAGCGGCTTCGGATAGAGCAGCAGGTTCATCGACGGCGAGGCCTCGAAGAACTGGCCCAGCGGATAGGGTTCGTGGCCGACCTTTGCTAGGAATTCGTTGAACCGCGCATGTGTCGGCCTCACCAGTTCCAGGAAGCGGTCGTCGAACTCCTTGAATCCAGCCTTGTCGCCCTCGTGGCAGCCAGAGAGGTGCGGCGGAATATCTGGATCGGGAATCTCGTTCTCCGAACAGGAGATGATACGCACCCACGGGCAGCCGGCCCGCTTAATGGCGGGAAACAGGATCACGTTGTCGACCGCGACCAGATCCGGCTTGATGCGCTGCAGATGGGCGTTGAGGCCGTCCTCGGCAATGATCGCGGAATCCACGATCGCTTCCCAGACCGGGATGACATAGGTCGGCAGCTGGTCGATCGGCGAAAGCCGAAAGTGCGGCTTCTTCTCGGCGATGAAGTTGGCCCAGAACTTGGCGATCTCCTCGTCCGACATGCCACCGGACATGTCGACCAGCTTCTCCTCGAAACCGTATTTCTCGAACACGCCCTTGAAGCCCTTGTCGCAGACGAAGACGGAATTGTGCCCGTCCTTGCGCAATTGCTGCGCGATGCCGACGCAATTGAGCGCCGGGCCGAAGGCCGCTTCCGGAAACAATACGATGGTCTTTCCCATGCGAGATCCTCCCACTCAATCCTTCAAGATCACGGCCTGATCGGCCTGCCAGTTCAGCCATACCTGTTGCCCGCGTGCCAGCTTCGCCGAAAGCGGATGCCCTGCCGCCAGCCGCGCCACGACCGGCCGCGCTAGGTTCGGCACCGCCACATGCGCCATCACGTCCTGCCCCAGGAAGGCTGCGCCTTCCACCTGGCCCTGGATCGCGCTGCCCTCGGCGGATTCCGTCAATCGCACGCGCTCCGGCCGGATCGCCAGAGCGGCCGGTCCATCGGCGACGCCATTCGGCGCCGGCAAGCGGCCGAGGCCCGGCGCCTCGAACCCACTCCGCTCGATTGCGCCGTCGATGAAGTTCATCAACCCGATGAAATCGGCAGCAAAGCGGTTGACCGGCTTGTCATAGAGTTCGCGCGGCGTCGCCAGTTGTACGATCCGCCCGCGGTCCAGCAGCGCGATGCGGTCGGCCAGGGTCAGCGCCTCTTCCTGATCGTGCGTCACCACCACGAAAGCGATGCCGGTATCCTGCTGCAGGCGCTTCAGCTCGATCTGCATCTGCTCGCGCAGCTTGCGGTCGAGAGCGCCGAGCGGCTCGTCAAGCAGCAGCACCTTCGGCCGCTTTACCAGAGCGCGCGCCAGAGCGACGCGCTGCCGCTGTCCGCCAGAGAGCTGATTGGGCTTGCGCGTGGCGAAATCCGACATGCGCACCATCGCAAGCGTCTCGGTCACACGCGCCTTCAAGTCCACCCCGCCCATCCCCTCCATCTCCAGCCCGTAGGCTACGTTGCCGAACGTCGTCATGTGCGGGAACAGGGCATAAGACTGGAACATCAAATTGACCGGGCGGCGGTTGGCCTTCAGTTCGGTAATGTCCGCGCCGGCAAGGTGCACGTGTCCTTCGTCCGGCGTTTCGAAGCCGGCGATCACCCGCAGCAAGGTGGTCTTGCCGCAGCCGGAGGGGCCGAGGATCGCGAAGAATTCGCCGTCCTTGACCCCCAGCGAAATCCGGTCGACCGCCGTGATGGGTCCGAACCGCTTGGTGATGCCGTCGATCTGCAGCAAGGCGCTCATGCCACCGCCTCGCGATTGAGGCGCTGCGACAGCAGGACCAGGAAAAAGCTAAACCCGACCACGATGGTGGCGATGGCGTTGATCTCCGGCGTCACACCGAAGCGGATCATGGCGTAGATCTGCATCGGAAATGTGGTGGATCCCTGCCCCGCACCGGCCGTGAAGTAAGCGATGATGAATTCGTCGATCGAGAGCGTGAAGGCCAGCAGCGCTGCCGCGATCACGCCGGGCGCGATCACCGGCAGTGTCACGCGCCGGAAGGTCGTGAGCTCGCTCGCACCGAGATCGATGGAAGCCTCGACGATCGATTTGTCGAAATTCTTGAGCCGCGTCCTCACCACCATGGCGACGAAGGCGATGTTGAAGACCGCGTGCGACAGAACAATGGAATACAGGCCCAGGCTCATATTCAGCAGCGTATAGAAGGAGAGCAGCGCAATCGCCAGCACGATGTCGGGAATGATCATCGGCGCCGCCACCAGCGCATCCAGCCACGGGCTCGGCTTGCCCTCCTCCAGTCCCATCGCCAGCAAGGTGCCGATGATGGTGGAAATGATGGTGGAGGCCACCGCGACGATCAGCGAATTGCCGGCTGCCGACAGGATCTTCGGGTTGGCGATCAGCTTGCCGTACCATTCGGTCGAGAATCCGGTCCACGCCGTCGGCATTCCGCTCTTGTTGAAGGAGAGCGCAATCAGGACCAGGATCGGCACATAGAGAAAGATGTAGACTAGGCCGAGATGAGTATTGAGCCACAACCTTATGGGATCGCGCGCGATCATGGCAGCGGCCCCGCGGGCTCCGGCGCTATGCGGCCCTCGGTCTCCCCAGAGGCGCGCGCGGACAGGATGGCCTGCGCGAACAATAGCGCCAGCATGATCACGACCAGGATGAAGCCGAGTGCGGAACCCATCGGCCAGTCGCGGGCGGAGAGATACTGGCTGTAGATCAGGTTCCCCAGCATCGGCCGCTGCCCGCCGCCCAGCAGGTCCGGGGTCACGAAATTGCCGATCGAGAGCACGAATACGAAGACCGCGCCGGCCGCGATGCCCGGAACCGTCAGCGGCAAGGTTATGCGCCGGAACGTGCTCCAGGCCGAACCGCCGAGATCGAACGAGGCTTCGCGCAGCTCCGGCCCCAGGCGCGAGATCGAGCTGTAGAGCGCCAGGATGACGAACGGCACGTAGTTGTAGACGAGGCCGAGCACGATCGCGAACTCGTTATAGAGCAAAGGCAGCGGCTGATCGATCATGCCCGCGGCTTCGAGCGTGCGGTTGATCAGGCCTTCATTGTTGAGCAGCACGATCCAGGCATAGGTGCGGATCAGGTAGTTGCTCCAGAACGGCAGCATCGCCAGCACCAGCAATGCCATCTGCCGGTCGCGCCGCTGTTGCGCGATCGCGTATGCGGCGGGATAGCCGATCGGCAGGGCAACCAGTGTCGCCGTCCCCGCGATCCGAACTGAATCCAGGAATATGCGCGCGAACAGCGAGCTGATCGAACGTTGATAATTCTCCAACGTGATATTGTACTCGATCCCGCCATAGGTGCCGCGCTCGAACAGGCTGTAGGCGAAGATGATGAGACACGGCGCGACCAGCAACAGGGCGAGGTAGCCCAGTCCGGGTGCCATCAGAATCGTGCGGCGGGCGATCATCAAGGATCAAATGCAACGCCGCCGCCCCTGAATTTGGAGCGGCGGCGATTGCCGGCCATTTACTGGAACGTAATCTCGGTCACGGTCTGGGTGTAGAGCTTCTGCCCGTCGCCCAGGTCGCGGAGCTGCTCCTCTTTCATGAGGTCGGCCGGCGTCATGGCGAGGTTGGGATATTGCTCGAACATCTTCTTGTCGAGCGTCTCCATCGCCTTCTGGTTCGGCACCTTGTAGAGGATGTTATTGGCAACCCAGGCATGTACATCCGGCCGCAGCACGTAGTTGATGAAGGCCATCGCGGCATCCTTGTTTTCCGAGGCCGCGGTCACCGTCATGGTGTCGACCCACATGTCGCTGCCTTCTTTGGGCACCACGAACTTGATCGCCGCATTCTCCGCGATGCCGTAATTGCACCAGCCGTCCCAGGCATGGACCAGGCTCGCCTCGCCCGAGACCAGCTTGGAATAGAAGGTGGTGTCGTCATAGGCCAGCAGCGATGCCTTGGCCGAAGTCAGCAAGTCCTTGGCCTTGCCGACTTCCGCTTCGTCGGTCGAATTGACCGAGTAGCCCAGCGCCTTCAGCCCCGCTGCCATCAGCCAGCGGTCGGTCTTCAGCATGGTGATCTTGCCCTTGAGCGCATCGGCCGGCTTCAGCATGTCCATCCAGCTGGTCGGCGCGGGCGAAACCAGGTCGCTGCGATAGCACAGGCCCGTGGTGCCCCAGGCATAAGGCACCGAGAAATGGTTGCCCGGATCGTAGGCCAGGTTCTGCGCCTCCGGATACAGGTTGGCGAGATTCGGAATCTTTTTGGGATCGAGATCGGCGATCAGGTTCAGCTTCTTCAGCGCCTCGGCGAACGGGCTGGAGACGAACAAGACGTCATAGCCCTTGCCCCCGCCGGCGGTCACCTTGCCCATGATCTCTTCGTTGGTGGCATGCACCGACATCTCCGCTTCGATGCCGGTCTCCTTGGTGAAGTTCGCCAACAGGTCTTCCGGCATGTAGCCGTCCCAGTTGGAGATGACGATCTTGCCTTCGGCGAAAGCGGTCCCGCTGACGCCGCACATCATGACCGCGATCCACGCGGCCTTGGTCATTGCTCGTGCCATGATATCCCTCCGGTCCCTTGCCTGGCCCCGGCCGATTGGATCGGCCCTTGATTGGCGCGATTGTATTTTTGTGGTATAAAATACGTCAAGCGCCAAGAATGTATAATCAGGCTCCATAGTACAATCATGCCACCCAAATCCGCCGCCCGATCCGGGATTTCTCCGCCGCGCCGCGGCACCAGCGCGCCGCGTCGGGCCGCGACCCAGGCGGCGCTGGCGGAGCGCATCCTCACCTGGCTGCAGCAGCAGGATCTGAAGCCCGGCAATCACGTGCCGGAACGGCTGGCGACCGAGGCCTTTCACGTCTCGCGCACACCGGTGCGCGCAGCCTTGGCACTGCTGACCGAACAAGGGCTGCTGATGCGGCGCGATCAGCGCGGCTTTTTCATCGCCGATGGTTTCGTAACGGCGCGCGGAACAGTCGCTGCGGAAACGCCGGACTCGGCTCTGCATGATGCGATCCTGCGCGACCGCTTCTCCAAGCGGCTGGATGCCGAGGTGACGGCGGCGCACCTGGCGCGGCGCTATCGCGCGTCGCGGGCTGTCGTGCTGCGCGTCCTTAATCGCCTTCAAAAGGATGGGATCGTGGAGCGGGCGCTGGGCCAGCGCTGGGTGTTCCTGCCGGCTCTCGATTCCTTGCGCTCGCAGGAGGACAGCCATCGCTTCCGCCTGATCCTCGAGCCGGCAGTGTTTTTGCAGCCGGGTTTCGCGCTCGACCCGAAGCGGGCGCGCGACCTTAGGTCCGCGTTGGCCGAGCTGGCCGGTCAGGGTGCCCGCAACCTTGACCTGAAGCGCGCGCTGGAGGCCGACATCGCCTTTCACGAAGCGATGGGCGATGCCTCCAACAACCGCTTCCTGGCGGAGGCAATCCGGCGGCAAAGCCGCCTGCGCCGCCTTGCCACCAGCAGCATGCAGGTGCCGCCTGCGCGCCTGATCGAATCCTGCCGCGAGCATCTGGCGATCCTGGAGGCGGCAGTGGCCGGCAACCTTACCCGCGCCGCCGACCTGATGCGCGATCATCTGGCGGCGTCGCTGCGAGCGCGGCCCGGCTTCGTCAATCGCGGCGCGCCGCCGATGCTGCGGGCCGCCATGATGGGTGGTGCCCGGTGAGCGCAAAGCTGACCATCGCCTTCCTGCCGGAGGCGGCCTATGGCGCCTCCTTGAATTGCGTCGCCCTGGCGCAGGAGCTGCGCGAGCTGGGGCATCGACCGGTCTTCCTGTGCGATCCAGGCTTTGCCGGCATGTTCGGCAATTACGGGTTCGACGAGATGCCGGTCGCCATGTCGCCGCAGAAATCCGACGCCGAGATCGCGGATTTCTGGCAACGTTTCATCGACCAGCACCGGCCGCATTTCCATTTGTCGCCGCTGGAGCAGATCGCGACCTATGAGGTGCCGGCCTGGAACGCGATCGTGGACAGCGCGATCCATGCCGAGCCAGGCCTGCGCAAGGCGCTGGCCAAATTGCGGCCGGACGTGATCTGCCTCGACAATGTCGTGCTGTTCCCGGCGATCGCGGCGGCCGGCGTGCCCTGGGTGCGCATTGTCTCCTGCGCCGAGACGGAGCTGCCCGACCCGGACGTGCCGCCCTACACCTCCGGCTGCGCTGCCGATGATCGGCCGGCCTGCGATGAATTCCGCACGGCCTATCTGGCGGAGCTGAAGCCGGTTCATGACCGCTACAATGCGTTCCTGAAATCGGTCGGCCAGCCGGCGATGCCGAAGGGTCAGTTCCTCAGCCCCTCACCCTGGCTCAACCTGCTGCTGACGCCGGAAGCCATCCGTTACCACCGGCGTCATGCCCTCGATCCCGCGCGCTTCGCCTATGTCGGCGGCGCAGTGCGGACCGAGGCGCCATACGAGCCGCCGTTTTTTCCCAAGCACAATGATAAGCCGCTGATCTATGTCGGCTTCGGCTCGCTGGGCGCGGCTGACACCGACCTGTTCCAGCGCCTGATCCACTTGTTCGCGGAAGCACCGTATCGTGTGCTGATGTCGGTTGGGCCCTACAAGGACAGCTACCAGACCGTGCCCGACAATATCCACCTGGAATATTGGTACCCCCAGCCCTCGGTCATCCCCCAAATCGACCTCTTCATCCACCATGGCGGCAATAATTCGTTGAACGAAGCACTGACCTTCGGCAAGCCGTCCCTCGTCATGCCTTATTGCTGGGACGGCCATGACAATGCCCGGCGGGTCGAGGAGCTGAAGCTGGGCACGCGCGTCGCCCGTTACGACTGGAAGCCGCAGGAATTGCTCCTCACCGTGCGGCGGCTGCTCTCGGACGCCGCGATGAAGCGGCGGCTGAAGGAGGTGAGCGCAAGCCTCAGCGCCCAGAACCAGCGCCGGCGCGCGGCCGAGCTGATTCTGGCGGCGGCGCGGGAGGACACGACGCGTCGGCCCAAATCCGCGCCAGCCGGGTGATTGTCCAGCGTCGTGACAATGATTTCCGGTTGATCAACCGCGCAATCCTGCGCATATAATCGCCTCGGGACACCCGGCCGCGCTGCACAGCACCTGACGCGGCTGATCGATCGCAAGCATGGGGGCAACATGCTTCGGTACTGGGTTCGAGTTGTGACCGCGGTCCTCGTTTGCTCCGCGTCCGGCGTCGCCGTCGCGGAAACGCCGCCGGTTGCCAACGATCCATTTCGCCTTTATGGCGGCGAGATCCGATTCGACGTGGAGCGCGACGGCAATGTCGTCGGCCAGCACGTCGTCACCTTCACTCGGACCAATCACGGCGTGCGTGCTGATTCCCGCGCCGACATCAATGTCGAACTGTTGTTCGTGTCTGCCTACCGCTTTCGCTACCAGGCGCACGAGCTGTGGAGCGACGGAGAGCTGCAATCGATCGACACCTCGACCAACGACGATGGCGATTACAGCCATGTCCAGGCGGTGCGGGACGCGGCCGGCCTGCAGATTTCATCCTCGGAGGGAACCTACGAAGCTCCGCTCATCCCGCCGACCAGCCATTGGAATGCAGCCCTGCTGAAGGGCGGCCAATTGCTCAACACCATGACGGGCAAACTCAGCCAGATTCAGGTGTTCGACCAGGGACTGGATACCGTCAGCACCCGCAACGGCTCGCTCCATGCGCACCACTATCTCTATTCCGGCGATCTCAATGGCGAGATCTGGTACGACCGCGAAGGGCGCTGGGTGAAGCTTCGCTTCCGCGCCAATGACGGATCCATCATTGATTACATCTGCCGGCGCTGCCAGGCGCCTGCCACCATCACCGAAGCGGAATAGCCTGCGACCGGCGGCCCCGCACCACTTTTGCCTAGGGCCGCACGATCCGGAACTGGGCGACGTCGATGCTGCCGGCGCGGAAGCCGCCTTCGCAATAGGCCAGGTAGTACTCCCACAGCCGCTTGAACCGCGCATCGAACCCTAGATGGGCAACCCGCGGCCAGGCCTGCTGGAACTCCCTCTGCCACAGCGACAAGGTGCGTGCGTAATCGAGGCCGAAATGGAAGGTCTCGTCGATCTTGAGCCGCGCCGCCTCCGCCGCGCGGGCAAACGCGCGCGGTGAGGGCAACATGCCGCCCGGAAACACGTAGCGCTGGATGAAGTCGGCGCTGCGCCGGTAGAGATCGAACCGATCCTCCTCGATCAGGATGACCTGCAGCGCCGCCAGCCCACCCGGCGCCAGCAGGTCGCGCACCTTGTGGAAGAAGGTCTGCCAGTGCGCTTCTCCAACCGCCTCGAACATCTCGATCGAGGCGATGCGGTCGAACGGGCCGGTCACGTCGCGATAGTCGGTCAAGGCGATCCGGACCTGGTCCTTGAGTCCCGCCTGCGCGACCCGGGCCTCGGCGAAACGCTGCTGCTTCTGCGACAGGGTGATGCCGGTCACGTGGCAGCCGTAGTTGGCGGCGGTGAATTCGGCGAAGCCGCCCCAACCGCAGCCGATCTCCAGCACGCGGTGGCCCCGCTTCAGGTCGAGACTCTCGGCCAGCCGGCGATATTTCGCGATCTGGCCGTCGGACAGTTGCTGCTGCGGCTCGGCGAAGATCGCCGAGGAATAGGTCATCGTGGGATCGAGCCACAGGCGATAGAAATCGTTGCCGAGGTCGTAATGGTCCGCGATGTTACGGCGCGATCCGGTCCGCGAGTTCGGTCGCAACAGGTGCCTCAGCCGGTGCCAGGCGCGCACGACCCCGAAGCCGCGGATCGCTTCGGTCATGGCGGCTTCATTGCGCGCCGCCAGCTCTATCAAGGCCGCCAGATCGGGACTGTCCCAATCGCCCGCCAGATAGGATTCGGCAAATCCGACATCGCCGCCGGTGAAGAGTCGCCACACGGCGCGCGGCCGCTTGATCTCCAGCGTCGCATGTGGCCCCGGCTTTGATGCGGCGAACATTTCGCTCCCACCGTCGGGTCCGATCAGGGTCAGCTGACCGACGGCCAGGTGACGCACTGCGCCAGACAAGGTGCGCAGCCAAAATCCGGAAATGGGCCTGCTGGACGGCGCGCCAGCGGCGGCGGCCTCACGAGGCTCGGCGGAAGATTTGCCCATAGTCATTCTGCGCCCCCCAACGCTGAACAATGGTCACGCCGTGAGTTGATTGCTTCAGCTGAGCGATGAGCTCCCTTCACCACAGCTTCAGCGCTTCTCCCTCAACATCATTAGAGGATGGCTCGCCAGCAAAGACAAGAGCCTCGCGTGGCGCGAGTAGCCCCCCGGGGTCACGACCGGTTCAGCGGGCGGAAAGCTGCGCCAGTTCACGCCGGAAGGGCACGGCATCGCCGATGTCGGGCCCGTCCAGCTCCTCCGCATAGCGATGGCCGGCATAGGTCGCCCAGGCGATCGGCGCCGGCGCATTGGCATCGCCGATCAGCTTGACGCTGCGGATGCCGGAATCGATCCATTGCATCTGGCGGGACTTGAGTTCGAGATAGAGGGCGTCGTTGGGCAGCCGTGCCGTCACCAGCACCACGGCGTCGCAGGCGATCTGCGACACCCGGCCGGAATAGGTGCAGGCGATTTCGGCGTGATCACGCGCGATGCTCATCAGGCCGCGCGTCACATGAATGTCCACGCCGAGCTCGATCAGCCGGTTCTGGATGAAGGCCTGCTCCAGCGTGTTGGTGCTCCAGTCCGACACGCAGGTCGATGGCGTGACGAACCGGACGTTGTTGCCGCTCTTGACCAGCAGCTCCGCCAGCACGCCGCCCATATAGTAGTGGTCGTCGTCATAGAGCAGCACGTCGCCTTTCGGCCGCTTCCCCGCCATCAGGTCATCGGGTGTGAAGATCGGCATGGCGGTATCGATGGCAATGGGCCGGGTCTGGAACCGCGCGACGCCATCGCGCCTCCAGGTCGCGCCGGTCGCAATCGCGACGTGATTGAACCCGAATTCCAGCACCTCATCCGTGGACAAGGCCGAATCCAGATAGACCTGCACATCCGGCATTTTCTGGATCTGTCCCACGCGATAATCACGCACGCGGCCCCAGGCGGCGAGGCCCGGCAGGCGGCATTCCTTGGCAACGCGCCCGCCCAGCTCCGTCCCCGCTTCCGCCAGCGCAACCTCGTATCCGCGCAGGCCGAGGCCGCGGGCGGCCGACAGGCCGGCCGGCCCAGCGCCGACGATCAGCACGCGCGTGTCGGATTCCTTCGTGCGCATGATCTCGGGATGCCAGCCTTTGCGCCATTCCTCCATGAAGGTCGGATTCTGGGTGCAGCGTGACAGCGCGCCGGTCATGTCGCCGGTCACGCAGATGTTGCAGCCGATGCATTCGCGGATGTCATCCAGACGTCCCTCTTCGATCTTCTTGGGCAGGAACGGATCGGCGATCGAAGGCCGCGCCGCGCCGATCAGATCGAGAATCCCGGACTTGACTTGCCGCACCATCGCATCGGGTGAGGTGAAGCGGCCCACGGCTACCACCGGCTTGCTGGTCAGCGCCTTGATGCCCTTCACGTAGTCTTCGAGGCAGCCTTCGCCGGCGAAGCGCGAGGTGCTCGAACAATAGTCCCACGATCCGTGCGCCAAGTCCCACAAGTCCGGCAATTCGGCCAGCATAGCGATGACATCGCGGATCTCCGCATTGGTGATACCGCCGTCACCCATCATCTCATCAACCAGGATGCGCACTGGGACAGCGCAGGAATCGCCAATCGCGTCCTTGGTATCCTCGATCAGCTCCTTGAGCAGCCGCGCGCGGTTCTCCAACGATCCGCCATATTCATCTGTGCGCTGGTTGGTGCGGCGGGAGAGGAAATGCTGCGCGGCGCCGAAGCCATGCGCGCCATAGACATAGACCAGGTCGAAGCCCGCCTGCTTGGCCCGCACCGCAGCCGCGCGATGCCAGCGGCGCAGATTGCGGATATCCTCGCGATCCATCCCCCGCGCCTGCACCGGGTCGTTGGTGAAAGTGAGGATCGGCAGGTTCATCGGCCCCAGCGGCGTCTCGCGCGAGTGGAGGTTGGGGCCATTCATGCCGTTGTAGCAGAGCTCGATGCCAGCCAGCGCGCCGCCCTCATGGATCGCATCGGCGATGCGCGTCAGCATCGGCATGTCCTGGTCGTCCCAGATGCGCAGCTCGATGAAGGGCGTGATCTCCGAAGAATGGTGAATCTCCGCCTGCTCGGTGCACAACACCGCCCAGCCGCCCGTCGCTTTCACGCGCCGCATCTCGGCGTTTGCGGAAGGGTCGCGATAGCCAGCGCCGTTGCAATGCGGCACCTGGTAGAAGCGGTTCTTCGCGACCTTGGGGCCGATCTTCACCGGCTCGAACAGAATGTCGTAACGCGGATCGCGCGCCATGACGGCACCTTCTACTTGGATTGAGTGATGAGGCCGGGAATGCCGCGCTGATTGATCGCGGTGCGGCAATGTTCCTCGAACTCGATGAGGGCGCGCGGCCTCCCGGATTGGCGCAAGCTCGCGATGCCAAGGCTCATCGGCCGGTATGGGCCTTTGAGCGGCACGATCTGCAAGGGCTTGCCATCGAGCGCCGCCGGATTGCGCGGCCGCGCATTGAACAAGGCATAGCCATATTCGTTCGCGACCATGGTGCGGATGACGTCGGGATGCTTGGAGCGCGCGGCGATCTGCGGCGTCAGGCCTTCCTGGAAGAACAATGACAGGAAATATTCGCGGCTGAGCGGCAGGTCGAGCAGGATCAGCGGCTCCGGCGCCAGATCATGCAGCGACAGCGAGCGCCGCTGCGCCAGCTTGTGCTCCGGCCACAGCAACGCATAAGGCGGCAGCTGCGCCAGCGGTTCGAACTGGACGTCCTCCGGCACCTGCAGATCGTAGGTCAGCAGGATATCGATCTCGCCGCGCCGCAACCGGTCTATCAGATGCTCCTGGTCGCCTTCGTGGATCGAGACCAGAACTGCCGGGAAGCGCTGCTGAAAGGCGTGACACAGTTCCGGCAGGATGATCGGCGCCAGCGTAACCAGGCACCCGACATTGAGCGGCCCGCGCGCCTGCTCGGTCAGATCGCGCGCCGCGGCATAGAGCGCATCCGCCTGCGCCAGCAGCGCCTTCGCCTCGCGCAGCATCTGCCGCCCGCTGGCCGTCAGCGACAGGCCCTGCGCGTGATGCCGGATGAACAGCTGCAGCCCCAGCTCCTTTTCCAGATGCGCGATGGCGGCGGAGATCGAAGGCGGCGAAATCGCAATGCGCTCCGAAGCCAGTGCGATGGAGCTGGCTTCCGCCGCCGCGACGAAATATTGCAAATGGCGCAGGGTGAAGCGCATCAGGTTTATGGCACTTTGAATCGCGCCTGCGGCGCGGACCCCTCACCCTGTCCCTCTCCCTCCCGTCGGCGTAGCCCGACATTCGTCGGTGGGGGAGAGGGGACGCTGTTGCCGGGCTCGCGCGAAAAGCCCCTCTCCCCTCGAGGGAGAGGGGCTGGGGTGAGGGGGGAAGCGAAGACCGACGCCAACATCACACCTTACTTATCCCCCGGCACACCAAAGCTCGGCGCTACCGTCGGGTTGAGAGCTCGCGTGACGTAGTCTTCCATTTGCGGCTGGTAGATGCCCCACAGCCGGCGCAATTCCGCGATTGGGTCGCCATCGGACCAGTCAACGCGCAGATCGGCGATTGGCCAGGGCACGTCGCGCACGATCAGCATACCGGCGGAATGAACCGGCCCCTCCTCACCACCGGCCGCCATCGCTGCTTCCATCGCCGTCAGCAGGCGATCGCCGAGATGACCCTGCGCGCGTTGGAACGCCGCCACCATCTTTGCCGGTATCTCCTCATTGCGCAGCAGATTGCCCGCCGCGACAACATTCATCGCCTGCGCGGTCGCGTGGGTGCCCAGCGTATGGTCGCCGGAATGCGCCGCCACGCCGCCTTTGGCATCGACTGCGGTCAATTGACGGAAAGCGATGTGAGGCGCCGATTGCTTCAGCGCCGCAATCGCCTGTTCCGCACTCGCGCCCGCCGCCATCAGCTCGAGTCCCCTGGGACCAAGCCTCGGATCAGTGATGTTCTGCGTGCCGAATGCGCCGACGCACGCGCGCGCATGGGCGCAGCGCGCGGCGACCGCGGGCGAGGAGGACGAGACCGCGATGCCGAACATGCCCGTCTCGGCACAGCGCGCGGCGATCGAGAACGTCATTTCTTGCCCTTCTTCTTCTTCGGTTTGTAACCATCGGGGATGACGGCGGTGGCGTCGATTTCAACCACCCATTCCGGCCGCGCCAGCGCGTGAACGACCAGGCCGGTCGAAACCGGGAACACGCCCTTCAGCCACTTGCCCATGGATCGGTAGACCGCCTCGCGATAGCGGATGTCGGTGAGGTACACGACGATCTTCACGATATGGCGGAGCTCGCTGCCCGCTTCCTCGAGCAGCATGGCGATGTTGGACATGGCCTTGTCCGCCTGCTTGCCCGCGTCGCCGACATGGAGCGAGGCGCGGGTATCCAGATCCTGCGCGATCTGGCCGCGCAGATAGACGGTATTTCCCGCCACCACCGCCTGGCAGAGGTCATTGTCCAGCTTCTGTTCCGGATAGGTGTCCTTGGTGTTGAACTTGCGAATACGTGTGTGCGCCATTTTCTATTCCGCCGCCTTCTTGCTTGCCCCGTCGAACCACTTGACCACCGCGCTGTCGCCCGGCGCGCGCTTGAGCTTGCCCATCACCTTGTCGCTGAGGCCGGCCGATTTGCGCACGAAATCCAGCGATCCGTCCCAGTCGAAATTGCGATAGACCGCCGCCAGATGCGCGAAGGGCGGCGATTGCGCGAACAACTGGAACGTCAGGCGATGGCCCGCATAATCCGAATTGAGCAGATCGCGCGCGTAGGCCAGCAGCCGGCGCCGATCGTCCGCCACCCAATCCTCGTTGATGGTGTAGAACTTCTCCAGCCACTTGCCCGCCTCGGGATGATGGAAGGCGGCGAAGTCCGGCGTCACGCAGATCTGCCCGCCGCATAGTTCGCGCGCGAGATGCATCATGCGCGGCAGGTTCGTGCAGGCATGGACCCTGCCGGTATAGAGCAGCGACTGGTTGGGCATCAGCAGCCCGCGCGGGCTCTTCTCCGCCAACGCAATCGCTGCCGTCAGGTGCGCATTGATGCCCTCGCGATAGACCGCGATCTCCGCCAGCTTCTCCTGGACAGCCTGCTGCTTGTCGAGCCCGGTCTGGCGCGCGTTGAAAAGCGCAGCGCCGATCATCATGTCGGCGAATTTCATGATCCGCTGCACGAAGGCATAGGCGCTATAGCGGTGGAGCGTCATGCGGATGAACATCGCCGCCTTGGTGTGGCGGTAGAACAGCACGTTCTCCCACGGGATCAGAACATTGTCGAAGACGACCAGCGAATCGACCTCGTCGAACCGGTTGGCCAGTGGATAATCCTCGATCGGGCCGCGTCCCGCGAAGCCGGTGCGGCAGATCATGCTGATGCCGGGCGAGCCGAGGTCGACGATGAAGCCGACGGCATAGTCGGATAGCTGCGAATCGCCCCAATTGGCGATCGTCGGCTTGGTGAAGGCCTGGTTGGCATAGGCCGCCGCGGTCTCATATTTGGCGCCGCGCACGATGATGCCCTTGTCGGTCTCCTTCACCACATGCAGCAGCATGTCGGGGTCCTGGTCCTGCGGGCGCTTGGAACGGTCGCCCTTGGGATCGGTGTTCGCGGAGACATGGAAGGGATCGTGCTTGATCACCTTGTCGATGTGGCGCGCGATGTTCTCGGAGAATTGCGGGTCGACCTCGTTGAGGACATCCTGGCCGTCGTAGAGCGACCACATCTCTCCCACCGTCTCGTCGCCGACGCGGGTGATGACGCCCTTCACATCCTCGAATACAGCGTCGGTGGCGCGCCGCTTGTCCCACCAATCCTGCTGGCTATGCGGCAGCTTGAGGCCGGTCGCGAACCGCTCCCCGCCCTCCTCATAGGTCATGACATCGCGCGTCGCCGCTTCGTGCTGCATGTCGTAGATGCGGGCGCGGATATCGACCAGCGGCTTGAACGCCGGATGGCTTGGCACGTCCTTGACCTTCTCGCCGTTGATATAGACGGCGCGGCCGTCGCGCATGCTGTCGAGATACTGCTTGCCGGTGCGGATCATGATGGCTCTCTTCAGAGGATGGGCTGCGCGATGGAATAAGCGCGGCGGGAATAGACGAGGCTGCTGGCTTTGGGCTGCGCGGTGCGGTGCGTCGCCAGCACGCGGCCGATCAGGATCTGATGGCTGCCCGCCGCGACCTCGCGATCCAGCGCGCAGGCAAACGCGGCAACCGACTCAGAAAGGTGCCATCCCGTTTCCGCGCGCTGCCAATCGGCGCAGGTGAAATCATAGGGCGGAACGCGCTCCGACCGGCCGGCGAAGACGTCGGCCAGGAAGCTCTGCGCGGCCGAGAGGACGTTGACGCAGAACCCGCCATTCGCCGCAATGGCTGCGGCAGCGGGGCTCTTGCGGTTGATGCAAGCGAGGAGCATCGGCGGATCGGCCGAGACCGACGCGAAGGCGCTGACCGTGACGCCGAAACGGCCGGCGGACCCATCGGTCGTGACCAGGGTAACGCCGGTCGCCGCTTCGGCCATGCCTTCCAGGAAGCTGCGCCGCTCTTCTTCGGTGGAGATTCCGTTCTTCATCATCACGTCTCCCCATGGAACCGATGCATCTCCATGGTCCGCCGAATGGGGGCGCAAGTAAAATAGTTCTTTTGGAGCTTTTAACTCAGAAATCCTGATTCAGCGGAGCCGCCGCGCCACGGCGATGAACAGACGGGCCAGGTTCCGCGCGTCGGCCAGCGCCTCGTGCGGCGTTCCCTCCCAGTCGAGGTCGAACCGCTCCAGCGCCTCATCCAGCCCCAGCCGGTAGGTGAGGCCGAGCAGCCCGCGCACCTGGGCGGCGAGATCATGGAAGCAGCCGAGGAACGGCAGTTCCGCTCCCGCCCGCTCGCAGCTCTCTCGGATCAGCGCGTCGTCGCGCCCCCAGGCGCACCAATCGCTTTGGCCGAAGGTCTTGCGGATCGTGCGCACGACCTCAGGGAGGGGCGGCGCGCCCTCCGCTTCGTTCGGCATGATCCCTGTGAACGTGCTGCAGAAGGGCGAGATGGCGGAGACCTGCGGGCGCACCAGGAACAGCTTCTCGCGCCTGATATCGAGATCGTCTGTCTTGAGATCGACGATGCCGATGGCGATCACCTCCGGCAGCTCGCCGGCTGGCGGCGCGCCCTCCCAGCAGGTCAGCTCGACATCGACGAACAGGATGCGGTTGTATTTGCTCATCAGCGCATCTGACCCAGAGGGTGCGCGCTTGGCAAGCGCGACACTGGATCAGGCGCGCAGCGTCTTCAGCTTGTCGGGGTTGCGCACGGCGTAGATGCGGTGGATGGCGCCGTCCTGAATCTCGAATGAGAGGGTCTGATGGATTGTCCCATCTGGAAGCACGATCAGGAAGCCCGGCAATCCGTTGATGAGCGAGGGCCGAAATTCCGTGCCTTCCGCGAAGGGCACCTTTTTCCGAACGCCCAACACGAAGGCGATGACCTTGTCGCGGCCGAGGATCGGATTCAGCGCGGCCCTCACCTTGCCGCCGCCATCGCTGATCAGGACCGCATCCTCGGCCAGCAGATGCACAAGCTGCGTGGGATCGCCGGAGCCCGCGGCTGCCAGGAAGGCAGCCGCGATGCGCGCCTGGTCCTCAGACCTGGCATCGAAGCGCGGCCGCCCCGCCTCGATATGCTTCCGCGCCCGGGTGGCGAGCTGCCGACAGGCAGCCTCGTCACGGCGCAATACCTCGGCCACTTGCGCGAAGCTCATCTCGAACACGTCATGCAGCAGGAAGGCCGCGCGCTCCAGCGGTGACAGGCGCTCCAGCAGCAGCAGGAACGCGACGGACAGATCCTGCGCCAGCTCGGCCGGATCATCCGCCGTTGCCGGCGCGATCATCGGCCCAATGAGAGGCTCGGGCAGCCACGGACCGACGTAGGTTTCACGCTGAGCCCGCGCGGACTTCAAGCGATCGAGGCAGAGCCGCGTTGTCGCCTTGCTGAGCCAGGCGCGCGGGTTCTCGATTCCAGCCCGCGCCTTGGCGCCGATGCGGTGCCAGCGGATATAGGCATCCTGCACCGCATCCTCCGCCTCCGCCATCGAGGAGAGCATGCGATAAGCGAGCCCGCGCAGATAGGCGCGGTGCGGCTCGAACAATGCCGCCGGGTCATCGTGCGCGATCTGGATCGTCTCAGGCATAGGCGACCTTGTTCGGTGCGATGGCAACGCCGCCGATCTCCACTGACTGGCAGGACTGACCATGGCCCAGTGCGTATTTCATCGCCGGAAACGTCCGAGTCGTGACGATATTGATCGCGATCGCGCCAAGCGCCTTGCGGCCCCAACGCTGCACGATCTCTTCGCGCAGATCGTCGAGCTGTTCGTTCCTGTCCAGCACCGCCTTGGCGAAGCGATAGCCGAGCGACGCCTCTGCGCTCATCCGCCCAACATCGCCGGCGATGATCGCGCGCAGGTCGGACTCCGACACGCCGCCCTGCTCCGCCATGCTGACACCCAGCTGGACGCAGGGTCCGCAGTCCTCGCGCATCGCCGCCACGATCTTGGCGGCGTACCAGGCCGCGGCCGGTGCATCTGCACGATAGGCGGCGACCTTGGACAATCGCGCCAGGGCAAAGCCCGCCGCCGGATCGGCATCGACCAATTCCTGGCCGTAGCTCGTGTCATAGCCGAAGGCATCGCCGAATGCGCGCAGCTGGCGCTTCATGAACCACTTCAGCATCACACCTCTCCTGTCGCATAGATCTTGGATCGCGGCCACAGAATTGCCAGCGCGGCGATGACGGTCGGCGCAATGACCGCCAGGATCGCCGTCACGCCGCCCCCGCCATGCCCCTCAGCGAACTCCACCACATGGAACAGCGCATGCAAGCCAAGGAAGGTCAGCGCCACCAGGGCCGCAGCCCGCTCGCGCGGCCGCGCCGCAAACCAGGCAAGGCCAAGGCCCGCTGCCGCATAGGCCGCGCCGACATCGCGCACGAAATGGGCGTTGAAGGCGCCGGTGTCCGCGACGCCGAGCACAAGCGCCCACCAGTTCTCCGCCGCCAGCATCATCACGCCGCCATTGGCCAGGGTGGCGAGAGCGATGATCCACAGGATCGTTCTGCGCATGGGTTTCCTCTGATCGGTGACCGATCTTAAGACGAGACCGGCGGACAGGATGTGACATGGGACAGGTTCGCGTTTCAGATCAGCCGCTTATCGCTCCACGCCGGCTGACAAGGCGGCACCCGCCCGTTAAGGTGCAGCCATGATTCGAATCACCCGATCCGTCGTCCTGGACGAGGCCGAGCTGGAAGAGCGCTTTGTGCGTGCCTCCGGCCCCGGCGGGCAGAACGTCAACAAGGTGTCGACCGCGGTCGAGCTGCGCTTCGACGTCACCGGTTCGCCAAGCCTGCCGCTGGATGTGAAGGCGCGGCTGATGCGCCTCGCCGGCAGCCGCATGACGGGAGAAGGCGTGCTGGTGATCGATGCACAACGCTTCCGCAGCCAGGACCGCAACCGCGCCGACGCCCGCGATCGGCTGATCGAGCTGATCCGCGCCGCGACCCACGTGCCCAAGGCGCGCCGCGCCACCAAGCCGACCAAGGCCTCCAAGGAACGGCGCCACGAAGGCAAGCAACACCGCTCCAAGGTCAAGATGCGGCGCGGCAAGCCCGACTTTGATTAGCTGCCTTCGAGATGGCAGCCCGGAAGGCGCCGCCCCATCAGATATTCGTCGATGATGGTGCGAAGGCGCCGGCGCGCAAAGCTGGGGAAATGTCCGCCATGCACGATCTCCACCGGCAAGACGGCGAGGCGGCGCAGCGATTTCTCGTAATCGCCAAGGTCGGAATGGTAGGCATCATCGATGAGCGGCCCGTCATAGACGATGTCACCGGACAGCAGGACGCCTGAGCGCCGCTCCCACAAAGCGATGCCGCCCGGCGAATGGCCCGGCGTGTGGATGACCTCGAACGCGCGATCGCCGAGGTCGATCACCTCGCCATCGCTAAGCAGCCGTGTCGCCGGTGCGGACTTGATGCGATAGGTGTTGGTCGCCCAGCCCTCCGGAACGCCGTCGAACATGTCGGCCGTGGCGTAGCGGTCAGCCAAGGTCCAGTCGTTGCGCGGATCGGCAAGGATCGCCGCCTCCGCCCGATGGATGCAGCGGACCTCGAATTCGTGGTGGCAGCCGATATGGTCGAAATGGCTGTGGCTGGCGACGCAGATCACCGGCCGTTCCCGCAACGCCGCGATAGCCTGGCGCAAGGGAAAGTGCCCAAGGCCGGTGTCGAACAGCAGGTCGAAGTCGCGGCCCTGAACGTGCCACATGTTGCAGCGAAAGAACGGCTTGATCCACGGCTCATGGATCAGGTTCACGCCATCGGGCAGCTTGTGCACCTCGTACCATTGATCAGCGGCAACGACTGGCAGCGTGGTCATTGGCCCTCCGCTTGATTCATTCCAGCCCTACTCGATCCATCACCATAGTGACTCCAAACCGGCACGTTGAAAATGCGGGCTAGATCATGATGGCCTTCACCAAGGGCCGGTTCTGCAGCCGGATTCGGGCAAGAAGTTCGGCGAGGGTCATCTCTTCCCGCTTCACGAAGATCGTGAACATCATGTTGGCATTATTGAATATCATCTCCCCGATCGCCTGGGCGTCGGCGTCGGCCCGCGCCAGGCCGAGGGCCTGCAGTGTCTTGATCAGTTTGCAGGTCTGGGCGGTCAGTGCCTCGTCAAGTTCACCATAGGCGACACCGAACGGACTATCGGGCTGCTGGGTGGTGATGGCCATGGCTTGGCGCCACATCTCCTTGCTGAGATAGACGAGAGAATGCTCGATATAATTGGTAATCAGCTTCGCGATCGCCTTCTCGGCATTCAATGGCGACCTGGCTATGACCTTTTCTCCCGCCGCCAGGACTTCGTGGACCTCCATCGACACGATGGCGACAAGCAGATCGCCCTTGTTCTTATAGTAGTTGTAGATGGTGCCGATCGATACTTCGGCGGCGGCGGCGATCGCCTCCATCTTCACGGCGTCATAGCCGGAGACGCGGAACAGTTCGGCGGCGGCTTCGAGGATGCGCCGATGTCGATCGGCCTTGTGCTTGGCGCGCAAGCCCGCCATGGGGCCTCCTGCAAAATTGAAATTGACTCATTTTTAGAATTCATTCAATTTTGGCACAATCACAATAAACTGCAAGGAGGCAATCACCATGCTCTCGTCCCGTCTCGGCCGGCGCTTGGCCGGCGCATCCTTCGGCATTCTGGCTTTGTGGGGACAGACCCCTGCCAGCGCCGCCGACGAGCTCAACGCACTGGTCTGGTGCGACCATTCCGACCCGAACCTGCTGAAGCCGTTCGAGGATGCCAACAACGTCAAGGTGAATGTAAAGGAGTTCGAAGGGACCGGCGCGGGGTTGGCGATCGTCGAGCAGTCGCAGCCCGGCGACTGGGATGTCATGGTCATCGATTCCATCGACGTGCACCGCGGCGTCGACCGCGGTCTGTTCGCGCCCTTGCCGGAAGACCAGCTGCCCTTCGCGGACCTGTTCCCAGAGATCGTCATGGATCCCATGACCAAGATCGGCGGCAAGCGCTACGGCATCACCGAAAAATTCGGCTACAACACCATCGGCTTCAACAAGTCGAAAGTCGACCCGGCCGACATGCAGTCGTTGGCCGTCTTGACCAGCGACAAATACAAGGGACGCATCGCGATCTACGACTACTACTTGCCGGTCATCGGGATGGCCGCCATGTCGATCGGCAAGAAGACGGCCGAGCTGACCGAGGCCGATCTGCCCGCGATCAAGGACGTGCTGCTGAAAATGAAGGCCAATGCCAAGGCGGTGACCGACGTCGTTGCCAGCCAGACCGCGCTGGCGACGGGCGAAGCCGACATCCTGGTCGGCGGCGGCGAATGGGTGACGGCGGGCATCGCGAAGGAGAATCCCGATCTCGATTTCTCCGTCCCCAAGGAAGGGGCAGTTCTATGGTCGCAGTCGCTGGCGATGTTCAAGGATTCGAAGCACAAGGACCTGGCCCTCAAGTTCATCCAGTATGTCCTCAGCCCTGAAGGCCAGGCGCGGCTCGCCACCTCCTCCTGCTATTGGGGGATGCCCGCCAACAGCAAGGCGGCCTTGAGCGACGAGCAGAAGACCATCCTGCGCTTTGCCGAGCAGCCGGACTTCCTGAAGCGTGCACAGCCCTATCCGGCACCGAGCGAGGAGCTCGACAAGAAGATGCAGGATGTGTGGACCGAAATGATCCAGGCGCAATGAGAGCCGAGCCGTTTTCGGCCGTCCGATGGGCCAGCGTCACACCGGCCTTGCTGTGGACGCTGGTCTTTTTTGCGGTCCCGTTCGCGGCGATGGGCGTGGCCAGCCTTTTTCCAAAGGGCGAAGCGGGCCCCAGCCTCTCCGATTACGCGCAGTTCTTCGCAAACCCGAGCTATTGGCGGTCGCTGACCAATTCGCTGGAAGTGACCGCCGTCGTCACCGTCATTTCCATCCTGCTGGCCTATCCCTTTGCCTGGATCCTCGCCTTTGTGGTGCCCGAGCGCTGGCAGCGCCTGGCGCTGATGCTCGCCGTCCTGCCGTTCTGGACGTCCTATGTCGTGCGGTCCTATTCCTGGCTGCTGGTTCTGTCGGAAGGCGGCGCTTTCAACAGCGCGCTGCTGCACCTGCATCTGCTGTCCGAACCGATTGAGATCGCCAACACGCGGGCGGCGACGATCATCGGATTCGTGCATTTCTTCGTCATGCTGCTGACGCTGACGATCTACGCCAACCTCAAGCAGCTTTCGCCGAACTATCGCAAGGCCGCCGCCGATCTGGGCGCCGGTCCGGTGCAGGCCTTCATCCACGTCATTCTGCCGCTCACCTTGCCGGGTATCATGGTGGGCGCGTTTCTCACTTTCGTCCTGGCGATCGGCGATTACATCACGCCGCAGATCCTGGGTGGCAATAATGAGCTGCTGATGCCGCAGCTCATCATGATGCAGATCGGAAGGCGCGGCGACTTCGCGAGCGCATCCGCGCTGTCCATAATCCTGATGGTGGTCGTCTCCATCGCCTACTTGGCCTGCGCCCGCTGGCTGAAGATCGAGCGGGCGTGATGGCACGGACTCTGTCGGTACTCTACGCGGCAGCGATCTACGGCTTCATTTTCCTGCCCGTGGCGGTGCTTGTCCTGTTCTCGTTCCAAGGCACGTTGTTTCCCATTCCGCCGTTCAACGGCCCGTCGCTGCGCTGGTACAGCGCGGTGCTCGGCGATGCGCGCCTGACGTCCGGGTTGCTCAACTCGGTCATGGTCGCGATTGTCAGCTCGACCATCGCTACTCTCCTCGGTTTCCTCTCGGCCTGGGGATTCGCGCGCTTTCACCTGCCGGCCTCGGCCCTGCTGCGCGGATTCATCACGCTGCCGCTGACGGTGAGCTATCTGATTATCGGCATGGGCCTCCTGATCTTCTTCAACCGGATCGGGATACCCAAGTCGCTGATCGCCGCCGGCATCGGCCATGTAGTGATTAATCTGCCGTTGTGCTTCGCCATCATCTACAGCCAGATGGGCGATCACCAGGCGAACATCGAGCGCGCGGCCCGCGACCTCGGCGCGCGGGAATGGCAGGTCCTGACCCTCGTCACCGCGCCGATGCTGTGGCCCGCTTTGTTCGCGAGCTTCTTCCTCGCCATGACCTTTTCCTGGGACGAATTCGTGATCGCCTTCCTGCTCACGCGCTTCGATGCGACCTTGCCCGTGGAAATCTGGAATCTGCTGAGGGCGGGGCTCAATCCGAAGACCAATGCGGTGGGCTCCCTGGTCTTCGGCGTCTCGGTCGTGCTGGCGATCATCTTCGAGCTCGTCGCATTCAGGAAGCGCCCGCTATGACGGCTCTGGTGACAGTCGAGGATCTTTCGCATCGCTTCGGACAGGCGCAGGTGCTGGATGCCGTCTCCCTCACAATCGAGCCGGGGAGCTACACCGTGTTGCTGGGTCCATCCGGGTCCGGCAAGACGACGCTGCTCTCCATCCTGGGCGGCTTTCTCCAACCCACCACCGGCTGCGTGTTTATCAAGGGCGAGGATTGCACGACGATGCCGCCCGCCAGACGGCCGACCGCGACCGTCTTCCAGGATTACGCGCTGTTCCCTCATATGAGTGTCGGCAGCAACGTCGCCTTTGGCCTGCGCATGAAAGGCACGCCCAAGGCTGTACGGCTGGCCCGGGCGCAGGAGATGCTGCGGACCGTCGGACTTGAGCACGCGTTCGACCGGAAGCCGCATCAACTTTCGGGCGGGCAGCGGCAGCGCGTGGCCCTGGCCCGCGCGCTGGTGGTGGAGCCGGCCGTTCTCCTGCTCGACGAACCGCTGGGCGCCCTCGACCTCAAGCTCCGTCGCCAGATGCAGGACGAGCTCAAGGCGATCCAGAAGCGCGTCGGCACCGCCTTCGTGCACGTGACCCACGACCAGGAAGAGGCGATGGCGCTGGCCGATCATGTGGTGGTGATGAATCACGGACGCATCGAGGATCAGGGATCGCCGGAGCGCGTCTATGGCAGGCCCGCCACCCGCTTCACCGCCACTTTCATGGGCGAAAGCACGATCGTGCCGGCACATGTCGAGCAATCCGGACAGGTGCGCACGCCGTTCGGTGTGTTCAAAACACAGGATGCAACACGGGGCACAGAAGTCTGTGTCGCGATTCGGCCCGAACACGTGCAGCTTGGGCCTGGCATCGCAGCGACGGTGAAGGACGTCTGCTACCAGGGCAGCTTCAAGCGGGTGGTCGCCAGTCCCGCGGCCGCGCCGGACATCGATCTGCTCGCCCAGTTGCCCGCCGATGCGCCTGTGACTGTGGGAAGCGCCGTAAGCTTGCAGCTCGATTCAGAGAAGCTGGTGATCCTGAAGGCCTAGCAGAAGGATTCCGCCCTGCGCGCGCGGTCCTCCTCTGGAAGGCGCAGCTTGATTGCCAGCGATGCCGCAAGGGCAAGCGCCGCCCCGACGCCCGTCACACACGCGCCCCATCCGAACGCATCGAAGGCGCGGCCCAGCACGAAGCTGCCGGCCAATCCGCCTAGGAAATAGGAGGCCAGATAGAGCCCGCCGGCTGAGCCGCGGTCACCCGTCGCCGCGCGTCCCACAAACCCCGTCGCCGCCGCCTGGGCGAAAAAGGTGCCTACGGCGACCAGTGCAAGGCCGGCGAGGACGACGGCAAGAGTGGACGTCATCAGCATGGGCAATCCGACGGCCGCCAACCCAAGCGACATCCAGAAGGTCGGCCGCGTGCCAAATCGCCCGACTGCAAGGCCCGCGAGCGGCGTGCTGAGGATCGAGGGCACGAACACGAAATAGACCAGGCCGAGCTGCATCATCCCGATGGAGAAAGGCGGGCGCGTCACAACGAAATTGACGTATGTGAAAGTGCCAATGAAGGCGAACAGGATGCAAAATCCGATCCCGAAGGCAGCGCGCAGCGGCCCATTGCGCAGATGCTCGGACCATGCGGCCAGCGGTGATCGTGCCATCGCGCGCGCGACCCCCATTGGCGTGACGCGGGTCAGCGTCGCGTAAGCCAGGATCGCGCCTACCAGATTGAGGCCCGCGAACATGTAGAAATTCGTGGGCAACCCGAGATGATCGGCAACCGACGCCGACATCAATCGGCCAAACAGATTGCTGGCGACATTGCCCGTGACGTAGGCGGCCAACGCGCTGGCGGTCTCCCTGGCGCTGGAATTCTCCGCGAGATAGGCGAGGGTCAGGCTGAAGGCCCCCGACATGAAAAGTCCCTGGATGATTCGCAGCACCGTGAACAAAGGCAGATCCGGCAAGGTGGCCAGCAGCGCGGTCGGGATCGCGAGCAGCATGAGGCAGAGCACGATTCCCCGCCGCCGGTTGATGCGCCGGCTGAACGCCGCCACCACAAGGCCGGCCACCGCCATGCCCATGGTGCTGGCATTGACCGCGAACCCCATGGCGGCTGGCGTCACGCCATAGGCCTTGACGAGCGACGGCAGGATCGCCTGCGTGGCGAACAGGTCGACTAGCGTCAAGAACGCGATGAGCGCGACGGTGAAGAGGCGCAGCAGGTGGGATGCGGGAGCGCTCAATGCAACTTCAGTGGTCATCGCTCCGCGCTCCTACATTACGGACGAGAATTCCCTCCCTCACTTTGAGGGAGGGAGGCCCCTCACATATTGGTATCGGCCTTGTCGTGCAGGATGTCCGAGGAGATCAGCACGACCTTCTTCTTGCCGGTGTTCTTCCACCAGTGATGACGGCCGGAATCGACCGAGACATTGCCCGCCTTGTGCACGATCGGATCGCTGCAGGTGCTGGCATATTCGGTGATCTCGCCCTGCACGACATAGATCAGCGCCGGGCGGTCGGCGTGATCGTGCCAGGGAACGATGCCGCCCGGCTGGATCTCGAGCCGGCGCATGCGGAACTGATGATCCGCCGCGGCCACCATTTCCTTCGACAGGTCGACGGAGGCCAGCACCGTGTCGGTCACGTCCTTCGCCATCAGGCCCTGGTCCATCTGTCCCTTGCCGTCGGCGACGACCTTGCCTGCCGGGCACTCGCCCGCGAAGGCCGCGCTGCCGAGCGCCATGCTGCCGGCGATGATCGCGGCCGCAGAGAAGCCGCGCAGAATGGTCTTGTTCATGTCTTTTCCTTTCAGTGAGTTTGGGAGTGGTTGCGAAAACGTGTCGGGACTGGCACCGCATCGGCGAGCAGCACATAGGGTCCAGCGACCAGCTCCGGCCGCAGCAGAGTGGCTGCGTCGCCGCTGGCAGGATGGATTTCGATCGCCCGCCAGTACCGGACGGAATTCTTTGGGAATCGGCGAGAAATCCTGATCATCTCTTTGGACCTCCACATGCAACGGACAGTTCGACGCCGCCACTCTGAGCCGCGGCGCACAGCAACGAAAATGCCGCCTTCCTATCGGTTTGATAGAAAGCCTGCATGGGTGGGTTTGCATTCAGCAAGCGGCGGGATTAGCCTCTGCCCCCGATCGGTGCAGGAGATCGGGCATGCAGGACAAGTCGCCAACGCCGCCGCAGATCAAGGTCAACCGCTGGCGGCGCTTTGCGGATTGGGACGAGCGGCCGCTGCGTCTCGACAAGTTCGCGGTGGAGGACGCCGCTGCCGGGTTCGCCGCCTTCTCCTCCCCCAACGATCCCAAGCCGGGACTCGGGGTCGAGAACGGCAAGGTCATATCGATGGACGGCATCGCCGCCGCCGATTTCGACATGATCGACATCTTCATCGCCAACCACCACCTCGATGTCGACATCGCGATGGCAGCGATGGCAATCCCATCGCCTGAGATCGCGCGCATGCTGGTGGATATGAATGTGCCGCGCGCGAAGCTGGTGCGGCTCGCTCACGGCATGACGCCGGCCAAGCTCGCCGAAGTGGTGACGGAGCTGAACGCGCTGGAGATCGCCTTCGCCTACAGCAAGATGCGGGCGCGCCACACGCCCGGCAATCAGGGCCACGTTACCAACGCCAAGGATGACCCGCTGCAACTGGCCGCCGATGCGGCGACAGCCGTCGCCTTCGGGTTCGACGAGGTCGAGACCACAATGCGGGTCGCGCGCAATGCCTGGTCCAACGCAATCGCCTGCACGGTCGGCGCCGCCGTTGGACGCTGGGGCACCTTGTTCCAGTGCTCCAGCGAAGAAGCCGAGGAGCTGCAGATCGGCATGGCGGGCTTCAGCTCCTATGCCGAGACCGTCTCGGTCTATGGGACAGAGCGCGCGTTCATCGACGGCGATGATACGCCCTGGTCCAAGGCGTTCCTCTCCACTGCCTATGCCTCGCGCGGCATCAAGATGCGCTGCACCTCCGGCGCCGGCTCCGAGCTCCTGATGGGGTTCCATGAGAGCAAATCGTTGCTCTATCTCGAAGCGCGCTGCCTGTGCCTGCAGCGCGGCATGGGCGTCCAGGGGACGCAGAATGGCGGCATCGATGGTGCGCCCATCACCTGCACTGTACCCGGCGGCATGCGCGAGCTGATGGCGGAGAACCTGATTGCGGTCTGGCTCGACCTCGAATGCGCATCGGGCAATGATGCGCGGCCGACCGAATCCGAGATCCGTGTCGGCGCCAAGATCCTGCCGTTCCTGATCGCTGGCTCCGACCTCATCTGCTCGGGCTTCGGTTCGATCCTGAAATACGATAATTCCTTCAATCCTTCGCTCATGAACGGCGAGGAGCTGGAGGATTTCCTGGTCCTGCAGCGCGATTTCGAGGCCGATGGCGGGCTGACGCCGGTCGGCGAGACGGAAATCATCGATCTGCGCAGCCGCGCCGTCCAGGCCATCGCCGCTGTGTTCGAGGAGCTCGATCTCTCGAAGCCGACCGCCGACATGATGGCGAGCGTGGTCGCTGCCTCCGGCTCGGAAGAGACGGAAAGCTACCTGCCACGCGACGTCGCCGTTATCAGCGAAGCGATCAAGCAGCGCGGCATCAACGTCATCGACGTCATCAAGGCGCTGGCGAAGCGCGGCTTCCGGCAGGAAGCGCAGAATCTGCTGAACGTCGTGAAATTGCGCGTGACCGGCGATTACCTGCAGACGTCCGCCATCGTGCGCAATGGGCGCATCATCAGTGCGATCAACGATCCCAACGAATATCTCGGCCCCGGCACCGGCTATCGCCTCAGCCCCGAGCGCCGCGAGCAGCTGGTAAATATCCGCGACGTGCTGGACCGCGACGAGGTGCTGCGGAGCGAAGGCCGCCACGCCAAGACCGAGATGCGCCTCATCCAATATCGCACCATGGGTCTAGCCGAGCCTGGTGCCGATCCCAAGGAAGTGGTGATCGGTATTTCGCCCGGCTTTGGGCTCAAGATTTTCCGTACCCTTGGTGGCCACCCGCTCTCCTCGGTGCTGGATGCCCTCACCTCCGGTATCCGTGCCAAGGGTGGCAAGCCGCGCATCGTCCGGCTGCGGCACACAGCCGACACGTCTTTCCTCGGGCTCAGCGCCGCGCGCCTGGCTGGCTCCGGCGTCGGCATCGGCATCCAGGCGAAAGGGACCGCGGTCATCCATCAGCGCGATCGGCTGCCGCACCACAATCTCGAACTCTTCTCTAACGCGCCGATCACCAAGCTGGAGCATTACCGGCGCTTGGGTGAGAATGCGGCTACCTATGCCCTGGGCGAATCGCCGGAGCCGGTCGTGGTGCCGACCAAGGGCGAGGCCATGGGCGCGCGGTTCCACGCTCAGGTCGCGCTGATCTACGCCATCGAAACCGGCCTGACGGAGGATGGCGCAACGCCCGAGAATATTGAGATCCGCCTGGTGGAGGCCGCGCAATGAAAGGCAAAGGCCTTACCACCGACGATTACCCTCTGGCCGAGAAGCGCCCCGATCTGGCGCGCACACGCCGCGGCAAGACGCTCGAGGATTTGACTCTCGCCGGCATCGAGTCGGGTGACGTTGCCCTCGAAGATTTGCGTATCACGCCGGAAGCCTTGCGCCAGCAGGCCGAGATCGCGGTTGCCGCCGGCAGGCCGACCCTGGCGCGCAATTTCGAGCGCGCAGCGGAGATGGTCGACGTGCCGCAGGATGTCATCCTGCGCATCTACGAGCTGCTGCGGCCGGGCCGCGCCAAGGGCAAGGCCGATTTGCTCGACGCCGCCAAGCTGTTGCGCGGCACCTACAAGGCGGAACAGATGGCCGCCTTCATCGAAGAAGCCGCGGATGTCTATGAACGCCGCGGCCTGTTCTCCAAGCGCTTCTGAACGACAAGCCCTTATGCACAAATACCTTATGATCGTGCCGGAAGCGACCGCCCCTGCCGGCCTCGTCGGCGAGTCCATGATCGCCGAAGGCGCGATTTACGATACGCTGATGCCGGTCGACCGCTACGCCAGCCATGCGCCGTTCGACTATCCAGGCATCCCGGCGGAAATCGGCGACTATGCCGGCCTCGTCGTGCTCGGCGGACCGATGAGCGCGAACGATACGGCGAAGCATCCGTTTCTCATGGACACGATGCAGTTGATCCGGAATTTCGCGGCGGCGGACCGGCCTGTGCTCGGCATCTGCCTCGGCGCGCAGATCATCGCCCGCGCCTTCGGCGGCGAGGTCTATCGCATGGACCGGCTGGAATCCGGCTTCTACGCCATGGCCGTGACGCCGGATGGCAGACGCGACCCGGTGTTTTCCGACCTTGGTTCCGAGATCACGTCTTTCCAGAACCATTTCGAAGCGGTGCGCAATATCCCCGGGGCAACCGCGCTGGCGAGTGGCGGCGCCTGCCCGATTCAGGCCTTCCGCGTCGGGCGCGCCACCTATGCCACCCAGTTCCACCCCGAAGTCACCATCGACATCGTGCGCGACTGGATTCGCAAGTTCGGCACCGCCTTCACCGATGAGGAGCCGCGCCTGCTGACCGATCTCGACCGCCAGTTCGAGCTGAGCTTTTCGCGCCATCGCGCACAATGCCAGGCGCTGGTGCGAGGCTGGCTCGCTCTGTCGGGCCGCTAGCTCCTATGCAAATAAACCTGTCAAATTGGCCGCGGGAGATGTCAAGCCGGGCTTGCTGAGAGGGCCGAAATTGGCGAGCATGCCGTCGATCCGGGGTTGGGCTGAAAGGTCCCGACATCAACGGCCGAACAATCGGCACGACCCGCCGGTCATGCGGGCAGTGAGCGCAGCGTTATCACGCATGGGAATTCGGATCGCAAACAGGGATTCTGAAGCTCTTTAGGGGGGAGGCAGTGGTGGCTACAAATCAATCCGGAAGTACCGCATATGACGTCACCGGTCGCAAGGACGTCAGCCTGCTGCATGGCAAGGCCGTTGGCCTGATCGGCGTTCTGTTCCTGACGGTCACAGGTGCGGCGCCCATTTCAGCAATGCTGTTCAACGTGCCGATCGCGGTCGGCTGGGGCAACGGGATCGGCGCGCCGGCGGCGTTCCTGGTCGCAACGATCGTCCTCACCATCTTCTCCGTCGGCTTTGCCGCCATGGCGCGCAAGGTGACGGCGGTCGGTGGCTTCTATTCCTTCATCAGCCACGGGTTAGGCCGGCCGCTCGGCATGGGCATGGGCTTCGCTTCCATCGTCGCCTATTGCGTATTCGAAGCGTCATTGGCCGGCGGCTTCGCTTATTTCGGCAATGCCGATTTCAAGGAATGGATCGGCGCCGACATTCCCTGGCCGGTCTTTGCCCTGGCCATGGTGGCGGGCATCGCGATCCTCTCCTATTTCGACGTCAAGGTCTCGGTCATCATCCTAGGCGTAGCGCTCATCTGCGAAGTGCTGATCCTGATAGTCTTCGATCTGGGGGCGATCTTCTCCTCCACCTCGAATTTCGACCTTGCGGCGCTCAATCCATTCGCATCCTTCAACGGCTTCGAAGAAATTACCAGGGCGGACGGCACCAAGCTCGCCGCTGGCGCGGCGGCAATCGGCCTATTCTTTGCCTTCTGGTCCTGGGTCGGGTTCGAGATGGCGCCGAACTACGGCGAAGAGTCGAAGGATCCGAAGCGCATCGTCCCGATGTCCCTCTATATCTCGGTCATCGGCCTCGGCATCTTCTACATCATCACCAGCTGGTGCGCCTTGTCCGCCTATCCGACGGTCGAGGACGCGATCGCGCAGGGCCAGACTGCCTCGAGCGATTTCTACCTGACGCCGATTGCGGCCAATGTCGGCGAGTGGGCGCGTCACGTCATGCAGGTGCTGATCCTGACCAGCGCCTTTGCCTGCGGCATGGCGTTCCACAACACGGCTGCCCGCTACATCTACTCATTGGCGCGCGAAGGCGTCCTGCCCAGCGGTGCCGCGAAGACCCACGCCACCTACAAGAGCCCGCATGTGGCATCATGCGTACAGTCGGTGCTGGCGGCGATCATCCTGGTGCTGTTCATGGTGCTGGCCGGAACGAATGATCCGACCCAGCAGGCGTATCTGATGATCTATGGCCTGATGGCGCTGCTCGGCACATCGCTGGTGCTGTTTGCGCAAGCGATCGTGTCCGTCGCCATCATCGTCTATTTCCGCACTCACTTCATCGAGGAACATCACTGGTTCGAGACGCTGGTAGCTCCGCTGATCTCGTTCGTGGCGCAGATCTACATCATCTATCTGCTGTTCACGAATATCGAGTTCCTGGGTGGCGGCCTGGCGTTTGCGAACTGGATCTTCTGGATCAACCTCGCCGTCATCGCACTCGGGATTCTCGGTGCGCTGTGGCTGAAATCGGCCAAGCCTCAGGTCTATGACAAGCTCGGCCGGCTGATCTACGAAGGCATGGGCAAGGAATAAGGTTACACGCGGGCGGCGGCGCGGAATGGCGCCGCCGTCCTTTTCTTGTCTAGTGAAACGAGGTTCGGCATGTCCGCATCCCTCAAAGGAAAATCCGTTATCGTCACTGGCGGTAGCAAGGGCATCGGCAAAGGCATCGCCAAGGTGTTCGCCGGCCATGGCGCCAAGGTCCTGATCGTGGCGCGCGATCTCAAAGGCGCGGAAGCTACCGCGCAGGAACTGACCCAGACCGGCGGCACGGCCAGCGGCTTCGCGGGCGATGTCACCAAGCTTGCCGACATGCAGGCGATGGCAAAGGCCGCTGTGGACCGGCACGGCGGGCTCGATGTTCTGTGCGCCAATGCCGGCATTTTCCCCCAGGCCAAGATCGAGGACATGTCGCCTGAGACCTGGGACGAAGTGATGGACACCAATCTCAAAGGCACGTTCCTCGCCATCAAGGCGTCTGTGCCCTACCTCAAGAACTCCAGCCAGGGCCGCATCGTCATCACGTCCTCCATCACCGGCCCCGTCACCGGTTATCCCGGCTGGACCCATTACGGCGCCACCAAGGCCGGGCAGCTCGGCTTCATGCGCACCGCCTGCATCGAACTTGCGAAATACGGCATCACAGTGAATGCGGTGATGCCTGGCAACATCGTGACCGAAGGACTGCAAGGGCTGGGTGAGGACTATCTGAAAACGATGGCCGCCTCGATTCCGTTGAAACGCCTGGGCGCGGTGGAGGATATCGGCAACGCCGCCGCCTTCTTCGCCTCCAAGGAAGCGGCCTATATCACGGGCCAGACCATCATCGTCGATGGCGGGCAGATCCTGCCGGAATCGCTCGAGGCGCTCGCCTCCGCTTGAGGCTGTTTGCATTTCGAGGCGGATGCGGCGAGACTGGGGTTGCTGGCTATCCAGGAGCTCTAGACATGTCGGTGACCCAATTGAAATCCAGCCGCGATGCCTCCGAATGGCAATTGCGCGTCGACCTCGCCGCGGCCTTCCGCCTGGCGGTCGAGATGAACTGGCACGAAGGCGTGGGAAACCATTTCAGCGCCGCGGTCTCCGCCGATGGCAAGACGTTCCTGATGAATCCGAAATGGCGGCACTTCTCCACCATCCGCGCCAGCGACCTCCAGCTGCTCAATGCCGATGACGACAGCATCATGAGCACGCCGGAGGCGCCCGACGTCTCCGCCTGGGCGATCCATGGCGGCATTCATGCCAGCGTCGCCCATGCGCGCGTCCTGCTGCATCTGCATCCGCCTTATGCGACCGCGCTCGCCGGACTGGCCGATCCCGAGTTGAAGCCGATCGACCAGAACACCGCGCGCTTCTACAACCGCCTCTCGATCGACCTTGCTTACACCGGCATCGCCGAGGACAAGGCTGAGGGTAAGCGCCTCGCCCGCGTGCTCGGCAACAAGCGCACCATGATGATGGGCAATCACGGCGTATTGTGCGCCGCGCCGACCGTGGCAGAGGCCTTCGAAGACATGTATTTCCTGGAGCGCGCCGCCCAGACCATGGTGCTGGCCTATTCGACTGGCCAGAAGCTCAACATCATGCCGCACGAGCTGGCGGAACGGACCGCCCGCGGCTGGGAAGATTACGGCGACAGCGCCTTTGCCCATTTCGAGCAGCTGAAGCAGAAGCTGGACAGGACGGATCCGAGCTACAAGGAGTGGCCGTTATCGCCGGTGCGATAGCGTTCCGGTATCTCCACCCCGTCTCTGCAATCGTCCCACGCCAGCGCGCTGATGCGCCAGCCTTCGGGCGTTCGCACGAACTGCGTCGTCTTCATGCCCGCGGCCTCGAAGCGAACGCCCGACTGGACAGCGCCTTTCCGATAGAGACTGAGGCGCTGGGCAATGTTGCCGAAGATGTGGGTACGCTCGGCGACTTCCTCTTCCCAAAATTCGGATAGCTCACCGCTGTTGAGCAGCTGCTCGCGCGGTGCGATGAAGCCCTTCAGATCGTAGACCACCGGCTCGGGCCCGGTATTCTTGACGATCATGCCCTGGGGAATGAAGAGGTCGAAGATCGGCGACAGATCTACGCATCCGCCGCCACAGACCGCAAACAGTCGAAAGAACGCCGCCATCAACGCGTCGATTTCCGCCTTTGCCATCTGAAAATCGGAGTCGGAATGACCTTGAACGCTCAAATGATCCATGATGCGGCGATTAATGCCCCGTCCTCACGCGCCGGTAATGCCGTGGCGACGTCCCGGTCCAGCGGGTGAAGGCGCGTGAGAACGCGCTCAATTCCGAATAGCCCAGCAGCAGCGCGATCTCCGTCAGCGGCAATTGGCGCTGCTGCAGATACATCTCCGCGAGGTTGCGGCGCGTCGTCTCCACCGCGTCCTTGTAAGTGAAATTGTGGTCGGAGAGCTCACGCTGCACTGCGCCGGGGGATATGCGCAGATCGTGGGCCACCTGCTCCAAGGTCGGAGAACCATTCGGCAGCCGCATCCGGATGGCGGCGCAAATCCGGTCGAATAGTCCATCCGCCGCGGTCGAGGTCGGGCCTAATTGCTCCATGCAGGTCTGCATGACGGCGAGCAGCTGCAGATCGCGCGCCGGCATCGAGCGGCCGAGGATGTCGCGGCGGAACACCAGCGCATTGGTCGGCTGGCTGAAATAGACCGGCGCGTCGAACGCCGATTCATGCTCCTTCCAGGCTTGCGGGCGCGGATGCTCGAAATGCACTTCCTCGGGCGCCCATTTCGGCCCCAGGGATTCGCGGATGACGTTGAGGAACATGCCGAGCGAGAGTTCCGCATCCTGCCGCCGCGCCACGATGTCCGGCGCGACGATCTGGTATTCGAGACGCAGCAGCCCATCCTTGCGCTTTACGCAGCGCAGGAAGGACGAACCCTGCTGATAGCAGAAGAGATTGACCAGGTTCTCGAGCGCGCTGCCGACCGTCGGCGAGGAGATCGCAGCATAGCCCCAGAGGCCAAGATCGCGCGGCATGAACTGGTTGCCGAACCATAGGCCGAAATTGTCCTGGCCAGTGCGGCGCGCCGCTTCTTCGAACAAGGTGATGAAGGCGGCGAGGCGCAGCTGGAGGGTCGGCATGCCCGCCATTTCCGGTGCAATTCCGGTATTGCCGAAGATGCTGTCGATGTCGCCATGCAGCCGCTCGATATGGCCGACGATGCCGGTGGCCGCCGAAGCGAGGATTGCCGGCGAAGCGCCCTCCGGCGCCGCTGCCGAACCGCCGCTATTGGCAGTTCCAACAATCCCGCTCATGGCCCAAGGCTCCCCGTTCCGGTCTCAGCCTTACGCAGAAGGTGCCGATCTTGACACAGGCGTTGCAAGCGGATCAAGGCGGCCGGGAATGCCGTGCCTGTCAAAATTGTCGGCCCACCTGTCAAGCAGCGCGCCGCTCCCACATCTAGCTTGCGTCAATGCGCAGATGCCCCTAGCAGCACGAGTGCGGCGGGCGAGTCAGGACTGCGCAGGGGCTGGAATGAGCGGATTGTCGACACACGAGCAATTGCTACAGGCCGTCGGCCAGGTGGCGGAGGCGGCGTTGCCGCGCTGGGGCCTTGCCGGCGCAACGCTCAAGATGATCAATCATTCGGAAAACACCACCTACCTTGTGACGCCAGCGAATGGCGTCCGGCCGGTTATCCTGCGCGTGCATCGCGAAGGCTACCATTCCATCAACGGCATCAAGAGCGAGCTGGCCTGGATGCATGCCCTGCAGGCCGAGGCGAACGTGCTGACGCCGCAGGCGATCCGCGGCCTCGATGGCGAAGAGATCCAGGTCGTCGGCCATCCGTCGCTTCCGCGCCCGCGCAATTGCGTGCTGTTCCATCTGATCGACGGACAGGAGCCGGGCCAGGAAAACCTGATCGAGCCCTTCAAGCAGCTAGGCGAAGTGACCGCCCGCACGCACATCCATTCCATGGGCTGGGAGCGCCCGCCCTATTTCGAGCGCCTCAGCTGGGACTTCGACCACGCGCTGGGCAAGCATCCCAATTGGGGGCCATGGGAAGAAGGGCCGGATATGAATCCGGAGCGCCGTCCGCTCCTGCAGCGGCTAGTCGACACGATCGAGCGGCGCCTCAAGCGCTTCGGCCAGACGCGCGACCGCTTTGGATTGATCCACGCCGACTTCCGGCTCGCCAATCTCCTCATCCACAAAGGCAACACGCGGGTCATCGATTTCGACGATTGCGGCATCGGCTGGTTCCTCTATGACGCCGGAACCGCCGTCAGTTTTTTCGAGCATAAGCCGGAAGTGCCGGAGCTGATGGAAGCCTGGAAGAAAGGCTATCGCCGGATCCGCCCGCTGTCCAAAGAGGAAGAGAACGAGATCTGGACCTTCATCCTGCTGCGGCGGATGTTGCTGCTCGCCTGGATGGGATCGCATCACGAGACTGACCTCGCCAAGCAGGAAGGGCCGGCTTATTGCACCGGAACCTGCGACATGGCCGAGAAGTACCTGAGCAAAAACGGCTGAGTGGGAGCCATCGATGGCAGACAGCGAACAAAGCCCCGCCAAGCAAGAATTCATCGAGAAGTCCAAGCACTTCTGGAATCCGGGCAAGACGCAGTTCTGGCAGGACGTCGGCGTCGATCTGGTGATCGACCGGCGGCAAGATTACTTCCTCTACGACATGGATGGGCGGCGGCTGATCGACGTTCACTTGAACGGCGGCACCTACAACATCGGGCATCGCCATCCGGAGCTGGTGGAAGTACTGAATCGCGGCACCCAGCGCTTCGACATGGGCAATCATCATTTCCCGGCGCTCGGCCGCACCGCGCTTGCTGAGAAGCTGGCCAAGAGCTGCGGCGGCGACCTGCATTACACGATCTATGGCTCGGGCGGTGGTGAAGCCATCGACATCGCGATCAAGACCGCGCGCCACGCCAAGCAGAAGAAGAAGATCGTCTCCATCGTCAAGGCCTATCACGGCCACACCGGCCTCGCGGTCGCGACCGGCTCCGAGCGCTTTTCCAAGCTGTTCCTGTCTGATCGTCCGGACGAATTCTTCAGCGTGCCATTCAATGACTTGAACGCGATGGAAGATGCGCTGCGGGCCAAGGATGTCGCCGCGGTCATCATGGAGACCATCCCCGCGACCTACGGCTTCCCCATGCCGTTGCCGGGTTATCTCAATGAGGTAAAAAAGCTCACCGACCGCTATGACGCGCTCTACATCGCCGACGAAGTACAGACCGGCTTGATGCGCACCGGCGAGATGTGGGGCTATCAGCGCTATGGCATCCAGCCCGACATCGTCGTCATCGGCAAGGGCATTTCCGGTGGCATGTATCCGATCGCGTGCGTGGTGGTGCGCGAGCCCTACGCCGGCTGGCTGAAGCAGGACGGGTTCGGCCACATCTCCACCATGGGCGGCGCGGAGCTTGGCTGCCTGGTCGCGATGAAGACGCTGGAGATATTGGAGCGGCCGCAGATCAGGCCGATGGTCAATTACATCTCCCAGCTGATGGCGAGCGGCCTCGCCGAGATCATGAAGCTCTATTCCGATTTCTTCGTCGGCATCCGACAATGCGGCGTGGTGATGGGCCTCGAGTTCGACTATCCCGAGGGCGCCAAGCCGGTGATGAAGCATCTCTATGAGAACGGCGTGTGGGCGATCTTCTCCACCCTCGATGCCCGCGTGCTGCAATTCAAGCCCGGTGTCCTGATGACTGCATCCTTGTGCGAAGAGCTGCTGGAGCGGGTGGAGCGTTCGATCGGCCTTGCACGCGCGGAATGCAAGGGAAGCGGAAAGCGCCGCTACGCCGCATGAGAGAGAACGGATGAACGCCATCGTCGAAGAGCTGCTGGCAGGCGAGAAGCGCCCAACCGGCACTGCCGACATGATGCTGCAGCTCAGCGAGTGGGCGGCGGCGTCCTATGCGCGCCATGACCGCGCCGCCGTCGACCGCATCACGAAGGCTGCGTCAGAGGCAGCTTTCGCACTGGCGGGGCCGCTGGCCGAAGCGGCGGTAAAGGAGACCGGCTTCGGCATCGCCGAACACAAGAAGATCAAGAACGAGATGTGCTCCCGCGGCATCTATGATGCCTACAAAGCGGAGGATTTCTGCTCCAAGCGCGTGATCGCCGAGCAGAAGATCGTGGAAGTGCCGCGCGCCGCCGGGATTGTGTTCGCACTCGCACCCTCGACTAACCCGGTCTGCACGGTCTTTTTCAAGATCCTGCTGGCCCTCATGACGCGCAACGCCATCATCGTATCGCCCCATCCTAAGGCGAAGGCCTGCTCTGTCGAAGGCGCCCTCGCGATGGCCAAGGCAGCGGAGCAGGCCGGCGCGCCAGCCGGCATCATCCAGGTGATCGCAGACCCCAATCTCCCGCTCATCGACCACATCATGAAATCGCCGCGCGTGAGCGTGATCCTGGCAACCGGCGGAACGCCGATGGTGCGCGCAGCCTATTCCTCCGGCAATCCCGCGATCGGAGTCGGGCCGGGGAATGCGCCCGTCTTCGTCGATGCCAGCGCCGACCTCAACGCCGCCGCCAAGCGCATCATCCTTTCCAAGAGTTTCGATAATTCCATCCTCTGCACCAACGAAAGCGTGGTGGTGGCGGAGGAGAGCATCGCCGACAAGCTCTTGCAAACGCTCAGCAAGGCGGGGGCCTATGTCGCCAAGCCGGACGAGGCCGACGATATCCGGAACTATCTGTTCGGCCTGGGCTCCTTTAATGTCGATGTCGTCGGCAAGAGCGCGGCGCAGATTGCCGGTAAGGTCGGCATCAAAATACCGTCTTCGACCAAGGTGATCCTCACCCCGATCGATCGCGTCGGCATCGACGAAGCGTTGTCCAAGGAAAAGCTGTGCCCTGTCCTCGGCTTCGTGCGCGTGCCGCATGTCCATGCCGGCATTTCGACGGCGCGCGCCTTGATCCGCATGTCAGGCGCCGGCCATTCTGCCGCCATTCACAGCGCGAACCCCGCCAACATCCTGGCCTATGCCAGCGCGGTGAAGGCTCTGCGCGTCGTCGTCAACGCACCGTGCAGCCAGGGCGCCGCCGGGTTCGGCACGCATCTCGCCCCATCCTTCACCATCGGCACCGGATTCTTCGGCCGCTCCTCGGTCGGTGAGAATATCGGGCCCAAGCATCTCGTGAACTGGACCCGCATCGCCTATAGCGACGAGGCAAGCGAGGCGTTCGGCGACTTCTCCGGTCTCGAGGCATGGAACAACCAGCCGGCGCTTCCTGTCGGCCGCGAGGCGCCCATGACCATCGGCCGCCTGCAGGAAGGGGCCGAGCGCGCCGACGAATCCTTGTTCGCACAGTCTGGCGGTGGCGCCGTGGCGGACGAGATCGCCCTGATGCGCGAAGAAATCCGCCGCATCGTGCTTGAAGAACTGCGCAGCGCATTCAGGAAATAGTCATGGCCGAATTGCGCTCCTTCATTTTCATCGACCAGATGCAGCCGCAGACTTTGTGCTGCATGGCGAGCTGGATGCGCGGCCGGCTGCCGCGCACCAACATGGCAGCGCAGATCATCGAGGTCGCACCCGGACTCGACATCGAGCCCTTGACCGACGTCGCGCTCAAATATGCCGAGGTCGGCGGCGGCATCCTGGTGGTGGAGCGGCAATTCGGCTATCTCGAGTTCCACTCGCGCTCCACCGGCCTCGTCAAAGCGGCCGCGCAGGCCGTTCTCGAATCCCTCGATGCCGATGAAAGCCAGGCAATGCGGCCGCAGATCCTCGCCTCCAAGATCGTGACGCGGGTCGATCCGGTTCATGCGTTCCTGATCAACCGCAACAAGCTCGGCTCCATGATCCTGCCCGGCGAATCCCTGTTCGTTTTGGAAATGCAGCCGGCGAGCTATGCCATCCTGGCGGCCAACGAGGCGGAGAAGCATGCCGAGATCAAAATCATCGACTACCGCATGATCGGCGCTACCGGCCGGGTCTATCTGTCCGGCGAGGAATCCTCCGTGCGCAGCGCCGCCGCCGCCGCCGAAGAGGCATTGCAATCCCTATCGAGGCAGGCGGCATGATCGACAAGAACCTCCTGCGCGATCTGGTGAAGTCGGTCATTGCCGAAGAAGTGGCGGCAATCCGAAAGCCGAAGACTGCGGCGCCGTCTTCCGCCGAGGAACGCATCGCCAT
The DNA here is from genome assembly GCA_035695765.1 of Dongiaceae bacterium. Classification (GTDB taxonomy): domain Bacteria; phylum Pseudomonadota; class Alphaproteobacteria; order Dongiales; family Dongiaceae; genus Dongia_A. The sequence goes on from DASRRI010000027.1 coordinate 81,762, forward strand.
CGCCAGCGATGCCGACCTCATCGCCTTTGCGCGGCGTGTGCTGTCGATCGCCGGCGACCCGGCAAAGGCGAAGGAAATCGCTGCCGGCCGCTATCCCTTGGATCGCCCGGCGACTCAACATGCCGCTCCCCCAACGCCCCCTGCCGCGCAGTCCCACCGCATCGACAGCGGTGTCGTCACCGAATCCACGCTGAACAAATTGCCGCGCGGGCTTTCGCGCTTGCTGCTGGGGCCGGGCGTCACGGTCACGCCCCTGGCCAAGGATCGCGCCCGCGCCCTCGGCCTCACTTTCGAAAGGACCAAGCCATGATACGCGGTCACGTGATCGGCCGGTACTGGGCCACCAAGCGGATCGAGCACATCCCGTCCGGGGCATTCCTGGAGGTGGAGACCGAAGGCGGCAGCCGCATCATCGCGCTCGACGTCCTTGGCTGCGGCGAAGGCGAAGAGGTCATGGTGGTGACCGGCTCGACCGCGGCTTCCTGGCTCGGCGGCGGCAAGATCCCGATCGACGCGCTCATCATCGGCTCGCTGGACCAGCCCAGCGGTCAACCGGGCGGTCAGGCGAAGAAGAAGTAGCAATCCACTCCAACCGAAGAACGGAGAAACACTATGTCCAACGCACTCGGCATGATCGAAACCAAGGGTTTCGTGGCAGCATTGGCGGCCGCCGACGCCATGGTCAAGGCAGCAAACGTCACCATCGTCGGCCGCGAGCAGGTCGGTGACGGCCTGGTTGCCGTCATCATCAACGGCGACGTCGGCGCAGTAAAGGCCGCAACCGAAGCCGGCTCCGAAGCTGCCAACAGCGTCGGCACTCTGGTTTCGGTGCACGTCATCCCACGCCCGCACGCCGACCTTGCCAAGCACTTCACGACGGTGCCGGGGAAGTAAGGCAATCGTGCTCCTGACGGCTTCCTTTGTGGCTGTCCCTCTTTGTCGGGGAGGGGGAGGCGGCGGATGACCGAGCTCCGCGTCTATCTGCCGATCGAATCCCTGGCGCGGCAGTTCGCGGCCTACATGGCGACGCCGATGCGGGCGCGCGGCTATCCGCCGATGGAAGGCGAGCACAGCCTCATCATCGAGGTGGCGCCGGCGCTTGCCATCCATCGCATCTGCGATCTGGCTCTGAAGAGCGCGCCCGACATGGAGCCGGGCCTGCTCTATGTCGAGCGGCAGTATGGCCTCCTGGAACTTCATCACGCAGATCTTTCCGCGCTGCGCCAGGCGGGACAGGCGATCCTCAGCGGCATCGGCCGCAAGGCGGCGGATCAGTTGAAGCCGCGCACCTTGTTCGCCGACATCATCGAGAATGTGGCAGATCAGCACGCCATCATCCTCAACCGCACGCGCGAAGCCTCGATGCTGCTGCCGGGAAAGTCGCTGCTGGTCTATGAGCTGGAGCCCGCCCTGTTTGCGACCGTCGCGGCGAATGAAGCGGAGAAAGCCGCGCCGGGCATCACCCTCGTCGATCTGCAGATGATCGGCGCGACCGGCCGGCTTTTCATCGCGGGCACGGCGCGCGAATGCGAGCTCGCGCGCGACCGCATCGATGAAGTCCTGGGCGCGATCGAGGGGCGGCAATCCGGCCGCTGACACAAGCCCATTCTGGCAGCGTATTTACTCGTGACTTTCTTGTGACATTCACGGGATTTCGCGGTCTTAACGGGCCATTTTTGCACCATGCCCCAATCACATTCTCGCGCCATTCTGCTCGCCGGGAACAGGCCAGGATATGCATGTGTTTTTTCTGCGTAATCGTCAGGCGTCGCTTGGCGAGAACTAATAACCGTGCACGGAAGGAGCGTCAGATGTTCAAGAAACTCTTCTTGCTCTCGACGGTCGCATCGTTTGTCGCGTTTCCAGCTCTGGCACAGCAATCGACGGACCAGCAGCCGACAACGATCACGCCCCCGGCAGAGCAAGGCGCCCCGGCGCAGCCTGCGCCGGCGGGTGATATGACCCAGCAGCCGACGACGGATCAGAATGCGCCGGCGGCAGCTGAAGCACAGCCGGTCTCGCCACCGCCGAGCGAAGCCATCATCCCGGCGCAGGCCGCTGATGAGGTGCGCGCCGACAAGCTGATCGGGATGACTGTCTATGATGCCAACGGCGGCAAGGTCGGGACGGTGAAGGACATCCTGTTCAATGACAATGGACAGGCGACCGGCGTGGTCTTGTCGGTCGGCGGCGTCCTTGGCGTCGGCGCGAAGGCGGTCGGCCTGCAGTGGAGCGAAGTCGATATCCAGCCGGATGCCGAGGTCGCGAAGGTCCAATACAACAAGGACCAGCTCGAGGCCGCGCCTGACTTCAAGACCCAGGAAGCCCAGAAGGCGGAGTCCGAAGCTGCGCAACAGCAGCTTCAGCAGAGCGCACCGGCGAACGCCCCTGCGACGCAGCCGCCTCCGGCCACGACCGAATAGGTCGTACCGACGCTCCGGTGCGATCGCCTCAGTCGCGCCGTATGCAACCGCCCGGCGGTCTTATCCGCCGGGCGTTTTCTTGATCACCGGTCACGCCACCTTGAGCGTCACGCTGATATTGCCGCGCGTGGCGTGCGAATAGGGACACACGACGTGCGCCTGCTCGACCAAATCTTCTGCCGCTGCGCGATCGAGGCCCGGCAGATTTATTTCCAGCGCCACGTCGAGCCCGAATCCCTTGCCATCATCGCGCGGACCGACACCGACCGAGGCACTGACCGCGCTGGCGTCTGGCACGGCGACCTTCAGGTTGCGCGCCACATATTTGATGGCGCTGAGGAAGCAGGCCGAATAGCCGGCGGCGAACAATTGCTCGGGATTGGTCGCTTCGCCGCCGGGCCCGCCCAGTTCCTTGGGCGTGATGAGCTTGACATTGAGCTTGCCGTCGTCGGTGACGGCCTTGCCGTCGCGGCCGCCGCTGGCGGTGGCTTTGGTGCGATAGGCGATCTGCATGGTGGTTTCCTTTTCTTCGGGGTCGATGGAAAAAGATTGCGCACAATTTAATTTGCCGCAATTCATAATCCTGCGAGGTTGCCATGCACACAGCGCATTTCACACAATTGAATTGTGCGCTATTTAATAGGTCGAGGAGGATGGGATCATGGCCAGAAAACCGGACCAGCCGAGCCTGGCGCTCGATGAATTCCTGTGCTTCGCGGTCTATTCGCTGGGGCACGCCTTCAACCGCGCCTACAAGCCGCTGCTTGGGGCGCTCGGCCTCACCTATCCGCAATATGTCGCGATGGTGGTGTTGTGGGAGCACGATGGCATCACCGTCACCGAGCTCGGCGAGCGGCTGCATCTCGATTCGGGAACACTGACGCCGCTGCTGAAGCGCCTGGAGGCCGGCGGCCTGGTACAGCGGGCGCGCGATCCGGAGGATGAGCGCCAGGTACGCATCCGCGTGACCAAAGCCGGCCAAGCGCTGAAGGACCAGGCACGCGCCATCCCCGCCGCGATGCTGTGTGCGACCGGGCAATCGGCGCCGGACTTGCGCGCCTTGAAGGATGATCTGCTGCGCCTGCGCGACCAGCTCAACAAGGCTGAAACGCCAACGGCCCGATGACACCGAAAGGCGCCACCGGGCCGTCTCTTCGGAGTGCTGGCGGTACTCCGGAAGATCCAAGTAATCTTGGGCGAAACTTTGGCCGGCGGCTCACGCCGCCGGCCGCAACACGTCAAGCAAGCCACACCCAGGAGATCAGGAGCCTTGGCCAGCCCGCTTGCCGGTGTATCGAGATCCCCAGCCTCCCTGTGACGTTGAACCTCGAGTTCGCTTCTCAACTTGCAGGAAGCGTACCAATACATTCCGGACCGGAATCCCACGGAATTCCGCGATTCTTCGGGGCTTGCCCGGCTTCGCTGCACAGGCTTTGAGCAGAGTGCTGCTCAGGAATGCGGCCTTGGCCGGCGCAGGGCGCGGTCCGGATCGGGCCGCGACGTGTCATAATTGCGATAGTAGGAGGAAGCCGCGTCGGGCTTCGGGGCATAGTCCCAGGGTGTGATGCGCCCGGCGGTCAGGGACGCGTGGATCATGCGCCGCACCTTCTGGCTGGCGATCACATCGGCACGGATGGCGCTGAAGTCCCAGCGCCGCTCCGCTTCGCGCTCCAGGGCATCCATCTCCGCACGGTGACCGGCCTCCGTCGCCAGATTGTGCAGCTCCCCCGGATCACGCGAGAGGTCATAAAGTTCCGCGCCCTCGACCGGCGAATAGACGAACTTGCGAACGCCGCGACGGATCATCACGAGCGGTGCGTCGTAGCCCTCTCCCATATATTCGCCGATCACTTCGCCCTTCGGCCACGGCCCGCTTTTCAGCAGATCGCGCCCATCAAGGCCACTCCGGTCCACCGGCGCACCAGCAACACCAGCCAGCGTAAGCGGCAGATCGAGGTGCGAGACCGGCTCCGCAACGCGCCGCCGCTTGATCCCCGGCCCGGCGATGAGCAGCGGCACGCGCACGGCGCGCTCGTAGAAGGCCATCTTGTACCAAAGCCCGCGCTCGCCCAGCATGTCGCCATGATCGGACGTAACCACGACGATCGTGTTGTCGGTGATGCCGCTCACCTCCAGCGCGCCGAGCAGCCGGCCCAGCACGTCGTCGCAATAGCTGATCATCGCATAATAGGCGCGGCGGGCCCGGCGGATCTGCGCAGCAGAGATTGCGATCTCGTCGCGGTCATAGAGCGCGAACATGCGCCGTTCAACCGCATTCCGATCCTTCGCCTTGCGCTTGCCTTGGGCCGGCATGTCGATCTCGGCGGGATCATACAAATCCCAGAATCGCCGCGGTCCTTGATAGGGATCATGCGGATGCATGATGGAAAGGGTCAGCATGAACGGCCTGCCATCCGGCCGGTCGGCCGCCGCGTGCAGCCAATGCACTGCCTGCTGGCAGGTGTCTTCGTCGTATTGCAGCGACAGCGAATGGTCGCACGGTCCCGCCTCCGCCACAGACTGCAGGGTATGGAACCAGGGCTGCGCCACATCCGGATGCTCCCAATCCGGAACCCAGCCGAAATCCGACGGCGAGAGGTCGGTGGTCAGCCGCTCCTCATAGCCATGCAACTGATCGGCGCCGGTGAAATCCATCTTGCCGGAGAGGCAGGTGCGATAGCCGGCATTGCGCAGATGATGCAGCAAGGTCGGCACGCTTGCCGGCAGCTCAGCGGCATTGTCATAGGCGCCGATCCGGCTTGGCAGCCTGCCCGCGAGCATCGCGAACCGCGCCGGCGAGCAGAGCGGCGAGGCGCAGTAAGCGTTCTCAAACAAGGTCCCGCGCGCCGCCAGCTTTGCCATATGCGGCGCTTGCACGATCGGATGCCCATAGACCGGCAGCGACAACGCTGCCATCTGATCGAACATCACGAGGAGAATGTTGGGACGCTTGTCTGGGCGAGGCATTGCAGACTCGGGAGGAACGCAGGACGGATCATCCGCCAGCCTTGGCCTCCCGGTCAATCGAGTTTCAAGCCGCTTCCTGCCGCTCCGCCTCGCTCAGCAGCCGATCCACCAGATCATCGACTGAGTGCTCTGCAGCGGTGACCGACATCTGCAGCCGGTCATCGGCGAACTCGTCATATTCGATCGCGATGCTGTCGAAATCGATGACGCCGAGATAGGCGAAGACATCCCGGACGCCGCCTTCAACATGGTTTACATGGGCCTGCCGCCCGCCGGGATCATAGCCGTAGTCGCCCCGCGCACCGAGCACGACGAGGCGCTTGCCCATCCCCGCAAGCATCGGCCAGTAGGGATCGCCCGGCCGGGAGCGGTCGAAACCGAACGTGCGTCCGACCCGGACGATGTTGTCGATATAAGCCTTGAACTGTGCGGGCATGCCGAAATTGTACATCGGCACACCGGCGACGATCAGGTCGGCCGCGATCAGTTCATCCACCAGCGCATTACTCTCCGCCAGCTCGTCGTGCATCCAGCCTTCGCGCTCGTCAGGCTTGGTGAAGGCGGCATGGATCCACTCGCCCGTTACCGGATGCGGCGGCGATTGTCCGACGTCGCGATAGGTCAACAAATCCTGCGGCCGGCCTGCCATCCAGCGCCGCGCGAAGCGGTCGGTCAGGCGGCGGGTGTGCGAGCCATAGCGGCTTTGATCCGATCGGCCGGGCCGCGCGCTGGAATCGATCTGCAACAAGTTCATGCCAGAGCTCCTCTCCTGTTCCCTGGCTAGATGGGCCCGATTTGGTCCGTTGACAAAATCAAGTTGCTCAGGACACAGATGAGCCTGACTCATCTATAGGCTGCCCAATGAGACGTCTGCTGCCGCTTGCCGGCCTACGCGCGTTCGAGGCCGCTGCGCGCCACTTGAGCTTCAAGCGCGCGGCCGAGGAGCTGCACGTCACGCCGACCGCCATCAGCCATCACGTGCGGCAATTGGAGGAGGCGATTGGGGCGCGGCTGTTCGAGCGGCGCACGCGGCAAGTCCTGCTGACGCCCGAGGGCCAGGTACTGCTGCCGGTGCTGCGCGACGGCTTCGATTCCTTCGCCCGCACACTCGATGGCCTTACCCGCAGGCAGCGCCGCACGACCGTCACTCTGTCGGCCACCCCTGCCTTCACTGCAAAATGGCTGGTGCCGCGGATTGCTGCCTTTCGCAAGGTGCGGCCGGATATTGATCTCACATTGCTGGCAACGCTGGAGGTTATCGACGTGAAGAGCGGCGTGGCGGACCTGGCGCTGCGCTATGGCCGCGGTCCCTATCCCGACCTGATCGCCGAGCCGCTGACGGTCGAACGCTTCGCGCCGGTGGCGAGCCCCCGCCTGAGGCTCAAGAAACCGGGCGACCTGCGCTCAGCGACATTGTTGCATTCGGACTGGCGGCGCAGCGACCCCAGGAATCCGACCTGGCGACACTGGCTGAAAATCGCCGGCATCGAAGGCGTCGACGCGCGCGCCGGGCTGCGATTCAGCGATGAAACCCACGCGATCCAGGCGGCAGTCGCCGGCACCGGTATCGCGCTCCACAGCCTGCTGTTGGTGCAGGAGGAGTTGGCGACGGGAACGCTGGTGGTGCCATTCGGGCCGGAGATCGAAGGATTTGCGCTGCATCTGGTACGCGGCCGAGACCGCCCGCTGACCGAGCCGATCGAAGCCGTGCAAGGCTGGCTGCGCGCGCAATTCGCCGAGGCGCCTACCAGCGCTGATGCACGTCGGCCTTGATTCGGCTGTCGTAGATCCGCTTCACCGCCGCCATCTCGGCGTCGGTCAGCGGCGGCAGATCCATCGCGGCAGCATTGCCGGCCGCCTGCTGCACGTTCTTCGCGCCTGGGATCGCCACCGTCACGGCATCGAACATCAAGATCCAGCGCAGCGCCCATTGCGCCATGGTCGCGCCCGTCGGCACCAGCGGCCGCAATTCATCCACCGCTATGAGGCCGGTCTCATAGGGGATCCCCGAGAAGGTCTCGCCCTTGTCGAAGGCTTCGCCGTTGCGGTTGAAGGCGCGGTGGTCGTCGGCCGCGAATGTGCTGCTCGCCGTGAACTTTCCGCTCAGGAGGCCGCTCGCCAGCGGCACGCGCGCGATGATTGCCACGTTCTTGCGCTTGGCGAGATCGAAGAACAGTTCGGTCGGCCTTTGGCGGAACATGTTGAAGATGATCTGTACGCTGGTGATGGGATATTCCAGCGCTTTGATCGCTTCCTCGATCCATTCGACGCTGACGCCATAGGCCTTGATCTTGCCGGCCTTCACCAGGCGGTCCATGCCATCGAAAATCTCCGGCCGGTAGTAGACTTCGTGCGGCGGGCTGTGCAGCTGCACCAGGTCCAGCGCCTCGACGCCCAGGCGCTTGATCGAGTCCTCGACAAAGCGATCCAGGAGCTCGGTCTTGTAGCCGGCATTGACATGCGGGTTGATCTGCTTGCCGGCCTTGGTCGCCACGATCACGTCCTTGGCACCGCGTGCTTTCAGGACCTTCGCGATCAGCTTCTCCGAGCGCCCGGCGCCGTAGACATCCGCTGTGTCGATGAAATTGACGCCGCGATCCAGCGCTTCATTGAGCGCCGCCTCCGCATCACGTTCCGACACATCGCCCCAATCCGCGCCGATGGCCCAGGCGCCGAATCCGATTGGCGCGACTTTCCAGCCGGTCTTTCCAAACGTCCGCTTGTCCATGAAATCCTCTGGTCAGCCTATGGTGATGCGCAATTCGCCGACACCATCGATCGTTCCGTGCAGCCGGTCGCCGCGTTGCACCGGCCCGACGCCCGCAGGCGTGCCGGTGAAGATGAGGTCGCCCGCCTTCAGCTCGAACAGGCGCGAGAGATGCGCGATGATTTCCGGCACGCTCCAGATCATCTCCGACAGATCACCCTGCTGCCTGATCGTTTCATTGATATTGAGGCGGATCGCGCCCTTCGCCGGATGGCCGATCGAAGCGGCCGGCGCCAGCGCAGAGCACGGCGCGGCATGATCGAACGCCTTGCCGACTTCCCATGGCCGCCCGGCCTTCTTGGCCGCGCCCTGCAGATCGCGCCGCGTCATGTCGAGTCCGACGGCGTAGCCGAACACGTGGTCCAACGCCTGATTCTCTGAGATGTCCGTGCCGGCCAACTTCAACGCCACGACCAGCTCAACTTCATGATGCACGTCGCTCGAACCGGCCGGGTACGGGAACACGCCGCCATCCGCCACCAGGGAATCCGGCGCCTTCTGGAAAAAGAACGGCGCCTCGCGTGTCGGGTCGTGGCCCATTTCCCTGGCATGCTGGGCATAGTTCCGGCCGACGCAATGGATGCGGCGCACGGGAAACAAAGCGGTTGCACCGCGGACCGGCAAGGCAGCGGTCGGCGGCGGCGGGAATAGATAGGATCGATCGTTCATCGTGTCAGCATAGGGCTTCCACAGCCGGCGCGGAACTGCCGCCTTTTGCCGGGTGTTCAATGTCTGATGGCAAAGACCGTATCTCTCTCCCGCGTCGCCCTCGAGGCGCGCGGGTGCCAACGTTGCCCGCTCTATCGCCTGGCGACTCAGACGGTGTTCGGCGAGGGGCCGGTACATGCGCCGGTCATGATGGTGGGCGAGCAGCCGGGCGATCAGGAGGACCTCCAGGGCCACCCCTTCGTCGGCCCGGCCGGGAAGATGCTGGACCGCGCCTTGGCGGAAGCCGGAGTCGATCGCAACCGTGTCTATGTCACCAACGCGGTCAAGCATTTCAAGTTTGAGCCGCGCGGCAAGAAGCGCCTGCACAAGAAGCCCAATGCCGGCGAGATCGCCGCCTGCAAATGGTGGCTGGACCAGGAGCTGGACCTCATCAAGCCGGCCTTGACCGTCGCGATGGGCGCGACTGCCGCGCGGGCCTTAGCCGGCCGGCCGGTCGCCATCGGCACGTCGCGCGGACAGCTGCTCGAGCTGCGGCCGGGCCTGCCGGGGCTCGTTACGATCCACCCCTCTTTCCTGCTGCGCATGCCGGACCCGGAGATCAAGGCGCAGGAATACCGGCGTTTCCTCCAGGATCTGCGCCTCATCGCCAAGTACGCACCGGCGGCGAAGCGCGCGGCGTGAGCCAGATCAAGCCGGCTGCGTCCGCAACACAGCATCGATATCCGGCGCATCGATCTGCGCCTTGTCCAGGAACCGCTCGGCATAGTGCTTCCACACACCGGACGTCAGGAACAGATCCAGCAGCTCCGGGTCCAGATGATTGTCGCGCTTCATGTTGCCCATGATCCGGATCGCTTCGCTCAGCGGCTTTGCTTTCTTATACGGCCGGTCCGCGGCGGTCAGCGCCTCGAACACGTCGGCGATCGCCATCATGCGCGCGACTGGCGACATCTGATCGCGGGTCAAGCGCTTCGGGTACCCCTTGCCATTCATCTTCTCATGATGCCCGCCGGCGATCTCCGGGACAGTCCGCAAATGGCGCGGCAACGGCAGGCTCTCCAGCATCATGATGGTCTGGGTCATGTGGTCATTGATGACGTAGCGCTCTTCGGCGGTCAGCGTGCCGCGACCAATGGAGAGATTATAGAGTTCGCCGCGATTCAACTTGTGCGGCGGCGTCTCCACGCGGATGCCCCAGGGATTTTCCCGGGCGATCATCTCGTGCGCCTCGCGATAAGTGATGTGATCCTCTCGATCCGCCAATAACGGCTCGTCGACCGGCAGAGCGGGCGCTGGCATGCGGCCCTTGCGCGCCTCGTCGAACGCGACGGTGCGCAGAACGTCCTGCACACCGCGGTAGGTCTGCCCGCCAAGCGCGGCGACCATCACCATCAGGAGGATGGCGAGGCAGAAGGCCGCCAGCAGATGCAACGGCACGCGCACAGGATCGCGGCCCACCGATACCGAATCTGCAGGGCACGATGATGGCGATGATGCCTGGTGCGGTAGAACGGTCTCTGCGATCGCGCTGTTCGACACGGCTCGCTCCGTCAGGCTTTTGTCCAGACGGAGAGGGTATTCCCAGCCTCAGGGCAGGTCCATCATCGCGGCACGGAAAAGTTGTTTGCTCAGAGGATTTCTTCGGCAACCCTGCCAGCCGGTTTATAGGCCGAGAGATTGTTCGACGAATTTCCGCCGGCGCCGATCAGTCCAGCCAGTTGCCGCAGCCGTGATAGGCCTTGTCGTTGACCATAAGCTCGACGGTCGAGGGATGGGATTCACCGCTCATGGCATTGACGCAGGTCTTGCCTTTGATGGTGAGGATCAGGTGGTCGGTGTCGGTGCTCGCATCATACGTCACCGTTCCATCATCCGCGGTCTCGGCGGATGGCGTCGGCAGCAGCAACGACGTTGCGCCGTAATCCAGCAGCGCCGTGATATGGTCGCCTTCCTTCAATTCAACGACCCAGGTTGGTTCCTGACCCACGGCGCGGAAATCGATTCCGCGGGCGCGCGCATCCTGCAGATTCGCTGGCTCGTCGCGGCGGAACAGGATCTGCGCCCCGCTGTCGGTCGTCAGTGCCAGCGTGCCATCGGGGCGCCGCTCCGCGTGCGTCACCGCCGCGAGGGTGCTGAGAAAGCTCTGTTCCTGGCTCATGATATCGGGTGCGCAGGCCATCTTGGTGCTGGTCACCGGCCCGAAGGAAAAGTCGGCATCGGCGCGCTTATAGCGGGTCGTGTAGTTGTTGCACCCGCCGCGGCCAACGGCCAGGCCGTTGCCATAGAGCGACAGCGTGACGTGGGCATCGCCGGGGACGGGCGTGCCGGCGACTTCCTGCGCCGCCCATAAGCCCACGATCGAGGGTTGCGGCCGTGACGGCGCGCTGGCACAGGCGGCGAGAAAAAGGATCAGCACGACCCCTGTCACACGGCTCACCGCGGCCGGAATATGCCGCAACCCAACATTCCATTGCATAGCTGCCCCCAGTCGCGCTCCGCTCAGCAGGGGCCGGCATATCATGTCGGCGCGCACTCAGGCAATCGGCGAGCGCCAGGTCGCAACGAGCAAGGGACGGGTCAGGCGTGGAAACCGGAGCCGCCGCGCAGGGGCACCATGGTGACGACCGCCTTGGCCCAATCGATCGAATGCGTCGTCACCCAACGATTGTCGGCTTTGATCTCATTCAGTTCGCGCGGCAAAGGCGGCCCGCCCCCGTAGCGGGTCTGGACGCATTCGGTCAGGGCACCGGCGGCGCGCAACATGGTGGCGTCGAGGCTGTCGCCTTCGACCTCGCAATCCGGAATATCGGGGAATAAGGCACGCCAGCCGCCGGCGCTCAGCGGCATCAGCACGCTTATGTAGTGGGCCACCGAACAAACCTCCCCTCACGGAAACGCAAAGACCTCGGACACTTTGCATCACCAAAGCATCGCGACCTATCGCCGGTCCCTGATCACAAACGTCGCCCGAAGCCGACAGGCGAAGCGGCGAGCCTACGATCAATCGGGTTTACCCCGGTTACGGCTCGTCCCAGCCCATAAAAGTTATGACTATGGATCATCCATAGCAATCAAAAATGACGCCATGAGCAAGAATAGCCTGTGGCACGGATTTGGGACGATCAAAGCACCCGGCAAGCGTCGGAGAAATATCGCGCAGACGGAGCCGCGCGGCTTGGCGATGACGGCCGCGATATTCACGCTGCCCGAGTGTGCAAACCAGCTCCAGCCGGCCCAAGCATGGCGACGTCGCGCGATGATGATCGGCTGCCATTCTTCAGCTACGAGGCGCTGCTCTGATCCATGGCGGGATGAGACCTGCGCGCCATGAACCATGCATGAACCGGCGTACGGAGCCGCTCCCGAATCTTCGTGCCGGTGCGCGGCCTTAGCGTTGAATCGTGAGCCGCAAATCTGCCCCGGCGGCGCAAGCTGCAAGAAAATCCAGATTGGCGCGGAACCAACTCATCAAACATGGGTTGTATTTGGCGAATGGCCGCTTGCCCTCAGCGGCCCGGCGGCGAAGCACTCCCCTTCCCCCTCAGTCTTCGCCGCCGTTTTCTTTTTTCTTCGCTTTGCTTTCCTTCCCTATTGTCCCGAGACGATTCCTCGTGCCTGCCCCTGCGCGGCGCCGGCGAGCCTGTCGCGCACCTCGCCTGCGATGGTGAAGGAACGCAGGCGCGCAGCGTGATCGAAAATGTGGCCGCTGACGATCAGCTCGTCGGCGCCGGTCTCGCGGATGAAGGCGGCAAGCCCCGCCTGCACCTTGCCCGCTGTACCGACGAATGAACAGGAAAGCGCGTGCCGCAGCTGCGCCTGCTCAACCGGCGAAGCAAACCCTTCGAAATCATCGATCGGCGGCGGCAGCCTGCCCGGCCGTCCGCGCCGCAGGTTGACGAAGCTTTGCTGCAGCGAGGTGAAAAGCCGCTCCGCCTCACGGTCCGTCTCCGCCGCGATCACGTTGACGCCGAGCATGGCGTAAGGCCGGTCGAGTCCGGCGGAGGGCTCGAACCGGCTGCGGTAGAGCGCGAGCGCCTCCATCATGGCCCCTGGGGCGAAATGCGAGGCGAAGGCGAACGGCATGCCGAGCAGCGCCGCCAGCTGTGCGCTATAGAGGCTCGATCCCAGCAGCCAGATCGGCACGGTCAGCCCGTCGCCGGGCACCGCGCGGATCCGCTGCCCCGGCGCCGCGGGCGAGAGATATGCGCGCAGCTCCGCCACATCCTCGGGAAACCGGTCGGCATCGGTCATCAAGTCCCGGCGCAAGGCGCGGGCGGTCATCATGTCGGTCCCCGGCGCGCGCCCGAGGCCGAGATCGATGCGGCCGGGGAACAGGGATTCCAGCGTCCCGAACTGTTCGGCGATCACCAGCGGCGCGTGGTTGGGCAGCATGATGCCGCCCGATCCGACACGGATGGATTTCGTGGCAGCAGCCACATGGCCGATCACCACCGCAGTCGCCGCGCTGGCGATGCCCGGCATGTTGTGATGCTCCGCCAGCCAATAGCGGCGATAGTCGAGCGCTTCGGCATGGCGCGCCAGATCGGCCGTGTTCCGGAGCGCGTCCGCTGCCGTCGCGCCCTCCGGGATCGGCGACAGATCGAGAACCGAGAATGGGATCATCCAAGAACCTGCGGCGAGTGGGGCTATATTCGATGATAGTCGAACACCACCTACATGGCGCCGCACACGCCGAAACGCAAGGCGCAGGCAGTGGTGGGGTCAGTCGATCGCGGGTAGGGTCATCGCGTCGTCCGGGAACTGCTCCGGCGAGGCGTTGGCGCGGCCGATATAGACCGTCTGCTTGCCGCCGCCGGCGTCCGAGCAGACGACGCGGGAGGTCTGCTCCATGCGTGATAAATTGAGATGCGCGCGGGCGAGGCCGGAGAGGATCGCACCTTGTTCCAGGCACCGTTCGGCCGAGGCGTACGGCACGTCCGGCTGGCTGGCGTAACAGAGAATCCCTGCGAAGCAGGTGGTCAACAGCAGGTGAAACATCGCGCGGCACCTCGGACCGGTTGGCACGATCAGTGTGCAACTTGCAGATTAAGGAATTGTTGCACCGTCAAGAGACCGTAACGTCACGCGCCGAGTCGCGCACAGTGCCTTGATCACGTTCGGAAATTCAGGCTAGGCGAGCAGCTTTTCCAGCCTGATCGGCAAGTCACGGATGCGCCGGCCGGTCGCGTGATAGACCGCATTGGCCACCGCCGCATTGGTGCCGACATTGCCGAGTTCGCCGAGGCCCTTGATGCCGAGCGGGTTGACGTGATCGTCCTGCTCCGGAACCAGGATCACGGATACATCTTCGATGTCGGCATTCACCGGCACCAGATAGTCCGCGAAATTGTCGTTGATGTAGCGCGCGGCACCGATATCCATCTCCGTCGCTTCATGCAAAGCGGATGAAACGCCCCAGATGAGGCCGCCCATCAACTGACTGTGCGCCGTCTTCGGGTTGACGATGTGCCCTGCCGCGAAGGCGCCGTGGATGCGCGGCACGCGGACCTCGCGCGTGCGGCTGTGGATGCGGACTTCGACGAACTCGGCACCGAATGCATATTGGATGCGGTCCTTCAGCATCGATCCGCCGTTGAAGCGCGAGATGCCCGAATAGAGCTTGTCGATTCCGTCCGGTGTCACGCCATGCGGCACGAACTCGGCATATTCCTCGACCAGCGCAACGCCGAGCCGTTCAAATCCGGCCGTTCGCGCCATCGCATCGGCGGGCCGCGCAGCATTGAAGCCCAACCGCGCATTGATCGCATCGCAGGCCTTGGCGATGACCGAGGAAACGCTGGCTGTCGTGATGGACCCACCGGCGACCGGCGAAGGCGGAAGATCGGAATCGCCCAGCGCCATCGATACCTGGTCGAGATCGACACCGAGTCTGTCGGCGGCGACCTGCGCGAGCGCGGTATAGGCGCCGGTGCCGAGGTCGTGCGACGCCGTCTCCACCTTGACGCGCCCATCCTTCCACAGAGTCACCCGTGCGGTCGCCGGCGCGAGCGCCGTCGGGTAGCAGGTGCTGGCGCAGCCCCAGCCTACCAGCCAGTCGCCGTCGCGCATCGATACAGGCGTGGCCGAACGCCTGGACCAGCCGAAACTCTCGGCCGCCTCATCGAAGCATTGCATCAGTGAACGGCTGGTATAGGGCAGGCCCTTGATCGGCTCCGTCATCGTATCGTTGCGCCGCCGCAGCTCGATCGGGTCCATTTCCAGCTTCACCGCCAGCTCGTCGATCGCGCATTCGAGCGGGAAGAGGTACGGAACTTCGGGCGGCGAGCGCATGAAGCCCGGCGTATTGCGGTCTGCGTGGACCAGATGGACCTTGGTGAAGACATTGGGGCAGGCGTAGAGCCGGGCAGTCGTGTCCGTGCCGCCGACCAGATAGGGATCGGGGCGCGATGTGACCTCCCACCCTTCATGCGACAGCGCGGTGAACGTACCGTCCGCATGGGCACCCAGGCGCAGATGGTGGCGTGTTTCCGCCCGATAGGTCCCGACGCCGAACGCCTGCTTGCGGGTCATCACCAGTTTCACCG
This sequence comes from Dongiaceae bacterium, assembly GCA_035695765.1. Lineage (GTDB taxonomy): Bacteria > Pseudomonadota > Alphaproteobacteria > Dongiales > Dongiaceae > Dongia_A. The sequence continues at coordinate 97,133 of DASRRI010000027.1, forward strand.
GCCGCGCCAGCCGTCGCGCCGCCAGCGCGATCAGCGCCGTGCGCGGCGTGACCGATGCCTTGGAACCGAACGCCCCACCGACAAAGGGGCTGACGATGCGGACATGGTCGGGCGGAATGCCGAGCTGCTGCGCGACGCCGTTCTTGAGGCCGTGCACCGTCTGGCTTGGCTCATAGACCGTCAGATGGTCGCCGGTCCAGGCGCAACTGGTGGTGAAAAGCTCGATCGGGTTGTGATGCTGCGCCGGCGTCGCATAATCCGCCTCCACGATGGCCGAGGCGGCCGCGAAACCGGCGGCGACGTCGCCCACCGCCGGATCTTCGTGGCTCTTGCTGGCGTCCGCCGCGTCTTCAGTGGTTGTGCCGGGTGATCCGAAGGTCGCGGCCGGTGCCGCCGCCTCATAGATGACTTTCACCTTGTAGGCTGCCTCGCGCGCCGCTTCGTAGCTCTCGGCCAGAACCACGCCGACGATCTGGCCGTCGTGGAAAATCTCCGGTCCGTCCAGCGGCTGGATGGTGGTCGAGGCATAACCGCCGCCGGCAAAAAAAGTCGGTTTCTTCACCTGACCGCGCATGGTCTGGTAGGTCAGGATATCCAGCGCGCCCGGCACCTCCCGTGCCGCCGCCAAGTCAATGCCCTGGATCCGCCCACGCGCGATGGCGCTGGTGACGAGATAGGCATAGGCCGGCCGGCCGAGTGGAAAGTCGGACGCATAGGGTGCCGCGCCGGTCACCTTGGCGCGACCGTCGATGCGCGATTGCGGTGCTCCCATGTTCCTTTGCTGCACGGGACCTACGATAGCCATATTAGGCCTCCATCGCCGCCGCCTGCAGCAGGGCGCGCACGACGGTCTGCCGGCCGAGCGCGGGCTTGAAGGCGTTGTGCTGCAGCGGCCGCGCTTCTGCGAATGCGATGTCGGCAGCAAGCTGGAAGGTCGCCTCGTCCGGCGTCCGGCCGATCAACGCGCGCTCGGCCTCGCGCGCCCGCCACGGCACAGTCGCCACGCCACCCAAGGCGATCCGCCCTTGCCGGATCGTTCCGCCGTCGAGATCCAGCGCGACGGCCGCAGAAGCCAGCGCGAACTCATAGGACTGCCGGTCGCGGATTTTCAGGTACAGCGACCGCTCGAACCATGGCTCAATGGGCATCTCGAATCCCAAGATCAGCTCGCCCGGCGCCAGCGTCGTTTCCACGTCGGGCGTCTGTCCGGGCGGCACATGCAATTTCGAGAACGGAAATTGCCGCCGGCCCTGGTTGCCCAGGATGTCGACTATGGCGTCGAGGGCAATCAGCGCCTGCGCGAAGTCGCCCGGATAGGTGGCGATGCAGGCGTCGCTGGTGCCAAGAACGGCATGCTGCCGGTTGAAGCCATTCTGCGCCGCGCAGCCGGAGCCGGGCGCGCGCTTGTTGCAGGCTTCCCATGTCACGTCGCGGAAATAGGGGCAGCGCGTGCGCTGGAGGACGTTGCCGCCCAGGGTCGCCATGTGGCGGATCTGCGTGCTGGCGGCGAGCGCAAGGGACTGCGTCAGCATCGGAACGCGGCGGCGCAAGTCTTCATCCGTCTCCGCATCCGCCATGTGCACCATGGAGCCGAGCCGCAGCCGGTCTTCCGAGACGGTGATCTCCGTCGCGCCGAGTTCGTTGATGTCGACGACGCGCTCCGGCCGCATGACATCGAGTTTCATGAGGTCGATCAGCGTCGTGCCGCCGGCAAGAAAAGCCGTGGCGCGATCGCCTTCGGAAGCCTGGAGAGCGGCTTCTGGCGATCCGGCGCGTTCATAGGCAAACGGGCGCACGGCTCAACTCCGTCCTTGCGTGCTCGCCGCACGGATAGCGGCGACGATGTTGGGATAAGCTGCGCAGCGGCACAGATTTCCGCTCATATATTCGCGGATGGCGGCATCGTTTCCGGCATGTCCGCTCTTGATGCAAGCGGCCGCCGACATGATCTGGCCTGGCGTGCAATAGCCGCACTGGAAGGCGTCATGATCGATGAAGGCCTGCTGCACCGGATGCAACGTCCCATCTGCCAGCGCCAGGCCTTCGATGGTGGTGACTTCATGTCCCTCCGCGGCCGCCGCCAAGGTGAGGCACGACAGAACCGATTTCCCGTCCAGATGTACCGTGCAAGCGCCGCATTGGCCGTGATCGCAGCCCTTCTTCGCACCCATGAGGCCGATATGTTCGCGCAAGGCATCGAGCAAGGTGGTGCGATTATCGAGCGTCAGGCGATGGGTGCGGCCATTGACCGCAAGCTCGAGCGAGCGGCCCGGAACCTGCGTGCTTGGTGCCGGCGAATCCGCACCGGCGGCGCGCGGGCGCGCGATGCCGAGAACCAGCGGCAGGATGGCGGAGGTTGCGGTGCCGGCGAGAAAATGCCGGCGATTGACCGCGGGAGTGGCAGTCATCTCGTTGCGCCGTTGCTGGGTCACTTCAGCGCTAACCATCACGCTGACGATGTGTTGCGGGCCAAAAACCTGGGTGATGATCTCAGCCGCGCCGTTCCGCGCCGAGCACCTGGACGGAGCTTGCCTGCGGGCCCATCGGACCTTCGCTGGTTGCCTCGGTCACCTGTACCATCATGCCGACCTTGAGGTCGTCGAAGCTTCCGCCAATCACGGCATTGCGCGTGAAATAGAGCTGCGGTCCACCGGAGATTTCGATGAAGCCGTATTGCTGCTCCGGAAACAGGCGGGTGACACTGCCGGTCTGGCGGGCGTTTTCGTGCCGCTTGATTTCGCCGCGCTGCTTTTCGCCGAGTTCCTCGAGCTGACGTTCGATCGCTTCGAAAGCGCGGTTGATGACGGAGACATGGTCGCCCTTGAGCTCGCGCTGCGGCTCCACGTCTTTCGCGACGATGCGCGGGCGGTTGGGCAGATCGACTTCAACCGACACGCCGAGCGGTGGGTGGTGTCCCTCCGCGCTGCGATGCGGCGCCTCGATCACCACCCGGCAGCCAATCAGGCGCGGATAGAATTTCTCCAACCGCGCGACGCGCTCTTCCGCCAGGCCGCGCAGGAAGTCGGAGGTGTCGAGATTGCGAAAGCTAACGGTGGGCGTTCTTTGCATGCTTTGCATGACACTCAATAGGGTGTGGAGTCAGATTATACCGCTCCGTACAACAGGCGTCATGGAACCCCGTTCCCTCGGGCCCGCCGGGCACCGGACAAAAAGTGAGGCGACCATGGGATCGTTACCAGGCTCAGCGTGACGCGTCTGCTCAACGGTCTCGCGCGCTTCGTCCAGCACCCGGCGCGCGATCAAATCTATCTCCTGCATCTCGGCTGGTCACTGTTCCTGCTGCTTGCGATCGTGCATTTCTGGTGGTTCGAGTTCGGCCTGCAGCGGATCGAGATCTGGACGTTCGAGATCTACGTCTTCGTGATCTGCTATGCTGCCTTGTTGTTTTTCATCGGCACCATCCTAGTCCCAGACAAGATGGATGAGTATTCCGGCTTCGCTGAATATTTCCACTCGCGCCAGAAGTGGTTCTACGGATTGCTTGGGCCCCTCTTCCTCGCCGATCCCCTCGACACCGCCATCAAGGGCGCGGAGCATTTCAGCTCGTTCGGAATCATCTATCCCATTCGGCAACTGGTGCTGTTTGCACTCGCGATGGTCGTGATGTTCATTTCGAGCCGGCGCCATCATGCCTCCTTCGCCATACTCGGCATCATCTCGGAAATCTACTGGATCCTCAGCCAGTTTCAGGTGCTGGACTAAGCGCACGATCACGCTCGCGGGCGGCGTCCGTCGGGTGGTCGGCGAAAAGACTTCTTACGATCTTTTGCCTAACAAGATTCATGTCCCATTCATCTCGCAGGCTCGCAAAACGACCTGATGATGATACGCCATGAGATTCTAGTGACAACCGGCGCGCATCATCGGCAGCTCGTCATTTGAGACTGCACGCACTATCCAGTCCTGATATTGAGTCGCCCTGTCGAAGCGCATCGAAGTAGTTTGGAATGATCGACGGACCGCTCGTTTCAGTAGTTGTTCCCGCGTACAACGCCGCGGGGACAATCCAGGAAACGCTGGATTCGATTTCGCAGCAGACCTATCATTCGCTCGAGGTCATTGTCGTGGACGATGGCTCTATCGACGGGACAGCTGCGATTGCACGGCGGCACGGCCGTGGTGATCCGCGCTTCAGCGTGATTTCAAAGGCGAATGGTGGCGTTGCGTCCGCACGCAACGAAGGCATCCGGGCAAGCAAAGGCGACTATGTCGCCTTCATCGACGCCGATGATCTGTGGCATCCCACCAAGATCGCGAAGCAGATGGCAATGCTGTTATCCGGCGGGCCAGACATGGCACTCGTCTATTCTCCGTTCCGGCTCATCGACGCCGATGGAAAGGTGTTTGCATCGCCACGCAAGTATGGCGTGAGCGGCTGGGTTCTCCATCGCCACTTCCATACCAACCTGGTGGGCAATGGCAGCGCTCTTCTGATTCGCAGGAGCGTGCTTGAGGAATTCCATGGCTTCGACCCCTGGCTTCTGCAACAGGGGGCGGAAGGGTGCGAGGATCTCCTGCTCCAGCTGAGGATCGCCGTGCACTACCGGTTTGGAGAAGTCTCCGAATATCTCGTCGGATACCGCCGCTTGCCGAGCGCCATGTCGGCGAACGCGGAGCAGATGGTCCGCTCCGGCATCCTTGCCGTGAACAAGGCCCTTTCCGAATGCAGCGACATTCCGGGGCTGTCCGCCAGCGCGATGCTGAAGCGCTATGAATGGCAGCGCCTGAAGGCCAGCGTGAAAAAAGGCCGCGCGCGCGAAACTCTGCAATCCTTTGCGTGGCAGTTCCTCGCCAACCCGGCTTTCGTCACCGCTGCGCTGTGGACCGATTTCCGAGCGATCGCGGCCAAGCTTTTCCGCGCCGCAAACCGGCTGCGTCAGCAACCGGACAGTGGCAAAGCGCTGCCGCATTTCTACGACCTCGATCCGAAAGCGGGAATCGAGCTTGACCAGAGGACCGCGATGTCCCGCGCGCTTCGCCGCCTGGCCAGGCACGACGAAGCCTATCGGCCGAAATCCAAGGCAGGCACGGACCGGTCCGCGCGATCATCTCCGGACGGTTCCTTGGAGAGGAGCATGCTGGGGGCATTTGGTCAGCGCGAACTGGGTTCTTCCTGCAAATATCAGAAAGGTTGATCATGAAATCCGTGCTTGTCGCCGGCGGCGCCGGCTTTGTGGGATCTCATCTGGTCGATCGGCTCCTGAAGCGGAACGACATCGTGTGCCTGGTCGTGGTCGACAATCTGTGGACCGGACAGCGCGAGAACCTGGCGCACATCCGGGATCCGCGGTTGTTCGTTGAGCGGTGCGATGTCGAGGCGGTACAATCCTCCCGGCTGTTCGACGAGGTCTACCACCTGGCTTCTCCCGCCTCGCCGCCCTGGTACATGCAGCACCCGGAGCGGACGATTTCCGCCAATCTGATCGGTGCGATGCGGCTGCGCGAGCTGCTGAAGGAAGGCGGGCGGTTCTGCTACACGTCGTCTTCGGAGGTCTATGGCGATCCGTTGATATCGCCGCAGCCCGAATCCTATCGCGGATCGGTCGACTGCACCGGCCCCCGCTCGTCCTATGACGAGAGCAAGAGGTGCACGGAATCCTTCCTGTTCGAGAGCCAGCGGGTGCGCAACCTCGATGTCCGCGTGGTGCGGCCTTTCAATATCTATGGCCCAAGGACGCGCGCCGATGACGGACGCGCGGTCTCCAATTTCGCGATGCAGGCGCTCACCGGCCGCCCCATCACCGTTTATGGCGACGGCACACAGTCGCGCAGCTGGGGCTATATCGACGACATCATCGAAGGGTTCGAACGCTTCTTCTGGCGCGATACGGTCGATTATCGCGGGCCGATCAATATCGGCAACGACCGCGAGATATCTGTCATCGACGTGGCGCGCTATGTATGCGAGCTGGTTCCAGGCAGCCGGATCATACATGTGGATCCAATGCCGCAGGATCCGACCAATCGCTGCCCGGACCTGACCTTGACGCGGCAGGTGCTGCCGGGTTGGACATGCCACATCCCCTATGAAGTGGGCGTCAACCTGACGCTCGATTGGTTCGCAAGCAAGCGGCGGACCGAACCACGAGCTGTTGCAAATGGTTAGGCATCGGGGGCTCTGCCCACGTGAACGAACGTCGCACCCTTAAGATGAGCTCCGGCTCGACATTCCTTGCGCGCGCAACACGGCTGATGAGGCTGGCCGATCCGCCGGCCTGGACCTCACCGTCGATTATCGCCCTCGGCCTGACGGCGGCGTTCCTGGAAGGCGCGACGCTCTATCTGTTCATTCCGTTGATTCAGAGTCTCGGCGCGGCAGGCGGAGTGGGCGGCCAGATCGGACATCTGTTCGATAATCTCCTGGCATCCGTCCCGGCGGAAGGCCGCGTGCCCATCCTGGTCGCTGCCGTCCTGATCGCGGTCGTCCTGAAGAACCTGGTGGGTTACCTCAATCATTTCGTCACGCGTCTCACCGGCGGCGAAGTCGCCCATCAATTGCGGCTCAGGGTCTTCGAACAAACGATCTCGTCCTGCATCGACTATCGCGTCCAGAACAAGAAGACGGATATCGTCAATACCCTGACCACCGAGACCTGGAAGGTCAGCAGCGGGCTCATCCTGATCTATCGCCTGATCATCTGCGCCTGCACCTGCACGGTCTTCCTGGTGCTGCTGCTCCTGATATCGGTGAAGCTGACCGCGCTGGCGATGCTGTTCCTGGCCGGCAGCGCGGCGATCGTTCATTTGGCGACGCGGCGCGCAGATGCGTCCGGCAAGAGCGTGGTCGCTGAGAACAAGCGCTTCGGGCTGCGCATGTGGGAGAGCATCAATGCGCTTCAGCTCATCCGCAGCTTTTCCCGCGAGGAATACGAGCTGGCGCGATTCGCCGCTTTGTCCGACAACGTGCATCGCCGCCTTCTGAAGCTGGACATGCTGTGGGCCGTCCCCGCGCCCTTGTCCGAGATTTTTGCGACCGCCCTGATCGGCCTGCTGATCCTGGGTGGCAGCATGCTGGGCGCCGGATTCGCCGTTCTGGCGGCCTTCCTCGCGGTTCTCTATCGCATGCAAGCACCGGTGCGGGAGATCATGTCGTCGAAGGTCGCCCTCGACAGCCTGAACGCCTCGGTCGACGACGTCGCCGACTACCTCCAGGCGACCAGCACACCCTATATCAAGAGCGGTGCGAAGCCGATCGCGGCATTCGACGCGGAGATCGAGTTCCGCGACGTATCGTTCCGCTATGCGCCGGGCGAACCGCTCGCCCTCGACCGGGTTTCCTTCACGATTCCCAAGGGCGCGACAACCGCCATCGTCGGTCGCTCCGGCGCCGGCAAATCCACGCTGATGATGATGCTGTTCCGATTCGAGGATCCGACCGGTGGCGTGATCCTGGTGGATGGCACGCCGTTGCGAGACCTGGATCTGCGCGGCTGGCGCAAGCGGCTCTCACTCATGTCGCAGGACGTGCGGCTGTTCAACGAAACGGTGGCATCCAACATCGCCTATGGCGATCTTGATGCGCCTCCCGAATCCATCCGCAAGGCCGCCAAGATCGCCGGCGCAGACGAATTCATCCGCGACCTGCCGCAGGGCTATGAGACGGAGATCGGCGATCACGGCATGAGGCTGTCGGGCGGCCAGCGGCAGCGCATCGCCCTCGCCCGCACCATCCTGCGGGACCCGGACATTCTGCTGCTCGACGAGGCGACCAACGCGCTCGACAGCGAGTCCGAACGCACCTTCCAGGATGCGCTCGACATGTACACCAGCGGCCGCACGGTCGTGATCATCGCGCACCGCCTTGCCACCATCGAGGATGCGGACCAGGTGGTCGTTCTGGAGGGCGGGCGCGTGGTGGAGTGCGGTGGGCCGGAGGAACTGCTGAGCAATGAGGGCCAGTTCGCCAGGCTGCACGGCCTGCAGTTCGGCAAGAGAGCGAGGCGAGGCTAGGCGTGCCATACCAGATCGCCCACATCGAGCTGAACGAGCCGATAACACCTCTCACCTTGGCGGCTGGCCAGGACGGCCTGGCGGTGATCGCCAAATGGAAAGGCCGCCTTGCGGGGTATCACATGATGCAGGCCGCGGCGGGAACCACCTTTTCAAGCGACGACCTGGCGGCACTCTGCTCCCAGCAGTTCGGCCGGCGCCTGCTCGCGCTGGAGCTCGAGGCGGCCATCGCCGAGCGCCAGCCGCGGGACCAGCGCCAGCCTGCGCCATCCTTGTCGATCGCAATTTGCACGAAGGATCGAGCCAAACGCCTGGTTCGCTTGCTGGACTCCCTTCAGTCGATGCGGCGTGCGAGCGGCTTCCGCTCGATCGAGATCCTGGTAATCGACAACGCTTCGGTCGATTCCCAGACGCGGCAGGCGGTCGTGGCCTTCGAGGGCGTGCGCTATGTTTTTGAACCGCGCGCGGGTCTTGACTTCGCGCGCAATGCAGCCGTGAGCCACGCAACCGGCGACCTGCTTGCCTTCCTCGACGATGATGTCGTGGTGGACCGTGACTGGCTGCAAGGCTTGTTCGCAGCATGGCAGAGCTGCCCCGACGCCGGTGGCTTTACCGGCTTGGTGCTGCCCTTCAAGCTCGACACCGAGGCGCAGATCCGATTCGAGGGCCGCGGCGGCTTCAGACGCGGCTTCGAGCCCAAGAGGTTCCATTCCGCCAGCGCCGACAACGCCCTTCACCCGGTCGGCGCGGGCATCGTCGGCGCCGGCTGCAACATGGCGTTCGATCGGTTCCTGCTGCGGGCGATCGGCGGCTTCGACGAAGCGCTCGACACGGGGGTGCCCCTGCCGGGTGGCGGCGATCTCGACATCTTCTATCGCGTGCTGCGCAGCGGGCGCACCATGGTCTATGAGCCGCGCTACGCGGTCTATCACGAGCATCGCGAAACCATCCCCCAGCTCAGGCGGCAATATTGGACCTGGGGGCTCGGCTTCATGGCGTTTCTCACGAAGTCGCGGCGGACCGACCTCGCGCTCAAGGACAAGCAGTACGCCATCATCCGCTGGTGGTTGCTCGACAAGATGGGCGCGCTTGCAGGCGCGATCTGCCATCTGCGGTTTCGCGAGCTGGGCTTCCTGGCTGCCGAATTGTGGGGCGGGATCGTCGGAATGGCCGGCGAATATGACCGCTCCTTGTCTCGGGTCCAGAAAATCCGCGAGCAGGTGCATTGATGTCGTGGGATGTCTGCCATGTCGACCTGAGCGCTCCGCGGCCGGAAGTGCCGGCGAATACCCGGCCGCTGCTCGTGCTGTTCTGGTGGCGCGCGCTTCCGCTCGGGATGAGGACGTATCTGCCGGAGCAGCTTCCCCTGAGCAGCGACCAGATCGCCGCCTTGACGGCGGAACTGGCATCTTCGCAGCTTGCGGCGCGGCTGCCGCGTTATGGCGGTCCGGCCCGCGCGAGCTTTGATGGCCGCCCAGTGATGACGGTCCCTATCGGCGCGGTTCAGGATTGCCGCGATCCACTGGCGCAACTGGATGGCCTGGCGGACGCATCGTCGGTTCCGGCGGATGACCTCACGATCATCATCTGCACCCGCGACCGGCCGGAGGCGTTGGCGCGGTGCCTCGCCAGCCTCGCCGCCCAACAGAGTCCGCCCGGTCAGATCATCGTGGTCGACAATTCCACGCATCGCTCAGCCGAACCGGCGATCACGACCTTCGCCGGCATCGATTATGTTCACGAGCCCAGACCGGGCTTGAGCGTCGCGCGCAATGCCGGCCTCAGCGAGAGCCGAGGCGCTTTGATCGCGTTCACCGATGACGATGTCGAGCCGCGCCCGAGCTGGACGTCGGAAATCGTCCGCGCCTTTTCAAACGCCGAGGTGGACGCCGTCACCGGACTGGTCCTTCCCGCAAGGCTGGATACGGCGGCGCAATCCTTCTTCCAGCTCGACATGGGCGGCTTCGGTGATGGCTGCATTCCAATGATCTTCGACCACCGATTTTTCGAGGAGACCTGTGAGCTGGGCGCCCAGGTCTGGCGGATCGGCGCCGGCGCGAACATGGCATTCCGGCGCTCGGTGTTCGACCGGGTCGGCCTGTTCGATGAGCGCCTCGGCGCGGGCGCGTCCGGATGCTCCGAAGATTCGGAGCTCTGGTATCGGCTCTTAGCCAAGGGCGGCGCGTGCCTGTTCGAGCCGCGCGCGGTCGTCGTCCATCATCATCGCGAACAATGGAACGAACTGCGCCGGCAGATGAGGGCCTATATGAAAGGCCATGTCGCCGCCTTGTTCGTGCAGGCGGCGCGCTTCGGTCACGCCGGGAATATCCGCCGCATCTTCCTGCAACTGCCCGCCTATTTCGCACGCACTGCCTTCTGGTCCGTGCGCGACGGCCGCCCCCTTCGGCTGCAGATTCTACGGGATGAAATGATGGGATGGCTACTTGGACTCCACTATGCGCTGAGGCCGCGGTGGCGCGCGCAATCAAAGCCGGTGGCGGGCGCCGACCGGATCGGTGTGTCGGCCCGCGAATCACGGACATGAGGAAGGCGCCGCTCGGTGAGTTCCTGGCGCGCAATCCGTTTCCGCATGGATTGACGGACGGCCTGTTCTACCGGGAAAAGATGCGCGCCATCCATCGCATCGCGCCGTCGACGATCGGAGAACACGGCCGGCGCGCGCGGATCCTCGAGATCGGCGGCGGCCGCAGCGGCCTCGCGCGCATGCTCTATCCCGACGCCGAGGTCACAACGCTGGACGTCGATTTCGATTTGCACGGCCAGGGTCCAGCCGGCGCCGCATCCATCTTCGTCTGTGGCGATGCGCGGGGATTGCCGTTCGCCACCGGCACGTTCGATGCCGTCACCTTGTTCGACGTGCTCGAGCATATCGAGGATGACGGCTCGGCGGCGCGGGAAGCCCTGCGTGTCACGCGGCCGAATGGCGTGCTGCTGGTATCCACGCCGAACAATGACTGGCACTATCCGTATTATGCCTTCATGAAAGGTCTCTGCCCGCACGAGACCGAGCTGATGGCGACCTGGGGACATGTGCGCCGAGGATATAGCGCGCAGGAACTGGCCCGTCTTTTCGGCACGTCGCCGGAGCGCTCCGCGACCTTCATCAATCCGGTCACGTCACTCTATCACGACATCGCCTTCTCCAGGCTGCCGCGCCGGGCGCGCAAGCTGCTCTATGCCGCCGCCGCCCCCATCGTTTCCATCGGCTATCTGGCGCACCTTCCTGGCATGCGCGGCAGCGAGACCGCCTTCGCATGGAGACGATAGCGCCCGACTCTCGCGTCTTCCCTACTGTGGCCATCTTTCCGTGGGGAGAGGTGATCGAGGAGTTCCTGGATCCGCTCGCACTCAATCTGGATGACTTCGTCGCGAAGATGACGGGCGGCTGGCTGTTCGGCTATGTCGCGGCGTTGCAGAGCGCAGGATGGCGCCCGATCATCCTGTGCGCCTCGGAGGCGGTCGAACGGCTGACACGGCTGGAGCATACGGGCACCGGCGCCGCAATCTGGGTGGCACCGGGCAAGCGGTCTCCGGCCTCGCCGCAATCACCCAGTTGGCAAAGCATTCGGCAATGGCTGACGAGTCCATGGCGCGACTTCGCTGCTGTGCTCGCGAAGGAACGCTGCGCCGCCATCCTCGCGCAGGAGTATGAGTATTTCCGGTTCGATCTGCTCGCGCTGCTGGCGCGGCGCGCCCGCTTGCCGATCTACGCGACATTCCAGGGCGGCGATCTGACCCTATCCGCGATCGAGCGGATAGTGCGGCGAAGGTCATTGCGGCGTTGCGACGGGCTGATCGTGGCGTCGGCGCGGGAGCGTGCGCGTCTGGCTGAGGCCTATCCAGGCCTGTCGCCGCCGATCGCCGACATTCCCAATCCGCTGGACACGGACGAATGGCGACCCGAAGACCGGCAGAAAGCGCGTGCCGCGCTCGGCCTCCCCGCGCAATCCTTCATCGTGATCAATCATGGCCGCACCGACATCCGGCGCAAGGGACTGGATATCCTGGTCGAGGCCTGGAGGCGCTTCGCCCCCACCGATCCCGAAGCACAGGCAATCATCATCGGCTCGGGCCAGGATCACGCTGCCTTTGCCGAATTGCTGGCCGGCCAGCCCCCGGATCGGCTGGCTTGGATCGCGCGCTACATCACCGACCGTTCCGAGATGCGGCGCTGGCTGTCGGCCGCGGACGTCTATCTGATCACGTCGCGGACCGAGGGCATGCCGGTCGCGCCGCTCGAGGCGATGGCGTGCGGACTGCCGGTGATCGCAAGCGACGCCCATGGCCTCCCCGACATTTTCGCCGCAGGCGAGCAGCATGGGGGGATCGTGATTGCGCGAGAAGATGTGACCGGCATCGTGCACGCACTGGAGCGACTGGCCGGCGACCCGGAGCTTCGATCCCGCCTCAGCGCTGCCGCGCGGCGGCGCGTGGAGGACCGGTTCTCGATCCCGGCAGTCGGCGCCTCTCTTGCTGGTTTCATTGGCGAGAAAATGGCGCGCCGGCCTAGCTGATTGAACAACAAGAGATCAGGACATCCCCAAGACCGTACCAGCCATAGAGATGGGTCACGTTGCGCCATCAAAGGGTCTGGCGACAGCGCTTTCGGTGATACCAAGGAGTATCGTCATAGTTCATATTCGTATGACGAGGAGAAGCGCCAGATGGATGGGCAGGATGCAGCGCCTAAAGCTCACATATGAAGCCCCGCCAGTCTTTTCGTGGCTGGCGGGGCTTTGCGTTGTGGAAGCGCCCCGACGAGGCTCTCAGCACCCATCGATTGGCTCGCTCGGCGAGCACAGGCGAATCCTCGGCTGGCCCGGTACTACGACCGGACCTTTCGGCTTATCGAGAAGTCGATCTTTCAGGTAGCAGTGCGGTGGCGTCATATCGGTTCCGGCACCTCCTGTGAACTGTTGCAACCCAGAGGCCCGGCATCATTCACTCAAGATCGAGAGCCATCCCTCAATCCGAATTGCCGGGCACCTTGTTCCTTGGATCCTCGTGACATGCGGCCAGCCTGCTCGTCATGCCGGCGCAGCGCTCAAAAGGGCGGGGCCCCTGATCGCCAATCACGACCGGCACTCCATGCCTGCAGTGCTGCAGCCGCTCTGACTTCCACGATTTGGATCCGAGCCGGATGCACTCCTGAGATCAGGCGATATCCGGCGCTGCCTTCTTGGGTGGAATCATATGGCCACCTCCTTTCGTCTGACCCGTAGCAGCGTCAGACAGGTCACACGAGCGTGCGCCTAGCATATCGTATGGTCAAGACTAAAGTCCGCCAAAATTGTTTTTCTACTGTTTGATTTGCGCATGCCGAAATGTGCCAAGGGCAGGCTACGACTTCTCTCCCGCAACGACCTGGTCTGTCCGCCGTCTACCAGCAGACGAAACCGCCATCCACGATCAGATCGACACCGGTGCAGAAGGACGAGGCGCGGCTTGCGAGGAACAGCGCCGGACCGACCAGTTCGTCGACCGTGGCCATGCGGCCCATCGGTGTTTCCGATTCGAACTTCTTGACCTGCTCGGCCACTTCCGGGCGCAGGTTCATGGGCGTCGCGGTATAGCCGGGGCTGATGGCATTGACCCGGACGCCCTTCTGCGCCCATTCCATGGCCAGACTCTTGCTGAGATGGATGACCGCCGCCTTTGACGCATTGTAATGCGCCTGCAGGAGGCCGCGATTGACGATCGAGCCGGACATGGAGGCGATGTTGATGATGGAGCCTTGAAAACGCGGCAGCATCACCCGCGCCTCCGCCTGGCAGGACAGGAAGATTCCCATCACATTGACGTCGAACATGGTCTGCCACTGGGCGCGCGGCATCCCCTCTGCCGGCGCGGCGTTGGCGATGCCGGCACAATTGATTGCGACCGCCAGGGGTCCGAGCTCCTTCTCAACGGTCGCGACCGCTTTTTCGAGATCGGCTTCGCGCGTGACGTCGCCGCTCACTGCAATCCCGTTGCGGTCCAGCTTCTTGATGCTGTCGACGGTCTTTTGCAGCGCTTCGGCCGAAGCGCGATCGAAGCAGACGACGTCGGCGCCGGCTTCCGCGAGGCCAATGGCGAGGCGCTGGCCGATGCCGCTGGCCGCGCCGGTGACGAGAGCTGCTTTGTCGTCGAGCCGAAACAGATCCAATGCTCGTTCCTTCCAATCTCAGGTGGTCGCGAGTTCCATGACTGAATAGCGGTTGGCGACGTCCGCTTCCAGGATCCCGCGCTGCCGGCCGCGGCTCAGCACCAGGATGCGGTGCGACAGGCCCAGCACTTCGTCCAGGTCCGAGCTGACGACGATAACCGCCATGCCGCTCTTCGCCAGGTCGGCGATCACTTCATAGATCGCCGCGCGCGCCGCCACGTCGATGCCGCGCGTTGGCTCATCCAGGATAAATATCTTTGGCGAGCGGCTGACCCATTTGGCGATCACCACTTTCTGCTGGTTGCCGCCGGAGAGGCTCGAAGCCGCTTGCTGTGAGATGCCCTTCACGCCGAGGCGCCGGATTGCGTCATCGGCGAAGCTGCGTACCTTGTCGGGCCAGACCCACCCGTTGCGCGCAAGCAGGTCGAAATTGCCGAACGCCAGATTGTCTGCGATGGAATGGGGCAGCACCAGGCCCTGCTTCTTGCGGTCCTCCGGCACCAGGACGATGCCGGCGGCGATCGCATCGCTCGGGCCGCGCATTGCGATCGGCCTGCCTTCAACACTGATGGTCCCTGTCGATAATGGATCGGCGCCGGCGATCGCGCGCACCAGTTCCGTCCGCCCGGCCCCTATGATGCCGGCGATGCCGAATACTTCGCCGGCACATACGGAGAAACTCACGTTCTTGAAGGCCCCTTCCGACGAGGTGAGGCCTGTGACCTGAAGCACCTCTCGAGCATGCGGCGGCGAGATTGCGGGAAACAGCCGCTCCACACTCCGCCCCACCATATCCTCGATCAGGGTCTGGATCGGCACCTGCGCGGTCTCGTGCGTCGCCACCAGCCGCCCATCGCGCAGAACCGCGATGCGGTCGGCGATCTGGGCGATCTCGTCCAGCCGATGGCTGATATAGATGAAGCCATGCCCTTCCGCTTTCAGCCGACGGATCTGCGCGAACAGCCGTTCGGTCTCATCGCCGCCGAGCGCCGCAGTCGGCTCGTCCAGGATCAGAAGTTTGGAATTCAAGGTCAGCGCCTTGGCGATCTCCACCTGCTGCTGGGCGGCGACGCGCAGCTCGCCCACCAGCCGGGTCGGCGCGACATCGAGGCCCAGGCGCTGCAGCTGTTCTTCGGCGCGGCGGTTGATGGTGTCGCGGTCGACCACGCCATTGCGGGTCGGCAGGCGGCCGACGAATACGTTCTCCGCGATCGAGAGATGCGGCAGCAGCCGCAGCTCCTGATGGATGAGGCCGATGCCGGCACTGATGGCATCGCCGGGAGAGGCCGGCACATAAGGCCGGCCTTCCCAGCTCATGCTTCCGGTGCTCGGCCGCACCAGGCCCGCGATGATGGCGGACAAGGTCGATTTGCCGGCGCCGTTTTCACCCAACAGCGCCAGCACCTCGCCCGGCCGGATGTCGAGATTGACATCCGCCAGCACCTCGATCGCACCGTAGCTCTTGCCGACGCCGCGGATCGAGAGTCCTGCAAAGGGACTCTCTTCCACGCGGCGTTCAGCGAGCGCAGCCATCGCTAAGGATGCTTCTCGATGAAGGGCGCGACATTGTCCTTGGTGGTCAAGGTCGCTTCCTGCAGCTGCTCCGGCGCCAGCTTCTTGCCGCCGATCGCTGCCAGCGCCGATTCCAGGGCCAGCTTGCCCATGGCCTGGGTCCGCTGGGTCATGGTGGCATCGAGCACGCCGGACTGGACAGCCTTGAGGCCGGCAACGTCGCCATCGAACCCGACCACGACGACCTTGTGATCGAGGTTAGCAACCTTCACCGCCTGCGCGGCGCCGAGCGCGAGCGCATCGGCCCGGCCGAAGAACACGCTGATGGTCGGGTCACGCTGCAGCATGTCCTGTGCGATCGCGAAGCCTTCATCCTGCATCCAGGCGGTGCTGGCCTGCTTGGCCGAGATCTTCAGGCCGGGGCAAGCTTCCAGCGCGGTGTTGAAGCCCTTGTCGCGGTCCTGTTCCGGCGTGGTGCCGATCTGGCCCTGGATGATGGCGACATTGCCTTTGCCGCCGGTGATCTTGCAGACATGATCGCCCAGCGCCTTTGCTGCGCCGACGCTGTCGGTCGCGATGAAAGTATCGCCCGGCGCATCCGGCGGATTGCGGTCGACCGAGATGACCGGGATGCCGGCCGCCTTCGCCGCCTTTACCGGAACGCCCGCGGCGGTCGCGCCGGCCGGGATATAGATGAGCGCCTGGATGCCGCTGGTGATCAGGTCCTGGATCTGGTTCACCTGGGTCGCGGAATCGCCTTTGGCGTCGACGGTCACGACCTCGACACCCTTTTCCTTGCCGGCGGCTTCGACCGATTGCTTGATCTGATTGAAGAAGTCGGCCTGCAGATTGGCGACCGCCAATCCGACCTTCACTGTGTCGGCAGACGCCGCTGGCGCGAAGGCGAGGCCGGCGATGAGTGCCAGCGCCGCGCCTTGCAGGAATGTGCGTTTGTTGATGGTCATAGGGTCTTTCCTCCTCCGTTTTGCTTTGTTCAGGTTGATACGCATGGTGAACTCATGAGCGATTCCGCCTCCGGCCAAGCGTGTCGAACGTCACCGCCAGCGCGATGACCAGGCCGATGACGACTTGCTGGATGAAGGGCGACACGCCGAGCAGGTTGAGGCCGTTGCGCAGGACACCGATGATGAGCACGCCGACGACCGTGCCGCCGACGCCGCCGACGCCGCCGCTGAGGCTGGCGCCGCCGATCACGACGGCTGCGATAGTGTCGAGCTCGTAGCCGAGGCCGGCGCTGGGCTGTGACGAATCGAGCCGCGCCGCCAGCGCCATGCCGGCGATTCCGGCAAGCGCGCCCGCCACCAGATAAACCCAGATGGTGACGCGCCGCACGCGGATGCCGGCGAGGCGCGCGACTTCGGCGCTGCCGCCGATCGCATAGAGGTTCCGGCCACCGGTGCGATAGCGCAGATATGCGGCGCTGATCAACGTCAGCACGATGAAAGAGCCGACCGTCATAGACAGGAAGCCGAAATGCCGGACCGTCGAGAGCGACGTGAACCAATCGGGAAAGCCGACGACTTGCGTGCCATCGGTGAGAATATTTGCAAGGCCGCGCGCAACCGACATCATGGTGAGAGTCGCGATGAAAGCCGGCAATCGCGCATACATGACGAGGCAGCCGGAGACGAGGCCACAGGCAGCGCCGGTCAGGATACCGATGGCGATGGCGAGCTGCAGCGGGACCGCATGATCGCGATAGAGCCAGCCCATCATCATCATGGAAAAAGCGAGGACCGATCCGACCGACAGGTCGATGCCGCCGATGATGATGACGGCCGTCATGCCGATGGCAAGGATGCCAAGGACCGTCACCTGGTCGAGCACGTTGAGCGCGTTGCGGACCGACAGGAAATGATCCGACGCGAAAGAGAAGATGACGCACAGCAGGATCAGGCCGATCAGCGGGCCCTGTGCGCCGCTGGTCAGGCTGAGGCGCGGCATGCGCCACTTGCCGGTCGATGTTTCCAATCGCGCTTCCATCCCAAACCCTATCCGTCGCTCACGATCGTCTTGGTGCGATCTTGTGTTGGTATTCGTCAGCCGGCGCGGCGCCGGAAATTCGTGACCGTGGGTGCGCCGTTGCCGCCGCCCCGCGACCGGGAGATCGCGCGGGCCCAGAGGGCACGCTCGGTCTCCCGCTGCGAGGGAGGCATCGCAGGCACGAAACGGTCGTGACGCCGCGGCAGAACGGTCAGATCCTGAAGACTCCAGATCCCGGCGGCGTGCCCAGCCAGATGGGCCGCGCCCAGCGCCGACAATTCCGCGGCATGGGACCGTTTGATCGGCCGGCCGGTCAGATCGGTCGCCATTTGCATCAGGCTATCGTTGCGCGTCGATCCGCCATCGGCATGCAGCTCGCGCACCTTTCCGACCGAGCGATCGACGGCATCGACGACGTCGGCGACCTGATGCGGGATCGATTCGAAGGCAGCGCGCGCGATCGCGGCGCGGCTGCTGTCGAGCTTGAGCCCGATCAGCAGGCCGACTGCTGAATCATCCCACCAAGGCGCGCCGAGGCCGTTGAAGGCCGGCACCAACATGATGCCATCGCTGCTTGCGCTGGCAGCAAGGCGTGCCAGTTCGTCCACGGAGACATTCAGGATCTCCGCGACCCAGCGCAGGGTCGATCCGGCCGCGCGGATATTGCCTTCGGCGGCGAAAGCGGGTGTATCCAACGCCCAGGCAATGGTGAGGCAGAGGCCTGGATCGAGCGCGTCCGGCTTGTCCAGCAGACCCATGACGGACGAGCCTGTCCCGAAGGTCGCCTTAACCGCGCCCGGTGTGAAGGCGCCATGGGCGAACAAGGCCGCATGGGAATCCCCCATGACGGCGCAGACCGGAACACCATCCGGTAGCGGCGCAAGATCGCGAATCTTGGGGAATGGTCCGATTGAGGAGACGACGCGCGGCAGCGCCTGGGTTGGCACGCCAAACAGATCGAGCAGATCCTGATCCCACGCGGCCTTGCGCGTTTCCATCAACTGCGTGCGCGAGGCGTTGCCGGCTTCAATCATCGGCTCGTCCGAGAAGCGGCTCAACAGGAACGCGTCGACGGTGCCGATGACAATCGATCCGCTGCGGGCGCGCACGCGTTCGGGGTCGAGCTGATCCAGAAGCCACTTGGCTTTGGCTGCGGAGAACATCGGATCGATGGGAAGGCCGCAGCGCTCGCGCACCATCGGTCCGGCGCCAGCCGCGCGCAGCGCATCGCAGATCGCGGCAGTCCGCTGATCCTGCCAGCTCAGAACGGGAGAAAGCGGTTCGCCGCTGCGCCGGTCCCATGCCACAGCGGACTCGCGCTGCGTGCTGAATCCGACGGCGACAACCTCGGACGCCGCCTTCCCTTCCAGGCAAGCCGCGACAGCCTTTCGCACGCTGCTCCAGATCTCATTGGCATCCTGCTCGACCCAGCCGGGCTTGGGATGGGATTCGCCGAGCGGCGCGCTGCCGCTCGCCACGATCGCGCCCTTCTCGTCAACCAGCAGGCATTTGGTGGAAGACGTGCCCTGATCGATCGCGAGGATGAGCGGCTTGGCCATGGCGCTACCCGATCAGCTCGAGCGCGGCCGCCGCGATGCCCGCGGCATTGAGGCCGAAATGATCCAGCAGGAACGACGTGCTGCCGGTCGGTGCGAATTCCGGCACGCCGAGGATGCGCATCGGCACCGGATGCGCCTGGCTGAGAAGTTCCGCCACCGCGGCCCCAAGCCCGCCATGCACCACCGCTTCCTCGGCGGTGACGATGCGGCCGGTTTCCTTGGCGGCCTTGATCAGCGTGTCGCGGTCCAGCGGCTTGATGGTCGAGACATTGAGCACGCGCGCCTCGATCCCGCGCCGCTTCAACAGGTTCGCCGCCTCGAGAGCGCGCGAGACCATGGTGCCGGTCGCGGCCAAGGTCACGTCCTTGCCGTGGCGCAGGGTGCCGATCTTGCCAGCCTCGAAGGTGCCGCCGATTGCCGGCACCTTGAAGCGCCCGACACGCAGGAAGATCGGCCGGTTGGCTCCGACCGCCCATTGCATCGCGCTGCGCGTCTCCGCCGGGTCGGCGGGCACCACGATGGTGAGGTCGGCAATGGCGCGCAGCCAGGCGAGATCCTCGACCGAGTGATGCGTCGGACCAAGCTCGCCGTATGCCATGCCTGGGCTCATGCCGCACAGCACGACGTGGTAGTGGTTGTACGCGATGTCGGCCTTGATCTGCTCCAGCGCGCGCCCCGTGAGAAACGGCGAGGCGCCGCAGACAAAGGGGATGAACCCGCCATTGGCGAGACCCGCGGCGACGCCCACCATGTTCTGTTCCGCGATGCCGACATTGATCAGGCGATCGGGGAATTCCTTGACGAATGCGACCAGGTTGCTCGAGCCAACAGAGTCGTTACAAACCGCCACGATCCGTTCATCGGCGCGCGCAAGGCTGGTCAGTTCGTCCGCGAAGGCGACGCGGCAATCGAAAGTCTCCGGCGACTGGGGCATGGCTTCCACGTTCATTGCGCCAGTTCCCTCAGTGCATCCTGCACCTGCTGGGCATTGGGCACCTTATGGTGCCACTCGACCCGATCCTCCATGAACGAGACGCCCTTGCCCTTGGTGGTGCGCGCAATAAGGCAGCGCGGACGGTCGGTGCCACGCGCATTCAGGAAAGCGAACAGGCCCGCAATGTCGTGGCCGTCTGCCTCGGCCACTTCCCAACCGAAGGCGCGCCACTTGTCCGCCAGCGGCTCCAGCCTGTTGGTGTCTTCTGTGCGCGCGCCCTGCTGCAGCCGGTTGCGGTCGACGATCGCGGTGAGGTTCGAAAGGCCGCGATGGCCCGCCGCCATCGCTGCTTCCCAGTTCGAGCCCTCCTGCAGTTCGCCATCACCCAGCACGACGAACGTCCGCCAATCGGCCTTAGCGAGGCGCGCCGCAATCGCGCAGCCGACCGCGATGGGCAGGCCATGGCCGAGCGGTCCGGTGTTCGCTTCGACGCCCGGCACCTTGCGCCGGTTGGGATGGCCGTTGAGCGCCGAGAGCGGCGCCATGAAAGTCGAAAGTGCGTCCGGCGCAATGAAGCCGCGCATGGCGAGGGCGCTATAGAGAGCGCCGGCACAATGGCCTTTGCTCAAGATGAAACGGTCGCGCTGTGGCCAGTTCGGATTCTTCGGATCGAGCGTCAGGACGCCGAAGAACAAGGTGGCGAGGATATCCGCCACCGACAGATCGCCGCCGACATGTCCCATGCCCGCCGCAGCAATGGTCTTCACGGCAGAGGTGCGAAGCGCGCGCGCCGCCTCTTGCAGCTTTGCGACCCGCTCCGCCGCGGCAAGCGCGCCAAACGGCGGCAGCGTGGCGGCCGGTCTTTTAGTTAAAGCTCTGGCTTCATTCAGTGATTCAGAAAGCGGCACCGGCACTCCCAGAAATGCATATTTATTCATTAGTGGCTTGACATGCATTCTAATCCGGTGCGATTTTGGAGTCAACGCGGCTGGCGATCGATCACGAAAAGTCGCCGGAGTCACGTCGATCAGCAGAAGAGTAGGTTTTTCAATCCGTTAAGCTCATACGCGGCGCGGACTTGACGACCGGAGGCAGCCAGGCGGAAATTATGCGCCTATGCATTTTCTTTCACATCGGGCTTTCACCCGACCCTCAGCCGCCCGGCTGTGCCCGCGGGGATTCATGACAGATGTCGCGAATCAATAGCCTTCGCCTGATGACGCGCGTCGCGCAGATGTACTATCTCGAGAATCTCAATCAGGCTGAGATCTCCCAGCACACGCATATCTCGCAGGCGACGATCTCGCGCCTTCTCAAGAAGGCGCACACAGAAGGCATCGTCAAATTCGCCATCAACGTGCCGCGCGGCATTTATCCCGAGATCGAGAACGAATTGCGCGCACGCTTCGGCATTCCGGAAGTGATCGTGACCGAATGCGGCGCGGACCACGAAGATTCCATCCTCTCCAGCATCGGCGAAGCGGCCGCGCACTATCTCGAGAATACGCTCGGTCCCGGTGAGGTGATCGGCATCTCCTCCTGGAGCGCCTCGCTGCTGCGCATGGTCGACAAGCTGCATCCGGTGAAGCGTGTGGTGGCGGACCGTGTCGTGCAGCTGATGGGCGGTATCGGCAATCCGGCCGTCCAGGTGCATGCGACGCACCTCACCACCCGCCTCGCGCAGCTGACCGGCGCCAGCCCGCAGCTCTTGCCCGCACCCACCGTCGCCAGCTCCCCCGGCGCGCGCGACGTGCTGCGCAGCGACCCCAACGTGAAAGCGGCGCTGGAGCTTGGCCGGCACGTCACGTTGGCCTTGATCGGCGTCGGCGCGGTCGAGCCATCCAACATGCTCGCCAACAGCGGAAACGTCTTCACCTCGGAGGAACTGCACGACGTCGCCTCCAAGGGAGCGGTCGGTGATGTCTGCCTGCGCTTCTTCGACCGCGAAGGAAAGCCGGTGCGGACCGAGCTCGACAGCCGGGTCATCGGCATTACCCTCGACGACCTCAAGAACGTGCCGCGCGTGGTCTGCGTCGCCGGCGGCGCGCGCAAGATCGAGGCGCTGCGCGGCGCGCTGCTCGGGCGTTACATGAACGTCCTCATCACAGATCGCTTCACCGCCACCAAGCTGCTCGCCATTTCTTGAGATCAGGAGTTGAACATGCGCTTCCGCGACAAGTCCGTCGTCATCACCGGCGCCAGCCGCGGCATCGGCGCGGCGATCGCGCACCGTTTCGCATCGGAGGGCGCGGCCGTCCTGCTGGCAGCGAACGAAGCGCGCGTCAAGGACGTGGCTGAGGAGATCGATGCGGCCGGCGGCAAGGCAGCACCCTTCATCCTCGATGTCACGGACAAAGCTCAGGTTGCCGCGATGTATGACGAGGCGGAGCGGCGCTTCGGCAAGGTGGACGTCTCGATCCAGAATGCCGGCGTCATCACGATCGCCCGCATCGAGGACATGACTGAGGCGGAGTGGGACAAGATCCTTGACGTCAATACCAAGGGTGTCTTCCTGTGCTGCCAGGAAGCGATCAGGCGCATGCGCAAGCACGGCAAGGGCGGGCGCCTCATCAACACCGCGTCGGGCCAGGCGCGGCAGGGCTTCGTCTTCACGCCGCATTATGCCGCCAGCAAGTTCGGCGTGATCGGCATCACCCAGAGCCTCGCCAAGGAGGTGGCGAAGGAAGGCATCACCGTCAACGCCTTCTGCCCCGGCATCATCGATACCGACATGTGGGCCTATAACGACCAGGCCTGGGGCAAGCTGCTCGGCAACTACAAGCCGGGCGAGCTGATGGCCGAGTGGGTGGGCAACATTCCGATGGCTCGCGCCGGCACCGGCGCCGACGTCGCCGGCCTGGTCGCGTTCCTCGCCAGCGATGACGCGGCCTATATCACCGGACAGACGATCAACGTGGATGGCGGGCTGATCATGTCGTGACTGGCTCACGCTTGAGCCAGACCGACACTGGGGTGATATCGCCTTCGTGCAGCGCCCGGCGCGCTCTTGCGCCGACGCTGCCATCATGCTCGAAGGCATGATTGGAGAAAGCATCTCCATCCCGCGTGTACAGCTGGCAGGATTGTGTATTGGGCTCTTGCGCCACCCCGGCGCCGACAAATTCCTGCAACAGGACATACAGGCACTCTTCGACCACGTGGTCGAGATCCTCCAGAAGGCCGGCGCCCAGGTGCAGCCGATCGAGCTGGCCGGCCTGGAGCTTGCGCGCGACGCGCTGGTAGCGATCATCGAGCCGGAAGCCAGCCTCATTCACCGCGACCTCCTGCGCGACCAGCCGACCGGATTCTCCGACATCACGCGCGCGCAGTTGGAAGCGGGCTCTGCCGTTACCGCGATCAGCGCGTCGCCGCTCACAGCGTCCTCGAACACCCTTCTATCGCTTCCACATCGGCGATCCGATCACGTTCGACGAGAGCCCGGTGATCGACTGGCAAGCCGGCGATACCTCGCAAATCAGCTGGATCGGCGGAACGCCGAAGAACTGGATCAACGCCGACTACTACACGGAGAGCTGACACTGAACTGGGCCAGCAACATTTCGCGATCGCGCGTGACATCAAGCATGGCGCGATCGACGGCGGCGCGCCGGCGGGCGATTTGTGATCGCGTGTCACCGTGATGTCTCTTTATCGGCCCATAAGCTTTGGTGAAGATGGCTCACGCCATAAGGGATGGCGCACGACGCCGGGTGTCCCCTTCGATCGGCGCCGGGCCGGGGGAGCGGGCCGTAGCTGCCCGCCTCTGGTTTTGACGCGTAATCAGTGCGATCTGATCGAGCTCAGGGGCGGCGAACGTCTCTCCGGATTCCCCTCAAACCGGAAGTCGCTTCGCCGCCCTTTGTCTATCAAGCCATCCTTTTCAAAAGATAGATGATGACCACCACGATCGCGATGGCGGCCGGAATTACGATGGGCGGCACAAACCATGCCTTCACGATTCAAACTCCAGGCGCGTGTTCCATGTGGCTCGCTTGAGCCCAGCGTCGCGTACAGCGCTTTCGCCTCAGAACCGACAAGGGCCACGGCCTTGACGTTGGCCCGTTCGCCGTATCGGCTGAATGTAGGCTGCCCGACACCGAAAAATGTAACGCATCGTAACAGATCGCGGCAGGGCAACGTCTCGTTACGCCGTCGACATCCTCTTGCCAATAAAATGGGCTTTCCTTGCTGAAGGAGCATGGCGCCGATCGCTCTGCCATCAGGGCCCTTGATGGCGGAGGGTTCGAGAGCGCAATGCAGAAGCTACGGAGAACGACATGACGCATAAACTGGTCGCATCAGCAGTGGCGGTTGCGTTCATGGGTGCTCTGGCCACCCCAGCGATGGCCGATTGTTCGGCCGACATTGCGAAGGTCGAGCCGATGATCATGAAGGTCTCAAGTGCTACGAAGAAGGCCATCGCGGAAAAGGACATCACCAAGGCCAGGGCCGCCGCGACGAAGAAGAACGAAAAACAATGCATGGAATACGTGACCGCCGCAAAGAAGGCGGCTGGCATCAAATAGAGGATGTCGCCCTTCAGGTGGTGAAGCTTGATGCCCGTGTCCCAGCGCGGGCTTCTTTTTTCCGGCAACAGAGTTTCGACGTCGACAGCGGTGGCGAACAATGCTCCAGCGTTAGCGCTCTGTGTCCCAAACTACCAGCGCCAAGCCAGCGGCCCTCTGATGGGGAACAAACGCTTTCATGCGCCGGCCAGATCTTCGTCGCTCTTCAAAATATGAAGCTGGCGCCGGTGATGAGCGCCAGGGCCGCGCTAATCATCAGGACACAAATGATGGTCACCAGCCAGTACATCGGCAGGGGTCCCGCAGTTCGGTTCGGAAGCCCCGAAAGAGTCGGCGCGAGATGGTCAAGGAAGGGTGAAGGCCATGGCGGCTCGTAGTCGAGGGCGCGCTGATTGCGCCTAGTCTGCTGGCATCGCCAAACTGATCAGCAGATCGATGACGGTTTGTTTTCTGAACGGCTTCGGCAGTGTCCCGGCAATGTTGAGGCCACGCACGTTGCCGATCGTCGACGTCATTTGGATATAGCGCGGATCTGAACCGCTCATGATCACCACCCTGCCGGGATAGTTGCCGGCCGCCAGGTGTCCGATCAGTTCCACGCCATCGCGGGCGGGCATCGCGACGTCGAGCATGATGATGTTCGGCTTGATTGCCCCGAGAGCCTTCTCAAATTGGTCCGTATCGTTGATCGACATGACCACGAATCCGAGCTCCCGCGCGGCAGCCTCGATCACGCGCGTGATGCCCGGCTCGTCATCGACGATCAACAAGCGGTTCGCTGCAGCCATGTTGCCCTCACAAGTGACCGGCCGAAATGATCAATGTGCTTTCCGCCATTCCCACGGCAGAGTGAAGGCGCTTGTCCAGATCCCAATCTGTGCCGCCCTTGCTCTATGCGCCGCCTCCCTGACGACATCGCACTTGCAATTACGATCGGGGACCGCCCAGCCGTTCTCCGCCAGCCATTCTCCCGCATCCTGGCCGGCAACGACGCATCGCCCAGACCATCCATCTTGCTTCACTCGCTTACTCACGTCGCAAGTGACATTCTGTTGACCGATCCAGTCAGAGAGCGCGAGCGCAGCCTGTTGGCCGCATGGCCAGGCACCCTCTTCAATGGCCTCAGATTTCTTGAAACAGAACTGCGCGCTCTCGGGTGCGTCGATGTCGAGAATGTGGATGCGCTCACCGTGGATCTCGATCGAATCGCCATCGACGACCGAAGCGCGACCGCTGATGGAGTCGGCACATGCTGCGGAGGACAGCCAGGTGGAGATTGCGGTGCCGAGAAATAAACGGAGGGTTGCGCTCATTGGAGCAACGTTCTCCCTGCACTGTGGAAATGCAACCAAATGCTGCTTATGTCACCTGTGAGCGAAATTTGAAGTTTGAGGCCTCTGACTTCACTCCGCCAGCAACTCCGGCCCGTTATTCTTCACGTTGTTGATCGCCTCGCCGAGCGGACGCGCCTGCAGCACGTCTTTCGCCGGTCGCATCAGCGCCGCGGCACTTCGACCATAGCAGATTCACGGAAGCGATCGGCAGGCATGTTCACGACTGCATCGTCACTATATTCCCCACTTATAGCGCCAGCTCTGGTAGCGTCCGAGACCATCGAGATCAGGATAAACTGTGCTCTCATTGATGCCGCACAGGTCCAGCTTTTACTTTATCTGGAACCGAGCCGCTAGGCTTGAACACGCCGCCCCATGATTGACTGCCGCGAGATGCGGTAGCTGCCTTGTCACCTGTCGGCGGTCGCCGAGATTGGCCTCCTTATTCGCGGGAGCCGGCCGTCTCCGATGAGGCGGCTCGCGATCTGTCGATGCCGAGTCCTTCGGGGCCTGGCAGCATCAGATTGAGACCGGCGGAAGCGCAGCGCGGGCCTGTCATCCGATTCTTTCGCTTGGTTCATCTGCGATGCGTACCTTCATCCCCTTGGCGCGCGATTGGTCCGCGTGAGCGGCGTAGCGCCCCCAGTAAATCGCGCGACCAAGCTTACTAGCTCCCTATGCCTAAAGGGCTTCTGCAGAATCTCATTAGCGCCCAGCTTCTTGGCCATCGCCAGGAAGTCCATGTTCATTCTGTGCCCCCCGCCGGACATCGCGATGATCGGGACGTGGTAACCTTCGCGTCGAATTCCCAAGATCGTCTCGATGCCGTCGGAGTGAGGCATGAAGATGTCTACGAAGACGAGGTCGAACGGCCGTTGGCGTAGCAGGTCAAGCGCCGCCAACCCACTCTCTGCCTCTACTACGGCGTGTCCAGCTTGCCCTAGGGAGCACCGCAACGACGCGCGAACCATTTTTTCGTCATCGACAACAAGAATGGTTGGCATGAGGGGAGCCTCTCTTTGCTACCTAATGCGACGTGGTGGCGCCCCTCGATCCGGCTCTAGTACCAGTGTCGTGCCGCAATGCCAAATAGGCATGGCTCATCCATTTGAATGATCAACCGTCTACGTCGATTTCGGTACAAGCGACGCAGGGCACACTTTCCGGCTTTCCAGTTCCGGAATCACCGCAGAGAGATTGCGCCCTGCTCGGGCGATCGCCCGCGTGGAGGCCGCCTCTTCGCGCATGCAATTGGTTTGGAACGCCGTCCGCCCGATCCGCGGGATAAGGA
>DASRRI010000028.1:0-68344 GCA_035695765.1 Dongiaceae bacterium
GCCGACAGATTCACCGCATCGCCGATCACCGTGTATTCGAGCCGTGTCGCATCGCCGACGGCGCCGGCGACGATGCGGCCGGAGGCGAGCGCGCCGTTGATGGTGAGGGGCGGGCGGCCCGCCGCTCCCTGTTCCGCGCTCCACTCCGCAGCGGCGCCCATGCATTCCTCCAGGGCGGCCATCGCGCGCGCGGCGTAATCCGCGAGCGGCCGCGTCGCGCCGAAGGTCGCCATGATGCCGTCGCCGAGGAACTTGTCGATCGCGCCGCCGTGGCGCTGGATGATGGGCACCATGCGGCGCTGATAGTCGGCCAGCACGCTCATCACCTCCTGCGGGCTCGCCGTCGATGCCAGCCTGGTGAAGCCGCGCACGTCGAGATTGAGGATGGCGGCGTCGCGCGCTTCACCTTGGCCGGCGCTGATGGCGTCGCCGTCGCGGCTGATGTGGCGCGCGATCTCCGGCGCGAAGAAGCGCGATAGGTTCTCCTGCGCGTGGCTGCCGGTCGCCGCCTGCGTCATCATGCGGCGGGCGGCGTGGATCGCGAAGGCGAGAATGGTGGTGACGGCGGCGATGGTGATGATCTTGTCAAACTCCGCGCCCAGCAGAATCGCGTTCGAGGTCATGTAATGCACGTAGTCGCGGGTGATCATGGAATTGGCAGGATCACCGAACACCACGTAGCCGATCATCGCCAGCCAGCCGAGCGCGGCGGCGAGCCCCGTCAGTACGACATAGCGCACTTCGAACCGCAGCGCGCGCAGGGCGATGAAGATGTAGACGTATTGCTGGGTCGGCGCCTTCAGATAGAACGAGGCCGGCTGCATGTATTGCAGATGGAAGCTCCAGATGAGCCCATAGAGCAGCGCCAGGTCGATCACGATAGACCCTGCCAGCAGCCAGAATCCCATGCGGATGCGATAGGCCATGAGGAGGCGGATGATGGTGGCGATGAAATAGGCGCCGATCGCGGCCGGCGTCAGCAGCCAGATTGCGGTATTCATCGGCGCGGTCGGGTGACTCAATCCGTAGAGCACGCCGAACATGATGACGATGGCGAGCTGGATCCAGCCGATCAGCCGCTCGCTCTGATCCTGCAGCCCGATGATGCGCGCCCGCACCGCCGGCGGCAGGTCGGCATTGGCATCATCGGCGGCGGTCAGGCGCATGCGTCAGGCTCTCTTGAGGGTGCGACCATAGCGCCTCCTCTCATGCCTTTGGGTTATCGTTTCGCCAGCCACAGGCTGGTCGCCGGACCGGCGGCGTCGGCGTAAGCGCCGAGCGGCCCGTTGCGCAATCTCTCATCGAAGCGCTGCCGCGCGAAGCGGCTGGCGAACAGGATGTCCCAGCCGCCACCGGCCAGCAGGACGGCGACGGCCGCCTGCTCGTTATAGCCGCGCCACGCCCAGTTCTCCGGGTAGGGCTCCGGCAGGAAGATGTCGTGGATCTGCACCAGCGCGCCCGATGGCAGGCGCGGCAGCAGCTCGGTCAGGATCAGCTCCACGTCCGTGCCCGGCATCAGGATGTGGCTCGAATCCACGAACAGCAGATCGCCCGGATGGAACTCCGCGATCACATGACCGCCCGAATTCTTCAGTGCCTGCTGCAAGGTCTCGCGATGCCATTCGACCTTCAGCGCCTTCAGATCCGCGCGCGGCTCTGGATCGATTGCGATCAGCCGGGTGTCGAGCCCGCCATCGGCGATGGCGCGCGCAGCGAAACGCGTGGAATGGCCGCAGCCGATCTCCACCAGCCGGGCCGGGCGATGCAGACGGATCTGCGCATAGAGCATCGCTGCGTCGAGCCCGCAGAACCAATCCTGGTCCCAGCGCGGAGCGGGCGCCTTGGCATCGCGGCCGATCGCCTTCAGATCCTCGGCCACCGCCTCGATCGCGTCGATCGCCGAGGCCATTTCAGGCAGCGCCTCTTCGAACAGCGCCTCGATCGCGGGATAGCGCAGGGGCGGCTCGACCTGCCGCGCATGGCGATAGGGAATGAAGAACCCCTTCCTGTCGAGCGACAGCACCGTATCCAGGCCGAAGGTCAGACGCCGAAACCACTCGCGGGGAGTCATTGCAGCGCTCCCGCAAGAGACCTGCGCTGCAATTCCCTCCCGCATTCAAAAGGCCCGCTCTCCCCTTGCGGGAGAGGGCTGCGCAGGCTTAGCGAACGGAGTGAGCTTAGCCGGAGCTGGGTGAGTGGGTGCGCACAACCGGACATGAATGTGCGCGCTACACGCTGAGCTCCAGCACCTCACGCGCGGCGATGGTGCCGGGGCGGAGCTTGTTGGCTTCGGCCACCACCTTGTCCATGAAATCGTCGTCGTGGCTGGGGTCGTGGTGGAACAGCACCAGCTGCTTCACCTGCGCGGCATCGGCGAGCCGCACGCCTTCCTGCCAGGTGGAGTGGCCCCAGCCGGTATATTTCGGGTATTCCGCGTCGGTGTAGGTGGAGTCATAGATGAAGAGGTCGCTGCCGCGCACCAGATCGAGGATCAGCGGATCGAGCGTGCCCGGCCGGTGCTCGCAATCCGTGACATAGCACAACGACCTGCCGTCATAGTCGATGCGATAGCCGGTGGCGCCGTTGGGATGGTTGAGCGGCGCCGTGCGCACGGTGATGCCGGGTCGAGGATTGAGCACGTCGCCCGCCGCGAAATCGTGATAGTCGGGGCGCGAGGCGAAGACGTCCAGCGGCACCGGGAACAAAGGCTCCACCATCATGCCGCTGAGCGCGTCCTTGAGCGTGGTGCGCGGCTTCAGATGCCCAGCCCAGAGTCGCAGGTTGCTGGCCGGCTGATAGAGCGGCGCGAAGAACGGCAGGCCGACGATATGGTCGAGATGCGTGTGGGTGAAAAAGATGTCGGCGTCGATCGGCCCGTTGGCCATCAGCTTCTGACCGAGCGGACGCATGCCGGTCCCGCCATCCAGGATCAGCAGATGCGGCCCGCATCGCACTTCGAGGCACGAAGTATTGCCGCCATATCTGACATATTCGTGTCCGGGGCATGAGAGCGATCCGCGAACGCCCCAGAAGCACACCGTGAAGGCTGCCGTCGTCACCTTGCTCAATACTCCCGGCGTCCCCGGTGTGGGCGGCCGCACCCCCGGCCGAGATGATGATTCGCCCAGCTTGTCCGGCTTCTTGCGGCCAGCTCATCCCAGCTAGGCGGGTTGCCTAAGATGATGGCATTGTTTCGCCGGGAAGGAAAAGGGGGAAAGTCGGGAATGGCCGCGGGTTCTGTGGGGGCAAGTGAATTTCATCACAGGACTTGGTGGCCCGGCGTTGCCCTGGGCGTCGGCGTTAGTTGCGCCTGCGCCTATCAGCAATTCAAATTGCCGCCGGTCCTGCCGGATTTGCTGCGCGCCCACCCGCATGACACGGCGGTCGCAGCCGGCTTCATGTCGATCTATGCCCTTATCGGCCTTATGGTTTCCCAACCGTTAGGACGTTGGCTGCAAGGCGAAGGCCGACTAGGCCGCGGTCTGGCGCTGGCCGGTTTGGTGACGGCGCTGGGTGGCGCACTCGCCCTCCTCTGGCCGGATTCCGCGATCCTGTTCCTGGCGGGGCGCGGGTTGGAGGGACTGGGTTTCGCGGTTTGCGCGATTGCAGGTCCTGCCATTGCCGCGCAGGCGGCGGCGCCGCGTCATCTGCCGTTGGTGACGGGATTGCTTGCGGGCTGGATTCCCATGGGGCAGATCGTCGGCGCTTTGGTGGCCGCACGATTTCCCGATTGGCGGATCCTGTGGTGGCTCGGCATCGCGCTTGCGCTGGGATTATCGCTCCTCGGCTTGCGCAGCGCCGGCGCGCTCACGCGCAAGACCAACGCAGAGTCGGCGCTCTCGGCTCGGCAGAAGAAACTGCTGTGGCTCGGCGGCTGCGTATTCCTGCTGTGGTCGGGTCAGTATTTCGCCTTCATGACCTGGCTCACCTCCTATCTCGAGATCCGCTACGGACTCTCCCTGCGCGAATCGGTCGGCGCCTATCTGCTGCCGGTCGTGGTGCTGCTCGGCTTCAACATCCTGACCGGTTGGGCGCTCGGCAGAGGCTTGCCGCTGCTCCGCACCTTGATCGCCGCGCTCGCCTCGCAAGTGGTGGTCTGGATTCTGGCGCCCTTCGCGGAAGGCTGGTTCGGCGTGTTGCTGCTGATCGTGTACGGAATCGGCGCTGGTGTCGGGCCGACCTGCCTGTTCCAGGTGCCGCATCGTATCGTTGGCGGAACCGCGCGCGCCGGCGCGTTCGGAATCGTGATGGCCGCCCGCAATATCGGCGTCTTCTTCGGTCCGCTGGTGCTGGGTGTCCTCGTGAAGGGCCCGCAGGATTGGCCGCTCTCCTTCCATGTCATGACCGGCGTCACGGCCGGCGCGACCGCGCTCGCGATCATCCTGCGCTGGCTGCTCGAACGGCAAACCGCGCCCACATGATCGCCGAGCTGCTCGCGCGCCATTCCGCCGCCGCCATATTTTTCCTGATCGCCGCGTCTTTCGTCGCATCGCTGGCGCGCGGCTTCTCCGGATTCGGCGGCGCGCTCATCTTCGTGCCTCTGGCGAGCGCTGCGGTCGGCCCGCAAGCTGCCGCGCCGATCCTGCTGGTCATCGACGGCATCGCGCAGCTGGCGCTGCTCAAGAATGCGTGGATGGAAGCGAATCGGCGCGAGGTCGGCATCATGGCGCTTGGCGCCGCGCTCGGCATTCCGCTCGGCGCCGTCATCCTGCGCCATGTGGACCCGATCACGCTCCGCTGGGCGATCGCGGCGTTGACCATCATCATGCTGGCGCTGCTGATCTCCGGCTGGCGCTATCATGGAAAGCCGACGACGCCGGTCACGATCGGCGTCGGCTTCACCGCCGGCATCCTCAGCGGCGCGGTGCAGGCTGCAGGTCCGCCGGTGGTGGCCTATTGGCTGGGCGGCGTCAATTCCGCCTTGACCGTGCGCGCCAACCTCATCCTGTTCTTCTTCTGCACCTCGGTGGTTGCCGCCATCAGCTATGCCGCGACCGGCCTGCTCGGCCTCGACGTGCTGCTGCTCGCCACCTTGACCGCGCCGGGCTATGCCGTGGGCATGTTCCTCGGCACGCGCATGTTCCGCCTGGCGAGCGAGCTGGGCTTCCGCCGGGCCTGTTATCTCCTGATCGCCGGCGCCGCCATTGTTTCCCTGCCGGTTCTGGACAGGATTCTGCGCTAACCGCCTTGACTTTTGTACCGATCGGTCAAATCTCATCCGAACGATACAGATAGGAGATTTGCCATGCCCCGCCCGCCGCTACCGCCCTTCACCCGCGACACCGCCATCCAGAAGGTCCGGATGGCGGAGGATGCCTGGAATTCCTGCGATCCCGAGCGCGTGTCGCTCGCCTACACCGAGGACAGCCAGTGGCGGAACCGCGCCGAGTTCCCGAAAGGCCGCGCGGAGATCGTTGAATTCCTCAAGCGCAAATGGGCGCGCGAGCTCAATTACCGCCTGATCAAGGAATTGTGGGCGTTCGAAGGCAACCGCATCGCTGTCCGCTTTGCCTATGAATGGCACGATGATGCCGGCAATTGGTTCCGCTCCTACGGCAACGAGAATTGGGAGTTCGACGCGGAGGGCCTGATGCGCCTGCGCTATGCCAGCATCAACGACCTGCCGATCAAGGCCGCGGACCGCAAATATCACTGGGACCGCAGCAAGCCGCGCCCGGCCGATCATCCCGGCCTCAGCGATCTCGGGCTCTAGCGCGATGCCGAAGGTCGTTGCAGAGCGCGCCGATATCCTGCCCGCCTTGGGCGAGGTGTTCCGCGAGCATGGCTTCGAAGGCGCCAGCCTTTCCATCATCGGCGAACGGACGGGCCTCGGCAAAGGCAGCCTCTATCACTTCTTCCCCGGCGGGAAGGAGGAGATGGCCGCCGCCGTCCTCGCCGAGATCGATGCCTGGTTCGTCGCGCACATTTTCACGCCGTTGCGCGCAGAAAAGGATGCCGCGCGCGCCATCGCGCAGACGCTCAAAGCCGTCGAGGACTATTTCAAATCCGGCCGCCGCGTCTGCCTGATCGGTGCTTTGGCGCTCAACGACTCACGCGACCTGTTCGGCAAGCAGATCAAAACCTATTTCGCGCGCTGGAACGACGCCCTGGCCGACGCCCTCGCCCGCGCCGGTCGCGACCGCAAGAGCGCGAAGGCCCTCGCCGAAGAAACCCTCGCCGCGATCCAAGGCGGCCTGGTGCTCGCGCGTGCGATGAACGATCCGGCACTGTTCCAGCGCGCGCTCGCGCGGGTGAAGGCGCGGCTGCTCGAGGAGCACTCATGTCCAAAGTCGAAGCCCCTTCCCCCCTGGCGGGGGAAGGGGTGTTTCCTTCGGCTTGATTAGTCGTATGCGATTGCCCTGCCACAAAGGGGAAGGTGGTAACTGTCAATGGCTGTGCGTCAGCTTCGCGATCCAGCCCGCGAATGACTCGATGAAGCCCTGCAGGATCTGCTTGGCGGTCGGATCAGTGACGTTGTGGTCGGCATCGAACACGCCTTCCTTGTAGATGAAATAGACCTCCGGCCGCGGCAACACGGCGATGCCTTGGCTGAGCGCGACGGAGCGCAGATGGTCCTGCGCGATCGCTGTCCCGACCTGGCCGCCGGAGGTGCCGACGATGGCGCCGGGCTTGCCCACCCAGGTGCCCTGGCCATAGGGCCGCGCCACCCAGTCGATCACGTTCTTCATGGCTGCGGGGATCGAGCGGCTATGTTCCGGCGTCACCAGCAGGACGGCATCGGCCGCCGCGATCTCCGCCTTCACGCGCTTGGCCGCTGCGGGAAAGTCCGCCTCGAGATCCTGGTTGAACAAAGGCAGCTCGGAGATGTCGACGAGCTTCATGTCCAGCTTTCCCGCCGCCAGCTTGATGATCGCCAGGGCCAGCTTCTTGTTGATCGAATCCCGGCGCAGGCTGCCATTGACGATCGCGACCTTGGGGAGAGCCATGTTTTCGAGTTCCTTCTATCCGGTAACCAAACGTGACTGGTATGGATTTGTACCTCGGGCTAAATATGTGACCATAGTTGCCGGCGCAAGAAGGCACATCCTTGAAACCGAGGGCACATCCATGAAACCGGCCAAGTATCATCTCTCCGAAAATTGCCAGGCGGTCAGCGAAGTGCTGTCCCGTGTCGGCGACAAATGGACCGTCCTGGTGGTCAAGATCCTGGGCAACGGCCCGATGCGCTTCAACGAGCTGAAGCGCACCATCGACGGCATCTCGCAGCGCATGCTGACGCTCACCCTGCGCGCGCTGGAGCGTGACGGTCTCGTGACGCGCACGGTCTTCCCATCCGTTCCGCCGCGTGTCGAATATGAGCTCCCACCCTCGGGCGCTCTCTGCTGACGCCGGTGACGGCGCTCGCGCTCTGGGCGATCGAGCATCGCGGCGCGATCGATGGCGCGCGCACGAAGTTCGATGCCCGCGAATCCACCAAAGCACCGAAGCCGCGCGCTGCTTAAGAAGGTCGCGCCATGATCATCACTCATGCGGGCCAAACACCGCGCATTGATCCTGCAGCCTGGATCGCGCCCGACGCCACGGTGTGTGGCGATGTCGAGGTCGCGGCGGGCGCACGCGTGCTGCATGGCGCCCGCATCATCGGTGAAGCGGGCGGGCGGATCCGCATCGGCCGCAACGTCATCGTGATGGAAAATGCCGTGGTGCGCGCCGGGCCGCGCCATCCCTGCAGCATCGGCGATCACTGCCTGATCGGCCCCAACGCGCATGTGGTAGGCGCGGCGATCGAGGAGCAATGCTTCATCGCCACCGGTGCCGCGATCTTCCACGGCGCGCATCTGGGCAAGGGATCGGAAGTGCGCGTCAACGGCATCGTGCATCTGAAGACGCGGCTGGAGGCCGGTTCGACTGTGCCGATCGGATGGGTCGCCGTGGGCGATCCGGCGCGTATCCTCCCCGCCGACAAGCATGATGAGATCTGGGAAATCCAGAAGCCGCTCAACTTCCCGCTCTCGGTCTACGGCCTCGACCGTTCGACACCCGACCTGATGGTCGAGATCACCAAACGCTTGTCGGCATCGCTCGGCGCGCATCGCGATGATTGCGAGGCCTGACGCGATCGCCGATGCGTGCTGCAAACGGATGGCGTTCGACCTGAACCGGGACTGCACCCAGCATTCCAGCCGCTTCGAATGCCCGGACGCGCTGATCTATCGCGCGGCCGACTGCAGCTGCGGGCGCGGATGAACCAACAGAATAGCGGAGCCCGATCGCGCGGGCCCCGCTTGCCACTCTTGTTGAAGATGCTGGGTTACAACCCGCCGCCGCCGGATCCACCGCTCGACGAGCCGCCGTCCATGGAACCGCCGCCGTTCAAGCTGCCGGAACCGCTCAATCCGCTGGAGCCGCCGGTATTGCCGAGCGAGTCATTTGGGATGGTTGGCGTGGTTGGCGGCAAGGGACCGGCGGCACCGCCGGTCGTGCCCGTGGAACCGCCCGTGGTTCCAGAAGTGCCGAGTGAATCCTGGGCACCCGGCGTGCCGGTGCCATTGTTGATGATGTCCTGTTGATTGCGGTTGGCGTTGCAGTCCGCCGTCGGGCAATCCGCGGTGGGTGGCGTATTGGTCTCGGGGCTCGGTGCCGTCGTGGCGTTCTGTGCCATCGCGCCGCCCGGCATGCAGAGTGCCGCAAGCGATAATGCGAGTACGCTGAATTTCATTGCATGCTCCTGTTGAAAAACAATCGTGCCTTGTGAACAGGAGCGGGTGGGCGCCGTTGCGGGGATCAAGGGCTGCGCCGGCTGCGCAACCGGAAGCTCAGCGCCACCAGCGCGATGCCGAACACCAGTGCATAGGCGCCGATCCACAGGGTCAGCACCACCGCGCCGGTAATCGGCGCGAGGATCAGCAGGATGCCCCAGATCACCGACAACACGCCGGCCAGTCCCATCAGCCAGTTGCCATGACCCTTTTTGAGGCGGAATGCTGCCCCCAGCATGGCGCCACCGGTGGCGACGGCCCAGGCCGCGACCAGCGCAACGAACACGAGGATGGTGATGCCGGGCCATACGAAGGCTGCGATGCCAGCGGCAATGTCGAGCAGCCCTTCGAACACCAGCCAGCCCCAGCGCTCGTCTTGCCGCGCCGCGCGGACTGCGGAGATGATGCCGAGCACGCCGTCGGCCAGCATGTAGATGGCAAACAGCAGCACCAGCGAAGCCAGCGACACCACCGGCATCAGCAGCGCCAGCACGCCGAGCAGGATCGCCAGCGCGCCGCGCAGCAGCACCGCCCACCAATTGCGCGCCAGCAGCGCGCTCATCGCATCGGATAACGGCGGCTCGTGCCGGCGATCATCGCCCGGAATGTAGGTTGCCATAACGGGTTCCTAGCCCGATCAGGCCCCGACATTCTGGCTGCCGGCCTTGGGCTCACTCTGCGCGCTCTTTTCCTTGGCGCCCTTGCTGCCCGAACTCACGGTGACATCGGGGCCGTTCTTTCCTTCGTCGCTGCCAGCCCGCACCTCGATCTTGTGGCTCTTCTGGGTCGGGCTCTCCTTGGGCAGAGAAATTGTCAGCACGCCATTTTCGAAGCTTGCCGCCACCCGATCAGGATCGGGCGCGAAGGGCAGCTGGATAGCGCGCTGGAACGTGCCGTAGAATCGCTCGGTAACATGTGCCTGCTCATCCGTGCGCTCGCACCGTTTCTCGCCGCGGATGGTCAGCACGTCCTCATCGATGCTGACATCGACCGCATCCTTGGACACGCCGGGCAGGTCGGCGCTGATCCGGATCGCCTGCTCGCTTTCATCGATGTCGATGCGTGGTGCGGCCATCGGATTGCCGCCTTCATCCGATGGTCCGACGCCGATGCCGCGGAAGACATCGTCGAACACCCGGTTCACTTCGCGCTGCAGGTCGACAAACGGATCGCCCCAGCGCGCCGGCACGCGGCTCGCGCCAAAAGGCGCGCGAAAACGGGACATGGCCATGATTCGCCTCCTTGGTCGAGCAGAGGCGGAGGCCCGTCACAATTCTTGGATGTTAAGAGAGCACGGGCAGCGCCCTCTGCGGTTCAATGCGATTCAATAAGAACCGGCAGGCGCGCTCGCCGTTTCCGCGACGGACGACAATATTTGAAAAGGCGAAATAAAGCCTAATAGACGCCAATGAAACCTAGGGTACCAGCCTGTATCCGCCCAGATCCGTCACCAGAATCGTCGCCTTCGAGGGATCCTTCTCGATCTTCTGGCGCAGGCGATAGACGTGCGTCTCCAAGGTGTGCGTGGTGACGCCGGCATTGTAGCCCCAGACCTCGCCGAGCAATGTCTCGCGGCTCACCGGCTTCTGGCCGGCGCGGTAGAGATACTTTAGGATCGCGGCCTCTTTCTCGGTGAGGCGGATCTTCTTCTTGGCCGCTTCCTCCACCAGCATCTTCACCGCCGGCTTGAACACGTAGGGTCCGATGTGCAGCACGGCGTCTTCGCTATGCTCGTGCTGGCGCAGATGCGCGCGCACGCGCGCCACCAACTCGCCCAGGCGGAAAGGCTTGGTCACGTAGTCGTTAGCGCCGGAATCGAGGCCGCGGATGGTGTCCGCTTCGCCGTCGACCGCCGTCAGCATGATGATGGGTGCGGCGATCTGGGCGCGGCGCATTTCCCGGCACAGCTCGCGTCCGTCGCCGTCGGGCAGGCCTACGTCCAGCAGGATGACGTCGAACTGGCCCGCCTTGGCCTTTTGCAGCCCCTCGGTCGCGGTCGCAGCCTCCACCGCCTCGAACTCCCCATCGAGCGCCAGCTGCTCGGCCAGGGTCCGGCGCAGGTTGTCGTCGTCATCGACCAGCAGGATTTTCTTTGCCGCAACAGCCGGCATGGGGTCTCCCCTCGCTTTGTCCCAGTTTCTTGGCAGCCACATAACACCTTGGAACAGCGGGAAACAAGTGCGGCAGCCCAGCTTCCGGGAAGCGAGCGATGATTGTGGCCAACGGCGCTGTGGCTTCCCCCTCCCCCTTCTGGGGAGGAAAGTGTCGAGGCCTTGACCCGGCGCTGCTCCGGTAGCCATATCCACCCCCATGAACAGCGATTTCCAGGCCCGCAGCGCCACCTATCGCGCCACCGTCGAGCGGTGCCTGGCGGAGCTGCGCCGCGGCGGGGCCATCGGCCTCACCGGCCGGGGCTTTGCCGGCATCGCCCTCGCGGCGGAAATGGTGGAAGAAGCAAGCTTTGCCAACCTGCAGGCTGCCGGTCCCGATGAGCCGCGCTTGGTCCTCACCGCCTCGCGTGCCGCCGACCTCGGTCTGATGCCGCCGGGCGGCGCGGGCCGGGCGCTCGCCATCTGCAAGCTGCCCGCCGCGATCGGCGCCGAAGCCATCCGCCAGCTGGCCGACCCGACGACCGAAACGCGCGACACGCCGGCCTTGGGCGTTGCGCTGGCCGACGATCTGCCGCTGAAGCTGGCGGAGGGCGCGATCGATTTGGCCAAGGCCGCGCGCCTGCTGCCCGCCGCCATCATGATCGCGGTGCCGCCCGAAACTCTCAGCAACTGGGTCGACGAGACCTTCGTGTTGGATTGCACCGGCCTTGCCGCGCACCAGCGCGCGCTCGCCGGCTCCTTGAAGCGCGTCGGCCAGGCGCGCGTGCCGCTGACGGCAGCGGAGAATACCGAGATCATCGCCTTCCGCCCCGCCGATGGCGGCAAGGAGCATCTGGCGATCGTGATCGGCAATCCCGATCCCGCGCAGCCGGTGCTGATCCGCCTGCATTCGGAATGCTTCACCGGCGATCTGCTCGGATCGTTGCGCTGCGATTGCGGCGACCAGTTGCGCGGCGCGATCGAGACCATCGCCAAGAGTGGCTCCGGCATCGTGCTCTATCTCGCGCAGGAAGGCCGCGGCATCGGCCTCATCAACAAGCTGCGCGCCTACGACCTGCAAGACGAAGGCGCCGACACGCTCGAAGCGAACCTGCAGCTCGGCTTCGGCGCCGATGAGCGCGTCTACCAGCCCGCCGCCGAGATGCTGCGCCAGCTCGGCTTCACATCCGTGCGCCTGCTCACCAACAATCCCGAAAAGATGCGCGGCCTCGAGCAATGCGGCATCCGCGTCATCGAGCGCGTGCCCCACATCTTCCCCTCCAACGAACACAACACGCAGTACCTCGTCACCAAGGCGCGGCGCCTTGGGCATATGTTCTGATGAAAAACCCCTGCCCCCCTTGCGGGGGAAGGATGCGCAGGCTTAGCGAGGCGTGAGCCGAGCTTAGCCGGAGGTGGATGGGGGGTGGCGCGGCATAAGCCGCGCAGCGCGATAGCGCTTAAGATCGAGAAGCGAGCGCAGCATCATTGTCATTTAGCTGTGTCTCCCAGGGCCAAGACGCCTTTAACTGGATGTCACCCATCGCGATCTCGATAAGCTGCGCTCTGTCGAGCGCGCACGCCTATCGGCGCGCTACCCCCCATCCAGCTCTGCCTAGCTAGGCTCACTTCGTTCGCCAAGGCTTCGCATCCTTCCCCTGCAAGGGGGAAGGGGTTCTCCTTTTGGCGCCGAGTGTTCTCATCCATTCCTACCCAAATTATGCGATTCTTAACCATCGGCATGATCTGCTGGCGGTGCAATCTCCTGTGGGGCATCGCCATGCGTTCATCCATCATCGGTGCTCGCCGCACGTGCGCAGGTTTGGCGGCCGCGGGCTTTGCCATGCTCCTGGCTTTCTCCTGCACGCCCGCCTCTGCCGAAGACCCGACCGCACAATCGATCCAGTCCGATGCCTATCTGATGGCGCGCCTCAATGCCGGCCATTCCTGGGATTCGGGTGAACTGTCGATCAGCGAATTGCGCCCCGGCACAGTCGATCAGACCCAGTTCGAGGCCTATGTTGCGACGGCGGGCTCGACGCAGGCGACCAACCTGGAGCTGCTCGCCGCCTTGGGCCCGCAGATCCTGACCAATGACGGCGATGTCCTCACCCTGCAGACCGCTTCCGCCGCCTGGGGCGAGCCGGGAATCATGCCGCGCTCGTATCTCGGCGACGACGGCGTGTGGGAATTCCCGCGCCTGCCGGACCGCGACGAGCGGGACATGCTGATCGGCCAGCATTGGCGCGTGGTCGAGAGCGTGGATTCGCAGATCCTCTTCCTTGGCCCCGACCGCAAGTTCGGCTGGGACGATTTCGCCGACGTCATCAATCCGCTGCAGCATATTCCGTTGGTCAACATCGCCTACCGCGCCATAACCGGCGACCACATCTATGGCGCAGCAAGCCTGATCGATGTCGGCTTCGGCCCGCTCGCCGGCGCCTCGACCATATTCCAGCTGGCCTATGAATCGACCACCGGCGAGAGCCTGGAAGACAAGGCCGTCGCCGCCGTCTTCGGCCCGCGCACGCCGGATGACACCGCCGCGATCTACAACACAGCCAGCGAACAGGTCGCCGACCGCCGCCTCCCGCGCCGGGGATCGAACCAGTAATCAGTAGTCAGGGATCAGAGGCGATCCGCTGATACCTGATCCCTGCCTCTGGCCCGCCCCGTGCATTAACCCTGATAGGGCAAAGGCCCGTCAGGAAAACGCCATGGCACAAATGCCGATCCAGTTGCTCGCCGGCCGTGCGGAAACCTATTCCGCCGCGAACCCGGTCGCGCTCACTGCGCCGCCCAGGTCGGCGATCCCTCGCGGCGCCTATCTCTATGATACGAGCGGGATTTCCGGCGGCCAGCTGCGCCCGGGCGCGGTCGATCAGGCACAGTTCAAGGCGCTGCTGGCGGAGACCCAGAATCAATCCAGCATCGCACCGCCCATCACTTCGAAGTCACCGCTGATGTCCGGCATTCCGAACCTGAGCCCGGCACAGTTTGCCGCCTTGGGCGCGGTTGAGGAGCCGAACGGCGGCGAACTGGTCCTCGACATTCCGGCGCCGAATCCCCTCGATCCCGGTCAGAGTGGTGGCCAATCGGGCCAAGCTGGCGGGGTTGTGGGTGGGATCGAAGGCGCGAGCGGCGCTGCCACCAACCCCCTCCTTGCCGCACCGACTCCGGCACTGCCCGGCGACGCGCCGGAACCAAGCGCCCCGGAACCGAGCGCCCCGGCACCGGTCACCCCAGCCCTCGAAGCCGCGCCAAGCGTTGCGCCGGAACCCCGCGCACCATCCGCCGCGCATGCGAGCGCCGAGCGCGGCCCGATCCCCGGATCGCATCGCGGCGCCGACGGTGTGTGGGAACTGCCGCGCCTGCCGGACAAGGACGAGCGCGACATGCTGCGCGGCCAGAAATGGCGGGTGGTCGAGAGCGAGGCCGCGCGCAAGCTATTCCTGGGTCCCGACGGCAAGTTCGGCTGGGACGATTTCGTCGATCTCATCAACCCGCTGCAGCACATCCCGCTCGTCAACATCGCCTACCGCGCCATTACGGGCGACGAGATCTATGGCGCCGCGCGCATGGTCGATGCGGCCTTAGGCCCGCTGGCCGGCGTGTCGACGATCGTCGATCTCGCGTTCAAGGACATCACCGGCAAGAGCATGGCGAGCAATGCCGTCGCCGCCTTGTTCGGCACCGGCGAGGAGCTGGCGGGCGACGTTGCCGGCATCAACACCGCGTCCGGCGGCGCCACGCAGCTCGCCGATGCCGGCCTGGTCCGCCGCGGCTCCAACAATTAGGCATCTGAACTGAAGGCCGATCCTGCGAACAAGGCCTAAGCGAAGAAGGGATGTGGAGGTCCCTGCGTCCCCCGCTGTTCGACATGTGCCAAGGCTGTTCTCAAATCCTCGTCGGACAGCATGATTCCGAACTCACGCGTCAGCACGCTGCGATACTCAGCCTCGCCTTGGAGAGTTCGACGCTCGACTTGGCCGGATGCATGCCGCACGTTGAAACGAGCATTGAACAAGGTAAGCCGGGTCTTGTTCGGCCCTGGTCGCGCTGCAATAAGGTTATTGATATACGGGCTTTGCGGATGCGTGCCGGTGAACCAGTTGCAGATCTCATATTCGGCATCGAAGCGCGGAAGTGAGACGACACGATAAATGTGCTCCCATTGATCGCCCAGCTTTGACTGCAGGGTAAGCTCTTCGCCCATTGCGACAAAGCGCATGGTCTCGTGAGGCGTATCCTGTTCAACTTGCGGCGCCAGGAGCAGCGCTCCCGTCGGAGCGAGGTTGCCAAAGCCAACGTCGGCGAGAAACGGCCCGTCCGGAAGGTCAACACGCAAGACCATGTGCAACATCGGGCGTGGTGCATTGACTTCAAGACCGCGGACGACGCGGGCTTGCAGGCTTGTCACCTTGTAGCCCATGGCTCGCAGCCCGCCTCGAAACAGCATGTTCTGCTCAAAACAGTACCCGCCGCGCCCACCGAGGATCATCTTGCCTTGAAGTGATGCCGAGTCCAATTTGGGCGGACGATCCAAGAGGACGTCGATGCTTTCATATGCGATTGCGCTGGAATGCGCAGAGATGAGCGCCTGAAGCGTCTCCAGAGTTGGCGCACGCGAACCCGCGTAGCCGATCCGCGCCAGCCACGCATCTTGATCAAAAGCTTCGTCAGACATGGATCCCGTCACGGCCCGTCCTCGGGCTCAATGGTGGCTCCTCACGCCAAAGATCGCCGTCCCCACGCGCACATGGGTCGCGCCGAGCTGGATGGCGGTTTCGTAATCGCCGCTCATGCCCATGCTGAGCTGCCGCAAGCCATGGCGCTTGGCGATTTCGCCGAGCAAGGCAAAGTGCGGGGCGGGGTGCTCCTCCGCCGGCGGGATGCACATAAGGCCCTCGATCGGCAGCCGGTATTCCTCGCGGCAGCGGCGGATGAAATTGTCGGCGTCGCGCGGCAGGACGCCGGCCTTCTGCTCTTCCTCGCCGGTATTCACCTGGATGAAGAGGTCGATGCTTTTCCCGCTCTTCGCCAGCTCTGCCGCGATGCCTTGCGCAAGCTTGTCGCGGTCCACAGTCTCGATCGCATCACACACGTCGATGGCCTGCTTGATCTTGTTGGTCTGCAGCGGACCGATCAGATGCAGCTTGATATCCGGATAGCGTGCGCGCAGCGCCGGGAATTTCGCAGCCGCTTCCTGCACCCGGTTCTCGCCGAACAGGCGATGGCCGGCATCGAGCGCGGCTTCGATCGCTTCGGCGGGATGGGTCTTGCCGACGGCGACCAGGTTCACGTCGCCGGGCGCGCGCCGCCAATCCTTGGCGACGCGGGCGATCCGCGCTTTCACCTCCGCCAGGTTGCCGGCGATGTGGGAATAAGACGTCATGCCGAACAATAGCAGAGATGATGGCCGGAAGGAGAGGGCGAGTGTCCCTGCTGCAGCACTCAGCAAAATCCCTCCCCCTGCTAAGGGGGAGGGATGGAGTGGGAGGAGGCTATCGCAATGAAGCCGGGAACTGAGACGGGGACCTAGAAGGTGATCGCCGTGCCGATGCCGACTTCGAGACCCTGATAATCGTCGACGTTGTCGGCGGTCTCCGGGTCGGTATCGAGCCAAGTGTAGCCGACCTCGCCATCAAGATCGATGCCGGGGCCGAGCGCGTAGTTCGCGGTCACGACGGCGCGGTCCATCGTGAAATCGTCGCTGCTTCCGTCGACGTCCGCCAGCTGGTGCGAGTATTGCGCACCGAAGGTCCAGGCATCCATGGTGTAGGCAACGCCGCCGCCGGCGACCCACGCATCGACATTGTCGCCGGTGTCGAAGGTGGCGAGGTTGTTGTAGTACTCGAACACGCCGCCGACCGAGAACTGGCCGAAGGTCAGGTTCACGTCCGCCTGATAGAATTGCTGCTTGTCCCGGTCCGGTCCGGGGCTCTTCTCGACGTGGCCTTCGAACGATCCGCCGGCGCCGGCGTCGAGGCCCCAGCCATCGCCCTCATACTGATAGGTCGCATAGGCGGCGACGTTGTGGCGCGATTCCTCGTCTTCGTTGATCGGCATGCCGACATGCGGTCCGACGCCATCGATCTGGTCTTCATCGCCACCATTCGGCGTATAGGACAAGGCCAGCTGGAAGCCGCCGAAGTTTGGCGTGATATAGACCAGCTTCTGCG
The DNA here is from genome assembly GCA_035695765.1 of Dongiaceae bacterium. Classification (GTDB taxonomy): domain Bacteria; phylum Pseudomonadota; class Alphaproteobacteria; order Dongiales; family Dongiaceae; genus Dongia_A. The sequence continues at coordinate 16,993 of DASRRI010000028.1, forward strand.
CATCTTCCTTGTCGTCGACGCCGACGCAGGCCGCGTTCGAGGTGAGCGCCGGAAAGCCGGCCGCGAACGCGTCGTTGTTGGCGCCCCACTGGTTTGGCGAGAAAGCGGAGAAGTTGGTGGTTCCGCCCGGTGGCAGGATACAGGCGCCGGCCAGCGCATCGTCCTGCGAGCCGACCCGCACTTCGCCGAAGCCGCCGGAGAAATAGGCCCAGGCCTCGTCGATCTGGTCGTTGCTGTTCTCACCCTCGAGCTCGACATGGGCACCGACCGTCAGGCCGTTATCCAATGTCGTCGAGCCTTCGAAATGCACTTCAGCGTCGCTGAAGAGGCCGTCTGTGTTGCGGTCGTTGCCGAGCTCGCCTTCGCTGTCGTCATCGAAGGTCGCCATATAGGCCGAGCGGAAAAAGCCGCCGACTCCAAGCTTGATTCCGTCGGCTGCCAGCGCGCTGTTGGTGATCATCCCGGCACCGAACAGAGCGGTGCTTCCCAGCAGGGCTACTCTTCTCATTGGGGGACTCCCTCATGTGGCAAGATGTTGAATCGCCTACCGAAACGTCCCCCTTGACTCAGCGTTCCGAAGCAGGCGCGGCGGAGAGTGGCGGAAACTTTACCTGGGCTTCAAGCGATAAGTGGTTGAAAAACATTACCCTTCTTGCCAGCTGGATTAGGAATTTGCAACCTTGAGCCGTAACCAGCTCGGTTCCAGAAATCGAAAGATGTCGACGCGTTCAGTAAGGAATTTAACCATATTCCGTAATAAATTCAGCGCATTGCGATATTCGAAGCGAGCTGCGCGTGCGCGCTGGGTTCAAGACGCAACGCAGCATCTTCGGAACCGTGGATATCCTGCAACGTACGCGTGATTTTTGACCACGGATGGCACGATCGCCGCCTTCGGCCTCCCGGCCCTTTCCTGTACGATTCGCAAGGCCCTGCAATGAAAGGCCCGCAACTGGATGGGCGGCACCCACGTCATCGCTGCAACTCGGATCTGCGCGATTTTGGGCCGTGATTCCGCACATCCCGACGGCAGCCGCGGAGCATCTGGCGACGGCCGCCACAATGCGATTGGCGGCTATCTGGCAGGCGCCTCAGCCGGATCCAGCAGGAAACTCAGCAGCGCAAATCGTTGGCCGCGGGTCACCGGCAGCGCCTCATGGAGCAATGAGCAGGAGAAAACCACGGCACCGCCCGCCGGCGGCTTGAAGCGGTAGTCGCTATATTCGGGGAAGACCAGTTCACCGCCGTCATATTCATCGCTGTTCAGGTTGAGCGTAAGGGCAAACCGCCGGCCGGCGGTGGCCGGCGTGGTGTTGTCCCGGTGCGGCCGGAAATGGTCGCCGCGATCGGAATCGTAGCAGGCGACCAGCACCCGGTCGAACCGGAAGCTGCCCAGGCAGAATGCCTTGTTCACTTCCGGACCCAGGCGCCGCCCGATCAAGGCCATCAGGGGCTTGCGCACGGCAGGATCGGACAGCTGATGGTCGCGGCGCTTCTTCAAGTCCTCATAGACCCGTTCCACCAGTTCGCCCTTCACCATCGAGGTGAGGGTGCCGGCCTGGTGGCCCATCTGGTGCCAGCGCGCGATCAGCGCACGGCAATCCGCACGCGACAGCACGTTGGGCACGATCAGGGCCGGCGCGGTCTGGTGGATCTCGCCCGCTGGTGGAGGCGGCTCCTCGGACCAGCGTGCCAGCGCCCAACGGGCGAGATCGCCCTGGTCCGAAAGCGCCAGGATGCGCTGGTTGCGGTCAAGCAGGAACGCAAGTGGGCGCGCGCCGGCGGGGCCGGACGGATGCCCGGACATCTCGCGCACACCTTGGCGAAAGCGTCCCGATGCATCGGCAAAAATACAAGGCGATGGGTCGGCACCTTGTGCGCTGCCGTCGACCAGGAAACAGTCCAGCCGCGCGGCCCGATAGGCCCCGGCAAGGTCGCGGAGCGATCTGCGCAGCGCCTCGTCGCCGTCCAGGAAGATTGCCATGCCCAGTCCGCGCGCACGCTGGTACAGGCTGCGCACCATCCCGGCCTGATCGGGCAGGGCGAAATCAGGGAATCGATCGCCGAGTTCCAACCGATGGCGGGCCCCCGGCACCGCAGTCTGCGCGGCCACATTCATGGGCAGTGAACTGGAAGTCTGAGGTTCCCCATGGCCCTCACACTAGTCGGATCGGAGCGGAATCGGAAGCCTTCCGCCCGGTCGCCACGCCCCAGCATGGTCGGGCGAGCAGCCGCTACGGCCGCCCGGGACCTTGCGCGGCATCCCGCAGAAAGCTCAGCAGCGCGAAACGCTGACCGCGCGTGACCGGCAATGCCTCGTGCAGCAATGAGCAGGAGAAGAGGATCGCCCCTCCGGTCGGCGGCTTGTAGCGACCGGTGCCATATTCCGGGAACAGCAGCTCGCCGCCCTCGTACTCCTCGCTGTTGAGATTGATGGTGAGGGCGAACTGGCGATCCGTGGTGGACGGAGTCTGATTGTCGCGGTGGCGCCGGAAATAGTCGCCGCGCTCGGCATCGTAGCAGACCACATTCGGTCGATCGAAGCGGAAGCGTCGGTAATGGAACGCCTTGTCGAGCTCCGGCGCGATTCGCTTGCCGATCAGCGCAAGCAGGAACTTCTCCACCTCCGGCTCGGAGATCCGGTGGTCGCGGCGCTTCTTGAGATCCTCATAGACCCGCTGCACCTGCTCGCCTTGCACCAGCGAAGTCACGGTGCCTTCCGCATGGCCATGGGCTGACCAGCGCTCGATCAAGGTGCGGCACTGGTCGCGGCTCAGCACGTTGGGGATGACGAGGACCGGTGCGGTTTCGCCGACCTGGCGTCCGGGCTCCTGGGACGGTTCGCGGGACCAGCGCTCCAGCGCCCATTGCGCAAGCTCGTCTTCGTCCGAGAGCGCCAGGATGCGCTGGTTGCGATCGAGCAAGAAGGCGAGGGGCCGCGGCGCCGGGCCGGCGGGATGCCCCGACATCGCACGCAGGCTCTGGCGGATCCGGCCGGCCTCGTCAGCGAGAACGCAAGGCCAGGGATCCGCGCCGCGCGCACTCGCGTCGATCGTCACGCAATCCAGCTGGGCCGACTGGTATGTATCGGTCAGCGTGCGCAGCGATGTGCGGAGTGCGTCATTGGTATCGAGAAAGACCGCCATCGCATAACCGCGGGCCCGCTGGGTGAAGGCGCGCACGGTGTCGCTCTGATCGGCCAGGATGAACTCCGGGAACCGGTCGCCGGCCTCGAGGCGGTGGCGCGCGCCCAGCATCTCTCCCGGCAATTCGGGTGGCGTTTCACTGGCTGCTGGCAACGGCGGCTGGGTCGCCATGGTCAGGACCGGTCGGGATGTGTCGGGCGGGTCCGCATGGCCCCAGACTAGACCATTTTCCGCCGAACGGGATATCGGTTCGCCGCCGGAAATGCCGATGGCGGCGCAGGACCAGGGCCTGGTCCGATTAGTCCCGCTGCTGCTGGAGGCGTCGCTTGGCGCTGCCCTTCACCAAAGAAAATGGGGGAGCGGTTACCCGCTCCCCCAAAACACTTACTTCCCAGTCAGCTTGCGCTGAACTTAGAAGGTAATGGCAGTGCCAACACCGATTTCGAGCGAATCGTAGTTGTTGAGCGTCTCGTCCGCGAAGCGGGCGCCGCCACCGCTCTCGTCGGCCCACGTGTAGGCGACCTCGGCATCGAGGTTGATGCCAGGGCCCATCGCGTAGTTGCCGGTCAACATGGCCCGGTCAACCGAGTCATCGCCGCCGTTGGCGCCGTCGTTGTCGGAGTCGGCGTGCGAGTACTGTGCACCGACGGTCCAGGCGTCCATCGTGTAGGCGATACCGGCGCCAGCAACCCAAGCGTCGATATCGTCGTCACCCTGGTTCAGGGCGTCGTTGTAATATTCGAACACGCCACCAACTGCGAAGTTGCCGAAGGTGACGTTCAGGGCAGCCTGGTAGTCTTGCGATTCATCGCGGTCAGGACCAGGCGTCTGTTCGACGTGGCCTTCGAACGATGCACCGGCACCTGCGTTCAGGCCCCAGCCGTCACCCTCGAGGGAGTAGCTGAGGTAGGTCGACAGGTTGTGGCGCGAGGAGTTGTCGTTATTGATCGGCATGCCGACATGCGCGCCGCCGCGCTCAGTCTGGTCTTCCGCGTCCGCGCTGGGGTCGTAGGAGAGGCCCAACTGGAAGCCGGCGAAGTTCGGCGAGATGTACAGGAGCTTCTGGGAGTCACCACCAAGACCGGTGCAGACCGAGTTCGAGGTCAAGGTGTTGGCCGCCCATTCCGGCGGAGAGAAGGCAGAGAAGTTGCCCGTGCCACCCGGCGGCACGAGGCAGAGCTTGCCCAGCGCGTCGTCCTGCGAGCCGATGCGGACTTCACCGAAACCGCCGGAGAAGTAGATCCACGCTTCGTCGATCTGATCGCTCGCGTTCTCGCCTTCCAACTCGATGCGCGCACCGACTTCGAGGCCGTTGTCGAGAACGGTCGAACCGGTGAAGTGCACTTCGGAGTCGGAGAAGAAGCCGTCGGTATTCGTCTCGTTGCCAGCTTCGCCTTCGGAGTCGTCGTCGAAGTTGACCATGTAAGCGGACTTGAAGAAGCCGCCTAGACCGAGCTTGATCCCATCAGCCGCGAATGCCGGACTGGCAACCAAGCCAGCGCCGAGCAGGGCCGTGGTACCCAAGAGAACTTTCTTCATCTCGAGATTCCCTAAGTTTGCGATTGCCACCGAGGGAGATTGAAGTTCCCCCGGATGCCCCACGGTTCAAACCCTGCGTGTTTGTCTGGTGCTACCTAGCAACTACGCAGTCACCGGTGACGGCAGAACCAGCTAAACCATCGGGCTTGAAACCACGCAAACCATCGCCATTGCGGTCCCGGGTGTCAAACCAATTGCGCCATTGGGGGCTCTCGGCTGTGGCAAATTCCCAAGAGCTGTGGCGATGATGCCACAGATGGGGAGACCGGATCGTAACCCCCGATGATGCAAGGAAAATCGGATCATACTCCTGATTGGCCTGACGCGGCCGCGCCCCTTTTGCAGACGGCATAAAGCCGTTTAGTTATCGTTAAACGAGCGGCCAGTAGCCGAAACGCTGCATCTGTTCCTTGTTCGTCTCGGCAATCCTGTCAATTTGTGATTGTGTCAGCAGGTCACGCCACTGCCCGGCGCGCCCTGACCGGAAGAACTTTTGGGCGTGGGGCGACTTTTCCTTGAAGCCCTTCTCGTCCTCCTGCTCGCGCAGTGCCTTGAAGGAGGATTGCTCAATCGCGCGCTCCAGACGGGCACGGGGCGGATTGAGTCCCAGGAACTGGGTGAGCCCGCCGAAAGTCTTGATCGGATTCTTGAGCATGTCCTCGTAACGCACGATCGCCAGTCCGGGCCGCTGCTGGCTGGTCCAGCTGTCGACATGGATCGACCAGCTCTTGTGGACCTCGTAGATGATCTTGTCGTTGGTCTTGGTCCCGATCGAGTTGTCCGCCAGGATGTTGACCGTGGTGTCGATGTCGGTGCCGTAATGGTGCGACAGCGAGACGACGACGTCGAGCGGATTGCGCACCACGTAGATCGCACCGGCCGTCAGGTCCTGATAGATCAGCGGATAGCCGAGGTAGCTGACCGACGCGTTGTGCGTCTTCACGAAAGTATCATCCTTGCGCCAGGCGCAGATGGCGAGCTGGGCGCCGCGCCGCATGCGGGCGATGTCGAGGGGCTGCCATTCCTGCCAAGGACGCTTGTCCTGGGCCTCGTACCAGTTGATCGAGGAATCGCTGGTCGAGAAATCGGTGATCTTGTTGATGTCGTAGGATTCGTCCGGGTTGCGCAGCAGGTTGTGCAGGAATGCCCGCATCCACGTGTTGCCGGACTTCGGATAGCTGGCGATCCAGATGATCTTGGACATGTCTCCGCCCTTCAGGGGTCGTTGCCGGGGCCTCTCATCGGCCCCTGGTAAGGTCGAAATCGACAGGCTTTCGGGCGGTTTGGCGCACTTGACCGCGCCGCGCCATTTCGCGTACCAGAGTGCTCGCTCACCCGCACGCCAGACCCTTAGGAGGCAGGGCAGTCGGGCGAGCCCAGGATGCACAGGATCAAGGGCGCGCACGAACGCCCAGGCAGTAAGCCCTTGGCATCCGATGAGAGTGGCGAGGCGTTCTTAGGAAAAGCTTAGAAGGGCCGTCAATATGAAAGTTGCCGCGATGGGTGGCGAAGCGTGCCACGTGAGCTCGTGGGCGCGCCGGATGCTCGCGGTGGCGACAGTGCTGGCCCTCGGCCTCACGCTCACCGCCTGCAATTTCGACCTGGGCGGCGAGCCCAAATATCCCTCGCCCAACCGCCAGAAGCCGGGCTCCAAGGTCCAGTATGAGGACGAGCCGGGCGTATTCGGCGCCGGCGGCATCTTTGGCCCCGACCTGCCGGAGGACCAGGGCGGGGGCGGGGGCATCGGCGTCAACAACCTGCTGTGGCGCGCCTCGCTGGACACCGTCTCTTTCATGCCCCTGGTCTCGGCCGATCCGTTCGGCGGGGTCATCATCACCGACTGGTATACCCCCCCTTCGGCCCCCGACGAGCGGTTCAAGATCAACATCTACATCCTCGGCCGCGCGCTCCGGGCCGACGGCATCCGCGCATCTGTGTTCCGTCAGCAGCAGCAAGGCGGAAGCTGGGTCGATGCACCGGTCGCGCTCAACACGGCCACCGACCTTGAGAACTCCATCCTGACCCGCGCCCGCCAGATGCGCTTGGCAGGGTCGCAATAGCTTCGGCTTGCAGGCCGGCCGGCAGTTGTTATGGTGCCGGCCGATCCACCTATGCAAGTTAGAGCCTGATGTCGCGTTACAACTTTCAAGAAACCGAGCCGAAATGGCAGGCGGCCTGGTCGGAGCACCGCTGCTTCGCGAGCGAGGCCGACCCCGCCCGCCCGAAATATTATGTCCTGGAGATGTTCCCATACCCCTCGGGACGCATCCACATGGGCCATGTGCGCAACTACACCATGGGCGACCTGATCGCCCGCTATAAGCGCGCGCGGGGTTTCAACGTGCTGCATCCGATGGGTTGGGATGCCTTCGGCCTGCCGGCGGAGAATGCGGCGCGCGACCAGAAGATCCATCCGGCCAGCTGGACCTACGACAACATCGTCGTCATGCGCGCCGAGCTGCAGCGGATGGGATTGTCGCTGGATTGGGAGCGGGAGCTGGCGACCTGCCATCCCGGCTACTATGCCCAGCAGCAGCGCCTGTTCCTCGATTTCCACAAGGCCGGCCTCGCCTATCGCAAGGAGGCGTTCGTCAATTGGGATCCGGTGGATCACACTGTCCTCGCCAACGAGCAGGTGATCGATGGCCGCGGCTGGCGCTCCGGCGCCCTGGTCGAGAAGCGCAAGCTCTCGCAATGGTTCCTCAAGATCACCGCCTATGCCGACGATTTATTGGCCGCGCTGCCCAAGATGGAGCGCTGGCCGGACAAGGTCCGCCTGATGCAGGAGAACTGGATCGGCAAATCGACCGGCGCCTACGTCCATTTCCGGATCGATGGATCGAACGACAAGCAGACCATCTTCACCACGCGCCCGGACACGTTGTACGGCGCATCCTTCATGGCGCTGTCGCCCGACCATCCGCTGTCCGACAAGGCGGCAAAGAGCGATCCCGGCGCCGCAGCCTTCATCGCGGAATGCCGCGCCGCCGGCACCTCCGAGGCCGTGATCGAGGCACAGGAGAAGCGCGGCTACCGGCTCAAGCTCGACGCGCTGCACCCCTTCACGGGCAAGAAACTGCCGGTCTTCATCGCGAACTTCGTGCTGATGGAATACGGGACAGGCGCGATCTTCGGCTCGGCCGGCCACGACCAGCGCGACCTCGATTTCGCGCGCAAATACGGGCTCGAGGTCATCCCGGTGGTGCTGCCGCCGGGCGAGGATCCGGCAACCTTCAAGGTCGACGATGTCGCCTATACCGGTGACGGCACGATCTTCAATTCGGACTTCCTGAACGGCCTCCCGATCGAGGAGGCCATCCGCAAGGCCGGCGAAAAGCTGCAGGAGATCGGCGCGGGCGAGGCGACCACCATCTATCGCCTGCGCGATTGGCTGGTCTCGCGCCAGCGCTACTGGGGCTGCCCGATCCCGATGGTGCATTGCGGCGATTGCGGCATCGTGCCGGTGGCGGCCAAGGACCTGCCGGTCCTGCTGCCCGACGACGTGACCTTCGACAAGCCCGGCAACCCGCTGGACCGCCATCCGACCTGGAAGCACACGACCTGCCCCGATTGCGGCAAGCCGGCCCAGCGCGAGACCGACACGTTCGACACGTTCGTCGATTCCTCGTGGTACTTTGCGCGCTTCTGCTCGCCACGGCTGGAGGACGAACCGGTCGACCGCGCCGCAGTCGATTACTGGCTGCCCGTCGACCAGTATATCGGCGGCGTGGAGCACGCGATCCTGCACCTGCTCTATTCGCGCTTTTTCATGCGCGCCATGCACCTCACCCATCATGCCGACCTGGACGAGCCGTTCGCAGGCCTCTTCACCCAGGGCATGGTCCTGCACGAATCCTACAAGGACGATGCCGGCAAGTGGCTGTACCCCGAAGAGGTCGACAAGCAGCCCGACGGGACGGCTCTTCACATGGACACCCGGCGCCCGATCGAAATCGGCCGCAAGGAGGTCATGTCCAAGTCCAAGAAGAACGTGGTGCCGCCGGCCCGCATCATCGAGACCTACGGCGCCGACACCGCGCGCTGGTTCGTGCTGTCGGATTCGCCGCCTGAGCGTGACATGGAATGGACCGAGGCGGGGGTCGAGGGCGCTTGGCGCTTCACCCAGCGCCTGTGGCGCATCGTTACCGGCTGGATCGCGGACCATCCGAGCCTGTGCAAGCCCGCCGACCGGGCCGCGCTCGCCGCGGCGGACGGGGCCGCGCTGGTGTTGCGCCGCGCCACCCACAAGGCGGTCGCGGGCGTCACCGATGATATCGAGAAGTTCCGCTTCAACCGCGCGGTCGCCCGGATCTACGAATACGCCAACGCCCTGGCCGAGGTGAAGGAACGCGACCTTGCCGATGCCGGGGGCCTGGCGGCGCGGCGCGAGGCGATGGAGACCGTGACCCTGCTGATCGGCCCCGCCATGCCGCACCTGGCGGAGGAGTTGTGGCAGCGCCTGGGACATGGCACCTTGCTTGCCGAAACCGCCTGGCCGCTCGCCGATTCCAAGCTGGTGATCGACGAGACGGCGACGGTCGCGGTGCAGGTAAACGGCAAGCTGCGCGCCACCATCACGCTGCCGCGGGACGTCGACAAGGCCGAAGCGGAGCGTGTGGCGGTGGCCGAGCCGGCGGTGGTCAAGGCGCTGGAGGGCAAGCCGGTGAAGAAAGTGATCGTGGTGCCCAACCGGGTGATCAATGTCGTCGCGTAGGGGGATTCTGCAGTCTTTGGTTTTGGCTCTGCTCCTGGCCGGCGCTGTTGCGCCGCTGGCCGGCTGCGGCTTCCGTCCGCTCTATGGCAGGGCCAACACCGACGCCGCCGGCGCCAGCGTCAACAATCAGATGGCCGGCATCCGCATCGATCCGATCGGCGACCGCCTCGGCCAGCAGCTGCACAATGCGCTGCGCGACCGGCTCAATCCGCTGGGGCAGCCGTCTTCCTCGGCTTACACGCTGCAGGTCAATCTGTCGGAGCGCAGGTATGGCGCGCTCGCCAAGCAGGATCTCAGTGCTTCGCGCCGGAATATCGAGCTGAACGCCTTCTATAGTCTCCGGGACACAGCCGGCAATGTCGTGATGACCGACCGTTCGGTGATCACCACCGGCTATGACGAGTTCGACGATCCGCTGAACGACATCTCCTCCCTGGAGGATGCCGAGCGGCGTAACACCTTCCAGATGGCGGACCAGATCCAGACCCGCGTCGCGGTGTTCCTGACCAAGGGAACGCCGGCGCCGGTGGTGCCGCCGCCGCCAGGCTCTGCGCCCCCGCCTCAGCCGGTCGGCGCCTGGGCCACCCAGTAAGTCGTTCCGTAAGCTCACGGGCATGAAGCTCGACAAGGCCAAGCTCGACCGCGTCCTGAAGTCGCCGGATTCGATCGGCGCGCTGCTGTTCTATGGCCCCGACGAAGGGCTGGCGCATGAGTATGCCGGCCTGGCGCAACAAGGTGTCCTGGGCGCCGGCGATGATCCCTTTCGGCTGGCGGAGCTGACCCCGGACGACATCCGCGGCGACGGTGCGCGCCTTGCCGACGAGCTCAACGCCATTTCCATGCTGGGCGGACGGCGCGTGGTGCGCATTGCCCAGGCAACCAACATGATCGCCGACCAGATCGCGTCGGCCATCGAAGCGCAGGTGCCGGGCTCGGCCCTTCTGGTCGTCGAGGCCGGCGATATCGGCAGCAAGGCGGAGCTGGTGAAGGTGTTCGAGGCCGCCGCCGGTGCCGGCGCGTTCGGCTGCTATCGCGACAACGAAATGCAGCTGGGGCCGCTGATCGCGTCGCATCTGAAAGCCGGCGGCTACGGCATCGCGCGCGATGCGCAGGCTTACCTCGCGGAGCGGCTGGGCGGCGACCGCGGCGTCACGCGCAGCGAGCTCGACAAGCTGATGCTCTATGTCGGGGAACCGAAACGCGAGATCACGCTGGCCGATGCCATGGCCTGCATCGGCGACCGCGCGGCCTTCGCGCTCGACGATCTGATCGGCGCTGCGGCGGAGGGCGATGTCGCGGGCCTCGACCGGCACTATGTCCGCAGCTTTTCCGAGGTGGAGGCGATCCAGGTGCTGCGCAGCGCCGCGCGCCACTTCCAGCGCCTGCATCAGCTGGTGGCGAGGATGGCGGGCGGCGAATCCTTCGAGGCCGCCGCCGGCGCATTGCGCCCGCCGTTGTTCTGGAATCAGCGCGACCGCATGCAGCGCCAGTCGCGCCAATGGTCCGTCGCCCGCATCGGCCGCGCCCTCGAGCGCCTGATCGAAGCCGAAGCGCAAGCCATGCGCAACTACCCCATCAAGGACGAAATCGCTCAGCGCGCGCTGATGGACATCGCGGCGCTGGCACGGCGGAAGTGAGCCGGCATCAGACTTCGAGCGCTCCGCGTCGATTAAGTTAAAGGTAAGTCCGTTACCGGAGACAGCCGGCCCGCCGTCAATGTTGACGGCGTATGAGAAATGGATGAGCCTTAAGCGCTTCTGCCGGCATGTAAAGGCGAAGTGGAGATGATGAAGTGATCGAGGCGCGCTTGTCCGAACGGGAACTGGCGCAGTTCCACGAGAAAGGCTGGATCGTTCCACGCTGGGAGCTGCCGCGAGACCTGATCTCCGAGATGCGGGACGAATATGCAGCCCTGTTGGAGCGCAACAGCCAGATCAGTTCCGACATCATCTTGGCGCCGCACCAGACCAGTGGCGGCTCCATGGGCGTCATCGGATCAGAGAAGTGGCTCAAATTTGCAACCCACCCCGGATTGATCTCGGTCGCCCGTCAACTCATCGGAGACGACATCATCCTGTGGGGCACCACGATCTTCGGAAAGCCTGCGCGCAGCGGCAAGGAAACCCCTTGGCACCAGGACGGCGAATACTATCCCATCAAGCCATTGAGGGTTCTGACGATCTGGATCGCATTGGACGACGTGACGCCGGAAAACGGGCCGATGCGCTTCATTCCCGGCTCGCACAAGGGTCAGAAACTCTATAGCCACTCTTGGGTCGAGGGCGACGACAAGACGATCAATCTCGTCTGCGATTCCGAGCACTACGACGAATCCACCGCTGAGTCACTGATCCTCCGGGCCGGCCAGGTATCGTTCCACGACGTCTATATGATCCACGGCTCCCAGGCAAACCACACCGACCGGCGCAGAGCAGCCTTCATCGTCCGGCTGATGCCGGCCACCAGCTACTACGACCACGCGCTCGGGGCCGAGATCGGCAAGCGCCATCCGGCTCAAGGCTACGGCGTGCGACCGCTCTATCTGGTCAGCGGCCGCGATCGCGCCGGCAACAATTTCAGCATCGGCCACGAGTGACGATTGCGCGGGATCTCTGCCGACGCGATCGGGCGCCAAGCTACTCCTTGTGCAGGTAGTTCTTCTCCAAGAATTCGGACCTGAAGTTCTGCGGCGGCGTGGGAATGTCTGGCCGGCCTTCCGGCGTGAAATCCATCAGGTTCCAATACGGCCAGACCGTGTCGACATGATTTTCCAACCGTTCGGTTCCCCAGAAATGAAAGATCTTTCCATCCTGCTTTCTGAAGACATGCATCACCGGCCACTGCCTGTCATCGGAGTCACCCTGGCATTTGTAGTCCGCCTGATACGGGGAGTCCGATCCGGATAGCAACGCGATCTGCGACCATCCGCGTTTCTTGGCCCAGGCGTTGATGCGATCGGCCGGGGCCTTGGCAATCGCGGCGAACGCCGCGCCGCTGTGCGTGACCTGATACCAGGTGCGGTCAAACCCATCCATCAGCGACGTACAGGAGGGACAGGGATTGTCCCAGTTCGGGCCGAACATGAATGAGTAGAGCAGCAGGGTGTTGTTGCCCGCAAACAGCTCCGAGAATTTCACTTTCTGCCCGACCTTACCGTCGTTGGCCCATTGGAAGACGTAGTCCTCCTTGAGCTCGCCGCCGAGCGGGAGCTTGCGGCGCCTGGCCGCCACCGCTTTAACCTTTTCCACGAGCTCTAGTTCGTCCTTGAGCAATGAGTCGCGCGCATCGCGATACGCGCTGCTTTCGTTGGGATATCGCAGTTCGCCCATATCCGTCTCCTTTGAAACCGAATGGCTGCTGTGGCAGTCGTGCACCGGCTGACGCCCGCGGAAGGTCTGGTGCTGTGGACTCAAGCAGCGGCAGCGCAATCAGTTCCGCTTCGGTCCGTCAGCGGCACAGGATCAGCGGCGACAGCGCGCGGCCGACTATTGAGGAATTGGCAGTCTCGCAATCCGCTGCGCGATGGTCGGATGGGAGTGATTGATCGCGGAATAGATCGGGTCCGGTGTCAGCGTCGCGGCATTGTCTCGCTGCAATTTCACCAGGGCGCTTGCCAGGTCGTTGGCATTGCTGTGACTGGCGGCGTAGGCATCCGCCTCGAACTCATGAACCCGCGAGACATAGGTTGGAATGATCCTGAACCATGTCGAGACCAGGGGCACCAGCAGCAGGAAGAGCAGCGGGCCGACGAGCGGCATGTCCCTGGCGACGGCCGGATCCAGCCCGAAGCCTTCGTAGAACCAGTTCTGCCGGCTGAGCCATCCCGCGATGGCGAGCAGCGCCAGGCTGACGACCAGGCTGGCCAGGATGCGCTTCACGATGTGACGCAGCCGGAAATGCCCGATCTCGTGCGCGAGCACGGCTTCCACCTCTTCTGGCGCGAGCTTTTCCAGCAGCGTGTCGAACAGCACGATCCGCTTGGCGGGCCCGATACCCGTGAAAAAAGCATTGCCGTGGCCCGACCGCTTGCTGCCATCCATCTTGAACACGCCCTTGGCGCGGAAGCCGCAGCGCCGCGCCAGAGCCTGGATGCGCACCTTCAACCCGTCATCCGTGAGCGGCTCGAATTTATTGAAGAGCGGCGTGATGAAGGTGGGGACGACGAGGAGGGCAAGAACATTGAACGCCACCAAGATCACCCAGACCGCAATCCACCACGCCTCGCCGACTTGCCGCGCGGCATAGTCGATGGCGAGCACGAGCGGGGTCATGAAGGCGACGGCGAGCAGGATCGATTTGGCGAGGTCGGCGAAGAACAGCGCCTTGGTGCTGCGGTTGAAGCCGAACCGTTCCTCGATCGAAAAGGTGGCGACGTAATCGAAGGGAATCGAGATCGCGGCGAAGATCAGCGCCAATGCGCCGGCAAGTGCGAGCGAGCCTAGGGCGCCGGTGCCGAGGGTCGCCGCGATCGCGGATTGCAGCAGCACAAAACCGCCGCCCGCCAGGAGCACCATGGAGAGAGCGGCGCCGGCGATGTCCTGCTTCATGCCGAGGCGCCGCTTGGCGATTGTGTAGTCCGCCGCCTTCTGGTGGTCAGCGAGGCTGATCCTGCCGGCAAACGCCGCCGGCACTTGGCTCCGATGCGCAGCGACATAGCGCACCTGCCGCAAGTCAAGCCAGCGCTCGAACAGGAACGCGGCGACAATGGCCAGCGCAACAATGATCGTCAGCAACGGCGCCTCACTCCCCAAGCACGCGCGGCTACTAAAACCGAGGAACGGCGCAGAAGCAATGCGCTAGAACGCCCGCAGATGTCCTGAGAGACCGTTTGAAAACGGGGTGGCGGTTTGAGACGGTCCATGATTCAAGCTTCTGATGTGGACAGCAGCGAATCGGGCCCGGATGGCCGCCATCGAGAAGAAGAGTAGTAACGCGGTCGTACCCACATGTAGACATGCCTCAATCAGAAACCCTACCGCCCGGGGTCACGATGCTGTCCGGCCGGTGGCTATCACGGCTCGCAGAATTGCAGACATGTGGACACGACCGCACGTCCACATGTCATCATCTATCGGTGTTGGGGGCACCTCAAGCGTCCGTTGTTAGGCGACACCTTGTAGATTGGAACGACACCTTGGAGATTGGAAACATGGCGCTCAAGCGGATGGACAACGTAGGAATCGTCGTCGAAGACCTCGGAGGGACGATTGATTTCTTTCGCGAACTCGGCCTCGAGCTCGAAGGGCGGGCCACGATCGAAGGAGAATGGGCCGGACGTGTCACTGGACTGGGCGATCAGCGTGTCGAGATTGCCATGATGCGCACACCGGACGGCCACAGCCGGCTCGAGCTCTCCCGCTTCCTCGCGCCGCCTGTCGTCGCAGATCACCGGAACGCCCCGGTCAACGCCCTAGGCTACCTCCGCGTCATGTTCGCCGTGGACGACATCGACGAGACGCTTGAAAGGCTCCGCACGCGCGGCGCGCAGCTCGTAGGCGAAGTAGTCCAGTATAAAGACGCGTATCGGCTCTGCTACATCCGTGGGCCTGAAGGGCTTCTCATCGGACTCGCCCAAGAACTCAGCTGAGCGCAATACGAAGACAAATGGCGAAGAGTGACCAATGTCAGCGAGCGCGTCCGAGGCCGACCCGCCTGTTCGAGGTCCATCCCTCCACGGTCGGCCGCGTTCTCGCTAAGCACGATTAGGTCGTCAACCCGGGCCGGGTCGCCCGCGAAAGCCGCCGTCAGCAGCCTAAGAGACCGTTTGAAACGGGGTGGCGGTTTGAGGTGGTCCATGATTCAAGCTTCTGATGTGGACAGCAGCGAATCGGGCCCGGATGGCCGCCAGAATGTCAGTCGCTGACCGGCATGGAATGTCTGGTGATGGCGTATGGCCGAGAAGAGCGGATTGAATTCACCGTCGTTTCCAAGCGAACCACCCTCAGCGAAGACGACGAGATTCTCACCCACATATTCGATGCAGACCGGTTGAAAGCGCTCATCGTCGGCAACACCATGCAGGGCGAATACATCAACCACAAAAAGTGGATGGAGTACTATGCGCCTGATGGAACGCTCCGAGGCAAGGCAGATTCGTTCGGTACCCTCAGGGGCCGTTACGAATTCAAGGACAACACACTCTGCTATTACTATCAGGGCCACAGCGACTGGGACTGGTGCGCACAGGTCAGCGTCATCGGCGACACCATCCGCTTCCTCGAGGACGGCAAGCTGGTGACCGGTGATTCCAACACCAAATGGCTGCAGGGCAACCCGCACAACCTCTAGCGTCCGCTTGAGCGCGGCGTCGGCCTTCTGCCCGCCAAGAGCTTCAAGGCCGCCATTCGGCGGACGCGCTCAAAACGTCCGCGGAATATCCGCGATGTTATACGGCGTCGCCTCGTACAGCGCCTTGATCCAGTTGGTGTAGATGTGCGCGGTGTGGCGCCAGGTGTTGGGCGGCGTTCGCTTCGGGTCGTTGTTCGGAAAATAATACAGCGGCAGCGGCCATGAAGTGTTGGCCGCGGAATCGCGCTTGTATTCGACGCCGAGAGTCTCGGTGTCGTATTCCGGGTGGTTGAGGATATAGACGCGGCGCGGATAGAGGAACTTGCCGTCCTCGTAGGGCGCGCTTTCGACCATGATGTTGGGCCCCGACTCCTCAGAATCCGCGACGATCTCGAGCGCCTCGTGTTTCACGACATCCGCGCGGTGCGGGCTTTTCCAGCGCGAGACCGGCACCGGGAAGACATCGGGAAATCCGAACAGCAGCCCGGTCTTGTCGGAGACCAGGCGATGCTCGAATAAGCCGAACAGCTTGCGCTCGCTCTTGGAGCTTTCGATGTCGTGGAAGTGCTTCAGCGCGGCCTTTGCGCCCCAGCACAGGAACATCGAGGAGAGCACGTTGGTCTCCGACCAGGCGAGGATGCTCTGCACCTCCGGCCAGATATCCTCGTCGCTCACCCGGTCCTTCAGCGCGTTGACGCCGGTCACGATGAGGCCGTCGAATTTCCGCCCCTTGATCTCGCTCCAGGCGGAATAGAATTTGCGGATGTGGTCGGCGGGCGTGTTCTTGGTCTCGCGCCCCGCATGGACATCGCGCAGATAAGTGTCGGTGGTCGCGAAGGTCAGCTTCACCTGCAGCATGGTGTTGCCGAGCCAGAGGGCCAGCTGCCGCTCCGTCGTCTGCTTGTCCGCCATCAGGTTGATGATCGCGATCTCGAGCGGGCGGATATCCTGATGCTCGGCGCGCACGCTCTCGATCGCGAGCGGCGTGCCGAGCGAGGGCAGGAAGGGATGAAGTGCTTCGCTGTTGATGATAACGGGCATTCGTTGTGCCTACTCACTGCTCACTGAGGAAATCCCGTACTGCCTTGGTGTAGCCCTTGGGGTCCTGCAGCATGGCGAAATGGCTGGCGTCCTTGAGGATGATCAGCTTCGCGCCCGGGATGACCTCAGCCATGTGTTCGGTATGGTCGCGCTTGATCGCTTCGTCATGATCGCCGAGGACAATGGCCGTCGGGACCGTGATCTTGCCGAGCTCTGCATCGCTCCAGTTCGGCTGGGTCGCCCACATGTGGCTGATCTGCTCGACAAAGGCGTCGTACTGGTCGGGGGTCTTGGACATCTTCTTGTAGTCCTCGCCGGAGCGCGTGACATAGGCGGCGAAGACCTTGGCTTCCATCACGTCGGGCTTGACCCCGTCAACCGTGACGTTGGCTGCCTGCGCGAACAGCTTGGAGAGCCGCTCCGGATGCTTCATGGCGATGTCGAGGCCGATGATCCCGCCATCGCTCCAGCCGACCAAAGCCACCTTGTCGACCTTCAGGTAGTCCAGCAGCGCCAGATAGTCCGACGCCATCAGGTCATAGGAGTATGGATCGGCGTTGCGGGTGGAGCGGCCATGCCCGCGGCTGTCCGCGACGATGACCATATGGTCCTTCATCAGGTCCTTGACCTGGTTGGACCAGATGTCGGCATGCCCCAGCCCGCCATGGATCAGCAGGATCGGGTCGCCCGCCCCATAGACCGCATAATACATGTGGATGCCGTTGACCGGCGCATAGCCGGCCACATTGGAGACCGGCATGGCGGGCGGGGCCGGGAGCCTCTGCCAGCGCTCGGCGGCGAAAGCAGAGGAAACAGTGACCGCAATCACCAGGGCCGCGGCAGCCAATGTTGACACAAATCGCATGGTGTCCTCTCTTTGACCCGAGGGTTGCGTCCAGATCGTTGGCGGCGGATGTTGGCCGCGCCGGCGGCCGGGCGCGCATCGAACATAGCGCCAATCCGGCCACCAGAATCAAGGTTGCAGAATGGCTTCGACACCAGCCAAGCCCAAGACCTATGCCAGCCTGACCCCCGGCGACCCGGCCCCGTGGTTCCACCAGCGCTCCGGCGGCAATCCGCGCTACGCCTTCGATACGGTCGGCGGGCGCTGGATCGTGATGTGCTTCTTCGGGACAGCGGGCGATGAGGATGGCCGCCGCGCCCTCGCCGCCATCACGGTCAACCGTGCCTTGTTCGACGACGAGCGCGCCTGCTTTTTCGGCGTCAGCCTCGATCCCAATGACGAGGCCAAGGAGCGGGTCGCCGATGCCATGCCGGGCCTGCGCTATTTCTGGGATTTCGACGGCACTATCGCGCGGGCCTATGGCGCGATCGCGCAGCAGGCTGTCCCGAACCCGAAAAGGCTGGAGATGCGGCGCTTCTGGGTCGTCTTGGATCCCCTGATGCGGGTGCGCCGCGTGCTGCCGTTCCAGCCGAGCGGCAGCGAGATTCCCGGCCTCGTCGCCTACCTCAGGCAATTGCCGTCGCCGGACCAGTTCGCGGGCATCGAGGTGCCGGTCCCCGTCCTCATCCTACCCGACGCGTTCGAGCCCGAGTTCTGCAAACAGCTGATCGACATCTATGAGGGCAAGGGCGGCAAGGAATCCGGCTTCATGCGCGAGGTCGATGGCAGGACCGTGGAGATCCGCGACAACAAGCACAAGGTCCGCCGCGATGTGCTGCTCGAGGATCAGGCGATGATCCGCCAGACCCAGATCCGCATCCACCGCCGCATCGTGCCGGAGATCCAGAAGGTCCATCAGTTCACGGTGACGCGCATGGAGCGCTACCTGGTCGCCTGCTACGCGGCGGAGGAGAAGGGCCATTTCCGCGCCCACCGCGACAACACGACCAAGGGGACAGCGCATCGCCGCTTCGCCGTCTCCATCAACCTCAACAACGAGTTCGACGGCGGCGAAATCAGCTTCCCCGAATACGGCCCGAAGAGCTTCAAGCTGCCGACCGGCACAGCCTGCGTCTTCTCCTGCTCGCTGCTGCACCAGGTCTCGCCCGTGACCGCCGGGAAACGCTACGCGTTTCTGCCTTTCCTCTACGACGACGCCGCCGCCAAGATTCGCGAAGCCAACAACGAGTTCCTCGGCGAAGGCGTGGGGGCGTACAAGGTCACGTAAAAAGGACAACAGACCGCGCACATCCCCAAGAGGCGGACATTTCACCGCCCCGGGAACCGGCGGCCACTCTTCTGAATTAGAAGAGGCGCGCTTCATCGCCGATCCTCGGTGGGACATGCAGGTGGCGAGAGTACAATAACGTACCCGCCTTGAATTTCATCCTAGCAGCCTGACAGAGCGGCGCTTTTCGGCCGAGCTACGATGGTGGAATCTGCCGGGCCTGGGATGCGATCAGAGCATTGGAAAATGCTCCTCGCTATCTTTGTCCTTGCGGTCCTCCTCCGTGTGGTCGCTCTCGGCACGCAAGGGCTCTGGACCGACGAAGCCCTGACCATTGTGCTGTCGAACTGGCCGGTCTCCGACCTGTTCCTGCGGCCGATCGATCCGACACCAGCGCTCTACTATGTCATCCACAAGGCGCTGATCCCCGCCAATGCGTCGCTGGAAGCCGTTCGCTCGATTTCGGTCGTGGCGGGCGTGATGTCCGTCGGCCTCATCTATTTGCTCGGCCGGCTCGCATTTGGAGCGGCTGGCGGCTTGCTCGCCGCGGCGTTGCTCGCGGTGTGGAGCGCGCATGTGGATTATAGCCAGGAGGCCCGCGCCTACAGCCTGCTCTTCCTCCTCACCCTTCTGACGAGCCTCGGGCTGGTCTATTTTGCGCACGCTCTTCGCCAAGCCGCCGGACAGCCGAGCCAGCTGGATAGAGGTCGGCGCTGGTTCGCGCTTGCCCTCTTTTGCATCGGCAACATCCTCGCGTTCTACACCCATGTGATCGCGACCTTCTGGATCGTGCTCACGAGCTTGTTGCTGCTTGCCATTGTCTGGCGGGAACGGCGACATCACTGGCCCCAGCTCTTCGCGGTTTTCGGGATCATGGCGGTTGGCGCAGCGCCAGGCATATACCGGCTCGTCCTGCAGATGCGGGCCGGCGATCAGTTCCACTGGCTGGGACAGGCTGATCTGATCGAGTTCGCCAACACAAGTGCCACCGTCTTTCTGCCCGTCGGCCTGTGGGACAACCCCCTGACAAACGCGCTGGGAGCGCGTGGCATCGCCGAAGTGGTGGTCGCTGCCGCCTCATTGGCGCTTCTGGGCGCTGGCTGCTGGTTCGGCAGGCAAGCGCTGTACCGGTCTGTGAAAGGGCGGCCGGTCATCTTTTGGCTCATCCTCGCCTATCTGATGGTCCCGGTCGCCGTATGGCTGTTTGGCTTCATCGCGCGCCCGCTCTTCATCGATCGGACCATCCTGTTCGCCGTGCCTGGAATGATCCTTCTGATCACGGCGGTCTGCCTCGCGCTCGGACGGCGCGTTGCTGCGCGCGCGGCGATCGGCGTTGTTCTTCTGTACAGCGCCTCGACCCTATCGTTCGGCATCGTGAGGGAGAAGGAAGACTGGCGCGGCGCCTACACGTATCTGGCTGCGACGGCATCCCCCACCGACGTGATTGCCGTCTGTCCGCTCTATAACTATCCCGCCCTCCGCTATCACGCGGTCTCGCCGGTTGCCTCTGCGGTGCTGGGCATGGCGGGGGACGGTCGTTTGCTGGAGGTCGAGCATGGGTTGGGAACCAACCCGGACTGGGACAAGACGTACTTCCGTCATCTGCTCGTTCCTGAAGCAGCACGATGGCGCCTCACGGCGCAGGACGTCCATGTGCCCGCCTTATTAGACTTGCGGCCCGGCCAGTCGATATGGCGGGTTGAGGGACATTGCAACCCGGGCTTTGCTGACGATCTGGACGCGGCGTTGAACGCCATCAGTCCCGATCCCGATATCGCCTGGAGCCAGAAGCGAAAGGATCCGCGCGCGTTCAGCGTGACGGTCCGACGCTATCGGGTGGTCGCGCCGGTCACACTCGACGTCCAGGACATTGCCGCTCATCCCCAGAGCCTGCCGCCGTTCCTGAGCTCCGCGAGAGTGCCATGAACGGCGACGGCTCCAAGGGCGATGGCAGCAGCCTGATATCGATCGTGGCACCCGCCTATAACGAGGAAGGCGGCCTCACTCAATTCGCGCTCCGCGTCGACGCGGTGATGCGCAGCAGCGCGTCGGCGTACGAGATCGTGTTCATCAACGATGGCAGCACGGACGAAACCTTGTCCGTCATGCGATCGCTTCGCGCGACGAATCCCAACATCACCATCGTCAATCTGAGCCGCAATTTCGGCAAGGAGACCGCCATGACCGCCGGCATCGCACACGCCATTGGCGATGCCATCGTCATCATCGATACCGATTTGCAGGATCCGCCCGAGCTCATTCCCGAAATGATCGACGGTTGGCGCGCGGGATACGACGTCGTCTATGCGCAGCGGACCGGGCGCGCCGGCGAGACCTGGATGAAGAAGACGACCGCGCGTTTGTTCTATTGGACCGTGAAGCACATGGGTCCCGTTCCGATCCCTGAGAATACCGGAGATTTCCGGCTGATGAGCCGGCGTGCCGCGCGGGCGCTGCTGCAGATTCCGGAACGTCACCGCTTCATGAAGGGCCTATATGCCTGGATCGGATATCCGCAGAAAGCCATCGCCTATCGGCGTGAAGCGCGCTTCACCGGCCGATCGAAGTGGAACTACTGGCAGCTTTGGAACCTGGCCATCGAAGGCATAACGTCATTCACGATCGTTCCCCTCAAGCTGGCGACCTATCTTGGATTTCTGATTGCCCTCACGGCGTTTGCCTATGGGCTGTTCATGATATTCAAGGTGATCGTCTTCGGCGAAGTGGTGCGCGGATTTCCGACCCTCTTGTCGGTCGTGCTGCTGCTTGGCGGCGTGCAGCTCATCGTCCTCGGATTCATCGGCGAGTACCTGGGCCGCATCTTCGATGAAACGAAGCAGCGCCCGCTCTATCTGCTCGAATCCGTATCGTGGTCTGCTGCGGCAGAAGAGCGGACCAAGGCGCCGTCATCAAACGACGTGCGAACGCCGAAAGTCGTGGGCCAACGATGACACCGAAAATCCCGGTCCGAACCCATCCGCACCGGGCCGCGGCCTTCGTCGGCATTGGCGCGATCAATACCGCGATCGATATCAGTGCCTTTGCCTGCTTCTATCAGGTGGTCGGCCTCGACGTCATCTCGTCAAACGTGCTGGCTTTCTTGATCGCAGCGACAAACAGCTACACCATGAATTTCCTGATTACGTTTGCCGATCGGCACAGCAAGCGCGGCACACTCCGAAGTTTCGCGCGGTTTCTCTTCGTGGCCGTCATTTCCATGAGCGTCTCGACCGTCATCGTCTATCTCATATCCATGGTCACGCACCCCCTGATCGCAAAGCTGATCGCGACCGCCGCAAGCACGATGATCAACTACCTCGGTTCCTACTGGTTCGTTTTTTCCGGAGGAACCAGCGCCGAACCCCGCACGTCCGTGCCATCGGAGTAGGCGCCATGGACGTCAAGGAGCAGGATATCCTCGGCGATCGCATCGAACAGCACTGGTACTACGTGTCCAAGAGCAACGCCTTGTTGCAGTTTCTCGATGGCTGCGCGGCGCGCGAGATTCTCGATATCGGAGCGGGCTCCGGCTTCTTTTCCAAGCGGCTGCTCAGTGCCGGGTTCTGCGAGCGCGCGATCTGCATCGATACGGCCTATGCGGCCGACCGGACCGAGCTGCATGGTGGAAAACAGGTCGACTTCGTGCGGCACACGGACCTCGTCACCCAGGACCTGCTCCTGATGATGGACGTTATCGAGCACGTCGATGACGACGTGGCATTCATCCGCGCCTACACCGACCGCATGCCGCAAGGCGCCCTGTTGCTGGTGAGCGTGCCGGCCTTTCAGGTTCTGTGGTCCGGGCACGACGTCTTCCTTGAGCACAAACGGCGCTACACTCTTGCGAGCCTGCATCGGACGATCGACAAAGCCGGGCTTGAGGTGATCCGCAGCCGGTACTTCTTTTCTGCTTTGCTGCCGGTGATCTGCGCAATGCGGCTGTGGGGACGGCTCAAGCTCAATTCGTCCGGCTTCACGCCGCACAGCGATCTGCGCCTGCATGCCCCATGGACCAATGCTCTGCTCACGGCGATCCATGAGCTGGAGCGTCGCACCGTGTTTCGCTGCAACCGATTGGCCGGGCTCACGGCATTTTGCTTGGCCAAGAGGAAATGACACGGAGGCTGCGAAAAGGGGCGGCGTCCTAATCGTGGCGGCGCCTGGAGCCGTCATAGCGGGTGATTTTACTCCGGCAGGCCTGCCAGCCGTAGGCCCTCCGCGAACCGGGCGTGGTCTTCAGGACGGCGGAAAGGATATCGCTGTTTGATATTCGATATCCGCGCACCTGGATCCATCTGTCGCATATGCGCCAGGATCCCACGGGCTTCTCCCAGGTTGCCGGCCAGCGCTCCACCGGCCGCAGCACGGGAGACAGAAACGTGCGCTCGCCCTCGAACACCTGGGTCATGTAAAGGCCGAGCGGCTTCACCAGCGCCACGACGACCACGCCGAACAGCGCGATCTGCAGCCATCCATTCCAGCTCATGTCGGTCTTCCTGGAATTTTTCCGGCCAGATCAGCGCGTAGGTCATGTAGACCAGCAGGAACGCGGCCACGCCGGCGCCGAGGATCACATCGAGGTCCATGGCCGTCACACGTTGGCGCAGGCGCGCGCATAGATGAGCGCGCCGAGAAACAGGGCCGCGCCCAGGATCACAAAGACGACGTCAAGCATGGGTCTCATCCTGATCGTTCCAGACATGGCAACGAAGATGAGCCCCGAGCCCGTAAAGCCGCGAGACGGATTTGCCCGCGGGCGCATAAAGGGCGCATAAAGATTCCGCGATGGGCACCCAGGACGTCTTGTCTAGGCGGCGGCGATCGCCTCGATCTCGACCAGCCACTCGGGCGCGGCCAGGCCCTGGACGATGATTGTGGTCGAGGCCGGGGCGACCTTCGGCAGGCGTCGCCTGCGGGCCTCGTAAAGATCGGCGAGCGGCCTCTGCCCCACCACGTAGCAGGTGAGCTTGACGATATTCTCCGGGCCCATCGCGGCGGCGTTCAGCACGGCCAGCAGGTTCATGAGGGCCTGATCGCATTGCTCGGCGAAATCCGGGCTGGTGCTGCCGTCGGGACGAATGCCGACTTGGCCGGATGCGTGCAGCACGCGCTGATTTGCGGCAATCTCCGCACCGTCGGCGTAGATGTCGCGCGCGCCGGTCATGGCCGGGTTGGTATGGTAGCGCGTGATGGATTTGACAGTCATGGGCATGTGGACATCCTCTCGCGAATTCCGCTGACCTTGTTGGCCGTCTCCGCGCAATTCTATCCGTTCGTGCTGTGCGCGGTGGTTGCCGCGCTCCGGTCCCATCTTGTCTGCTAACATGCCGCCCGTCACCCAATGCCGAGGACGCCATGCCGACCTGGGACCCGGGCCAATACCTGAAGTTCTCCGATCACCGGCTGCGGCCAGCGCTCGACCTGATGGCGCAGATCCCGCTCGAGAGCCCGCGCACGATCTACGACCTCGGCTGCGGGCCGGGCAACATCACGCGCCTGCTGGCGGAGCGCTGGCCCAATGCGGCCGTGACCGGGATCGATTCATCGCCTGACATGCTAGTGAAGGCGCGGAACGAGGCGCCGGCCGTCACATTCGACCAGGCCGACATCGGCAGCTGGTCGCCGCCGGCGCCGGCCGATCTCCTCTACACCAACGCAACCTTGCACTGGCTCGACGATCACGCAGTACTGTTGCCGCGTTTTGCGTCGCACCTTGCGCCGGGTGGCGTGCTCGCGATCCAGATGCCGAGCAACAGCCATTCGCCATCGCATATCCTGATGGATGAAGCCGCAGCCAGCGGGCCATGGCGCGCAAGGCTCTCGGAGATACGCCCGATCTATCGCTCGATCGAGACACCGGATGCCTATTACCGGATCCTCAGTCCCCTCCTGCGCCGGATCGATATCTGGCAGACCGATTATCTCCATGTGCTGGAGGGTGATAATCCGGTGGTCGAATGGACCAGGGGGACGGCCCTGCGCCCCTATCTCGACGCGCTTGATGAACCGGAGCGCGGCGCCTTCCTCGCCGCCTACAGCGCGCGCATCGCCGCTGCCTATCCGAACCAGCCGGATGGCCGCACCCTGTTGCCGTTTCGCCGCATTTTCCTGCTCGCGCGCGCATGATGCGCTATAATAGCCGGATGCGGAGAGGCGACGTGCGCCATCTGATCGCGAGCGCGGCATTGCTGCTGCTCGCCGGCTGCCAGTCTTGGGATTGGCGCGCGAGCGGGCGCAGCCTGCTGGAATCAGCCTGCAACAGTGTCGGCAACTGCGCCGTCTCCTGCGCCGGCAATGCGACGGAAGGCTGGTGCCAGTAGGCGCGGCGCGCGCGATCCATGATTTCTTTTCCGGCATGCAACAAATGCCCAGGTTCTGACGTTCGCTCAGAAGCTTCACTCTCGCCGCATGGCGGTCTGTCGCCGAAGAGATGGGAGGATCTCATGGAACATAAGAACCTGGACAAGATCCGCGATGTCGCGGAAATCCTACCGAACTGGCTGAACCCTCGCCCGCTGTCCAAGTCCGAGCGGCTCGAATGCTGGGCCGAGGCGCTGGAGCGCGAAGGCGGACGGCAGCTCAACACGCTATTTCAGGTCGAATACGCACCGGCGACCAGGCGGGCCACCGTGCGTGCCGATGATTCGCTGCTGACCGTCGCCTACAACGATCCGCGCCTGCGGGCGGAAGGCCTCGGCGGCGACACCATGGGCGACGCCGTTACGTTCTTCGGCATCAGCGAGCGGCAGATGCACGATATCGTCTGCTTCTGCCATCACGGACCGACCATCGCAGCCAATACCGCCGCCGCGCAGATTCGCGCCGCCGCTGCGCGCCCGCGCTATGACGCGCGGCCCGTCCTCATCGGCGCCTTCGTAGCGAGCTCGATCGTCGCCGGCCTGCTCTTGATGTAGGCGGACGGCAGCGGGCATCGTCCAGCCATCGCAAGGATGGCGTTATGTTCGCGATAAACCTTCGCGCATGCGCGCGAGGGGGAGGGAACATTGACCTGCATTGAGCCGACCGTCATGCACGAGGGCTCCTCGTGGATCACTGAGCTTTAGTTTCTTCGCCGGATGGCTGCGTCAAACCCGTGACCAGCAAGAGCCCTCCTTCGTCCATCAGTCATGCATCAGGATGGGTCGCTATTCTGACGGATCTGGACAGACGTCGAATGCGCACGCGTATGTGCCGCCCGCATCTCTCTGTCATCGCCGCCGCGTCATCGAAATGCACGGCGAAGCGACCACCAGAACGCTGGCTCTCAATTCAATGCAGACGTGTGTCCATGGCACGATGCGGCGCGACATCGTGCCAAGCGCGGGACATTGGGACGCAAAACGAGGAGACGACACATGAAGACCCCCATTCTTTTCCTATTGACTGGATGTTCCTTGCTGGCGCTGCCCAGCGTGGCCTATGCAGCAGATCACGCCTTGACGGCCATATCGGCCGGCGGCCTCACCGAGGAAAGCCAGCCGTTCCAGAATGGGACAAACAACCCCGGCCGATCCAGCGAGGATGTCGTAGGCCAGGGCAGCCCCCTGGCGGGCGAGGATTCCACCACGCCGGCAACCGACCAGCCGAATCACGGCAAGGAGAAGACGCCGCCGCCGGTATCCGACGGCAAGACGTCACCGTCGGCCCATTCGGTTCACTAGAACCACAGCTCCTTGCGATCGAGCGGCACCCAAGCCGGCAGGAACGGGTTGTCGAGCGTGATGGCGGTCCGCTGATCGAGGTTCAATTCGGCGATAGTCTTGCCGAAATGCTTGTCGAACAGCCTGTCGAGGCTGCCGTCGGCGATCATCTTTTCGAGGCCGGCCTTGATGCGCGCGGCGAGGCGAGGCTGTGATTTGCTGACATAGAAGAATTGGGCGTAACGGTATTTGATCAGCAGCTTGTCCGCGATCACCAGGTCCGGATAGACGTCATGTAACATCACCAGTTCCTGCGGCGCTTCGATCACGCCGCGCGGGAACAGGTCGAACCGCCCGCCGGCGAGCATCTTGAACAGGGACTCGTATTTCGCCGCGGTCTCCATCGCCACGCCGTTGTGCATGAAGATCCGCACGTCGCCCCAGCCGGTGCCGCGTCCAACAATGAAGTGGCGCAGCTTGTCCAGGCTGTCGATGCCCGCGATCTCCGCCCCACGCCCTTTGGTGGCCATCGCAACGCGGTAGCCGATCAGCCCCTTGTCGATCGGATAAGGCACCGGAATGGTATTCTCCGGCATTAGGTAGCAAACGCACCCAGTGCGTGTTGCGCCTAGTGCCTAGGAGTTCTAGGCAATGGCGTTAACTATTGCAGCTTGTGCGAGTCGGCGGGATACATTCACCCGATGCTCCGCGCGCTTCGCCTCGTCTGGCACTACTGGGAGCGGGTCTTTAGGCTCGCTGCGAAAGCGACATGCCACACGCTTTGGCTGGATTCGCCCGGGCGCGTGATGGTCATTGTCTTGGTGGCGGCGATCTACGGCCTGCTTGTCTGGAAATTTGTAGGGAAAGACGCTGCGCAATCAGAGATGGTCAGCCAGATGCTTGCTTGGCTGTCCCCCTTGTTTGCTTTTCCTGCTGTCTTCCTCTGGAACCTGGTTTTTGTCCCCGCCAAGGTCCAAATGGAAAGCCAAGGGAAGATCACTGAGTTAAGCAAGACATTGCAGGAAAGGACGATGAGCAGGGGCACCGCACTTGCCCTAAGCGAGTTTTGGCGGCGTGGCATGGAAATGCTTGGAAGGGATGTGCATCCTCGGGATGAAGCCGATTGGGTTAGAGAGACCCAGCGGTGGGAACGGATCACGATGGAGTATCTAGCGAACTACTACACTTGGCAGGAAGCCAACTACTTTCAGACCGTTCGCTTCCGCGTTCCCCATAACCCGATCCACACACAGGGATACAACAAGGCGGCGGCAGGCCTTGATGCCAGACTCGGGCATTTAAGGTCAGTCCTGGACGCGAACCGCACCGATTGGTCGACAATCACAGCGGAAGAACGAAAACGCTTGGATCGGCACCTAGCGGCTTTCGAGGCGGAGACTTTCGCATCCGATGGCCTCAAGGCATTGGATTAGGAAAACCGCCGTGAAGCCGGCTCTAGCGATCTTGTTGCGGATATGGTTTCTTTCACCCCGATCTCCGCCAGCTTCTCGACGAGAACCAGACGGGCAAGCGCCGCGCAGTGGTAGTTATGCGCGAACGCCAGGGCCATACACTGCCCTTTGTGTTCCGCCAGAAAGATGACCCAGTGCCGACAATCGCCGCGATGACATCACATGATACCATCATCCATGCGGACGAAGCCTCGCATTGGGATCGTCTGCACGCCAAGTTTGACACGCGCCGCATCAATCACAGTGAAGCCTACTCGCACGATGGCGCTTGCACGAATATGGCAGAGAGTTTCTTTAGCCGCCTGCGCCGCGCTGAGATCGGAACGCACCACCACATTGCCGGCCCTTATCTGAACGCCTACGCGAACGAAATGGCGTGGCGCGAAGATCAGCGGCGGCAGTCAAACGGCTCGCAGTTCACGATGATGATCGCCGCCGCCACGGGGCACCCGGTCAGCCGCCAGCGGAAAGGCTACTGGCAGCGAGCTGAATCTACATCTTGTGGATAACGCTATATCTTGGTGTTTCTACGAAATGTTCCCATAGGGGATGTTGTAGACAGCCTTTAATCCTGCCATAATGTAGAGGCCAATAAGGCAAGAAGCCCAGCTTAGTGAGGGCTGAGCTTCTATATGTGGTGTGCGTAGTTTAACGGCAGAATGTCCGCCTAGTGATCGGAAGGTGTCGGTTCGATTCCGATCGTATACCCCAGCAAACTCCGGGCGACCTTCGGGTCGCCCTTTTCTTTGCAACAACATCTTGTTGCAGCAGGTGGGAAACGTCAAGCATTTTGTGGCCGCTTTTAATTAGCTAACTAGCTGATTGCAAGACGCTCTAAAACCGCGTTTGTTAATAACATGCAAGGTAAGCGCGGGCGTCCAAAGGATGAAGACCCTGGTCGGAAGGTAGAGCCAACGCTGCCCGCCGACGCTTATTCATGCCTTGAGCAGCTTGCCAAAATGAACAGGTTTGGAAGTACGCCCGCTGCGGTTGCGCGGTATCTTATTTTGAGAGAGATAGACGACCTAACTCGCGCCGGCGTTCTGCCGAAGAGCGCTTAGGGAATCTCCCAGTCTACGGTCTTGCCTGGCCCAGATGCGTTCCGCACGATGCCTCGGCTCCGATTGTGCCGCAGGCAAGCGCCGATCCGCTTCTTGATGGTGTTGACCAAGTGCTTGTCCGCTGTGTTGAGCGACCGCTCCGCCATGACGCGCAGCGCGATGTCACGTGACACCATAGGCCGCTTCTCTGTCCGCAGGATCGTCATGACTGCCCGCGCCACCTCACCTCTGTAGCCAGCATGGCGCGGCGGCAGTTGCTTGGAGCGGACTTCGTCTAGGTCAATGTCGGGCTGGAATGTGCGGATCATGATACCGAGCGCGTCTAGCTCTATCAGGATTTGGCGGACGCGCATTTGCAGCGCCTCAGCTTCGCCGGCCATCTCGGACCGCTTGGCGATCAGTGCAGGGAGAACGTTTGTCATGGGAAGCCTCGCTAGTTGTGTCGCAAGGCTATGTCTCGCCAGCTTGAAAGTCAGGATGGCGCGTGGTGCGTTTGCTACCTAATGCCGGTAATCTCATTGACGAAGTCGTTGCCGACGTCGAGCGCCAGCACATTGATGATCTCGCCCTTCACCAGTTCCTTGACGATGCGGTCGGTAGAGAGCGGTGTTGTATAGGGTTCCGCGACATAGGAGCCATAATCATCGACCGTGCGCTTCAGCACTGCCTCGAGCAGCTCATAATGATAGGCATAGCGCGCGAAGTTCGGCGGCTGCGGAAACTTGACGACATCGTCGGCGCGTGCTGCGAATGACACCGCCATCGTGATCAGGAACAGAAGACCGCAGCATCTTGCGAGTGCGGTCATGGAACGCTCTAATTCCCCAATTTGCCGATCAGTTCGTCGAGCTGTTCCAGGCTCTGGTAGTGGATCACGAGCGCGCCGCCTTTGCCGTCGAACTGGATCTCGGTCTTGAGGCCGAGCTTGGCGGTGAGGTCGCGCTCCAGCGCCTTGGTATCGGCGTCCTTCTCGCGCGCAGGCTTGGCGATGCGGCCGTATTTCGATTTCTTCTTCTGCGCCAGGCGCTCGGCATCGCGGACTGACAGGCCCTTGGCGACGATGGTTTGCGCAAGCTCGACGCAGTTCGGCAGATTGATGAGGGCGCGCGCATGGCTCGCGCTGAGGCGGCCATCGGCGATCATCTCGCGCACCACGTCAGGCAGCTCGAGCAGGCGCAGCAGGTTCGCGATGTGCGGACGGCTCTTGCCGATATGGTCGGAGAGCGTCTCCTGCGTGTAGGCGAATTCCTGCATCA
The DNA here is from genome assembly GCA_035695765.1 of Dongiaceae bacterium. Lineage (GTDB taxonomy): Bacteria > Pseudomonadota > Alphaproteobacteria > Dongiales > Dongiaceae > Dongia_A. Next base: position 47,282 of record DASRRI010000028.1, read on the forward strand.
GGCGGCGATAGGCGCGCGCCTCTTCGATCGGGTTGAGGTCCTGGCGCTGCACATTCTCGATCAGCGCGATCTCGAGCGTGTCGCGGTCGGAGAGATCGCGCAGCACGATTGGGACTTCATGCAGCTGCGCCTTCTGCGCCGCGCGCCAGCGCCGCTCGCCGGCGACGATCTCGAACTCGTCGGTCTTGGTGCGATGCGCGCGCACCAGGATCGGCTGCAGGACTCCCTGCTCGCGGATCGATTGGGCGAGCTGCTCCAGCTTCTCGTCATCGAATGCGACGCGCGGCTGCATCGCGCTCGGATGCAGGAACTCGATCGGCGCGGTGCGCGTCGCCGCGATCGGCGCCGCAGCTTGCGCGCCGGCCGGCGTCTCGACGTCATCGCTGCCGAGCAATGCGGACAAGCCGCGACCCAGATGCCGCTTCGCCATCTCTTGGCGCCTTCTTCCGGTTGGTTCGTTCATGCCGCGCCCGTTACGCTGCAGTTGACAGCGAACGGCCGGTGCGGCCCTGCTCGCGCTTCAGCACTTCGCTCGCCAGCAGGATGTAGGCTTGGCTGCCGGCGCAGCGGATGTCGTAGAGCAGGGCCGGCATGCCATAGCTCGGCGCCTCCGCGATGCGCACGTTGCGCGGGATCGCAGTGTCATAGACCTTGTCGCCGAAATGCTGGCGGACATCCGAGGCGACCTGCTCGTTGAGGCTGGAGCGCTTGTCGAACATGGTGAGGACGACGCCCTGGATCTCTAGAACGGGATTCAGCTTCTGCTTCACGCGCTCGATGGTTTTCGTGAGCTGCGAGAGACCTTCGAGCGCATAGAATTCGCATTGCAGCGGGACCAGCACGCAATCCGCCGCGACCATCGCGTTGAGCGTTAGAAGGGTCAGGGAGGGCGGGCAGTCTATGAGAATAAAATCATAAGAAAGGTTGGCCTTCGCCAGCGCATCACGCAGCCGGAATTCCCGCCGGTCGAGGTCGATGAGCTCGATCTCCGCGCCCGCCAAGTCCGGCGTGGTCGGGACGATCCACATATTGGGTACGTTGGTTGGCTTGGTGGCCTCGGCGATGGTGACGCCATCGATCAGCATTTCATAGGAGCCGGTCTTGCGGTCCCCGCGCTCGACGCCAAGGCCGGTCGAGGCATTGCCCTGGGGGTCGAGATCGCAGATCAACACGCGTTTTCCGCAGGCGGCGAGGGCGGTTGCGAGGTTGATGGCGGTGGTGGTCTTGCCGACTCCGCCCTTCTGGTTCGCGACGGCAATGATCCGCGGTTGTCCGTTCATGTAACCATCTGGCATGACTAGGTTTTCCGCTTTAGGTCAGTGATGATCAGGAGAATCCCCGCGGGGTCGGTCAGGCTCCCCCGCCTGTCGAGTCGCATTGTCCAGTGCCGCTCGGCCTGGGTCAATTCCTCTTCGGCCTGGGCGCCCTTGAGGAAGAGACATTTGCCCCCGTCGGCCACCAAAGGCGATGCCAGCTTCAGCAGCTCATCCAGCGGCGCGCAGGCCCGTGCGGTCACCACATCCGCCCTCAGTCCGGCCACCTGTTCGATCCGCCTGGAATGGATGGTGACCCGGTCCAGCACGCCACAGTCCAACGCGATCTGCCGCAGGAACGCGCACTTCCGCTGGTCCGAATCAAGCAGATGGACTCGCCAGTCGGTCATGACGGCAAGGACCAAGCCGGGAAAGCCTGCGCCGGAGCCAAGGTCTGCCAATGTCCCATTCGGGCGATCGAGCAGGGGCAAGAGCTGTGCGCTGTCCAGCAAGTGCCGGCGCCAGAGATCGGGCAGGGTGGCCGGACCGACCAGGTTGATCTTGGCCTGCCACTTCACCAGAAGCACCGCGTAGGTCTCCAGGCGCTGCAATGTTTCACGTGAAACATTGATGCCTAGCGCCTTGAGTTCGCTGGCAAATTCGCTTGGGCCGAACGCCATTACGCAGTCAGACGCTCGGCACTGCTCCGGCGCTTCACATATTTGAGGAGGATGGTGAGGGCGGCCGGTGTCACGCCGGAAATCCGCCCTGCCGCGCCCAGCGTCGCCGGCTTGGCGGCCTGGAGCTTCTGGCGGACTTCGGCGGACAGCGATGGAATCGCGGCGTAATCCAGACCTGCCGGCAGGCGCAGATCCTCGTCCCGCCGGAAAGCGCGGATGTCCGCCTCCTGGCGCTTGAGGTAGCCGGCATACTGGCCCTCGATCTCCAACTGCTCGCGGGCACTAGCCGATAGCCCGCCGATCTCCGGCCAGATAGCGGAGAGCCGGTCGAGGTCAACCTCTGGGTAGCCGAGCAATTCCAAAGCGGAGCGCCGGACCCCATCGAGATTGATATTGAGCCCCTGCCCGCGCAGCTCGTTCGGCGTCGCGCTGACGCCCTGCAGCAGAACCCGCGCCGCATCGATGTCGGCCTTCTTGGCCCGGAACGCGGTCAGGCGTCCTGACCCCACGCAACCGATTGCCGCGCCGCGCTCGGTCAAACGCTGGTCGGCATTGTCCTGGCGCAGATGCAGCCGGTATTCGGCGCGGGAGGTGAACATGCGATAGGGCTCGTTAGTGCCGCGGCTGACCAGATCGTCGACCAGGACGCCGACATAGGCTTCGGCCCGGTCGAGGACGAAACTCTCGCCCTGCCCGGCCGCGAGCCGCGCCGCATTGATCCCAGCCATCAGCCCCTGGGCCGCAGCTTCTTCGTAGCCGGTCGTCCCATTGATCTGGCCGGCAAAGAACAGGCCCGCGACCGCCTTGGTCTCGAGACTGGGCTTCAGGCTGCGCGGATCAACGAAATCATACTCGATCGCGTAGCCTGGCCGGATCATCTCCGCCTTCTCCAGGCCCGGAATGGTCTTGAGCAGCGCCCGCTGCACCTCTTCCGGCAGCGAGGTCGAGATGCCATTGGGATAGACGGTGGGATCGTCCAGCCCCTCCGGTTCCAGGAAGATCTGGTGCCGCACCTTGTCCGAGAAGCGCACCACCTTGTCCTCGATCGAGGGGCAATAACGCGGCCCGGTGCTCTCGATCTGGCCCGAATACATCGGCGAGCGGTGCAGGTTGGCGCGGATGAGGTCGTGCCCCGCGCCTGACGTATAGGTGATTCCGCAGGCGATCTGGGGCGTTTGGATCCGCTCCGTCAGGTACGACATCGGCTCGGGCGGGCTGTCGCCCGGCTGGCTGTCGAGCCCGGCCCAATCGATGGTGCGGCCGTCCAGGCGTGGCGGTGTGCCGGTCTTGAGCCGCCCCAGCGGGAAGCCCAGCCGCATCAGAGTCCCGGACAGCTTCAGCGCCGGCGCCTCGCCGACCCGGCCCGCCGGGATCTTCTTTTCCCCGCAATGGATCAGCCCGCGCAGGAAGGTGCCCGTGGTGAGGACCACGGCGCCGGTCGCGATGCGCTGACCCTGATCCGTGACGATGGCGGCAACCCGGCCGGCCGGGTCGATCTCGATATCGTCGATTCCGGCCGCCAGGATCTCGAGGTTCTGCTGTTCCGCCAGCAAGGCCTGGACCGCCTGGCGATAGAGCTTGCGGTCGGCCTGGGCGCGGGGGCCGCGGACGGCAGGTCCCTTGGACCGGTTCAGCATCCGGAACTGAATGCCGCCGCGGTCGATCGCGCGGCCCATGATGCCGTCCAGAGCATCGATCTCGCGGACCAGGTGCCCCTTGGCGAGGCCGCCGATGGCGGGGTTGCAGGACATTTCGCCGATCTTGGCCGGATCGTGGGTCACCAGGAGCGTGCGGGCGCCGAGGCGCGCAGCGGCAGCGGCCGCTTCGGTCCCAGCGTGACCGCCGCCTACAATCACGACATCGTAAGTCCCTGCTCCGCTTTGCATTTTGTCCAAATGTTTCACGTGAAACATCGGCTATTTGCCGATGCAGAATTCCTTGAAGATCAGGTCCAGCACGTCTTCCACATCGACCCGGCCCGCGATCTTGCCAATCGCGCGGACCGCCAGCCGCAAATCCTCGGCCTTGAGTTCGAGCTGCCCGGCCACTTGCGCCCGGTCCAGCGCCGCCTTCGCCTCCTCGACCGCCGCCCGGTGGCGCGCCCGGGTCAGGAGCTCCGCCCCACCCATCGCGCCTTTCGCCGCCGCCGCAATCGCATCGACCAGCGGTTCCAGGCCAAGCCCGGTCTTGCAGGACAGCTTCAGCGCCCGGCGGCCCTCGACCGCGATCGGTTGCGGCTCCCGCAATAAGTCGGCCTTGTTCACCACACAGAGGACGTCATCGTCAATCAGCTTCGCGGTTTCCGTATCGACCGCAGGCCACGCGCCGCCATCGAACACCAGCAATTTGAGGTCCGCATGCTCCGCGCGGGCCAAGGCGCGGCGCACGCCCTCGGCCTCGATCTCGTCGGCGGTGGCGCGCAGGCCAGCGGTGTCGGCGAGGGTCACGGGATAGCCAGAAATATCCATCCGCACCTCGATGACGTCGCGGGTGGTGCCGGCGATGCTCGAGACGATGGCCGCCTCGCGTTGCGCTAACATGTTGAGAATACTAGACTTTCCGACATTGGGCGCACCCAAGATGGCGATCGTCAGGCCGTCGCGCAGCCGCTCGGCCGCATGTCCCGCCAACTCGGCCGTCAATGTCTGGACGATCGTCTCAATTTCCAGCTCAATCGAAGAGAGCAATTGTCGCGGCAAATCTTCATCGGGAAAATCGATATAGGCCTCGAGCCGCGCCAGCACGCGCGTCAGGTCCGTGCGCCAGGATTCGAGACGGCGGCTGAGCGCCCCCTCCGCCTGGCGCAAGGCCTGGCGGCGCTGCATCTCGGTCTCCGCCGCGATCAGGTCAGCGATGCCTTCGACCTGCGCCAGATCGAGCTTGTCGTTGTCGAACGCGCGGCGCGTGAACTCGCCGGGCTCGGCCAGGCGCAAGCCGCCGATCCGCCCAAGTGCCGAGAGCGCCGCGGCGATCACTGCTGGCCCGCCATGTAGATGCAGCTCCGCCACATCTTCGCCGGTGAAGGAATGCGGCGCCGGAAACCAAAGGACCAGCGCATCGTCGATCGGCGTGTGGTCCGGACTGATCAGCCGGCGCAAGGTCGCCGCGCGTGGCTTCGGCAAGTCGCGCTCTGTCAGCGTATCCAACACAGCGCCTGCCTGCGGTCCGGAGATGCGCACAACCGCCACGCCCGAGCGCCCCGCCGGCGTCGCCAATGCGAAGATGGTGTCAGTGCTGGACATGATGCGCGGCACTCCTCCTCCGCGCGTTTATATAGCACTGGCATTGGCACTGGCACCGCCACCGCCCTCGACTGTCACTGCCGGCTCCAGCTTGGCGAAGAACTTCTCCACCTGGCCGCGCTTCAACTGCTTGCGCACAAATACCTGCCCAGCAGCGTCAACCCCGTGAACCTGGAAAATGCTCTTCGCCAGATCCAAGCCAATCATGATAGTCTTCATAGCGGACGGCTCCTTTGCCTGGTGGTGTTCACACTCACCAGGTTGGCACATCGCGATGCCGTCGGGGGCCGTCCACCCTATCATCCCGGCCGAACCGCCCTCGGGTCCGCGCTGTGCGCGGCCCAAGGACAGGCTCAGCGGTGAGAGCCGGACCCATACGCCCCATCAGCGCGAAGGCATTGCCGCATAGGCCCCGGGTCAAGCCCGGGGTGATGGGATGGACCTTCCCGCTTTTCGGAGATGGGGTACGGTTTGTGTGTGAAGCGAACCGACCCAACCGAGAAGGGGAAGGCCCATGAGCGAGATTAACCTTGTGTCGATCGATCTGGCAAAGCGCGTTTTTCAAGTGGAAGCGTCCGATGCGTCCGGGCGCCGGCTGTGGGAGCGCCGGGTATGGCGGGAGGAGCTGGCCGAGCTGATCGGCTCATTGCCGGCGACGACGATCGCGATGGAGGCCTGCGCCACGGCGCACCACTGGGGCCGGCAGTTTTCGGCCATGGGCCACGCGATCCAACTGATCCCGCCGCCGGCGGTGTCGCGGCTGGTCGACCGGCGCAAGAAGAACGATCGCAGCGACACGCGAGCGATCCGCAAGGCGGCCGGCGACGAGGACGTTCGGGCGGTGCCGCTGAAGAGCATGCAGAGCCAGGCCGAGCAGTTTGAGCATCGGGTGCGCGAGCAGTGGGTGCATCAGCGGACGGCGACCATCAACCAGCTGCGCGCCATGCTGGGTGAGTTCGGCATCGTGCTGCCCAAGGGTGCGGGCGTGCTGCTGAGCCGGCGGGCCGATCTGCTGGCTGACCGGCGGCTGGCCGGCATGGACCGCCTGGAGCGGCTGATGGGAGCGCAGTTCGATCTGCTCGAGCGGCTCAGCGCGATGATCGACGAGGCCGATCGACGGCTGCGTCAGTTGGCCCGCACCTCGCCGGTGGCCCGCCGGCTGACCAGCATCCCCGGCGTCGGCCCGGTGATCTCCACCGCCATGGCCGCCGCCGTGCCCGATGCCCAGGCGTTCGCCAACGGCCGCGCCTTCGCCGCGGCGCTCGGCCTGGTGCCGTCACAGCATTCCAGTGGCCAAACCGTGCGGCTCGGACCGATCACCAAGCGCGGCAGCCGATACCTGCGGGCCAACCTGGTGCATGGCGCGCGCTCGCTGCTGACGCGCGTCAAGCGCAGCGCCGCCGAGCCCAGCGATGGCCTGATGGTCTGGGCCAGGGGCCTGCTTGGCAGGATGCACTGGAACAACGCCGTGGTCGCCGTTGCCAACAAGCTGGCCCGCATCATCTGGGCGCTGATGGCCAACGGCGGCCTCTATCGCCCGCGACCGGCCTGAACCACGAAGGAGCCCGCCCAACCGCCGGGAGACCCCCTATGAAACCACCGCCAGCCACCAGCCAAACCTGAGGATCCGTGCCGCTCTCCGAACGCAAGACGATCTCATGGACTCCGACCGCGGATATCCGCGGCGGCGCGCAGGCCGTTATCTGTCATGCTTCCGTCATTCAGGACGTCGGGGTGATCTGGCCGCGCTTCCCGCTTCGGCTTCCCATGATGGCGACGGGCTTCCCGAACCCACAGCCCGAGAAACGCCGGATACATGTACGCTTCCGCAACGCCATGAGGTTTCCCTTGCGGCAGCGGGAAGGTCCATACATGACATAAGGGGAATGTTGTGAGAGCGCGTGGCGCCGCCGCTACCTTTTCAAATCCTCCGGCACTTTGTCCGTCGGCTGCAGCATCAGGCGCTCGACGCGTTTGCCGGCGATGAGGTGGGTCTGCAGGATTTCTTCGGCGTCCTCGATCGAGTGGTATGAGTACCAGACGCCCTCCGGGTAGATCACCATGGTGGGGCCAAGCTCGCAGCGGTCGAGGCACAGTGCCTGGTTGATGCGCACGCTGTCGAGGCCAAGCTCCTTCGCGCGTGCTTTCATGTAGTTGCGCAACCGTTCCGATCCTTTTCTTTTGCAGCAGCCGCGCGGGTGGCCTTCCGGCCGCTCGTTGACGCAGCAGAACACGTGCGCCTCGTAATAGGGCGCGGGATCGCCTGGCTTCTTGCGATCGGACATGATTGCTATCGGCTCCGTCCATTCATTTTAGGTGCGGCACTCTACGGGCGAACAGCGGTGGCCGCAAATCCGCACGGCGCCGCGAGCGGTGCCGGTTTTTTGCGCAAAACCATCAACTTGGTCCTGGATCGCCGCGCAAATGTATAGGTCGGCAAGCCAGGCCCAGATCATTAATCTCACGCTCATATCTTTTAACTAAAGTGCACGCGTCGAGCAAAAGTACGGCCGAGCAAAAAATACGGACGGGAGGGGGACCTGTGATTCGTGCGTTGCTTCTTCAGATGAAGCCATCCTGGCGGCTGATCAGCCGGATGGCCGGGGCTTTCGCTTTGCTGGTCGTCTTGTCCCATTGGCATGCGGAAGCGGGTTCCGGAACGTTGCCGGCCCCGCACAGCTCGCCCATCCTCACCGTGACCGGCGCGATCGCGAACACCAATGCCGCCGGCAGCGCCACATTCGATGACGCCATGCTGGCCGCCCTGCCGCGCCACAGGATCGTCACCGGGACACCGTGGTACGATGAGCCGCGCACCTTCGAGGGACCACTGCTGCGTGACGTGCTCGCCGCCGCCGGCGCTAACGGAAAGACGCTGCGCGTGGAGGCGCTCAATGACTATGCGGCGTCGGTTCCGTTCGCCGACGCGCTCGCCTACGACGTCATCGTGGCGGACCGGATCGACGGCAAGCCGATCCCGGTGCGCGAGCGCGGGCCGCTCTTCATCATCTATCCGTTCGATCAGGTGCCGGCCCTGAAGACCGAGGAGTTCTATCAGCGCGCAGTCTGGCAGGTGAAATCGATCGAGGTTCAGCATTGACCAATACGGCTGGGCAGCGATGAAGGCAGCGCGCAACCTGGCATCGTCCGGCGCCTCGGTGCGCCAGATGCGCCGGGTCGTCATCGGGATGGTCTCGGTCTTGTGCCTTGCACTGGTGACCGCCGCCGGGCTCGAATATCTCGAATCGCGCCACATCGACTCGCTCATCGGCTATTCGGAGGACAACGCTTCCTGGGCGGTCCATCAGCTCGAGACCGAGCAGCAGCGCCTCGAGCTCGCCCTGCTCCGCGCCAAGGACGGAGCCCCCGGCGCGCTGCAGGACGCCGCGCTGCGCTACGAGATCTTCGCCAGCCGGCAGAACGTCCTCGCTACCGGCGCGTTCCGCCGCAAGCTGCATGAGCTTCCTGCCTATGGCGCGCTGATGGCGGCGTTCGACGCATTCTTCGCGCGCTACGACCCGATGATCGCCGACGGATTGCAGCCGCGCGAAATCGACCCGCTGCTGGCCGGTGCGGCCGCGATGTATCAGCCGAGCCACGCGCTGGTGCTGTCCGAAAATGCCATGCTGAACCAGGCTGAGACCGACGCCCGCGCACATGCCGAAAGCGTGGAGGACATTTCGAGGGTGATCATCTCCGGCCTTGGCCTCGCGGTGTTGTGCTTCGCGGGCTATGCCTTCGCGGTGCTGCGGCGCGCGGAGAAGTTCGAGCTGGCCCTCGCGCGGTCCGATCACGTGCTGCGCAGCGCGCTCCACGAAGCGCAGGGCGCGAACGCGGCCAAGTCCTCCTTCCTCGCCAATATGAGCCACGAGCTGCGCACGCCGCTGAATGCGGTGATCGGCTTCTCCGAGTTCCTCGAGATTTCTGCCGCCGAAAAGCTGGATGAGCACCAGCGCGGCTATCTGCGCGACATCCGCGCCAGCGGCCGGCACCTGCTCGATATCCTCAGCAGCATCCTCGAGCTTTCAAAGATGGAAGCGGGCAAGGTGGAGCTCCAGATCGATCAGGTTGCGCCGGGCACAGTGATCGAGGAGTGCGTGCGCATGCTGTCATGCAAGTTTTCGCAGAAGGGCGTCAGCCTGGAGACCACCGCACTCGATGACTTGCCGCCGATCCTCGGTGACCAGACGCGTCTGCGCCAGATCTTCCTCAACCTGATGTCGAATGCCGTCAACTATTCGAGCGAGGGCGGCCGCGTCAGCATCCGGGGCGAGGCAGCAGGCGGCTTTGTCACGCTGCGGGTGGAGGATGAAGGGATTGGCATGCACAGCGCGGATATCGAGATCGCGCTCCGGCCGTTCGAGCGCATCCGCAACGCGCAGACCTCCAACCAGGACGGCGTCGGCCTCGGCCTCACCATCGTCAAGACCCTGGTCGACATCCATGGCGGTCAGCTCGAGATCGAATCGGAGATCGGCCGCGGCACCCTGGTCGCCGTCCGCCTGCCCGCCGGATCGCGGCCCAACGGCGCGCACCCCCATGCGTCGCACAGCATGCCGGTGCATGCCCTCCAGCCCGCCATCGCGACCGATTAAAGCGGGGTCAGGGGCGGCTATTTCTTCTTGGCGGCGTTCGGGTCGGAGAATTGCTGCCAGAACATCTTCTGCATCTGCTCCAGGTTGGAGATGCCGGCCGGCAGCCAGGTCTTGATCAAGGTCTCCGGATCCATCGAGCGCATCGCCGCCATCATGCGGTCCTGCATCTCCCCCATCACCGCTTCCTGCATCGGCTGCACATTCGGCAACCCCATGAAGGTCCGCGCCTCATCCGGCGTGCAATCGATGTCGATATGGATTTTCATGGGCGCCCCTCCCGGTCTCCAGCTGCACCATCAATGTAGGCCCACGACACAGCGGAGGGCAAATACTGGCCGCCAGTTAAGAACGAGAAGCGCTCGGATACCGGTTGCTGCTATATCAGCACTGATATAAACTGCGCTGCGGGGGGTTGGCATGAGAGAAACCAAGGTCGCGGTTTTCTTGGGGGACACATACCGCGTCATCTGTGAGTTTCCAGGCGACGCGCGGAGGGCGGCCGGTTATCAGATCGGCCGTATACAGGAAGGAAGCGAGCCCGACGACTGGAAGCCGTTTTCGACCATAGGCCCAAACGTGCGAGAGATTCGGATTCGAGAGAGAAGTGGCGCGTTTCGCATTATCTATCAAGCCACCCTCCCGGATGTCGTGTTGGTGCTAAACGCTTTTCGGAAGTCGACACAGAAGACGCCGCAGCATGAGATAGACAAGGCGCGTGCTCGGTTGAGCGACTACATGGCGCGAGGTGCAAAATGAAAATCGAACGTTTCAAAGATGTATGGGATGCCCTCGAGTCCGACCCGGCGGAGCGGGAGCGCCTCCGGATGCGCAGTCAGTTGATGAATGCGCTACGCGACAAGATCGAGAGCTGGAAAATCACCCAGGGCGAGGCGGCGAAGCGGCTCGGCATCACACAGCCGCGTCTCAATGACCTGCTGAAGGGGCGTTTCAATAAGTTCAGCCTCGGCGCGCTCTTCGACCTGGCGACGAGAGCCGGCCTTAAGGTCAAGCTGTCCATTGATGATGGGCGCGCGAAGAAGGCAAGAAGAGCCGCGTGAGCGCATCACGCACCCGTAGCACAGTTGATTCCCTCTGAGCTGGGCATTCTCAAGGACGTGCGGGAAGTCGCGATGGCGTCGCTCAAGCACTGCATCGGCCTGATCGGCGGCCTCGGGGTCGGGGAGCAGGCAGGCGCCGAGCTGCTCCTCCAGCGCCTGCACATGGGAGCTTGCCATGGTCGCGGACATGTTGAGGCGCCGGGCGGCCGCGGAAAAGCCGCCCATTTCAATCGCTTGAACGGTAAGGCCGGATAGTCTCCCCGGCTCGTTCTCGATTATCGGCCCGCAAAAAAACAATCCATCTGCTGTCACATCAGACACGCGGATCTCGTCTCATGGATACCGAACCCGAAGGAGAGAAAGATGAAACCCCGCCTCAACCCCTACCAGGCCTCGCCCGAAACCATCAAAGCCGTCGTCGCGCTGGAGGACCACCTCGTGAACAGCGGACTGGAGCGGTCGCTGTACCATCTGGTGAAGACGCGCGCCTCGCAGATCAATGGCTGCGCCTATTGCATCCACATGCACACGCGCGATGCCCGCGCCGATGGCGAGGCCGAGGAGCGGCTTTATCTGCTTGACGCCTGGCGCGAATCCCCGCTCTACAGCGACCGCGAGCGCGCCGCCCTCGCCTGGACCGAGGCGCTGACCCTGATCGCCGAGACCCACGCGCCCGACGACGTCTACGCGGACGTGAAGAAGCACTTCAGCGACGACGAGATCGTGAAGCTGACCGTCCTCATCGGCACCATCAACACCTGGAACCGCATCGCCATCGGCTTCCGCGCGGTGCATCCGGTGAAGGCCGCTGAGGCGCCGCAGTGACAGCGCGAGATGGAGAAGAACCGTGACACGCACAACAACCTGGTTCACGGCAGCCTTGATCGCCGCGATCCTGCAGCCCAGCACCATGAGCGCCGCCAGCGCCGACGAAACGGTGAAGCCGGTTTTCGCGGCGCAGCTGCCCAACGTGCCGGGCAACAGCCTCACCGCCGTTGTCGTCACGTACAAGCCCGGCGAGAAGTCGGAATCGCACCATCACGCCGGCAGCGTCTTCGCCTATGTCTTGAGCGGCGAGATCCGCTCGCAGGTCTCGACCGGCGGCCCAGCCAAGATCTACAAGGCCGGCGAAAGCTTCTTCGAACCGCCGGGCAGCGCGCACCTCGTCAGCGAGAATGCCAGCACGACCGAGCCCGCCAGCCTGCTCGCCGTCTTCGTCGCCGAGGACAAGGCCAAGCTGACCGAGATGGGGGCGAAGTAGGATTCGGACTCGCAGCCCCGCAACGCAGAGTGATCGCACCTGAGGAATTGAGCCACCGCAAAATACTCCCCTTCCCCCGCCCGCCGACGAATGTCGGCATGCGCCGACAGGCCGGGGGAGGGGTGCTTCACTTGGTATTGCCCGGCTTCGCAACGGCCCGCAATGCCGTCACGGTTCGCGCCGGACCTGGTGTAGCAAATCCTTCCCCCGCCACACTTCGATCGATGCATAGCCCTTTCTCTCGTCCAGGAGCGCGCGCGCCTTGTGCTCTGCCTCGGCATCGTCCGTGCACTCGATGGTCTCGGCTGCCTTGATGTGATCGTCCGAACCCAGAAAATAGAATCGATAGACCGGCATTGCCGTGGTCGCTCCATCTCGTTGCCGCCATCAGTGCGCGCAGTCCCGATACGCGCTGACCCTTCTACGTTCGTTCTGACTTGAAAGGAAGCGGCCGCGAATGTGGGCGCGCGAACGCCCTGCTGCTCCGTGCTGGCCAGCACACTCATCGTCATCGCCAGCGCGACATACTGCCTGACAACGGAACCCCGAGCGCCAGAGGATGGTTCCGGCGGAAAGCGTCGTCTTTTCTCGCCCGCCGGTTTGGGGCACCATGACGCGTCAAACGCAGCGGACGACATGGCCCATTCCTACCAGCAGTTCCAGCCGATCGAGCCGTTCCGCGACCTGATCGATGCCTATTGGATCAATCGGGTGGATGCCGTAGGCAGTGCGCCGGTGGACCGCGTATTGCCGGACGGCTGCATCGATCTGGTGTTCCGCGGCGGCAGTGCCGATGGCGGGCGTCTGTTCAGCAGCGCCTTGATCGAGCGGCCTGTGTTCCTGGATGACGCGGTTCCGCGCTGGTTTGCCGGCGTGCGGTTCAAGCCCGCCATGGTGCGCGCTTTCCTCGACATCGATCCGATTGCGTGCCGCGACCGCGATATTCCGGCGGTGGAGATCGAGGCGGGCCTTGCCGCGCTCGAGCAGCGGCTGCAGGAATGCGCGTCAGCCGAGCAAGCGCTCGCTACGCTGAAGCGCGCGGTCGACGCCCGGCTGATGCGGCGCGACCGATATCGTGCGCCAGCGCCGGTGCGCGAGGCCATCGCCTTGCTGGCGCGCAATCTCGAGATCCATCGGGTCGCGCACTCGCTCGGCATGTCCGAGCGCAGCCTGCACCGCGACCTGACGCGCTGGTCGGGGCTCGCGCCCAAGAGCATGGCGCGGATCCTGCGCATGCAGCGCACCGTCGCGGCGATCCGCGCGGGACGCATGCCCCTCGCCACCCTGGCGCTGCACATGGGCTATGCCGACCAGGCGCACATGACGCGAGAGCTGAAGGAGCTTGCCGGGTTTACGCCCGCGGAGATCGCGCGACCTGTCCGAAATCTTCAAGACAACGCCCGCGCCGCCGCCTAACTCAGGTGAAATCCTGACAGGAGCGATGCCATGAAATTCGGCTACACGATCATCTATGTGGACGCGGTCGAAGCGACCATTGCCTTCTATGAAAAGGCGTTCGGCCTGAAGCGCGAGATGGTGGCGGGAAGCGAGTTCGGCCAGCTCGCGACCGGCGAGACCAAGCTCGCTTTTGCCGCCAAGAAGATGCTGCATGGACCGGGACATTTCGCCAGCCCGAACGACAAGCCGCTGGCGGTGGAGATCGCCCTGGTGACGGACAAGGTGCAGGCCGCCTTCGACCAGGCCCTTGCAGCCGGCGCCAAGGCCGTCTCAGCGCCGGAGCAAAAGCCCTGGGGCCAGACCGTCGCCTATGTCCGCGACAACAATGGGTTCCTGGTCGAGCTCTGCACGCCGATGGGTTAGCTGGGCTCACAGGTGCCTCGAGCTTTCCTCGCTTGTAGAGCAGTCATGAGCGTCCCACTTTGGGATTGAGAGCGTCGGGTTGTGGGTTTGCGATGGCAGCCTGCGTCCCGTCTTTGAGTGGGTAGCCCATGAACCAGATCAGTCCAAAGACCGCGAGCACGGCTCGTTCCGGTTACGTCCTCGCCGAGATCAACTACACCAGGCGCGGCGGTCCAAAGCCGGCCGTCTATCTCTATGACACGCCGGAGCCTCATCCCTCGATCGAGGAGCGCAACGAGCCGCACCAGGTCGCGATCCACAGCGCGCGGCCTTTGCTCGAGACATTGTCGGTCGACGCGCAGGGCTTCGCGCTGACGCACGGCCACACGGCTGTCCGCAATTTCGACGACCCCGCCGAGCTGAAGGCGGTCTATGACACCGAGGTCGCGGGCCTGGTGATGGCGAAGACCGGCGCGCGACGGGCCGTCGTATTCGATCACACTGTCCGGCGCATCGGCGGCGACGACAAAAGCTCGACCAGACGTGCGCCGGTCTATGTCGCGCACAACGATTACACGAAATGGTCCGGTCCGCAGCGCGTACGCGATCTGTTGCCGGAGGATCAGGCCGACGCAGCGCTGAAGCGGCGCTTCGCTATCGTCAATGTCTGGCGCTCGATCAATGGGCCGGTCACCGACACGCCGCTCGCCTTCGCCGATGCGCGCACGGTGGCGGACGAGGACTGGATCGCGACCGACCTCAAATATCCCGACCGCACAGGCGAGGTCTATCGCATCGCCTTCAATCCGGAGCATCGCTGGTTCTACGTGCCGAATCTGCAGCCGGATGAGATCCTGCTGCTGAAGACTTACGATTCGGCCAAGGACGGCCGCGCGCGCTTCATGCCGCACACGGCGTTCAACGATCCCACGACCCAGCCGGGCACCGCGCGGCGGCAGAGCATCGAATCGCGGGTGCTGGCGTTCTTTTAGAGTAAACCGCGCTGTGTCTTCCGGATCGCGTTCCTGAGCGCGACCCACGTCGCGCGGCGGCCGTGGCCGGTGGGGATCACGATGTCGGCGCGTTTGCGTTTCTCGGCGTCGGGCATCTGGCGCTGCTCAATGCCGGCGAGCTTAGCCGGGTTCATGCCGGGGCGGGAGAGCACGCGTTGCAGCTGGACGGCACGGGGAGCTGAGACGACGAGCACCGCATCGCAGCGCTGCTCGCCGCCGGTTTCGAACAGCAGCGGGATGTCGAGCACAACCAGCTTGCTGCCGTGTGCGCGTCGCTGGCGCAGGAACCTGGTTTCCTCCGCGCGCACCAGCGGATGCAGGATCTGCTCAAGCGCCTGCAGGATCGCCGGATCGTTGAACGCACGGCGGGAGAGCTCGCTGCGGTTGAGGCCGGCATTGGTGACAAGATCGGGAAATGCCGCCTTGATCGCCGGCAGCGCCGCGCCGTTGGTCAGGTCATGCACCACCTTGTCCGCGTCATGCACCGGCACGCCCATGCGCCGCAGCATGGCAGCCGCAGTCGACTTGCCCATGCCGATGGAACCAGTCAGGCCGAGGATACGCATCTGGGTTTACGCACCAGGATTCTAGCCTCGGTCACGACGGACGAACCCGCTCAGATAGTTTCTCATTAGCACCAGGGAGAGTGCGAGTTGCGTGGTATCGAGGAGTCCACGTCGCCGAGCGAAAGCGATGGAGGCACTGGCCATGCACATCAGATACGGCAAGGTCGTCGTCAGTTGGAGCAGGAGTTGAAACCAAGCCAGGGCAATGCTGTCAGGCGCACCCTGCCAGCCGAGCCCTTGCAATACCTCCGGGAGTGCTGAGGCAAAGGCGTTACCAAACAGCGCCACGGCACCCGCGACTATCGCGATCTTGATCGATCGCGCCAACGACGTGTGTTCGCGCGGCAATAGGTGCGGGACCTGATCTCGCAACATGCTGTACATGCCGGCTATCCCCCCAACACGAACGCCCGCAGCTCCGGCGTCACCGGCGGGTCCTGGCCGAACCAGGCTTTGAAGCCGGGGCGGCCTTGGTGCAGGAGCATGCCGATGCCGTCGACGGTAGGGTTGCCGCGTTGCTGCGCGGCTTTAAGAAGATCTGTGATCAGCGGAACATAGACGATGTCGTAGACCAATGCGCTGGTCGGCAGGTGGCGCAGGTCGAGGTCGAGCGGCCCTTGCCCTGCCATGCCGAGCGTGGTGCTGTTGACCAGCAGCGCTGCATCCTTCAGCGCATCGGCGCGCGCCTCCCAGGACAGGACCTTGACCGAGCCGCCGACCGCCTGCGCGATCTCTTCGGCGCGGCGGGTGGTGCGGTTCACCAGCCGGACCTCCGGCACGCCGGCATCGAGCAAGGAGACCACGATCGCGCGCGCCGCGCCGCCGGCGCCGAGCACAATCGCTGCGCCCGACGCGCCGCGCCAGCCTGGCTGTACGTGCTGCAAGTTGGCGATGAAGCCGAAGCCGTCGGTGTTGTCGCCGAGGATGGTGCCGTCCTCGCGCACGATGAGGGTGTTGATCGCGCCGATGCGCTTGGCCAGCGGCGTCGCTTCATCCACCAGCGCCAGCGCGCGTTCCTTGTGCGGCAGCGTGATGTTGCCGCCGCGGAAGCCCAGCGCGGGCAAGGCGCGCATGCCTTGCTCCAGCTTGGCGGGGTGGGTGGCGAACGGAATGTAGGCGCCGTCGATCCCGAACTGCTTCAGCCAATAGCCATGCAGCCGCGGCGAGCGCGAATGATCGACGGGCCAGCCGAAGATGCCAGCGATGCGGCTCTTGCCGGTGAGGGTCACCGCGGCACCATGCCATGCTCGCGCAGGATGGCGAGGACAGGCAGCAACGGCAGGCCGAGGATGGTGAAGAAGTCGCCCTTCACCCGCTCGAACAATTGCGCGCCGAGCCCTTCGAGCTGATAGGCGCCGACCGAATGCAGCACGTCCGCGCCCGCCTGCTTCAGATACTCTTCCAGGAATGCGTCGCTGAAATCGCGCATGCGCAATTCGGCACGGTCGGTATGGTGCCAGATACGAGCGCTGTCGCGCACCAGCACGGCGGAAGTGATGAGATTGTGGCTCTTGCCGCGCAGCCCTTTCAGCTGCTGTCGCGCCTCATCACGATCGGCAGGCTTGTCGAGCCACTGACCATCGCGTTCCAGCATCTGGTCGCAGCCGAGCACGAAGCGGCCAGGAAAACGCGGAGCGATGCGCTGGGCTTTCATTTCGGCGAGCAGTTCGGCGACGCGGTCGGCACCCGCGCCTTCCTGATGGAGGCTGGCTTTCACCTCCGATTCGTCGACGGACGGGACGGCAGTCTCGATCGCAATGCCGGCATGGCGCAGCATGTTGGCGCGCGTCGCACTGCCGGAAGCGAGGATGAGCGGCGCGGAACCCGCCATGTGCCGCCCCTACTCCGTCATGGTCGTGCTTGGCACGACCATCCACGAGTTTGTCTGACGCAGTCCGGTCTCGACCATGGAAACTCGTGGATGGTCGGACCCAGGCTTGAACCAACAGGTCCGAGCATGACGATAAGAGAGTGGCGTGACACGTTGTGTCCTCGCAGCCGTCATTTTGCAGCGCTCTCCGCGACCGGCGTGTTGCCGTCGCGATGGTCCTGCAGCATCTGGAGGATGGTCGCGGCGGTCTCCTCGATCGAGCGGCGGGTCACGTCGATGACGGGCCAGCCGTGCTCGGTGCAGAGGCGCCGGGCGGTCGCCACCTCCTCGCGCACCACCGAGAGGTCGACATAATCCGTGTCCTCGTCGCGCGCGATCATCTGCAGGCGATTGCGGCGGATCTGCACCAGGTGCGAAGCGTCCTTGGTGAGGCCCACCACCAGCGGCTTCTTGACCAGGAACAATTCCGGCGGCAGCGGGCAATTCGGCACGATCGGCACGTTCGCGCATTTGATGCCGCGATTGGCGAGATAGATACAGGTCGGCGTCTTGGAGGAGCGCGAGACCCCGATCAGGATCACGTCCGCCTCGTTATAGGTGCGGCTGGATTGGCCGTCATCGTGGGCGAGGGCGAAGTTCATCGCCTCGATCCGATCGAAATATTCGGCGTCGAGCTCATGCTGCTTGCCCGACTGGCCGCGCGACTTCTGACCGAAATGGCCGGCCATCGCGTTGATCACGGGATCAAGGACCGGCACCACCGGAACCTGCAGAGTGCGACAGCCGGCCAGCAACTGTTCCCGCAGCCGGTCATTGACGATGGTATAAAGGACAAGGCCCGGATTCTGCTTGATGCCAGCAAGAGCGCGGTCCATCTGGCCGGGCGTCCTCACCAGCGACCAGGAATGCTCGGTGACGTCGTGATCCTCGAACTGGACCAGGCAGGCGCGCATCACGCTGTTGATGGTCTCGCCGGTCGCGTCCGACACCAGATGAACATGAAAGCTCGTTGCCATTTTGCCCTGTCCACAGACGATGGTGGATAACTTGCCCGGAGCAACCCGGTTTATCCCGGATGGGCATTCCATCCACCCTACCCGGTCTTTCATCGCATCGGTTATGCGGAGGATCAACCCCCGGCGCGGAATGGCTGAATCCGGTGGATAAGTCGATTATGCGCTTGATTCACCCTTTCCAGGCTTTGCACAGGCCCGCAAACCCCGCCGCTTCACAGACTTTTCCACCGGCGGGCCGGCGGAGTTTTACCCTGATCTTGTCCCCACCGCGGCTAAAAGCGGTAATCCCCGGGACTCCTATGACCAATCACCACCACCATTCTTCTTCGATAAGAATCTATGTTAGGGGTGAGTTCGTGTCCCTGGTCCCGGCCCGTTCATGAAAGCACCCGGCAAGCGTCTGATCCGAGCCCTGAAGGGCGAAAGGCTGGAAGTCCCACCCATCTGGCTCATGCGCCAGGCGGGGCGCTATCTGCCGGAATACCGGGAGGTGCGCGCCAAGGCGGGGTCGTTCCTGGACCTTTGCTACAATCCGGTGCTGGCGACCGAGGTGACCTTGCAGCCAATCCGGCGCTTCGGGTTCGATGCTGCCATCCTGTTCTCGGACATCCTGGTGGTGGCGGACGCTCTCGGCCAGAAGGTCAGCTTTGAGGAAGGACGCGGCCCGGTGCTGGAGCCGCTGCAGGATGGCAAGGACCTGGCGAAACTCACCCTCGATCGCTTCCACGAACGGCTGGCGCCGGTCTACGAGACCATTGGCCGGATCAAGGCGGCGCTGCCGGCGGAAACGGCGCTGATCGGGTTTGCTGGCGCACCCTGGACGGTTGCCTCCTACATGATCGAGGGCGGGTCGAGCCGCGATTTCGCGACGGCCAAGGGCTGGATGTACGAGCGCATCACCGATTTCGCCGCGCTGATCGCCCTGCTGGTGGAGGCAACCAGCCAGCACCTGATCAAGCAGGTCGAGGCTGGCGCCGAAGTTCTGCAGTTGTTCGATTCCTGGGCTGGCGCCCTCTCCCACCCCGACATGCGGCATTTCAGCCTCGCCCCGCTACGCCAGATCGCCGCCAACGTCCACGCTGTCCATCCGGAGGTGCCGATCATCCTGTTCCCGCGCGGCATCGGGGCAGGCTATCTCGATTTTGCAGTCGAAGGGTTCGCGCAGGGCCTGAGCCTCGATTCCAGCGTACCGCTCGAATGGGCGCGCGATCAGCTGCAGCCGCATGGCTGCCTGCAGGGCAATCTCGACCCGCGGCTGCTGGTAGCAGGCGGCCGCAGCATGAGCGCCGGCGTGGCCCGCATCGTGAACCGGCTGGCCAAGGGGCCCTTCATCTTCAATCTCGGCCACGGGATCGTGCCGGAGACGCCGCCCGAGCATGTGGCGGAGTTGGTCAAGCTGGTGCGGGAGCAGCGGGGGTGAGGCGAGATACTGCCAGCACTCCTACTGTCATCCCGGTGAAGCCGCCCTCGGGTCGGCGCTTTGCGCCGACCCGAGGGCTTGGCCGGGGTGACAGTGAGAGAGCGCGTCAGTCTCGTTGCAAGCGCTCCGCATGACTCGCACCGCGATCGTCCTCTTCAATCTCGGCGGGCCGGACTCGCTCGACGCTGTGCGGCCATTCCTGTTCAACCTGTTCAATGATCCGGCCATCATCCGGCTGCCGTCTTTGCTGCGCAGCATGGTTGCAGCATGGATCTCGCGCCGGCGCGCGCCGGTGGCGCGGCACATATACGCCCAGATGGGGAATCGCTCGCCGATCCTGCCCAATACGGAGGCGCAGGCACGCGCGTTGGAGCGGGCGTTGGGCGGAGACGCGCGGGCCTTCATCGCCATGCGCTATTGGCACCCGATGACGGAAGATACCGTGGCGGCCGTGAAGGACTACGCGCCGGATCAGGTCATCCTGCTGCCGCTCTATCCGCAATTCTCCACCACCACGACTGCATCTTCCCACACGCTGTGGCGGCAAGAGTCGGCGCGGCAGGGTCTGACTGCACCGCAGCACCTGATCTGCTGCTTCCCGAGCGAACCTGGATTCATTGCGGCCGCGGCCGAGCTGGTGCAGCAAGGCATCGCCCGCGCCGAGGCGGAGGCGCCGCACGCCAAGCCGCTGGTCGTGTTCTCGGCCCACGGCCTGCCAAAGAAGATCGTGACCGACGGCGACCCCTACGTCTCGCAAGTCGAAGCAGGGGCGGCGGCCATCGTTGCCAGGGTTGGCCTGGCAGCGGGGGACTGGGTGATCTCGTTCCAGAGCCGGGTTGGACCGCTCGAATGGGTGGGGCCTGCCACCGACGCAACGATCCTGCAGGCGGCGAAGGACAATCGGGCGCTGGTCATTTTCCCGATCGCCTTCGTGTCGGAGCATTCGGAGACGCTGGTGGAACTCGACATCGAATACCGCCACCTGGCAGAGCGGAACGGCGCCGCCGCGTATGTGCGCGTGCCGGCGGTGGGCACGCACCCGGCCTTCATCGCCGGGCTGGCGTCATTGGTGAAGGCCGCGATGGCGCGCAAAGCTGCCGTGCAGGACGGCAGCGGGCAGGCGGCGTGCGCCAAGTGGCGGCGCTGTGCGTGCAAAACTCAGTAATCAGGTATCAGGCATCAGATGTCGGATCATCTTCTTCTGATCCCAGATTCCTGATGGGGAAAGTGAATGACTCTCTACGACTGGCTGAAGGCGCTGCATGTCATCGCGGTGATCGCCTGGATGGCGGGGATGCTGTATCTGCCGCGGCTCTTCGTCTATCACG
>DASRRI010000029.1:0-2671 GCA_035695765.1 Dongiaceae bacterium
TGAAAAGTGGATATGCGGTAGATCTCCGGCGCGATCTCGGTCACCGTGCTTTGCATTTTCTTCGCTCCCTTCAACGAAGGGCTGTTGCCACTCGTAGGATCGCTGCTTTTATGTGATTGTCAATACTGTCCGGGGCTTTGATCCCAGGTAGAGATGGACAATGATTGCGGGCTGGAGTAGAGAAGTTTTTTTGGACAGACTGATAAGCTCAACCGTCAATGTAACGACACAAAGCGATGACCGCGACCGAGACTCAATCGCCGCTCGACGCCGCACGAAAGCTGGTCCCCATGATCCGATCGTGCGCCGATCAGATCGAGGCCGACCGCGAGTTGCCCCGTCCGCTCTTCGAGGCGCTGGCCGATGTCGGTTTGTTCCACTTGGCGTTTCCGCGGGCTTTGGGTGGCGCCGAGATCGACTTGCCGACTTATGTTCAGGTGCTCGAGGAGATCGGCAGAGCCGACGCCAGCACCGGTTGGATTGTCAATCAGTGCGCGATCTTCGCAACTTATGCGGCGCGAATGCCACGTGATGTCGCGCGCCTGATCTGGATCGACACGCCACGCAGCATCGTCGCCAACACGCCTCTTCCGACGGCAGAGGCGATCGTCGTTCCGGGCGGGTACCGGGTCAGCGGCCGTCAGGGGTTCAGCACGGGATGCCGGCATGCCGCATGGTTGGCAGCGCGCGCCCAGGTCCTCGAAAACGGCCAGCTCAGGCTCCAGCACGGTCAACCCGAGCAACGCTACTTGTTCGTCCCGGCGGCCGAGGCGGAGTTGCTGGATACCTGGCGTGTCCGGGGCATGCGCGGCACAGGGACTTACCACTTCGCCGTGAGCGATGTCTTCGTGCCCGCGGAGCGCACAGTGCTCCAGGCCGACGCTCCCCTGCTGGAGACCGGACCGCTCTTCCAAATCCCCCGAACCTTGCTGTTCGGCTCGGGCGATGCCGCAGTCGCCCTAGGAGTGGCCCGCTCCTGCCTCGTCACGTTCTTCGAGTTAGCTAACACCAAGACACCGCGGGCTATGCAGGCGATGCTCCGTGATCAGCCGGTGATTCAAGCCACCATCGGGCGCGCCGAAGCTGATCTTCGATCCGGACGGGCTTTTCTGACGGAGGCGGTCGGCGAACTCTGGACCGAGGTAACGTCCACCGGCGCGACCACGCAGGAGCAGCGCGCGATCCTGCGCCTCGCTGCCACACACGGGATTCGACTGGCAGTCCAGGTCGTCGACGCGGTTTATAATGCCACTGGCGTAAGTGCGATCTACGAAGGAAACGTCCTGCAGCGACACTTCCAGGACATTCATGTGATCAGCCAGCACCTACAGGCTCGCCAGTCCCACTACGAACTGGTTGGGCAGCACTGGCTCGGAATGAAAACCGACCTGACCAGGCCCTAGAGACGAGGGGTGCAAAAGTGACGGAAGGAAACGGCCGCGCGAACTTTAGATCAGACGAACAGCTCGAGCACCGCTTTACCGCGGAACCGATCGTTCTGATTGCCAGCAGGCTGCCATGCGTCTAGAAGGAAAGACTGCCATTGTCATCGGCGCCGGGCAGGGGCCGGGCGAAGGAATGGGCAATGGCCGAGCCACGGCGCTGCGATTCGCGCAGGAAGGTGCGAAGGTCATGGCTGTCGATCGTGACCTTCGATCGGCCGAGGAGACCGTGTCGATGATCAAAGAGGGCGGCGGCGAATGCGTCGCCTTCGAGGCCGATGTCACCAAGGACGTTACGCTTGCCGCCGCCATAGCGGCGGCGCACCAGCGCTGGGCCCGCATCGACGTCCTGCATTACAACGTCGGCGTCAGCATCGCCGGCGGCGATGCGCCGCTGCTCGACTTCACCGAGGAGGCTTTCGATCGCATCAGCGCTATCAATCTACGCGGCGCCATCATGGCCTGTAAGCACGTCGTCCCGATCATGCGAGAGCAACGCGCAGGCGCCATCACCATGATCTCATCGCTCGCCGCATTGGAGAATTATCCCTTCGTCGCCTACAAAGCGACGAAGGCGGCGATGATCGCCTTCATCCAGCAGGTGGCAATCCAGAACGCCGAGTATGGCGTTCGCGCTAACGTGATCTTGCCCGGTCTGATCGACACGCCGATGGCGGTCGACACGCGCGCGCGGGTGAGCGGCAAGAGCCGCGCCGAGGTCGCAGCGGAGCGCGATGCGCGCGTGCCGCTGCGCCGCAAGATGGGCACGGCCTGGGACGTCGCCAATGCGGCATTGTTCCTCGCCTCCGACGAGGCCAATTTCATCACCGGCGTGGCGCTCCTCGTTGATGGCGGCGGCGCGCTCAATATCGGCTGAGATCATGGCAACCAATTCTCGGAAGCAGTTGATCTAGGACCACCGGAACTGCTTTCCCAGGCGAAGCTTTTTGGGAGGGAGATCAAAGTGCTGATGATTTCATGCGGAGGCGATTATGAAAGCAATGATTGCTAGCAACCTTATTGCTCTTAGCGTTGTCCTGATTTTAGCGCTTCCTGCCGTCTCTCAGGCGCAAAAGCTTGTGGTCGGCTATTCCGGGATCACCGCGATTCAGGCCCCTTTCTGGATCATCAAGGACGCCGGCTACTTCAAGCAGGAAGGGTTGGATGCCAATCTCATTTATATCGCCGCCTCATCGACCATGGCGCAAGCGATGATGGCAGGGGAAGTA
>DASRRI010000030.1:0-121828 GCA_035695765.1 Dongiaceae bacterium
GCTGCTGTCATGCATCGAGGCAAAATAGTGGAACAAGGTCCCGCCATTGAAGTGTTCGACGCCCCGCGGGCCGACTATACCCAGCGCCTCCTCGCCTCCTGGCCGCGCCTGCGGAACGCCATCCCATAGCAGCTCCGGCCCCGTCGTGCATCGCGATTGCAAGGGGCACGTCGGACACGCCGTCGTCCAATAGCGGCGGATCGTCTTGCCATGCTCTTCCGCTGAGAACCGATAGGTCAGCTGCTCGCCGGCCGGACAGCGACAACTGTCCCGTTGTCCGCGCTAGAACTATTCGAGCTCGATCTCGCCATCGACAATCAAATTCAGGCCGGTCTGACCAAGCGCTAATGTGACCTTGGCCGGCAGCTTTTCCTTGCCGGTCAGGCTGCCTTTCGAGAGCGCCTCCCGTACCGCGTTCTCGATCTCGCGCTGCGCGGTGATTCCGACTTTCTTGAGGAACTTCCGCACGCTCATGTTGAAAACGTCTTCTTTCATGGTCCCTCCGTCGGATCGGGTCCGCTCAAGATTAAGTTTGGTGCCCGTCTTCTGCCCGGCATTCCCGCTCGTGAGTGTTGACCTGATGCCAGTCCATCCGTAGCCGGCGTTCACGCCCCCGCCGCAGGCTGATCCGGCTCATCAGCGGCCGGCTCCGGCTTCGGCGCCGCCAGATCGGCCAGCAGGCGCGCAATGCGCGCGCTCACCTGGTCAAGGCGTTGGATCGACTCCCGGAGATCGTCGCCGGTCTCCAGGTCCTTGGGCTTGCCAGCCATATTCTCCTTACTTCTGTCTCGAATTCCTCGCCCTCGCTCAGAGGGCGCGCCCCCGGCGCCGTCCGCGGCCCGCGGGTTTAGCCTCCCCAGCCGGACGTTCGGCGCCTTGCTCTTCACGGGGCCGGCTGGGTTCGGCCGCGGCACACGCGGCCAGGGCCAGGGCGGCGAGCGTGCCCAGGAAGGCCGCGCCGCCCGCCGTCATGGCGACCGGGCCGAAAACGATGCCACAGAGCGGTCGCAAGCAGAGCATGGTGGCCTCCTCTGTTTCAGAAATCCGACCTCTGACTTCCGATACTAAGCCTTATCGGAAGTGTGCTGAAGAGCGTTCTCGCTCCCCAAGCCATTGAACCATCGCAGAGTACGATTGCCTAAAGTCTTACGACAGCTCACGGTCCCTACGTTAGCTTTCGGAGATCGATGGTCGAACACTGCGATAAATTGAGTGTCACCCAGCTGCTCATCGAGCGTGAGGCGGCCCAGGTATGCTAGGCCTCGAACAACGGACACTCTCTTGGCGCATCGGCACGGCGGTTCAGTGCCATGAACGGACTTGGGGGATGACCATTCACGGGGGTCGTCATAGAGAACACACAAGACTTTTGCCATTGCATTCCTCCCTACGTGTCTGTGTTTTGCTCTATCACTCTCCTAGTTCATCAATGAACAAGCAGTCCGGCGGGTCGGCCTCGCCTGGACCCAAGCGCGGGTCGAAGCGGAACAGGGTCGCGCAGTAGGGGCACCGGATCATGTCGTCGTCGCCCATGTCGAGGTAGATGTGCGGGTGATCCTGGGGCGGGGATACGCCGATGCACTTGAACACCTTGATCCCGATCCGGATCTCCGGCACGGCACTGTCGTTCCTGAACTTGGCATAGGCGCAATCCACCATGGCGCTCCGCCAACTCGCTCTCGATGATGCCGATCTCTGCAAGCTGATGTTCACTGGAGCGGTTCGTCAGCATGCAGCTCTCGATAGCCGGCTCGAACTGACCCGGTTCGTACCCTTCTCGTACTTTTGCACCTGCTGGAAGGTCAGTCCAAGGCCTTGCAACTGTCTCTTGGGTCATGCCGAGCACGCATGCGCCGCAGCCGAATACGGTGTCCAACATGAACATCGATCGGATGGGGGAAGTCCTTGCTGAACGTGCGGCCGAGAATTTGCGTGGTCGCCTCGCCATTCGTTCTTTTACTGATTGCCTTAGCTCATAGGGCTGGGCTGCGCGCTCTTTGAAGATCGAGGTTGCTGGCGGGTAGCGGGGCGTTGGCGTATCCCGCCTTAGCGGGACTAATCCACGACTGGGATGCGACGCCGAACGCCGGCACGAAAGCTGCAGACATAAGTAAGACAGACGCAACTGAACCTGTGAGGTGTCCATCGCATTGACACCTCCATCAGCCACCCGTCGTCGAAAAGGTGGTTACCGTCGTGCGTCGCTTCAAGCAAGGGTTGCTGCCGTTGTCTGGCGAGTTGGAAGAGAAATCTTACGTTGCCCAATTCGTTACCCCGGCGCCGGTCAAGGCTCGATCGGCCCTCGTAGCGCGAATTGTTGCTCTTGGGCAATGGCTTGCGCGCTCAGGCCTACAGCAATGCGAACACGTCTCCGATTTTGAAACTGTTCCTCTGGACGATTTGATTGCCCGTGCGTCGCAAAAAGCCCGTTGATGCGCGAGCGCCTTGTTGATGACATGCTCGCCGGCGGCACTAGCGTCGTCGTTTGTTGGGCGCAGGCGTGTGCAGATCGCGCGGCGGGCCTCGAGGTCAACTTCCAGAAAAGCGAAACCATCGTAAGCGCTGTTTCGACGCCCTTGTTCGCCAGCGGTTAACAGACCAACAAGGCGGAACTCGCCGCGGCGGGTGATCCGGATCGGGATCGTCGGACACGACCGCCGAACTGTGTCGATGCTTACTGCGCCGCTCGACGACCTGTTTGAGGACCCAGGTTTCACTCAGTGCTCCCCCGCTCCATTCCGACGGGGCGATCCATGCGATGCATTCAAAGGCACCATGTATTTTTTTCGCTCGCGTTTGGTGCCGGAAGCGCGGCGCGCCCGTGCGGACTCGGCCTACTGTTGGGGCGTGGTTGCGGGTGGTGGCACGGCCTGCTGTTGTTGGAGCTGCTGTTGCTGTGCCGCGGCTGCTTCCTCCGCTTTCCGCTCCTCTTGAGTCTTGAAATCCGGCGCGGCTTCAAGGTCCGCTTTGGTCAGGCCGATCACGATTTTCTTTTTCCCGGAATCCTGGTCCTCTTCGAGCTTGGCCTGATCCCAGTCCAGCCCGACCTCCTTCTTGCCGATTCCGAGAAAGCCACCGACCCCGACGACCACGCCGGTGATCTTTTCTTGCTCGTCGAAGATCAGGTCCTCGACTTTGCCGATCTCCTCGTCCCCGGAGCCGACGACTGGGATCCCCATCAGATCCTCTGCGATGAGCTGGGTTTCCGTCTGTTCGGGAATGATCGCTTCGCCCGCCGCTGGCTTAACGGCCTCAGGCTCGGCTCCAGACGTCCCCTCGGGTTGAGCTTCCGTCGCCGGTGGTGGGGTAGTTGTCGGCTGATCCGTGGTGGTCTGCGCCCAAGCGGGGGTCGTTAGCGCCAGGGCAACCGCAGTAGTGGACAGAAATGGTCTGATCATGTTCGCCTCCTGTGGGTCGAACGGATCGAATCACCAAGTATTAAACACGGCGATGATCATCGCCGTTCCGACGCAGTGCAGCAAACAGGGAAAGAATGTTGCCGTTAGGGTGCCGAAGGGCCGATGTGGGCCAGGCATTCCATCACCGCGTAATCGGTGCCGCCCCACCCCTGATGCCGCCCGGCGCCCCAGTTCCAGCAGGGCGGTGCTGCACAGGAGCGATTTCCTCATATGTCCCCCTTCTTCGCCGCAATCTTGATCCCCTGTTGCGGTCAACCCGAGGGTAACGACGGTATTGGCCCGATTTCTTCCTGTTTGCTGGATGTTTCATAGTGAATGCACAGATTCGATCTGTGACCGCGAGCTTGCGAGATGCGGCAGGTTAGCTTCGCTACCGATGTGGATGCTGGGCCGGGTGGACTCGCGACACCGCCGTCCAGAACGGCGCGCGCCTGTGTCGTGGACTCGACGTCATAGGGGTTTGTCAGTCGACGTGCGCATCGCCGAAGGCTCGGCGCAATCTCGTTTCCTTGTCCGCAGCGTCCATGCGCTCAGCTCCGCACGGTTTCCCACTGACCGGACTTGGCCGATTTCAGCACCGCATCGGTGACGTATTCCGTCCCCAGCGCGTCGCGGAAGGTCGGCGCTGCCGGCTGGCCGCTGGAGAGGCCTTCGAGGAAATCGGCGGCCTGATGGATAAAGGTGTGCTCGTAGCCGATCTGCAGGCCGGGCACCCACCAATGGCTCATATAGGGATGCTCGCTGTCGGTGACGTGGACCTGGCGCCAGCCGCGCAGCTGGCCCTCGTCGCGATGGTCGAACCATTGCAGGCGATGGAGGTCGTGCAGGTCCCAGAAGATCGAGGCCTTCTCGCCGTTGATCTCCAGGGTGTAGAGCGCCTTGTGCCCGCGGGCATAGCGCGTCGCCTCGAACATGCCGAGCGAGCCGTTCTTGAACCGCGACAGGAACATGCTGGCATCGTCGATCTTCACCTCGGCGGTCTGGCCGGTCTCTGCGTGCTTGCGCTGCTTGACGAAGGTCTCGGTGGCACCTGTGACGCTTTCGATGCCGCCGTTGAGCCACATCGCGGTGTCGATGCAATGGGCCAGGAGATCGCCGGTGACTCCGCTCCCCGCCACGTTTGCGTCCAAGCGCCAAGTGCCGCGGCCGCCCTGCGGCACCTCGGCCGAGATGGTCCAGTCCTGCAGGAACTTGGCGCGGTAGTGGAAGATGCGGCCCAAACGGCCCTCATTGATCAGCGTCTTGGCCAAGGTCACCGCCGGCACGCGCCGGTAGTTGTACCAGACCATGTTCGCGACCTTGGCCTTCTCGACTGCGGCGACCATCTTCTCCGCCTCGGCGGCAGTGCGGCCGAGCGGCTTCTCGCACATCACCATCTTGCCGGCTTCGGCCGCTGCGACGGCGATCTCGGCATGGGTGTCGTTGGGGCTGGCGATGTCGATCAGGTCGATGTCCTTGCGGTCGATCAGCTTGCGCCAATCGCTCTCCGAGGACTCGAAGCCCCAGTTGGCGGCGAAATCGGCCGCACCCTTGGCGTTGCGCGTGCAGACCGCCTTCAGCACCGGCTCATAGTCGAGCGTGAAGAACTCCGGCGCCTGGCGGAAGGCATTGGAATGGGTGCGGCCCATGAAGCCGCCCCCGATGATCGCGATGTTGAGCTTCTTCTTGGTCATGACTACGCGCGCCAGCCCCCCTACTCACGCCAACCATGCGCGTCGCGCACCTTGATCATGGTCGCGAGCACGTCGTTCCAGGTCTGCTGCTGGGTCATCACAGTATTGGGGAACATGCAGCCGTCCCAGCAGATATGCCGCATCTTCTTGGTGAGGTTGCCGGTCTCGTCGCGCAGCCAGTAGCCGGCATTCTTCGGCACGTCGAGCTTGCCGTTGGGATCGGTCGCCTGGACGTGGCGCCCGGTCTTCTCATGATCGCCGGAGCCGAAGACCGTGCCGTCGTTCTGCGCGACATGGAAGTCATAGGTCCAGGGCCGCAAGGCATCGGCCACTTTCTTGTAGGCGGCGTCGAGCTGCGAACGGTCCTTCCAGTCGTAATCCTTCGGCAGCAGCCGGTCCCCCTCGGAATTGTAGCCGAGGGTGAAAAGCATGGAATGCGCCATGTCGGCCTGGTAGCCGACCACGCCCGGCATGCCGACCTCTTCGAGCAGGTTCACGTTCTTGCGCCAGGACTGCATCCCGCCCCAGCAGATCTCGCCCTCGGCGAAGAGGTATTCGTCATGGTCCTCAGCGACCTTGCCCGCCTCGCGGAAGGTCTCGACGATCTTCTTGGTGTTGCCGACGGAGTCCTTCTCCCAATCGGTCACGCTGCAGGAGGAGTCGATCCTGACGCCGCCGCTCGGGCGGATGCCGATCTCGCGCATCTGCCGGCCGATCTTGCTGGCCTTCTTCACCTGCTCGACGAAGCGCTTCCGCTCCTCGGCAGAGCCCATGGCGGAACCGCCGCCGGCCCCCGCCCAGATCGGCGCCACGAAGGAGCCGATCTTCAAGCCATAAGAGGCGACGTGATCGGCGATGCGCTTCACGTCGTCCTTCGAGCTCTCGATCGAGATATGCGGATCGGCAAGCCAGAGATCGACGCCGTCGAACTTCACGCCGTCGATTTCGGCATTGGCGGTCAGCTCCAGCAGCGTATCGAGCGGAATAATCGGTTCCGCCCCCGGCGCGCCTTTGCCGACCACGCCTGGCCAGGTTGAGTTGTGCAGCTTCGGATAATTGTTGGTGTGCCCAGCCATGCGATCGTCCTCCCTCCCAATCGGCGCGCAAAAGCGGCGCCGGAACGGACTTCACGTGGAGGGAGAAGGAGACTTGCTGCCGGACTGACGATCGTCGCGCAACAAATCCCGGCAATCGAAACATGGTTCTTTTATCGCGGAGTCACCGCAATCGCGGCCTAGCTCTCTCCCGCCCAGCCATTTCTCGCCGGCCGCTCTATGCGTGTGGCTATTCTTCGGGATGCGAGCGGAGGGTGTCAAGCGGGACCGTTTCGGCGGCCGTAAAGACGGGCGATCTGTTACTGAAGGTGAGCTACATCACCTCGGCGTAGCGTCTGGCCTCCCACTCGGGGCCCCGGCTCGACTGAACCCGATTGAGATAGCCGACCGCTGATACGAAGGCTGTCTTTTGCGATGGCGAGACGTAAATCGGAGCCAGTTGTGAAAACGGCTCGCAGTAGCACCGGTGGCCAGTACGCCTTCATGCTGCCGGCGCAGCGCAAACTCACCCAGACGGCAATGGCTTCGCCAGGGTTGCGAGCCTATGTTTCAAGATCTTCCCGGTGGGTGTCGCGGGAAGGGCCTTGCATAGGATGAAGCGCGATCGCGCTTACACCCACTTTTGCCACTCTGGTAGCGAGATGCTTGATCGCATATGATTCCCAGTTGCCAGGATTGCCATCAGATCGTTCAATCTGGACAGGCGAGCGCGTGGACTTGGGGCATCGTTTGGCATTGCATATTGCTCGTCACGTGGGGCGCGTTCATCGCGGTCGGACCTCAGTGGCGCGCGGCGATCACCAGAGTAGGTGTCATGGGAAAACTTGACCGGCGTATCGCGGTTGTCACCGGCGCTGCCACCGGCCTCGGTAAGGCCATCGCCCTGCTCTACGGCACCG
Source organism: Dongiaceae bacterium (assembly GCA_035695765.1). GTDB lineage: Bacteria > Pseudomonadota > Alphaproteobacteria > Dongiales > Dongiaceae > Dongia_A. Next base: position 7,047 of record DASRRI010000030.1, read on the forward strand.
AAGGGGCCGATGTCGCCGTCATCGACAGGAACGAGGACGAGGCGGCGCACACCGCCGCCGCCATTGCCGGACAGGGGCGGCGCAGCATCGCTGCCGGCGCCGACGTCGGCGACGAGCTGGCCGTGGAGAAGGCGTTCGCCAGGATCCTGGCAGAGCTCGGCGATCCCCACATTCTGGTCAACAATGCTGGCATTGCCACCGTCTCGCTCTTGGAAGAGATGCCGACGGCGATGTGGGACGAGATGATCCGCATCAACCTCAAGAGCGTCTTCCTCTGCACGCGCGCGGTGCTGCCGGCCATGCGCCGCAACCGCTATGGCCGCATCATCAATATCAGCTCGCAGCTCGCGCACAAGGGCGCAGCCGGCATGACGCACTATGCTGCGGCCAAGGCCGGCATCCTGGGCCTCACGCGCTCGCTTTCCTACGAGGCCGCCGCCGACAACATCACCGTCAACGCCATCTGCCCAGGGCCGCTCGATACCGACATGAAGCTGCCGCCGGAATGGGCCGCCAGGAAGCAGGGCGAACTCATCCTCAAGCGACAAGGCAAGGTGGAGGAGGTTGCTCCGACGGCCCTGCTGCTCGCCTGCGAGGATGCTGGCTTCTATATTGGCGCCACGTTCGACCCCAACGGCGGCGACATCATGGTGTAGCGCTTGCCGCTCGGGGCGAAGGAGATCCGACGATGGCGTCTCCACTCGAATGGTCGCTTTCCGAGATTTCGGCCCGGCTCGCCGACGGCCGCTTGCGTGCCCGTGCACTAATCGAGGAAGCGCAGTCACGCCACAATCCGGCCCTCAACGCCTACAAGACATGGGCGCCCGACTTCGCCCTGCGCCAGGCCGACGCGGCCGACGTCGCCTTCGCCGCCGGCAACCGGCTGGGCGCGCAGCAAGGTATTCCGGTCTCGGTCAAGGATATCTACGGCGTCGAAGGTTTGCCGATCTTCGCCGGCAGCCCGCGCGAACTCCCCAAGCACTGGCAACGGGAGGGGCCGCTGGTTCGCAAGCTGCGCAACCAGATCGCGGTCCTCATGGGCAAGGCCCACACGGTGGAGTTCGCCTTCGGCGGCCTCGGCATCAACGCGCATTGGCCGGCGCCGTGGAATCCGCACGACCACAAGCTGCATCGGTCGCCGGGCGGCCCCTCCAGCGGGGCGGGCGTCAGCCTCGGGGAAGGTACCGCCCTCATCGCTCTCGGCACCGACACCGCCGGATCGGTCCGCATTCCCGCCAGTATGACCGGCAACGCTGGCGTCAAGACCACCAAGGGGCGCTGGTCCACGGACGGCGTGGTGCCGCTGAGCCCGACTTTCGATACCACTGGGCTACTGGCGCGCAGTGCGACCGACCTCGCCTTTGCCTTCCAGCAGCTCGACGGCGCACCCATCCCTGCCCTTCCGGACCTGGCCGGGATCAAGCTTGGCCGCGCGGAGCGATTCTTCTGGGAGGACACCTCGCCCGGCGTGTCGGAGCGGGTCGAGGAAGCGCTGGGTTTGGCTGCAGCCGATGGCGCGCGTGTCGCGGACGCAGCGCTGCCCGCCGCAAAGGATGTGTTCGAGCTCTATCACAAGGGCGGCATCGTGGCGCCGGAACTGTACGCCTTCCTCGCCGCGGAGCTGCCCGATTGGCTCGAGACGCTCGATCCCCGCGTGCGCCGGCGCATGGAGGCCGGCAAGGGACTGCCGGCGTGGGAGTACATCCAGCACAAGGAGCGCTACGCGGCGCTAGGTGCCGACGCGGCGAGCTCGCTGACCGCGATCGACGCCCTGGTCAGCCCGACCGTTCCGATTACGCCGCCGCCGGTGGCCGATCTCACCGACGACGACGTCTACATCAGGACCAACCTGCTGGCGCTGCGCAACACCTGCCCGGCGAGCTTTCTTGGCCTGTGCGCGGTGACTTTGCCGGCGGGCCGCGACGTCGCGGGGATGCCGGTCGGGCTTCAACTCGTCGGCGCGGCGGGCAGCGAAACACAGCTCCTCGCGATCGCGGTGCGGATCGAGCGCCTGCTCGCCAGGAAAGGAGCCTGGCACTATCCGGGCGCCTGATGCGCCGGTAAAGTGCGTGGGCTCAATTGCCCGACGAGATAACCATGCAGCGTAAAGAAGACACCTTGCTTACCCGCGAGCGCCCGTTCGAGGCGAAGCGGAGCTGCCTGCTGCTGATCGACACCCAGAACTACGTGTGGAACCCCGACGTCGCGAAGCAGGTACCCTATTTCGATCACCAGGTACGCGAAGTGGTACTGCCGAACCTGCGTCGATTGATTGACACGTTCCGCGGCGTCGGCGCCGAGGTGATGTACACGGTCATGGAGAACTATACCAAAGACGGCCGTGATCGCAGCCTCGACTACAAGCTGTCCAAGTTCTTCATCGCCAAGGGCTCGTGGGAGGCGAAAGTACTGGATGCGATCGCGCCCGGCGGCGACGACATCGTTCTGCCCAAGACATCGTCGGGCGTCTTCAACTCGACCAACATCGAGTATCTCTTGCGCAACATCGGCATTGATACGCTGGTGGTGACCGGGTTCCTCACCGACCAGTGCGTCGATCATACGGTGCGCGATTCGGCCGATCGTGGCTTCTATCCGGTCTGTGTTTCGGACGCGTGCGCCACACATAGCGAGGCGCGCCATGAGAACGCGCTCAAAGCCTTCGCCGGCTATTGCCGAACTATGACGACCACACAGCTCGTTGCCACCATCAAGTCAGCGGCGCGGTAGCCAGCATCTCCCGCTGTCATCCCGGCCAAGCCCTCGGGTCCGCGCTATGCGCGGCCCAAGGACAGGCTCCGCGCGAGGCGGGACCTATGCGATCCATCAAATGGGCGGCTATGCCCCATGATAGGGGTCGGGATCGGTGTTTGCCGACCCCGCCCTCCGAACCGTACGGGCGGTTTTCTCGCATACGGCTCTCCAGTCGGTGGTTTCTTCATCGAGACTGTCTCGCTGATTGCCAAGCTGTGTGAAGCGCGAACAACCGGGCATTCGCGAAGTAGGCATTGGGCCATCGCTGATGATCGGCCCGATCGTTGCCGACGCCCGGTCGGCGCTCTTGCTTGCGCAACATGGCCCGCAAGCGCCGCCGGATCATCTGGTCGAGCTCCATGAAGATGCTCGGATGGGCGTGCTTGAAGTAGCCGAACCAGCCTTTGAGCGTCCGGTTGAGATCGACGACGACGACCTTCAGGCTTTGCCCTCGGGTCCGCCGCGTCTTCGCGCGGATCGTCTCCTTCAGCTTGTCGAGGCTCTTCTTTCGCACATGACGACGGCCGCGCTCGAACCGGTAGCCGAGGAACTCGAACCCGTTCCCCATCTTCCGGCAGTTGGCGATCCGCGTCTTCTCGGGATGCAGCGTGAGGCCGTTCGAACCCACCCACGCCCTGACCAGCGCGAGCGCCGCTTCGGCCTCCGCCTGGCTCCGGGTGAGGATGACGAAGTCGTCCGCATACCGCACCATCGGGTATCCGTGTTCGGCCATCAGTCGATCCAGGGGGTCGAGGTAGATGTTGGCCAGCAACGGGCTGATCACTGCGCCTTGCGGCGAGCCCGCGACCGGCGTCCACTTGTCCAGACCTCGTAGGATGTCGGCTTTCAGCCATCCACGGAGAAGGTCGAGTATCCGGCCATCGCTGACCTGTCCCTCGACTCGCGCCATCAGACGCTCATGCGGGATCGTATCGAAGTACGACTGCAGGTCGGCGTCCACCACGTGGGCGTAGCCTTCCTTGAGCAGTCGATCGACCTCCCGCAGCGCGTCACGGCACCCGCGTTCCGGACGGAAGCCGTAGCTGCCATCGCAGAACCCGCTCTCGAAGATCGGCTCGATCACGAGTCGAACTGCCTGCTGGACAATGCGGTCCTTGACCGTGGGTATCCCCAGCGGCCTCGTCCGGCCATCGCCCTTCGGGATCTCGACCCGCTTGACCGGCTGCGGGCGGTAACTGTCCGCCCGCAGCGCCGTCGACAGTTCCGACAAATACACATCGGCCTTCGCCGCGAACCGATCCACGCTCTGCCCATCCACCCCCGCCGCGCCTTCGTTCGCCTGCACCTTGGTCCAGGCGAGCGCCAGCGTGGCGGGCGCATACACCTTGTCGATCAACGAGTACCACTTGCCGCCTTTGACGCCGTTGCCCAGCGCCGACAGCATGCGCTCCGTCCATACCTCGGCTTCGACCCACGCCCAGGCGCGCCTGTCGTCTAGTGTCTCTGCACCTTGCTTAGCCTCCTCGGCACTGCCGGTGCTGCTTTTGCCTGGCATGACCTTCGCGCTTCCACCTTCCTGCCCGGCCTTCCCTCGGGCGGGTTTTGCTACCCCGTCCTCCCGCGGCCTGACGCCGCCTCGGTACTATGCGGGCTCTGACCCCTCGCCAGCTCGCACACACCGACGAGGCCTCTCTGCTTGCTTTGCTCCGCCGTCCGAGCATCCCGCCCCCAACCACGTCATGGGCCCGAACATCACCTCTCATCCACGGCAGTGTGTCCGGCCGGGTGTTGCCACCCAGGCTTCGCCTTGGGACCGCGGACTCGCCGCACCACAACGCCGAAACGGGTTCGCTTTCCTACGGGCTGCTCGTTCGCCTCGGGCTGCTCTCCACCCCGCCTCGCGGCGACGCAGTTGCCTTCGGCTACATGTGGCGTGACCTCACATGGGTCGGACTTTCACCTCCTGACAGAACAACATCACAGACGCACGGCCCCGGATCACGCCGCTTGCGCGGCTTGGCCGGGATGACAGTTTTGAGGGCATGCGAAGATAGCGGATCGACCTCTCAGAATACTTCGGCGTAGCGCTTGCAGATTTCCTCGGCAGTCCAGTCCTTGCTCAGCGCCAGCTCGGCCCGTTTGTTGCCGCGATAGGCCTCGAGGAAGCGTGGTGGCAGGAAGTCCTGCACAATCTTGTCGGCATCAAGCGCATCGAGGGCCTCACCCAGGCTGGCGGGCAGTCTAACGATGCTGCGCTTCTGGCGTTCGGCATCACTAAACGCGCCGGGGTCCTGCTCGACCAAGGGCTCGGGCATCGAGAGGTTCTCCTTGAGGCCGACCAGGCCCGCTTTCAGGATCGAGGCCATTTGAATGTAGGGACAGGCCGAGGAATCGGCCGCACGGTATTCGAAATTGAACTGCTCCGCGATGCTGCGCTCGGAGGTGGCGAAGGTGGGGCAGATGCGGATGCCGGCCTCGCGATCGCGATAGCCGAGGCTCGACCACGCCGCGCTCCACATGTGTGGCACGAGCCGCAGATAGGACACCGGCGTCGGCGCGGTGAAGGCGCACAGCGCCGGCATATGTTTCAGCACGCCTGCCAGGAACCTGCCTGCCGTTGGGCTGACGCCGCGCGGTCCCTGGGGATCGTAGCTGATCGGCCTGCCTGCCTCGTCCCACAGACTCATATGGATGTGCAGCCCGTTGCCGATCGCCGTGGGAGTCATGCGCGGCGAGAAGCTGACCGTGTGGCCCAAGCGCCAGGCGGTCCCGCGCGCCATCTCGCGCAATATCACCGCCTTGTCGCAGGCCGCAAGCGGCTCCGCTGGAGGAAAGGTCACCTCGAACTGGCCCTCGCCGAATTCGGCCAGGTAGCTATCGGCCTCGATACCGCATTGGCCGAGCGCCGCCAGAAAGGTGTCGCCAAAGCCGCCGTGGCGGCGCACGCCGTCGAGCGCGTACATATCGCCGACCCTGCCGCGTGCGCCCGCGTAGAAGAACTCGTGCTCGAAGGCGATGCGCAGTGTGACGCCGGTCTCACGCCTCAAGTCTTCGGCGGCGTTACGCAGCAGGGTGCGCGGGCAGCAGGCCCAGGGACTACCGTCGGTCTCGAGCACATCGCACAGGAAGAAGTGCTCCCTCGGCGAGCCGTCGCCGAAATCGACGTTGGCCTCAGCATCGAGGTCGGGCTTGAGAATGAGATCGCCGAAGGGACCGAAGGGCGACGGCGCAATCGTGCCCAGCGGGGTGAACATGATATTGGTCGGCGTCCAGCCCACGCCGCTGGCCAGCCGCTTGTCGAGCACGGTGGTCGGAAAGCCCTTGCCGCGCACCTGGCCCGAGATGTCCACGTAGCAGAACATCGTCAGCGGTTCCCGAATCATCTCGCAAGACCTCCCCTCTTCCCATTCCTGTCCAGCTTCCGGCCAACTCCGAGCGGCACGCTCTCGAGATGGAAGGGTCGGCGCAGCGCCTCGAGCGTCTCGATCCGCCGCTTGGCATGCGCACCCAGCCGCTCCACCGCGCCGGCCACGATGACCTCCGCCATGGCCAGCCCGCCGACCGCGCTGTCGAAGGCTGTCGGCACCTCCACCGGGCAGGCGATGACGTGGGTGGCCAGCGCCGCGATCGGCGAGTTCCAGATATCAGTGATCAGCACGATAATCCCGCCCTGTACCGCCGCGCCCGAAGCGAATTCCAGCACGTCGCGCTGGTAGCGCCGAAAGTCGAATACCAACAGCACATCGCCGCGCTGCACGTCGAGCAGGTAGTCGGCCCAGCTCGCGCTGCCTTCACGCACCAGCCGCACACCCGGACGGAGTTCGCGCAAGCAGTGATGGAAGTAGGCGGCGAGCGTCTGCGTGAATCGGCCGCCGAGGCAGAACACGGCGCGGCGCCGATCGCAGACCAGCTCGGTGATACTGATGTAGTCCTTCGCGGAAACGCTTCTGACCGCACGTTCGATGTTGCGGCAGAGCGCCGAGCCGACCCGCTCCTGCACCTTGCCGCCCTCACCCCAACTTCGCAGCGATGGATAGCGCGCGAGCGGGCCCTGCAGGCGCTCCTGCACCTCGCCCCTGAGCCGATTCTGGAACTCGGCATAGCTCTTGAACCCGAGCCGCGTCACGAACCGCAGAATGGTAGGGCCGCTGGTCCCGGCCCTCACTGCGAAGCGTGCGACCGTTTCCAGCCCCGCAACGGGGTAGTCGCTGAGCAGTGATTGCGCGACGCGTCGTTCGGCCGCGGTGTACCTCTGCAGGTCGCGCCGCACCCGCTCGAAGACCGGCTCATCGCGGGTCTCCGCTGGTGGTATGCTCTTCAACGCCCGGCGCTTTTGCTTCACGCTTTGAGGACTCCCGATCGTTCGACCACCCGCGGCAGGACGTTGCCCAGAAGCTCCGCCCATTGCCGCTGGCCTGCCTCATCGGCGATCAGGTCCTGCCGGATCTCGATCTCGACATAGGGCAGGCCGCGACTCTCGGCATGGATGGGGACCGTATAGTCCGTCTCCATGTTCACTTCATAGGGCTTGTTCCTGCCGACGCAGAAGTCGGTTTCGGCGGAGAGCAGATCGATCAGGGCGTCGCCGATCCGCCAGTCCCGATGCGCAATGACCCCAATGTGCCAGGGCCTGGGACCTGGTTCCCCGCCGAATATCGGCGTGCAGCTGTGCATGGCGAAGATCACGGTGGGGCGCCCGGCCGCTTCTCTTCGCTCCAATTTCCGTTCGATCGCCCGGTGATACGGGTAAAAGATCTCCTCTTCCCGAGCGCGCATCTCTTGGTCCGTGAGATTCCGGTTTCCGGGAATCTCGGTGCCGTCGCTGATCAACATGACCGACTGACTGACGCTCGGCCGCCGGTTGCAGTCGATCACCAGGCGCGAATAGCGCTGGTAGATGTAAGTCGCGCCGAGCTTGTCCGCGAGCGAGGTGGTGACACCCTGGATACCGATGTCCCAGGCAATGTGCCGCTCGAGATCGGCATCGCCGAGGCCGAGCGTGCCCAGCCGAAGCGGGATGCGCCGGCCGGCATGATCGGAGATGAAGAAGATTGCCGAGGCGCTATGCGGGTTCTGCACCGCCACGGCCTCGGGTTCGTCGGGAGCCAGCAGCCCGTCCATCATGTCACGCAATGGTCTGTTCAAATCCGCCTCGGATGCAATCGGGCTCTCCTCGTGCAGCCGCACGGCCGCCGCACGAGGAGAGCTGTTGAAATGGAGTCAACTCTTTGGGGTGACCGTGGTCTTCAAATTGACCTTGCCGTGGTCAACGTACATGACGGCCACAGGCTTGCTCGGCACATGACTGCCGTTCTTGAAGGCGATATTGCCGGTGACCGCCTCATAGCCGCTGGTTTCGGCCAGCGCCTTGGTGACGGCCGTATGGTCGGTCGAGCCGGCCCGCTTGATCGCGTCCGCAACCAGTCCCATCGCGTCGTAGCCAAGCGCCGCGAAGGCGTTCTCGGGTGGCCCTCCATACGCCTTCTGATAGCCGGTCCGGAACACGTTCGCAGGTCCCGTGTCCAGACCCACATAGGCGTGCGTCGTGAAATAGACGTTGTTGGACAGATCCGGCCCGGGCACAGTCGAGATCAGGTCCGTGTCATAGCCGTCGCCGCCCAAGATGGGCAGGTTGATGCCCGCCTCGCGGATCTGCTTGATGATGATGCCGGCCGTGTCCGGTCCCGACGACGCGAACACGGCCTGTGCATCGGCATTGGCCTTGAGGCGCGACACCAGCGCCGAGAAGTCCTTGTCCTCGGTCATGTAGACGTCGTTCAGCAGCACCTTGCCGCCGAGCTGGGTGAAGCGATCCTGGAAGAATTTCGATAAGCCCTTGGTGTAATCCATGGCGTTGTCGGTCCACATCACGACAGTGTGCACGCCAAGCGTATTATAGGCATATTCCGCCATGGCGTGCGCCTGCACGTCGTCACCGAAGCAGGCCATGAACATCTGATCGCCGACCATGTCCGGCAGTTCCGGTGCCGTTGCGCCGGAGGTCACGAAGGGAATGCCCTGCGCCTGGAACAAGGGTGCCGACGCCAGCGCGAAGGTCGTGTCGCTGTGGCCGATGCCGGCAACGAGCCCGGCCATGGAGACGGCACGCTTGGCGCCGGTCGCGGCCTCCTTGAGATCGTTCTTGGTGTCGATCGCGGTGATCTCGATCATCCGGCCGCCGAGCAGGCCGCCGGCATCGTTGATCTCCTTCGCCTTCAGCTTGGCGCCGTTGAGCGAGGGCCCGTCGATCGAGGCCAGTCCACCCGCGCTCAGATTGTACAGCGCCACGATCTTGATCGGATCCGCCGCCCGGGCCTGGGGCACCGACGCGACCAAGCCGACGGCTGCCACAGCCGCCATGACTCTCGAAAGCATGGTCCTCATAGTCACACCTCCCTTTGGCGTTTTGACCCCGAACGGGTCGGTTGACGGCCGGGCAACTTTCCGATCCACGCAAGCAGATCGGGCTCAGCCATTCCGAACAGGCCTTTCGGCCGGAACACGAGAACCAGGAGTACGGCGAGCGCCATCAGCAGCTGGCTGGCGCCGAAGAATCCCATCGCTTCCTCGACCGGATGCAGTGCCTCGGTTGCAATCGTGAGCAGGGCGCCGACGAGCGCAGCGCCGGTGATGCTGCCGCTGCCGCCCAACACCACCATCACGACGAGCTGGAATGCGAACAGGAAAGAGAACGACGAGGGCGTGATGAGCGTCACCAGATGCGCCCACAACCCGCCGGCCACGCCTGCGAAGAAGGCGCCCAACGCGAATGAGAAGATGCGGGTGCGCGTGATGCGCACGCCAAGGCACGCCGCCGCCAGCTCGTTCTCGCGGATTGCCAGCATGGTTCGTCCCAGCGACGAATGCTTGAGCTTCCAGCAAACGTAGAGCGTCAACAGCATCCAACCATAGACCCACCAAAGATTGGTGAGCTCGGGCAGGCCGTTGAGGCCGAGCGCGCCGCGGGTATAGCCGTCGAGGTTCACTGCAAGGCCCTGCACGATGAAGATGAGCCCAAGCGTGGCAACCGCCAGGTAGTGCCCGCGCAGCCGCAGCACCGGGAACCCGACCACCAGCGCGACCAGCGTCGCGGCCAGACCGCCAGTGATGAGCGCCAGCAGGAACGGCAGATGGCTGGTCGCGAGCCACGCCGGAAGGTCGGGCAGGAGAAACGGCTTCCGCTTGGGCTCGAGGCTCATGATCGCGGTCACATAGCCGCCGATCGTCATGAAGGCCGGATGGCCCAGCGAGAACAGGCCGGTGAAGCCGTTGGTGATATTGAGGCTGACGGCCAGGATGACGTTGATGCCGACGAACGCGATGATCGACAGCAGATAGGCGTCCAGCGTTGCGCTCGCGCCATAGACCAGCACGGCGCCCACCAAGGCCGCGACCAGGAAGGCCAGCAGCTTCGAGCCGGATGCCATCAGGCCCGCTCCTCGGTGCTGCGCCCGAGCAAGCCGTTCGGCATCACCAGCAGGATCACGATCAGGACCGCGAAGACGAAGACATTGCGGTAGCCGGAATATTCCGGCGGCAGCAGTCCCACCAGCAGCACCTCGGCCAGGCCCAGAACATAGCCGCCCAGCATCGCGCCGCTGATCGAGCCGACGCCGCCGATGACCGCCGCCACGAACGCCTTCAGGCCCGGGATCAATCCCATGAGCGGGCTAATCTGGCTGTATTTGCTGCCCCACATCAGGCCTGCGATGGCGGCCAGTGCGCTGCCGATCGCGAAGGCCACTGCGATCGTGCGGTCGATGTTGATCCCCATGAGGCGGGCCACGTTGTAGTTCTCCGCGGTCGCGCGCATCGCCATGCCGGTCCTGGTGAAGCGCACGAACATGACCAGCGCCGCCATCAGTAGCACCGACAGAATCACGATTGCGAGATCGATCGCGCGCACCGAAAGCGGACCCATTGCGATGAACTTGCTGAGATAGGCCGGCACGATGAAGTTCCGCGGCTGTGCCGTGAGCGTCATGATGCCGAGATTCTCGATCATGATGGCAACCGCGAGCGAGGCAATGAAGCCGGTTACCTGCGGCGCGCCACGCATCGGCCGGAACGCAATGCGCTCGATCAGCATGCCCGTCGCCCCACCCACGGCCAGCACGACGAGGATGGCGAGCGGAAATGGCAGGTTCAGCGCGACGGCGCTCGCCAGCATGGTGAAGGAGCCGATGGTGACGATGTCACCGTGGGCGAAATTGATCAGCCGCACGATGCCGTAGATCAGGGAGAAGCCGATCGCGATCAGCGCATACATGCTGCCGAGGATGATACCGTTGACGATCTGCTCCAGGATGTAGGCGCCGGTCATCACGCCACCCCCAGATAGGCGCGCCTGACATCCGCGTTCTGCGCCAGCTCCTTGCCCGTGCCGGAGAGCTTGATCGTCCCCGTCTCCAGCACATAGGCGCGGTCGGCGAGGTCGAGCGCCATGGCCGCGTTTTGCTCGACCAGGAGCACGGTAGTGCCATCCGCGCGGATGCGCTGCAGGATGTCGAAGATCTGCTCCACCAACCGCGGCGCCAGGCCGAGCGAGGGCTCGTCGAGCAGCAGCAGCTTGGGGCGGCTCATCAGGGCCCGGCCGATCGCGAGCATCATCTGTTCGCCGCCGGAGAGCCGGTTCCCCGGAAGAGCTCCGCGCTCGAGCAGGATCGGAAACAACGCGTGGATCGCACGCAGGTCATTCCCCACGCTTTCGCCGTCGGTGCGCAGGTAGGCGCCGATCCGCAGGTTCTCCTCGACCGAGAGATTGCCGAAGATCTGCCGGCCTTCCGGGCAGTGCGAAATGCCGGTCGCCACGATCCGCTCGGCCTTGATCCGGGAAAGGTCGATGCGCTGGCCCTCGATCTCGAAGTGGATGCGGCCGCGTTGCGGGCGAAGTAGGCCGGAGATGGTCGAAAGCGTAGTCGTCTTGCCGGCGCCATTGGCGCCGATCAGCGCCACGATCTCGCCGCATCGGACTTCGATATCGATCCCCCGCAGCGCATGGGTCCCGCCACGCTGGACATGGACGTCCTCAAGCCACAGCATCGCTGCCCTCCCGCCGGCGGCCGAGATAGGCCTCGATCACGCGCGGATCGCGCTGGATCTCCTCGGGCGCCCCTTGCGCCAGCATCCGCCCCTGGTTGATCACCAGGATGCGCTGGCAATGGGTCATGATCATCTTCATGTCATGCTCGACCAGCAGGACGGCGAGGCCCAGCTCGCGATGGAAGCGCGCGACTGTTGCGCCGAGATCGGCGGTCTCGTGCGGGTTCATGCCGGCCGACGGCTCGTCCAGCAGCAGCAGCGATGGCTCGGTCGCCAGGGCGCGCGCAAACTCGACCTTGCGCTGGTCGCCGTACGGCAGATTGGCGACGATCTCGCCGGCCTGATCGCGCAAGCCCAGCACCTCGAGCACTTCCAGCGCTCGCCCGCGGATCGCGGCTTCCGAGCGCGTTGCCGCGGGAAGGCACAGCAGCGTCGGCCAGAATCCGGCGCCATGGCGCATGTGCAAGCCGACCGCGACATTGTCGATGACCGGGAGCTCTCGGAACAGCCGGATGTTCTGGAAAGTGCGCGCCATGCCGAGGCGCGCGTTTTCCTCGGGTCGACTGCCGGTGACGTCCCGCCCGCGGAAGCGGATCCGGCCGCCGCTCGGCTTGAGCACGCCAGTCAGGAGATTGAAGGCCGTGGTCTTGCCCGATCCGTTCGGCCCGATCAGCCCGACCAATTCGTCCGCCGCGACCTCGAGGCCGAAGCCCTGGAGCGCGCGCACGCCGCCGAAGTTCTTGGTAAGCCCCTCGACCATGAGGAGCGATTCACTCCTGGCTGCCATCTGCCCGCCCTGTCATGCGCGCGCCTTGCCGGCGCGTCCCGATCTCGGATAAGGCACCTTGTTATAAATGATCTATACGGTAGCATATTGCTAACATTTGTTACAAGCTTGCAAGCCTACACTAGGCCGGATCGGCGATGGCTCAAGACGGATCGCAGGGTGGAAAACGCCGGCTTGGCCGCGTCCTGGTGACGGGTGCCGCCGGCTGAACGCGGTGGCAGTGTGTCTCGTCCGCGATGGGGAGAAGGTCGTCATCAGCGATCTGGATCGAGCGACGGCGATGCCCGCTGGTCTGCGTGCCTGCGATCTCACCCAGCAGCATCAGGTTGAGGCGCTCATCAAGGACCAGAGAATCGACACGATCATCCATGCCGGCGCCGTTTCCGGACCGATGGTGATGGCCGACCAGCCGCTCGAGATCTGGCGCGTGAACGTGATGGGAACGACTCACTTGCTGGAGGCGGCGCGACGTGGTCGGGTCGCCCGTTTCGTGTTGTGTTCGTCGGTTGATGTCTACGGCGCGAATGCAGCCGGCGTGATCGACGAAAATACGGCCGCTGCGCCAGAAAGCGTCTATGGCGCCAGCAAGGTCGCGGCGGAGGCAGCATTGACCGGGTATGCGCGCGAACATGGTATCGATGTCATTGCAGTGCGGTTCTCCTGGATTTACGGCCCCGGCCGGCAAACTCCGACCGCCCTTGAGGGCCTGATCCGCGCGGGGCTGGCGGGCCAGGCGATCGCGCTCGAAGGCGGCAGCCTGCAACGCACACACTATCTCTTCATCGATGATGCGGTTGCTGGCGTCCTTGCCGCGGCAAGAGCACCCGCGAAGTTGCCACGCCTCGCCTACAATATTACTGCCGGCGAGGGATTGCCTATCCAGCGAGTCATTGAAACCCTAACCAGCCTCCTACCCGAGCTTCGCGTGCGCTTCCTCCGGCGCCGCGCGCCCCCGCCCGGACCGATCGGTTTCGACCTGACCAACGCGGCGCATGATCTGGGTTATCGCCCACAATTCCTCTTGACGGAGGGACTTCGCCGTTATGTCGAGATGCTAAAGACGGAACGAGCTTGAACCATTTCGACATACGCTTCGATTGCAAGGACACGTTCATCTCGAAGTGGGACAAGACGTCGAACAAGGTGTCGCTGGATCCCGGAGACTTCATCTACAAGCGAAGAGAGCCGGATCCAGGTATGAGCTCTAGCCTGCGAAGCTATAGAATGTTTGTTGAATGGATGAGGGCATTAGCCATCTCGCAGAGCGTTATCCTGTGGTTCATGGCTTCGCGCCGCCGCGTGATGCGCTTTCTGCTGCAACCAGAGACAGCGTGAGGCAATTACTGAACACCGAAAGCCATCGCACCAGGTCATGTGCCCGTCGCCCGGCGCATAGCGTCGATAAGCGCCGCCTTCGCCTCGAACCCGATCCCAGGCAGATCGGGCAGCCGCACTTGCCCGCCCTCGACAGCGATGCCGTCAGCAAAGCCGCCGAACGGCGCGAACAGGTCGGGATACGATTCGTTGCCGCCAAGCTTGAGCCCAGCGGCGATATTCAGCGACAGCTGATGTCCGCCATGCGGAACGCAGTTGCGCGGCGAGAATCCGAATTCCGGCAGCAGCTTCAGGATGCGCATGTATTCGACCAGCCCGTAGGACAATGCACAATCGAACTGCAGCCGGTCGCGGTCCGGCCGCATGCCGCCATAGCGCAGGAGATTGCGCGCATCCTGGTGCGAGAACAGGTTCTCGCCGGTCGCCATCGGCGCATCATAGTGGCTGGCGAGTTCGGCCTGCAGCACGTAGTCGAGCGGATCACCCGCCTCCTCATACCAGAAGAGATTGTAGGGTCGCAGCCCCTTGGCATAGCGAACCGCAGTTTCCAGATCGAACCTGCCGTTCGCGTCGACCGCGAGCCGCTTGCCCTCGCCTACTATTTGAAGCACCGCCTCGATGCGCCTTAGATCCTCCGAAAGGTCCGCGCCGCCGATCTTCATCTTGACCACGTTGTAGCCAAGATCGAGATAGCGGCGCATTTCGTCCTGCAGTGCGCGATGATCCTTGCCGGGATAATAATAGCCACCGGCTGCATAAACGAAGACGTCGCGGTCGGGATTTCCGTCGCAATACCGATCCGCGAGAAGGCGATAGAGCGGCTTTCCGGCGGTCTTGGCGACGGCATCCCAGACCGCCATGTCGACGACTCCGACGGCAACCGAGCGCTCGCCATGGCCACCCGGCTTCTCATTGGTCATCATCACGCGCCAGATCTTGGCCGGGTCAAGATTGTCTCCGCTCTCATCCACGATGTCCTGCGGCTTGGCCTCGCGCAGGCGCGGCAGGAAGCGCTCCCTGAGGAGTCCGCCCGCCGCATAGCGGCCGTTCGAATTGAAGCCGTATCCGATTACCGGTTTGCCATCGCGGATCACGTCGGTCTCGAGCGCAACCACGCTGACAGTCATCTTGCTGAAATCGATGTAGGCGTTGCGAATCTCCGATGCGATCGGCACCACCGCTTCGCGGATATTGACGATCTTCATGATCAGCGACCCTGTTCAGTTATTCTGCAAGAGCAACGCGCGTATCCCGCCATGCGTTCCGATCGAGGCTCAGGCATTGGCGCCGCGGATCGCGGATATGACGGCGTCGGTCACCTGCCTGGTCGTCGCCTTGCCGCCCAGATCCGGCGGCACGACTTCGCGCCGGCTGGTCACCGTCTCGATGGCTGCCATCAACCGGGCCGACGACTTTGCTTCTCCCAAGTGATCCAGCATTAGCGCCGCCGTCCAGAAGGAGGCCAACGGATTGGCAATACCCTTGCCGGTGATGTCGAAGGCGGAACCATGGATCGGTTCGAACATCGACGGATGCTTGCGCGAGGGATCGATGTTTGCCGTGGCGCCCAGACCCAGCGAGCCCGACAAAGCCGCAGCCAGATCCGTCAGAATGTCCGCATGCAGGTTGGTGGCAAGGACCGTGTCAATGCTGGCCGGCTTGTTCACCATGCGCTGGGTCATCGCATCCACCAGCATCCAATCGACCGTGAGACCCGGATAGTCGCGGATAACCTCCTTGCACACGTCGTCCCACAGCACCATGCCGTGACGCTGGGCATTCGACTTGGTGACAATGGTCAAGAGCTTGCGCGGCCGTGACCGCGCGAGATCGCAGGCGTAGCGCGCGATCCGTTCGATGCCGGACCGCGTGAAGACTGCCACATCCATTCCGACTTCGATCGGCAGGCCGCGATGTGCGCGGCCGCCAACGCCGGCGTACTCGCCTTCGCTGTTCTCCCGCACGATCACCCAGTCGATCCCCGCGCCCAATTCCGGCCGCAGCGGCCCGACGACACCGGGGAGCAGCTTGGATGGGCGGACGTTGGCGTATTGGTCGAAGCCCTGGCAGATGGCGAGGCGCAGGCCCCAAAGGGTCAGATCATCCGGCAGATTCGGATCGCCAACCGCGCCGAAATAGATGGCATCGAAACCTGCGATCTGAGCCAAGCCGTCCTCCGGCATCATCCGACCCTTGTGCCGATAATAATCGGACCCCCAATCGAAGCGCTGAAAGCTGAAGGAGAGGCCGGCTTCGACGTCGGACAGGCATTCAAGGACGCGGCAGCCCGCCGCGATCACCTCCGGGCCAATTCCGTCACCGCCGACGACGGCAATGTTGTGAGCGCCCATATCACGTCTCCTCTCCGATAACCGCGACAATGGCGCGCGTCATATCATGGGCGCCGCCGGTACCGCGATCCAATCGAACTGTAGCGGCCCTTCGCGGAAGGCAAACCGCTCCAGATGGCGCACGACCACGCCCTTCAGCGCCTCCAATTGTTCGTCGGCGCTGGCTTCCAGCCGGCACTCAAGGGCGTCTTCATGGGCCTGCATCGTCAGCGTTGCATCGCCTGGCCAGTCCGCGCCGCGCGCATTGCGCGGAAAGACAATCGTGCCGCTCTCCCGCGTGAATTCGACGGCGAGGTTGTGGCTCCAATGCTTGCAGAGCTGTTGAAGATAGCGGCTGCCCTTGGTCGTCGGCACGCGCGCTGTACTATGGAACATCATCGAAATCCATCCAGTCTGCGCAGCGGCAATCCCATATCGCCGCCGCAATATTTCAAATCGTGTCATCCTCATCGCCCCTCCGCCTGCTTGACATCCGCAATGAAAGATATATCTTACGATATGTCAAGAGACATAAACGAAAGAAGTAAATATGCATTTTTACCAAGAAGAACAAGAGCATAGAAGTTGGCGCAGCTTCATGGGCCGCCGTGGCGGTGGTTGGGGCGGACATCGCCATGGCGGTTTCTTCGGCCGGCACGGCCGTGGCGGCGGCGATGGTTTCCGCATGGGCCGCAAGCTCGGTGCAGGCGACCTGCAGCTTCTCTTGCTGCTCCTGCTGCAGGAAAATCCCCGCCATGGCTATGAGCTGATCAAGGAGCTGGAGCAGCGCACCAGCGGCTATTACAGCCCGAGCCCCGGCGTGATCTATCCCGCCCTCACCTATCTCGAAGAGATCGCCTTTACCTCGGTCGAGACGGAGGGCAACAAGAAGCTCTATCGCATCAGCGAGACCGGCTCGGCCTTCCTCACGGAGAACCGGACGAGCGCTGAAGCGATGCTGAACGAGCTTGTCGAAGTTGGCCGCCGCTTCGCTCGCGCCCGGAAGGCCATGAGCGAAGAGGAAGGCGCTGCTAGCGACACGGAAGACGAGTCCGAGTTCGGCACCTGGCCCTTGGGCGAGCGGCGCTTCGGCCGCGTACGCCGCAGGCAGGAGATCGTCGACCTCCTCCAGGCGCGTCACGACCTGAAGCGCGCTCTGGTCGAGACGATTGGAGCCTCGCCCGAGGATCACAAGCGGATCGCGGAGATCCTGCGCCGCGCCGCCGCCGAGATCCGCGGTCAGAAATCATGAGGATGGCCTGCCCCTAATGGGTGGAACGGAATTGGCCCTGAAAGTGCGCGCGGAGGCACCTGACCGCGCGCAAACCTCACACTTGTCGGGCAAGTCCCTGGCAGACGGCGAGAAGCATCCGAACATATTCTTAGAGCAAGCAGTTGGCCACTCTGTGACCGCTGACGGGGTACTCGAAACCGTCCGATAGGCTAGAATCCGAATTACGCCGGTGTCGGTCAGCCTGAAGGCGCTATAATTGGCATGAATGTTCGCGTGACTCTCGAACAGGGCAACTCGCGCGATGCTGAATTCTCGGAACATGAATAGCGCAATTCTCGCCAAAGGCGGAGCGATGGGGGAACTCATCCGCACATTCGACTGGGCAGCCACGCCTCTCGGTGACATCGAGAATTGGCCGCAAAGCCTGTGGTCGGCGCTCAGCATCTGCCTGTCGGCGCAGTTTCCAATCTGCATCTACTGGGGCCCGCATTACATCATGCTCTATAACGACGCCTGGAAAGCGATACCGGGACGGCGTCACCCCTGGGCGCTGGGTAGAAGCGGTCCCGAAGTATGGCCCGAGATGTGGCCGACCGCTGGCCCAAAATTCGACATGGTGCTCAAGAAAGGGAACGGAATATGGGCCGAGGATGCGCCCATGGTCATGATGAGGTTCGGCTACGCCGAGGAATGCTTCTTCAACTACAATCTCAGCCCCGTCCATGGCGAAGGCGGCAAGATTGCGGGCGTATTCGCAGTAGCCATGGATACAACCTACCGCGTGCTTTCCGAACGTCGCTTCGGCCTGTTGCATGAGCTTGGCCTGTTGACGATGGGGACAAGATCGGTCCGGGCAATCTGCCAGTCCGCGGCGGACTTGATTGCAGCAAATCCCGCCGATATCCCATTTTGCTTGTTCTATCTGATTGACTACCAAGCCAGTCCGCCCGTTGCCAACCTTGCCGCCAAGTGCGGCGTGATCGCCCCCCAAATTCAAGCTTGCCCGAGCCGTATCGAATTGAATGCGAACGGCGAAGAAAACACTGTTTGGCCGCTGCACCAAGCGTTCTGCAGCAAATATATCGAGATCGTCCAAAGCCTCGACCCTTCGCTCGAAGGCAAGCTGAGTATCGCGACCTGGCGGGAACCCGTGCGGAGTGCCGTCGTCATCCCTGTTCCGCTGCAGTCAAATGCGCCGAGCGCCATTTTGGTCGCAGGCGTACATCCCGGTCGAGGCCTCGATCATGCTTATCTGCACTTTTTCGAGATCCTGGCGGCGCAGCTTGCGTCTGCCTTGAGCAACGCGCACGCCGTCGACGCCGAACGCCAGCGCGCGGACAAGATCGCTGATATCGATCAGGCAAAGACCTCGTTCTTTTCGAACATAAGCCACGAGTTTCGCACGCCGCTGACGCTTATCCTTGGGCCGTTGGAAGCGATCCTTGCTCGACCGACCGCGCTCGCAGATACCGAGCGCAATCAATTGCGCCTGATTGAACGAAACGCGCTGCGTCTGCTCAAGCTCGTCAACACTCTGTTAGACTTTTCGCGGCTGGAGGCACACCGGTATGAGCCGCACTACGAGTTGGTGGATCTTGCTACTTACACTGCGGGTCTGGCTGGCGCCTTCAATTCGGTCTGCGACCGCGCGCTGTTGACACTTGAGATCGATTGTCCCCCTCTGCCGGAGCCGGTCTATGTCGATTGCGAGATGTGGGAGAAGGTCATTCTCAACCTTTTGTCCAACGCTTTCAAATTCACGCTCGCGGGCGGCTTGTCGGTCCGCCTCCAGCCATCCGCGAACGGCAAAGCTGCAGTCCTCAAAGTGAGTGACACTGGGGTCGGCATTCCCGAACACGAACTGCCGCACATTTTCGAGCGGTTCCATCGCGTGAAAGGCAGACCCGGTCGCAGCGACGAGGGCACCGGCATCGGATTGGCTCTTGCGCAAGAGCTCGTGAAACTCAATGGCGGTTCCATTGAGGTCAGCAGTGTCGTTGGCCGAGGAAGCGAATTCACCGTTTCGATTCCGTTCGGACGAGACCACATGGACGAGAGAAGGACAGAGAGCCTTGCGGCACCCGCAGCGCCGTCCAAGCGCACGCAGCAATTCGTCGCAGATGCGCAGAAGCTGCTGCCCGATGAACATCAGGTCCGATCATCACCGGGCCAGAGCGCGGCCGGAGGCGATAATGCGAAGCGGACACGCATCCTCCTGGCCGAAGACAACTCAGACATGCGTCAGTATCTGTTGGAGCTGTTGCGGGCCGAGTACGACGTGGTCGCGGTGCCCAACGGCAATGACGCCCTGCTCGCGCTGCAGAACGACCCTGTGGCTATCGACCTCATCCTGACTGATGTCATGATGCCGGCGATGGATGGCTATGGCCTGCTTCGCAAAGTGCGAGAAGATCCGAAGATCCGGACGGTGCCAGTCATCATGTTGTCCGCCCGTGCCGGGGACCGGAACACCTTGGCCGGGTTGGAGGCCGAGGCAAACGACTACGTCGTCAAGCCGTTCAGCGCGAACGAGCTCCTGGCGCGCGTCCGCGCCAATATCCGAATGGCTAGGCTGCGCAAGGAAGCGGATGAAGCGCTCGAGAAGTCTCAATCCTTGAAAGCAGAGCGAGACCGCGTGGAGCTGCTGGAGCGGATGGTGAATGTGCAGGAGCAGGAACGTCTGAGGATTGCGCGCGAGTTGCATGATCAGACTGGCCAGAATATAACCGGGCTTGCACTCGGCCTTAAGGGGTTGGAGAACCATATACAGGATGCACGCGGCCGGGAGACGCTGCGCTGGCTCGAACACTTGTCGAGCGAGATTGGGCAGAGCCTGCATCGGGCGGCCTGGGAATTACGGCCGACGTCGCTCGATGATGTCGGACTTCTCCGCGCCGTGGAAACCTATGTCCGGGATTGGGCAGACAGATTCGGGATAACGGTCGACCTTCATGGCGGGATCGATGGTGTCCGGTTCCCCGCAAAAGTTGAGACCACCGCCTATCGCGTGGTGCAGGAGGCAATGACCAATGTGTTCAAACATGCCGGTGCCTCGACGGTAAGTCTAGTTTTGGAGCGGCGGGACAGCCAGCTGCAGATCATCATCGAGGATGATGGAAGGGGCTTCGATCCAACCTCGATCAAGGGCTCGGAGCACTTAGGTCTCGCCGGCATGCGCGAGCGGCTCGCGTTGATCGACGGAACAATCACAGTCGATTCGGAGATCGGCGTCGGCACGACGCTTTACGTCCGCATTCCAATCCTAACCACTGAGTCCGGGAGTCAGAAGGCAGATGTCTGATGATATCCGAGTTGCTCTTGCGGACGATCATCCGGTGGTGCTGGCGGGATTGAAGGCGCTGATCGAAGCCGAGCCGGACATCCAGTTGGTGGGTCAGGCGGCAGACGGAAAAACGGCCTTTGACCTGATCACAACGACATCGCCCGATGTCGCGGTCATCGATCTGTCCATGCCGATCCTAAGCGGAGTCGATCTGGCCAAGCGGCTGGCGGAAAGACGCTCCGAAGCCAAGATCCTGATCTTGACCGTTCACGAGGACAGCGCTTACCTGCAGCAGTTGTTGCGCATCGGCGTTCGTGGCTACCTGCTGAAACGCTCCGCCGCGGACGAGTTGGTGCGCGCCATCCGCGCGGTGCAGGCAGGCGGTCTCTATGTCGATCCGATCATGGCCAGCAAACTGCTGAAGCCAAGCGAGCAGTTCGGCTCGGATACAGCCATGGCCGAACTCAGCGGCCGCGAAGAAGCGGTCTTGCGCCTCGTCGCCAACGGCTTCAGCAACAAGGAAGTGGCAATCAAGCTTGCGCTCAGCGTGAAGACCGTCGAGACCTACAAGGCGCGTGCGCTCGAGAAGCTCGGCTTGCGAACCCGCGCAGAAGTTGTCCGCTACGCGACAAAGCACGATTGGCTGGAACAGCCCTGAATGCACATCCGCTCTCTGAGGGGCATTTCCTGACGATACTGCGCCACAGCCCGTCTGATCGGCACGCGCCAAATTCTCTATAGTGATGTGGCATGCGAGGGCTGAAGGGTCGCTGCTGCGAGCGGTTCTCCAGCCCGAATGCAGGTTTCACCCCAGGTCGAGGCGATCTCTGATGATGCTATCGCCACCCCGAAAGATTGGCTGTACCCGGCAACCAGCGAAGCATACCCGGTCGGGCAGATCATTGCCGATGATCACCCGGTCACGATGATTCCGGTCTCGGAATTGATGTGATGGAGTGCCACGGAAGACTTGTGCCCCTTTACGTAGAGATTGCACCGACTGAGATTGAAGACAGGATTGCGTCCTCTCACGAGACAGTGCGTTCCATCTACTGGTATTGGCAGGACAAGCGCGGTGATCGGCGCATGCCAGCACGCCGCGACATCGACCCCATCGATCTTCGTTTTCACCTCCCCCGCATCATCCTGGTCGACGTGGTGTCGGACGACCGACGTTTTGTCTATCGGCTTGTCGGTACGCAGGAAGTTGCCGGCCGTGGCTATGATCCGACCGGACGCTCGGTTGGTGAAGCTTTCTATGCAGAGAGCCAAGAAGCCGCTCTTGCCAGCTATGAGTATGTGGTTCGGGAGCGGCGCCCTTTCTGTTTCAAGGATCCGTACGTGACGCGCGACGGCTGGCATGAACACGAGGACACGATCTACCTCCCGTTGTCCGAGGATGGGATGAACGTAACCATGATCCTGGTTTATTCGTTTTCCTACGATTTCCGCCCACGAATGGACAATCCCATTATGCTCAAGTAGACGGCACAACTTCTGCTGAAACAGACTGGCGGCACCAAGCAGCTTGACGGAGTCTCGCACGTTGGCCATCAATGTGCCGAATTCGGCACCGACAAGGCCAGGGAGATTTTCAGTGGCGGTTTTCAGCAATTTCATCGGCGGTGAGCAGGTTGCCGGCAGCCAGGCTACACGCAATATCAACCCCTCCAACATCGATGATGTGATCGGCGAGTTTGCGTCGGGGTCGGCATCGGACGTTGCGGCTGCGGTCGGCGCCGCGAAGGCTGCCTTTCCGGCCTGGTCGCGGACCACGCCGCAGGAACGGCACGACATCCTGAAGAAGGCCGCTGACGAGGTGCTCGCCCGCAAGGAAGAGCTGGGCCGCATCCTGTCGCGCGAGGAAGGCAAGATCCTGGCTGAAGGCATCGGTGAAGCGGCGCGGGCCGGGCAGATCCTGGCATTTTTCGCCGGCGAGTGCCTGCGCCTCGCGGGCGAGATCATCCCATCCGTCCGGCCCGGCGTCGGAATCGAGATGACGCGCGAGCCCATCGGGGTGGTCGCCCTCATCACGCCATGGAATTTTCCGATTGCGATCCCGGCCTGGAAGATCGCGCCAGCCCTCGCTCATGGAAATACCGTCGTCATCAAGCCGGCGGAGATCGTGCCGCATTCGGTGTGGGCCCTGGTGGATATCCTCAACCGGGCGGGTTTGCCGAAAGGCGTCCTCAATCTGGTGATGGGCAAGGGCTCGGTCGTAGGCCAGGCCATGCTGCAGCATCCCGATGTCGCCGCCCTTTCCTTCACGGGATCGGTCGGTACGGGGCGGCGCCTCGCCGCGGCCTGCGTCGCCGCGACACCGATGAAGAAGTTCCAGCTCGAGATGGGCGGCAAGAACCCCCTGGTCATCCTGGATGATGCCGACCTGGAAGTCGCGGTCGCGAGCGCGCTCAACGGCGCCTTCTTCTCGACCGGTCAGCGCTGCACTGCGTCGTCCCGCCTCATCGTCACCGACAAGATCCACAGTCGCTTCGTCGATGCGCTCACCGACCGCATGAAGGCCTTGGTGGTCGATGATGCGCTGAAGCCTGGCTCTCAGATGGGCCCGGTAGTCGATCAATCGCAGTTCGAGCAGGACGAGCGCTACCTCGGCATCGGCCGCGAAGAAGGCGCCAAACTGCATTGGGGCGGCGAGCGGCTCAATCGCGCAACGCCTGGCTTCTATCTGCAGCCGGCCCTGTTCACAGACGTGAAGAATTCGATGCGGATCGCGCGTGAGGAGATCTTCGGCCCCGTCGCCGCCGTCATCCGCGTCAAGGATTATGACGAAGCGCTGGCGACCGCCAATGACACCGAGTTCGGCCTGTCGGCCGGCATCTGCACCACAAGCCTCAAGCACGCTGCGCATTTCAAGCGCAACTCGGAAGCGGGCATGGTGATGGTGAACCTGCCGACCGCGGGAGTCGATTACCACGTGCCGTTCGGCGGGCGGAAGGGTTCCAGCTTTGGGCCACGCGAACAGGGCGCCTATGCGCGCGAATTCTATACGACTGTGAAGACCTCTTACACGCTGGCCGGGTGATCAGGCGACGCCGTAGCCGATGATGCCCTTGACCTCCAGGAAGTCGTGGATGCCCCAGTCGGCATATTCGCGGCCATTGCCGGAGCGTTTGTAGCCGCCGAAGGGCGCGAACGTGTCCCAGGCGGGATAGTTGATCTTCACCTGGCCTGCGCGCAGGCGGCGCGCGACGCGCCGCGCGTGATCGAGGTCCTTAGATTCGACATTGGCGGAGAGGCCATAGACGGTATCGTTGGCGATCTCCACCGCCTGGTCCTCGCTGTCATCCGGCATGATTGCGCGAGACCTGCCGCAGCCTGGCTGTCCAGCGCCATGCCGATCGGCGCACCCATCTCCGCGGAGACAGTCTCGGCGATGTCCTTCATCCGCGCGCGATAGCATTCGATGATCCGCGTCAGGAGCGCGACACGTTCCCTTCGGCTCGTCTGTGAAAATTTCGGGAACGCCGTCTTGGCTGCCGCCACCGCGCGATCCACGTCCGCAGCCGAGCCGGCGGAGATCCGGGTGTAGGCCTCCTCCGTGGCGGGGTTGATGACATCGATGGTCGCGGGCTGCACCGGGTCGACCCAGGCGCCGTTGATGTAGAACTTCAAATGATTGGACATGGTTGATCTCTATGCTGCGTTCCGGAAGCGGCGCACAATCTATCGTCCGATGTCCGCCTTGGCTACAAGGCCCAGCACGCGCACCCGAGAGCGCCCCAGAAGCCTTTGAGATCGGAGATCGGCAGCTTCCTCGACCAGGCCGTGGCGTGATCGTGGCCGTGGACGTTACACGCGTGCGTGCAACCGCACGCCGCCGCCAAGGTCTGTCGCTGGACCTGAGTACCTGCCTCCTTCGCATCGCCCCAGGCGCCATAGCCCCCGAACGCACGCACCGGCGACCAATCTGGCATTGCCGGCGGCGGCATCGAAGCGTCGTGCTTTGCGAAGTCGCCGGCGCCGTAGACGATGCGCCCGCCGACGATCGTCAGTGCGGACGTCGTATCCGCGATCTCGTCCTCCGAGCAGGAGAAGTAGTCGCGGTCGGGCACGCAGAGATCGGCGAGCTGGCCGACCTGGATGCGGCCCTTCTTGCCTTGTTCGTTGGAAAACCAGGTCACATTCTCCGTCCACATGCGCAAGGCGGTTTCCCGGTCAAGGCAATTGCGGCGCGGGTAGAGACGCAAGCCGCCAACAGTCCGGCCAGTCACCAACCAGGCCAGTGAAACCCACGGATTATAAGAGGCAACCCGCGTCGCATCGGTGCCGGCGGAAACCTTCACGCCTTTTGCAAGCATCGCCGCCACGGGCGGAGTCGCCGCCGCTGCGCCGACGCCATAGCGCTCGACAAAATACTCGCCCTGATAGGCCATGCGGTGCTGCACGGCGATGCCGCCGCCGAGCGCCGCAATGCGGTCGATCGACTGATCCGAGATCGTCTCGGCGTGATCGAAGAACCAGTTGAGGCCGGCGAGCGGTATGTCCTGATTGACCCGCTCGAACACATCGAGAGCGCGTGAGATCGTCTCATCGTAGGTAGCGTGCAGCCGCCATGGCCAGCGATTCTCGGCCAGGATGCGCACGACCCCCTCGAGCTCACCCTCCATCTCCGGCGCCATGTCCGGCCGCGGCTGGCGAAAATCCTCGAAATCGGCGGCTGAGAATACCAACATCTCGCCGGCGCCGTTGTGCCGGAAGTAATCGTCGCCCTGCTTGTAGGTGGAGGTTCTCGTCCAGTTGAGGAAATCCTCCTTCTCGCCTTTGGGTTTTTGCGTGAAGAGATTGTAGGCGAGCCGGATGGTGAGGTTGCCTTCCTCCGCCAGCTTTTGGATAACCGCATAATCCTCTGGATAATTCTGGAATCCACCGCCTGCATCGATCGCGCCGGTAACGCCGAGCCTATTCAGCTCGCGCATGAAGTGCCGCGTTGAATTCAGCTGGTAATCGAAAGGCAGCTTCGGTCCCTTGGCGAGCGTCGCATAGAGAATGCCTGCATTCGGCTTGGCAATCAGAAGGCCGGTTGGATTGCCATTGGCATCGCGCATGATCTCGCCGCCCGGCGGGTCCGGCGTGTCCTTGGTGTAACCGACCGCCTGCAGCGCCGCTCCGTTCAGCAGCGCGCGATCGTAGAGATGCAGCAGGAAGACCGGCGTGACCGGCGCTACCGCATTGAGCTCGTCGATGGTGGGCAGGCGCTTCTCGGCAAACTGATGCTCGGTAAAGCCGCCGACGACCCGCACCCATTGGGGCGGCGGCGTGATCGCGACCTGCCGCTTCAGCATATTCATTGCATCCGACAGCGAGCGCACACCGTCCCACCGCAGCTCCATGTTAAAGTTCAGGCCGCCGCGGATGATGTGCAGGTGATTGTCGATGAGGCCAGGCAGGACCCGTCGGCCCTTGAGGTCGATCACCTGGGTGTCTGGCCCGGCAACTGCCATCACCTCCCGATCATGGCCGACGGCTTCAAACTTGCCGTCCCTGATTGCAATTGCGCTCGCCACCGGATTCGAACGATCGAGCGTCGTGACCAGCCCGCGATGCAGGATGAGGTCGGGGACAGTTGAGGATGCCATTTGCGGTCTGATCCTTAATCGCTGAACGTGTCAGCCGTAGAGCCACTTCGAGACGAGGCGCGTGTAATAGGGCATCACGGCCCAGGTCATGATGCCGACGATGATCACAGCGACCACCAACTGGCTGACGAGCGGCAGGGCCAGGAACGGCAGCCACCCGAAAGCCGGCTGCAGCAGCCACGGGATTATGACCGTCAAAGGAAAGATCGCTGACAGCGTGATGAGGAACTGCTTGTAGGCTTTGGCGTGTCGCCCGCCCGCCGGCGGCGTGAACCAGAATTCGAGGCCTGTCTTGATGTCGATATCCTCGTGTGAGCGCAGGAACGGCTGGATCTTCTCGACCAGGCGCGCACGAATATCGGAAGCCAGCCACTGCCGCAGGTTTGCGATCGTGTCGAAATGCAGCACGATCGTATAGGCGTCGGATCCGCCATGCGGACGGATCACGTTGACGCCGCGATGACCGGCAAATTGCTGCGCGACGGGGATGATCTCCTTCAGCCAATCCTCATAGCGGGTCACGGCGTCAGGTTTCGGCCGCTGCTGGATCACCGTCGTGACCGGCGCTTCCAGTGCTATCTCGTCCTGATCGTGTCTGTTCTGGTCGGCGCCCATATCCGGAACCTCTCGCTGAGCGGCCACCTGCCTCATCCGACCGGCGGCTTGTCAGCCGCCGGTCACGAAGTGGACCTAGGACTTGGCAGGATTTGGCCCAATCCTCTGACCGTGCTTCGACCGCTCCGGACCCTTATGGACGTGGGTCACCGCATAATCGATGCCCATGCCGTAGGCACCCGAATGCTCCTTCACGATCGAGGTCACCGCATCATACGTTTCCTTGCGGGCCCAGTCGCGTTGCCACTCCAGCATCACCTGCTGCCACGTCATCGGCACCGCCCCCGCCTGCACCATGCGGTCCATGGCATATTTGTGGGCGTCGAGCGAGGTGCCTCCCGAAGCATCGGCCACCATGTAGATTTCATAGTCTCCGTCCTTCATCGCGCACAGAGCGAAAGTCGTATTGCACACTTCGGTCCAAAGGCCCGCGACGACCACCTTCTTGCGCTTGTTGGCCGCGAGCGCATCACGCACGTTCTGATCGTCCCACGAATTCATCGAGGTGCGCTCGAGAATCTTGTGTTCGGGGAACACCGCCAGCAGCTCTGGATAGGTGTTGCCGGAGAAGGATTCAGTTTCAACTGTGGTGATCGTGGTTGGTATCTGGAATGCCTTGGCAGCTTTCGCGAGCGCGACCACGTTATTCTTGAGCGCTTGGCGGTCGATCGATTGCACGCCAAACGCCATCTGTGGCTGCTGATCGATGAAAATCAGCTGGCTGTTCTGCGGCGTCAGAACTTCAAGGTACTTGGACATTCAATAGCTCCTGGTTTCGTTACTGTTCTGTCATCGAACAATTTTCCTCGCGGCGATGCTGGCTCGCAGCGGCGTCTCGGAGGGCGACAATCAGACATGAACCACAATAGGCGCTATGTTCGCCTGCTCTTGCGAGCGAGGTCTGCCGCCTTGCACGAGCGAAGCTATCGTCTAACATGACCACATGACAAGAACGCACAAAAAAGTAAGGTACCCTTCGAGACGAAAGCAGGACTTGACTCCGATCGAAGAGTTTCGGGTTGCTGAGGAGACCCTGAAAATCATCGAAGGGCGTTGGAAGCTCCGCATACTGGTCCATCTGCGCGCGAACGAAGTGATGCGGTTCTCCGAGCTGGAGCGGGCCATTCCATCGGTCACGCCGAAGAAGCTCATCCAGCAGTTGCGAGAACTCGAACGGGACGGCGCCGTCAAGCGCACCGCCTACGCCGAGGTGCCGCCCAGAGTGGAATACAGGCTGACTCCTTGGGGCCAGGATCTGTGCCCTGCCCTCGATGCCTTGCGCAGCTGGGCTGCACGCAAGCCTCGCGACAATGTCTGATGGATGGGCACTCCGGCCTGTGAAATGAGGGGATGATGACGGTCATTCTGGAGAGCCGCGCCGATTTCAATCTCGACACGGCCTATCGGGTCGCCTGGCGGAAAGAAAATGTGCGCATTTCCGAAGCGGCGCTGCGACGCATCGCTTCCTGCCGGGAGAACTTCCTGCGCCGCCATGCTGGATGGCCGGCCGTTGCCGGCGGTGCCAAGCTCCGGCCAGGGCGGTGCCGGCGAGATCCTGGCGCTCTATCCGTTGTTTGCCGAGCTCAGCCTGCAGTTCGACCTGGACGTAAAGGAGCGTGGCTCGCTGATCAACGGCTCGCCCTGCGGGGCCGGCCTGCTTGCGGACTCCGTCTTCGTCGCGCGGCGGCGCGGTCAGTTGGCCGAACAGGTCCTCGCGCTCTCGATCGAGGCAATCAGCGCCCCGCTCGAACACTACGACGAGGCCCTCGAAGCCTTGTGGGGGGATGAGCACGAAGCGACAGCGCTTCGCAATCTCCGGCGGTTGCTGTCCGAGAATGGGCAGGACCGCAGGGCCTATCAAGCGCCGGTCAGCTATCGCATCGTGCCGCGCGTGCTGGGCGCGGCCCATCACGCCGTGGCAGCGGCAGAGCGCGCGGCAACAATCTCGCTCGGGGCGGTTACCGACAATCCTGTCTATCTGCCGCTGAGCGAAGCTCATCCGCTTGGCCGGTGCCTCAGCACCGGCGGCTTCCATAATGCGATGGCTGCGCCGGCATTGGACGATCTCGCCGCGGCCTCAGCCGATCTCGGCCTCCTCTGCCACCGGCACGCCTCGCGACTGCTGGATGGGCGGGCGTCGAAACTGCCGGACCTGCTCATGGTCGGCCGCGATCCGTGCGAGAGCGACGGGCATGGCAGTGTGGGATACATCCCCATGGCAATGACGGGTTATCTCGAGCAAGCGCGCGAAGCAGCTCAGCGCACGCTCCTGGCTGGCACGGAGAGCGCCGGCGCGGGCCAGGATGACGTGACCGCACCCGTCTTCCTGGCCTGGACCAAGCACGACCGGGCGGGACGCTGCCTCGATGCCCTGCTCGCGATGCTGGCCGTCCTCGCCTCGCAGGCGCTGCACGTGACCCGCCGCGATCCACCGCCGCCGCTACAGCCCTTCGTCAAGCAGCTGCGAGAGATCGTGCCGCCGGTCGGGGCCGATCGCGTGCTTGGCCCGGAATTGGCGCGGTTGGCGGACCATTTCACAGTGCACGTTATGGGCGACGAGAGCTTGGTCCGATCGAGCTGAACCGGATCGAGCACCGCGCGTATCAGGCCAGGAACCCGCGAGACCGCAAAAGCATTGTGTCTACTGCATCACGCTTCGGTGGGCAGTCTTCACGTGCGAAAGTCCGTGTCCAAATTCCAGGAACTTCTCGATTCCGGCGAAGCGCAGGTAGCGGCGCGGACCGTCCAGCAGCCAAGCGACGCCTTCCTGGAGCGGGAAAAACGATTCCTGCAACAGGAAGCGAGGCTGTTCGAGCTGCGGAAGATCCGGTTGGCGGCCAGTGCCGCGGCGCCGGGAATGAGGACGTACGACGTCGTAAGGCACAACGGTTCCTGGCGCATTCTTTATCTCGGTCGCCATTCCGCGGGATTTGCCAGCCAGCAGGCTGCCATCTCCGCGGCGATCGAAAAAGCGAAGCATCAAATTGAGATGGATCGGCCGGCTCGCGTTCGCCTCAATCGCACCGATGGCCAGATCTGGCCGGTCGATCTTGCCACCGGCAACGCCGCGGCGACGTCGCGGCGTCCAAGCACAAGCAAAGACATTTGATGGATCTCTGGCGGAACGAACCGGCCCGAACGTTGTTTACGCTCTCGGTCGGGTGAAACGGCATTTTCAGTTTACATTTTCATTTCACGCGGGGTTGAGGGGGGCCGATCAATGGGGGGCGCTGTCCGCACCGACTTCCGTCAGAGCGCTGACCCAGGACGCGCGGCGGCTGCACCCGGCAAGATCCTCTACGTCACTCCGGAAATCTCAGATTTCGTAAAGGCCGGCGGCTTGGGCGATGTCGCGGCTGCCTTGCCTCGCGCCTTGCGCGGGCGCTGCGACGTGCGCGTCTTGCTTCCCGGCTACAGGCAGGTGCTCCAGCGCTGCCGCTCGCTAGACGTAGTGGGGCATCTGGAGGGATTGGCAGGCATCCCACGCTGCGATATCGCGCAAGTGCGGGTGTCTGACGGTCTGATCGCCTACATCGTGCTGGCGCCGGCCCTTTATGACCGCGACGGGACACCTTATGGCAACGCCTACGGCGCCGATTGGGGCGACAACGATATCCGCTTCGCGCGTCTTGCTCTCGCTGCGGCGGAGATCGCCGGCGGCCGCGCGCAGGTCGGCTGGCAACCCGACCTCCTCCACCTCAATGACTGGCCGACCGCCCTCGCTGCCGGCTATGCCGCCTGGCGGAATATTCCGGTGCCCAGCCTGCTCACCATCCACAATCTCGCGTATCAGGGCATCTTCCACCGAGATTGCCTCGGGCGGCTTGGCATTCCCGCCGGCGCCTTTCATATCAATGGCGTCGAATTCCACGGCAAAGTCTCGTTCCTGAAGGCCGGCATCGCCTTCGCATCTGAGCTCAGCACCGTCAGTGCGACCTATGCCCAGGAGATCACCACGGCGGAATTCGGCTGTGGCCTCGACGGTCTATTGAGGCTGCGGGCTGACGAAGGAAGGCTGACCGGCATCATCAACGGCATCGACGATTCCTGGGACCCCAGCCGCGGCGACCGGATCGCCAGCCCATTCGATGCGCAAGATCTGAGCGGTAAGGAAAAGAACGCGGCTGAGGTCCGGTCCGCTTTCAAGTTGGCGGTGTCGCGCGGTCCGCTGTTCGCGGTCGTGTCACGGCTGGTGCATCAAAAGGGCCTGGATCTGATGATGGGCGCCGCCGAGACCGTCGTGCGCGCGGGTGGGCAGATCGCGATCATGGGCCAAGGCGAAGCGGCCGTTGAGCGCGAGGTCGGCGCCCTGGCGCGGCGCCATCCGGGCGACATCGCCATCAAGATCGGCTTTGACGAAGCGCAGGCGCGCTGCATGTTCGCCGGCAGCGATTTTCTGCTGATGCCCTCGCGCTTCGAGCCATGCGGCCTCAGCCAGATGTATGCCCAGCGGTTCGGTTCCCTGCCCATTGCGCGGCGGACAGGTGGTCTAGCGGATTCGATCGAAGACGGACTGACCGGATTTCTGTTCCGCTCAACTTCGGTCGAAGGCTGCCTTGAAGCAGTCGGCCGGGCGCTCAATGTGTTCGATAACAGCACTATCTTTGCGGCCATGCGCAGGCTTGCCATGGCGCGGAATTTCGGCTGGTCCCGCTCGGCCGCCGCCTACCAAGGCATCTATGCACGTGCCATTGAGAGCGCGCAGACCCAGCACGCGGCCTGAACCCGCTTGGGAACCGGTAGCGTTAACGGGTGTTGATTTCTGGGAAGCTGAGGGTGTGCAGCGTCGCTGTGAGTCATTCAGCAATTTGCTTACCGCCAATCACGACAGTTCGGTGCGCGAGTTGATTTCCGCCCCTCGTCCACCGATCCCGGGTGGAGAGCTTCGTGGCAAGAACATCGAGAGCACATCCGGCCCAAACTGTGGTTGACGAGCCGTCGGCGGCCCCGCTGCCGGCGGGAAAGGCGGCTGGCCCACGCATCTACAACCTATTTCCGCCTTTGGCCGGCAGCGTCGTGGACTGGACAGCCCACCTGCGGCGGATTGCCGGAATGAATTTCGACTGGGTCTTTGTTAACCCGTTCCACGCGACGGGTGAATCCGGCAGCATCTATGCCATTAAGAATCCGTACAGCCTGAGCGACCTCGCCCTCGGCGCCGTCCCGCGGCGGGACGAGGGTGCCGCGCTCCAGCGGTTCACGGCGGAAGCGGGGCGGCTTGGCCTCCGGGTCATGATGGACCTGGTGATCAATCACACGGCCAAGGACGCTGTTCTGGCTGCCGATCATCCGGAATGGTACCGGCGCAATCCTGACGGCTCGCTCTATGCGCCGCGCGCCATCGACCCTGATGACCCGACCAAGGTGACGATCTGGGAAGACCTGGCGGAGCTTGACTACGAAACCCCGCCGGCGCGGGCGGCCTTGGTGGAATATTGGACACATTATGTACGCCACTATGCCGGGTTGGGGTTCGCCGGGTTCCGGTGCGACGCCGCCTATCAGGTGCCCGCCGAAGTCTGGCAATCCATCATCGCGGCGGCGCGGCAGACGAGCCCCGGCCTGCTGTTCTTCGCCGAGACTCTCGGTTGCACGACGGACCAGGTGGTGGCGTTGGCCGGCGCCGGCTTCGACTACATTTTCAACAGCGCCAAATGGTGGGATTTCCGAGCCTCCTGGCTGCTCGATCAGTATGAGCAGTTCCGCCTGATCGCCCCCTCCATCGCCTTCCCGGAGAGCCACGATACGGATCGCCTGGCGGCGGAGGTGGAGGGCCCCGCGCAACGTGCTGCGAGCCTCAAATTTCACCTCCTGTTCGCAGCCTGCTTCTCGTCCGGCGTGATGATGCCGATGGGATACGAATATGGCTTCCGGCGCCGGCTCGACGTGGTGCGGACGCGGCCGGAGGACTGGGAAGAGACCGGCATCGATCTGACCGAGTTCATCGCGGCGGTCCAAGCCATGAAAGCCGCCGTGCCGGCCCTTAACCACGAAGGCCAGCAGCGGCGCGTCACCGCGCCGGCCAATCCGATCGTGGGATTACTGCGGCTGACCGGCGGCCATCCGATCGAATCCGAGGGCTGCGCTCTCACCCTGCTGAACCCGGACCCGCGATTGGCCCACGAGATCCGGCTCGCGCCGTTGCTCACCGAGACCGGCGGACTGTTCGATCGCTTCACCGACGTCTCGCCCCTGGCGACGCCAGTCGCATTCGATCCGGGCGGCACGATCATGCTGGAGCCGCTCAGCGGGCGCGTGTTCCGCGGCGACCGCGTCGATCG
This sequence comes from Dongiaceae bacterium, assembly GCA_035695765.1. GTDB lineage: Bacteria > Pseudomonadota > Alphaproteobacteria > Dongiales > Dongiaceae > Dongia_A. The sequence continues at coordinate 40,266 of DASRRI010000030.1, forward strand.
GCCGGTCCGTGGCGCAGGGCCGATCGTCGCACCAGGTCCGCACAACGCGCTGGATCAACTGGCCGTCCAGCGCATCGCGATCGAGCGCGTCGAGCCGGAGCTGGATGGCGGGCGATTCCCGGCGAAACGGATCGTCGGCGACGTGCTCGAGGTCGGGGCGGACATTTTCGGCGACGGTCATGACAAGCTGCAGGCGCGCGTCAAGTATCGCATCGCAACCGAGGCGGAGTGGTCGGAAGCGCCGATGGAGTTCTTCGACAATGACCGGTGGGTCGGCCGCTTTCCACTGATGCAGAACGCCGACTATATCTACACGATCGAAGCCTGGCGCGACCTGTTCGGCAGTTGGCGGTCCGATGTTACCAAGAAGCGCGCCGCCGGTCAGGACCTGCGGCTGGAGCTGGAGGAAGGGCGCCTGCTGGTGCAGAAGGCCACCGCCCGAGCCCATGGCCGCTATCGCGAGACCCTGGAAGCGCTTCTGACCCATGCCGGCACCCTGCGCGATAAGCAGGAGGAGCTGGCCGATCTGCTGCTGGCGGAGGAACTGCACATTGCGGTCGTGCGCTGCGCGGAACGCACCAACGTCTCGCGCTATGCGCGCGAGCTTCGCCTCATTGTCGACCGGCAGGCCGCGCTTTATTCCGCCTGGTACGAGGTGACGCCGCGCTCGCAGAGCGGCCGCACGGATCGCGGCGGGACTTTCGATGACGTGATCACCCGCCTGCCCTATGTCCGGGACATGGGATTCGACGTGCTCTATTTCCCGCCGATCCATCCGATCGGGAATACCAACCGCAAGGGGCGCAATAACAGCCTCTTGGCCGGCCCGAATGATCCGGGCAGCCCCTACGCGATCGGATCACACGAGGGCGGGCATACAGCGATCCATCCCGAGCTCGGCACGTTCGAGGACTTCAGGCGACTGGTACAAGCGGCCCACCGGCACGGGCTCGAGATCGCCGTCGATTTCGCGATCCAGTGCTCACCGGATCATCCCTGGATCAAGGAGCACCCGGAATGGTTCGACTGGCGGCCGGATGGCACCATCAAGTTCGCCGAAAACCCGCCGAAGAAATACGAGGATATCGTCAATCTGCATTTCTACCGCGATGCCTATCCCGCTGTCTGGCATGCGCTGCGGGATGTCGTGCTGTTCTGGATCAAGCAGGGCGTGAAGATCTTCAGGGTCGACAACCCGCACACCAAGCCCCTGCCTTTCTGGGAATGGATGATCGACGAGGTGCGGCGCCAGCATCCAGACGCAGTATTCCTGGCCGAAGCCTTCACGCGGCCCAAGATGATGAAGCGCCTTGCCAAGCTCGGCTTCACCCAAAGCTATACTTATTTCACCTGGCGCACGACCAAGCGCGAGCTAACGGAATACCTGACCGAGCTCACGCAGGAAGAGCCGAGAGAATATTACCGGCCGAACTTCTTCACCAACACACCGGATATCAATCCGTATCACCTGCAGACCGGCGGCCGCGCCGCTTTCATCGGGCGGGCGACCCTGGCTGCAACCCTGTCCAGCCTCTACGGGATCTATAGCGGGTTCGAGCTGTGCGAGGCCGCCGCCATTCCGGGCAAGGAGGAATATCTCAACTCCGAGAAATACGAGATCAGGGCCTGGGACTGGGACCGGCCCGGGAATATCCGCCAGCACATCACGCGGCTCAATCGCATCCGGCGCGACAATCCGGCGCTGCATCAGCTGACCAACCTGCGCTTCTACAATGCCTTCAACGACCAGATCCTGCTCTATGGCAAGATGAGCCAGGCGAAGGACAATGCGATCCTGATCGCGGTCAATCTCGACCCGCATCATCCGCAGGCCTGCGACTTCGAAGTGCCACTGTGGGAGTTCGGGCTGCCCGACCACGCTGCGATCGATGCCGAGGAATTGCTAAGCGGCACCAAGATTCGCTGGCACGGCAAGATCCAGCACATGCACCTCGACCCCCAGGCAAATCCCTGCGCGATCTGGCGGCTGACACAGATGGAGGCGCACTTATGAACCTTCCGCTGCAGCCCAGCGTTCAGGTCGATCGCCAGCTGGAAGTATCGACCCGCAGCAACCCTTTGTGGTTCAAGAACGCCCTGGTCTATGAAGCGCACGTGAAGGCGTTCCACGATTCCAACAATGACGGCGTCGGCGATTTCGAGGGCATGCGGCGCAAGTTGGACTATCTCCAGGACCTCGGCATCACGGCTTTGTGGCTGCTGCCCTTCTATCCCTCGCCGCTCAAGGATGACGGCTATGACATCGCGAAGTACCGCGGCATCCACCCGTCCTACGGTACGATGCGGGATTTCCGGCGGCTGGTGCGCGGCTGTCATGACCGCGGCATCCGCGTCATCACGGAGCTGGTGATCAACCACACGTCAGACCAGCACCGCTGGTTCCAGCGCGCCCGCAAGGCGAGGCCCGGCTCATCGGCCCGCGACTTCTATGTGTGGAGCGACACCGACCAGAAATACAAGGATGCCCGCATCATCTTCACTGACACCGAGAAGTCCAACTGGACCTGGGACCCCGTGGCGGAGGCCTATTACTGGCATCGCTTCTACTCGCACCAGCCCGACCTCAATTTCGACAATCCACGCCTGCTGGAAGAGATCATCCGCGTCATGCGGTTCTGGCTCGACACCGGCGTCGACGGGCTGCGGCTGGATGCCATCCCTTATCTCATCGAGCGCGAGGGGACCAGTTGCGAGAACCTGGCTGAGACCCATGAGGTGATCAAGAAGATCCGCGCCGAGATTGACGCCAAATATCCGGACCGCATGCTACTTGCCGAGGCCAACCAGTGGCCGGAGGATGTCTCCGCCTATTTCGGCGGCGGCGATGAATGTCACATGTGCTTCCACTTCCCGCTGATGCCACGCATCTACATGGCGATCGCGCAGGAAGATCGCCATCCGATCACCGACATCATGCGCCAGACGCCGGAGATTCCCGGCAACTGCCAGTGGGCCATCTTCCTGCGCAATCACGATGAGCTCACCCTGGAAATGGTCACGGACCGCGAGCGCGACTATCTCTGGAGCTTCTATGCGACCGACCCGCGCATGCGGATCAATCTCGGCATCCGGCGGCGCCTCGCCCCGCTGCTCGGCAATGATCGCCACAAGATCGAGCTGCTCAACAGCCTGCTGCTCTCCATGCCAGGCACGCCAGTGATCTATTACGGCGACGAGATCGGCATGGGCGACAACGTCTATCTCGGCGACCGCGATGGCGTGCGTACGCCGATGCAATGGTCGTCGGACCGCAATGGCGGCTTCTCGAGCTGCGATCCGCAACGGCTCTTTCTGCCGCCGATCATGGATCCGATCTATGGCTACAGCACAGTCAACGTCGAGGCGCAGGCACGCTCCTCCTCCAGCCTGCTCAACTGGATGAAACGCCTGATCGCTGTATGCAAGCAGCACAGCGCGTTCGGGCAAGGTACCCTCAAGTTCCTTTATCCCGGGAACCGCAAGGTCCTCGCCTATCTCCGCGAGCACGAGGAGGATGCCCTGCTCTGCATCGCGAATCTTTCGCGTGCCGCACAAGCCGTAGAGCTCGATCTATCGCGCTTCAAAGGGCGGGTGCCGGTGGAATTGCTGGGCCGGTCTCCCTTCCCGCCGATCGGTGATCTGCCCTATCTGTTGACCCTGCCCGGCTACGGCTTTTATTGGTTCGTGCTGCCGGAACGGGCCGACGCGCCGCGCTGGCACGACATTCTCCCCGAACCGATGCCGGAATTCACCACGTTGGTGATGCGCGACAGCTGGAACAGCCTGACCACCGGCCGCGAGGCGCAGGAACTGACCAGTTCGGTCCTGCCGAATTTCATATCCAAGCAGCGCTGGTTCGCCGCCAAGGATGCCCGGATCGAAGGGGCGCACATGGCCGTGCTCGGCAACCTGCCGCGGCGGCAGCGCGGCGATTATCTACTGCTCATGACGACGCTGGATCTGCAGGGCCGCAAAGATGAGCAGCACTATTTCATGCCGCTCGACGTCTCCTGGGACGAGGCGGCCGGCACGCTCAACTGGCCCCTCACACCTTTCACTCTGGCGAAGACCCGCCGCGCCTCGAAAGTCGGCGCGGTCTATGATGCCTTCACGTCGGATCATTTCGTGCTGGCGATCATCGACGCCATGCGCCACGGCACAGAGCTGTCCAGCGCCGACGGCACCACGCGCTTTGCAGCGACGGAAGCCCTGGCGCCGGTCGAGCTGGGTGCGATGCCCGACATCCGCCGCATGGGGGTCGAACAGACCAACAGTTCCGTGATCATCGGCGACCAGGCCGTCCTGAAGATCTATCGCCGTCTGTCGCAAGGCGAGCACCCAGAGCTGGAGATCGCGCGATTCCTGACCGAGGTTGCGCATTTCCAGAACACACCGCCCCTGCTCGGGACAGCCGAGCAGATTGCGAAAGACGGCACGAACCATGCGCTCGCCGTCTTGACCGGCTTCGTCCGTAATCAGGGCGACGGCTGGGTCTTTACCACGGAGTATCTGGACCGGTTGTTCGACGAGGTGCGCCTGGTCGAGACGGCGGAGGCCGTCACGCCGGAGGAGAAGCACGCCACCTATCTCGGCCAGGTCGCGACACTCGGCCGCCGGACAGCCGAACTGCATCGCGCTTTTGCCAGCGACCCGAACAATCCGAGCTTCAAGCCCGAGCCGATCGAAGCCGCCGACATCGCCGCCTGGGCGGGCAGCGCGAAGAAGCTGGCCCAAAATGCCTTCGGCCTGCTCGGCAAGGCGCGCACCAGCGCCCCCGAGGCTCTGCACATGGCAATTGACGGCCTGACCGAACGCAGAGACGAGTGTTTCGCCGCTATCGATCATCTGAGCAAGGGAAAAGTCACCGCCAGCAAGACCCGCATTCATGGAGACTATCACCTCGGCCAGGTGCTGGTGGCGCAGAACGACTTCTACATCATCGATTTCGAAGGCGAACCGACGCGCTCGCTGGAGGAACGGCGGGCCAAGTCTTCGCCGTTCAAGGACGTGGCGGGAATGCTGCGGTCCTTTGAATATGCCGAATGGGCGGCGTTGTTCGCGATTGCAGAGCACGAAGCGGATTCGATCGGGAAGCTGCTGCCCTTTGCGGCAGCCTGGCGCAAATGCGCGCAAGAGACATTCCTTCGGAGCTATTTCGAAACGATCGGCGACTGCCCCAGCTGTCCGAGCGACCGCGCCGAAGCAGAACGGTTGCTCAATCTCTTCACGCTGGAAAAGGCGCTGTATGAAATCTGCTACGAAGCCACCAACCGACCGACCTGGCTGCGCATCCCGATCACCGGGCTCCAGACTGTCCTCGATGCGCTGAAGGCGCAAACGGAGAACACCCATGCCACAGCGTAGCAAAGGCCAGCATGCGACGGCTGGCCGTGGCCGCCAGGATGATCCGCATCGCAAGGCGAGCGCGCTCGCCAGCGGCGATTGCGGCGATCCCTTCTCAATCCTCGGGATTCATGCCGAAGGACCAGACCGGTTCGTGGTGCGCTGCTACCATCCGGGCGCAAATCGCGCCTGGGCAATCGATCGCGATGGCAAAGACATTGCGGAGCTCCAGCAGGCCTATGAGCCGGGCTTCTTTGCCGGCGCGGTGCCGGGACGAATCGATTATCGCCTCCGCTTCGGCTTGCCGGCACGATCGATCGAGCTTGAGGACCCCTACCGGTTTCCGCCGGTGCTCGGCGACGTCGATATGCACCTGCTGGCGGAGGGAACGCATCTCCGGCTCTATGAGAGGCTCGGGGCGCAACCCACCGAGGTTGACGGCGTCCAGGGCGTCAGCTTTGCGGTCTGGGCGCCCAATGCACGGCGCGTCAGTGTCGTCGGCGATTTCAACGATTGGGACGGCCGCCGCCATCCGATGCGCAAGCGCCTGGAAGCCGGCATATGGGAGTTGTTCCTGCCGCATCTCGCAGGCGGTGAGATCTATAAGTACGAAATCAAGAGTGCAGAAGGGCGGCTGCTGCCGCTGAAGGCGGACCCCGTCTCCTTCCAGTCGGAGCGCCCGCCGCGCACCGCCTCGATCGTCCACGGCGCGAAGAAGCATCAATGGGAGGACGCGTCCTGGATGAGCGGCCGGGAATCCTCCAGCAGCCGCTCCGCGCCGATCTCGATCTATGAATGCCATCTTGGCTCCTGGGCGCGCGTGGCCGAGGAGGGCAACCGCTATCTCACCTATGACGAGCTGGCCGATCGCCTGGTGTCCTATGTGAAGCAGATGGGCTTCACCCATCTGGAGCTGCTGCCGGTCAGCGAATTTCCGTTCGATGGCTCCTGGGGCTACCAGCCGATCGCGCTCTATGCGCCGACGAGCCGGCACGGCACGCCGGCGCAATTTGCGCGCTTCATCGACCGGTGCCACCGGGAAGGGATCGGCGTGCTGCTCGATTGGGTGCCAGGGCATTTTCCGACGGACGCGCATGGCCTGGTCTATTTCGACGGCACGCATCTCTATGAGCATTCCGACCCGCGCCTCGGCATGCATCAGGATTGGAACACGCTGATCTACAATTACGGACGGCACGAGGTCGCGAACTATCTGCTCGCCAATGCACTGTTCTGGCTCGATCGCTACCACATCGACGGGCTGCGCGTGGATGCGGTCGCCTCCATGCTCTATCTCGACTACAGCCGCAAGCCGGACCAGTGGATTCCGAACCGCTTCGGCGGGAACGAGAACCTCGAAGCGACCACATTCCTGCGGCGGCTGAACGAGCTCACCTACGCCCACAATCCCGGCGCCATCACCGTCGCTGAGGAATCGACGGCCTGGCCGGCCGTATCGCGGCCGACCTATGTCGGCGGACTGGGCTTCGGCTACAAATGGAACATGGGCTGGATGCACGACACCTTGCGCTACATCGGCAAGGAGGCGATCCATCGTCGCTGGCATCACAATGATCTCACCTTCGGCCTGCTTTACGCCTTCAGCGAGAACTTCGTCCTGCCGATCAGTCATGATGAAGTGGTCCACGGCAAAGGCTCCCTGATAGGCCGCATGCCGGGGGACCGCTGGCAACGCTTCGCGAACCTGCGCGCCTATCTGGGCTTCATGTTCACCCATCCGGGCAAGAAGCTGCTGTTCATGGGTTGCGAGTTCGCGCAGGAGCGAGAGTGGAACCATGACGCGGGGCTGGACTGGCACCTCTTGTCGGATTCCGATCATCATGGCGCGCAGACGCTGGTGCACGACCTCAATGCGATCTACCGCAACCTCCCCGCCCTGCACGAGCTGGATTGCGAACAGCAGGGTTTCGAATGGATCGATGCCTCCGACCATGAGCGCGGCGTGATCGCCTATCTGCGCCGCGGCCGCGATCCGGACACCTTCGCCGTGATCGTGTGCAACTTCACGCCGGTACCGCAGGAGCATTATCGCATCGGCGTGCCGGCACCCGGCTTTTATGCCGAGCGCATCAACACCGATTCGATCTTCTATGGCGGCAGCAACGTCGGCAATGGCAGCGGCGTTCCCGCCGAGCCGGCATCCTGGCATGGCCGGCCCTACTCGATCGACCTGACGCTGCCCCCGCTCGGCACACTGATCCTCGAGCGGAAGAACGCCTGATGCGCCGATCGGAGCTTGGTGCCTTCGCGCCCAAGGCGCGCCTCTCCACCAGCGTCGCGGCTCGGCAGGCCGTGCCCCGCGCGACGCGCTCACGCGTCTGGCCCGGCCAGCCCTATCCCCTCGGCGCGACCTGGGACGGCAAGGGCGTCAACTTTGCACTGTTCTCGGCGAACGCCGAACGAGTTGAGCTGTGCCTGTTCGACGCTGCCGGAGTGCGCGAGATCGATCGCGTCACGCTCCCGGAATATACCGACGAGGTGTGGCACGGCTATCTGCCCGACGCGCGGCCCGGCACGCTCTACGGCTTCCGCGTCCACGGCCCGTACGAGCCGAAGGCCGGCCACCGCTTCAATCCGCACAAGTTGCTGCTCGATCCCTATGCGCGCGCTTTCTATGGCCGGTTCCTGCAGACCGAGGCGATCTTCGGATTCCGCGTTGGGTCCGCGCGCGAGGATCTGTCATTCGACCGGCGCGACAGCGCGCGCGCCATGCCGAAGTGCCGGGTGGTCGATGGAACCTTCCAGTGGGGTGATGACCGGCTGCCGCACACGCCCTGGTCCGACAGCGTCATCTATGAAATGAACGTGCGCGGCTTCACCATGCTGCATCCCGATCTGCCGCAGCCGCTGCGCGGCACCTGTGCCGGGCTCGGCAGCCAGCCGGCCATCGACTATCTGCGCGCGCTCGGCATCACCGCGGTGGAGCTGTTGCCGGTCCAGGCGCGCTTCGACGAGCCGCATCTGCTGCAGCACGATCTGAAGAACTATTGGGGCTACAACACCATCGGATTCTTCGCACCCGACCCGCAGCTGCTCTCGACCGGCCTCTCCGCCGAGTTCAGGACCATGGTGCGGCAGCTGCACGATGCCGGCATCGAGGTCATCCTCGATGTGGTCTACAACCACACGGCGGAAGGCAATCACCTCGGCCCCACGCTCAGCTTCCGTGGCATCGACAATGCGTCCTATTACCGGCTCGTGCCGGACAACCGGCGGCACTACATCAACGATACCGGTACCGGCAACACGCTCAACCTGACGCACCCGCGCGTCCTGCAGATGGTGCTGGATTCCCTCACCTATTGGGTCGAACAGATGCATGTCGATGGCTTCCGCTTCGACCTTGCCGCCACGGTGGGACGCGAAGATCACGGATTCGATCCCAACGGCGGATTCTTCGATGCGGTCCGTCATGCGCCGGCCCTCCAGAAGGTGAAGGTGATCGCGGAGCCCTGGGACATCGGGCCCGGCGGGTATCAGCTTGGCCGTTTCCCGCCGGGCTGGGCGGAATGGAACGATCGCTATCGCGACGCGGTGCGGCGCTATTGGCGCGGCGATGAGCACATGTTGCCGGAACTGGCTGCGCGCCTCAGCGCGTCCGCCGACCTATTCGATCATCGCGGCCGGCGGCCATGGGCCAGCGTCAACTTCGTCACCGCGCATGACGGATTCACGCTGACCGACCTCGTCTCCTATAACGAGAAGCACAACGAGGCCAATCAGGAAGGCAATCAGGACGGCCATCCGGAGAATCTGAGCTTCAATTTCGGCGTCGAAGGCCCGACCGACGATCCCGCCATCATTGCGCAGCGCGCGCAGCAGAAGCGCAACTTCCTCGCCACATTGCTGCTGTCGCAGGGAACGCCGATGCTGCTGGCGGGCGATGAGGTCGGCCACTCGCAAGGCGGCAACAACAATGCCTATTGCCAGGACAATGAGACGACCTGGCTCGATTGGATGTTACAGGACGAGACTCTGCTCGCCGTCACACAACGCCTGATCGCCTTGCGGCGGGCGCATCCTGTGCTCCGGCGCATGCGCTTTCTGCACGGCGCTGCAACCTGCGAGCGCGGGATCAAGGATATCACCTGGTTCACGCCGCAAGGCACCGAGAAGACACCGGAGCAGTGGATGGATCCAATGGCACGCTGCATCGGCGTGCTGTTGAACGGGCGCGCCGGCCCGACCATGGGCGAGGATGGCGCGCCTGTCGTGGACGATCTGCTTCTGATCATCCTCAACGCCCATCATGAGATCGTCGAGTTCACGCTGCCGACCCTGCCGATCCAGGCGCAATGGACGCGGCTTCTGGATACGTCCAGTCCAGACGATGGCGAAGAGACGCTTTCCATGGAATCCATCCTGCCGGTCAATGGCCGCTCGCTCGTCATCCTGTCGGCCCCGGCGGCGGAGATTGCCGGCTCATGACCGGGTTCGCACATGACATGCCGTTCGGGGCGGCTTTGCAGGCGGACGGCAGCGTGCGGTTCCGGCTCTGGGCACCAGGGCAAGCCAAAGTCTCGCTGGCGCTTGAGGGCCATGCGTCTGTTTTGCCTCTGACGCCCGTTGGTGACGGCTGGTTCGAGCTCACCACCGATGCGGCTCCGGCCGGCAGCCACTACGCCTATCTTCTGTCCGATGGCATGCGCGTTCCAGATCCCGCCTCACGCCAGCAGGTGGAGGATGTGCATGGCCCGAGCGTGGTGGTCGATCCGCGCTCCTACCAATGGCGTGCTCCGCGATGGAGCGGCCGCCCCTGGCACGAAGTCATTCTCTATGAGCTGCATGTCGGTGCCTTCAGCGACCGCGGCGACTTCGACGGCGTCGAGCGCAAGCTGGATCGGCTGCAGCAAGTTGGCGTCACGGCCATCGAGCTGATGCCCCTCGCCGACTTTTCCGGCAAGCGGAACTGGGGTTATGACGGCGTCCTGCCCTTCGCGCCGGACCGTACCTATGGCGCGCCGGACCAGTTGAAGGCGCTGATCGATACCGCGCACGAGCGCGGCCTCATGATGTTCCTCGACGTGGTCTATAATCACTTCGGGCCGGACGGCAACTACCTGGCCCGCTATGCGCCCCAGTTCTTCACCGACCGCCACCACACGCCCTGGGGCGCCGCGATCGATTTCTCGCAACCTATCGTACGCGACTTTTTCGTTCACAACGCCCTCTATTGGCTGAACGAGTTCCGGATCGATGGGCTGCGCCTGGACGCCGTTCACGCCATTGTCGATGACAGCCCGACGCACATCCTGACGGAGCTGGCGCGGCGCGTACGCGCAGGCTGCGATGCCGGCCGCCATATCCACCTGGTGCTGGAGAACGATGCGAACCAGGCGCGATTCCTGGATCGCTCGACGGGCCTTCGCTATGACGCGCAATGGAATGACGATTTCCATCATGCCAGCCACGTCGTGCTGACCCACGAGCAGGAAGGCTACTATGTCGATTATCAACGGGACCCGCTAAAAATGCTGGGCCGTGCTTTGGCGGAGGGTTTCGTCTATCAGGGCGAGACTTCGGTGCATCGTGATGGAGCGCCACGCGGCGAACCGACCACGGATCTACCCGTCTCCGCCTTTGTCGCGTTTCTCCAGAACCATGATCAGGTCGGCAACCGGGCGTTCGGCGAGCGCCTGGCCCAGCTGGTCCGGCCGGAACTGCTCAAGGCGGCCGCCAGCATCCTGCTGCTGGCGCCGCAGGTGCCGCTGCTGTTCATGGGCGAGGAATGGGCGTCCTCCAAGCCGTTCCAGTTCTTCTGCGACTTCGAAGGCGAGCTGGCCGAGGCGGTGCGCGAAGGACGGCGGCGCGAATTCGCCAAGTTTCCCGCCTTCATCGAGCCGTCGGTCCGTGGCCGCATTCCCGATCCGAACGACGTGGCGACGTTCCAGCGGTCGAAGCTGGATTGGTCGGAGGCCGACCGCGATTCGAATATCGATCATCTCCGGTTCTGCCGCGAGTTGCTCGCGCTGCGGCAGCGCGTCATAGTACCGCGCATGGGCGGTGGGCACGTCAAGGACGCGGGGTATGCCCTGACACCCGAGGGATTGCTGCGCGTGTCCTGGCAATTGGGGGGAGGCGCCCGCCTCACGCTGCTTGCCAACTTGGGGAGCGATTCCGCGGAGCCGCCAGCAAGCGCACCAGGGGGAGCGCTCATCCACAGCACCCACCCGTACCTGGCCGAGGATAGGCCCAGGCCAGGCTGGTTTGTTGCATGGTATCTGGCGGAAGCAAGGGCACCAGCGTGAGCGACACGATCTCGCTCGACCGGATGTGCGAAGAGCTCGGCATTCTGCCCCGCTACCGCGACCATGCCGGGGCGATCCGGGAGGTGCCACAGCAAACCCTGCGGGCGCTCATCGATTGCCTGAAGACCATTCGGGCAGACAGCCTCATTCCGCCAGTGGTGGTGCATCGGCAGGGTAGCGGGCGCGCCGCTATCCCGGTCCGCAACAATGGGCGGGCGTTGCGCTGGGTGCTGGAGCGGGATGGGGATCAATCGATCCGCGGTGAGATCGACCGCTCGTCCGAGCGCATCCTGATCGATGAGCCAATCGCAACAGGCTACCATCGGCTGACGCTCTATGACGGCGGGGCCGAGGTCGCCGCCTGCACGCTGATCGCGGCGCCGGCGCAGGCGTTCGTGCCACCCGTGCTGCGAGACGGTGCCCGGCTGTGGGGCCTTGCGACACAGCTGTTCGCTTTACGCTCACCGCGCAATTGGGGCATGGGCGATTTTACCGACCTTGCCGATCTCATCCGGCATGCCGCGCCGCAGGGCGTGGCGGCGATCGGCCTCACGCCACTGCATGCCCTTTTCCCGGACCAGCCGGATCGATGCAGTCCCTATTCCCCCAATAGCCGCTGCTTCCTCAATGTTCTCCATATCGATGCCGAAGCGATGCCGGAATTCGCGGCCTGCGAAGGCGCCCGTTCGCTGTGCGCCGACCCGGCCTTCAAGTCCGAGCTGGATCAGCTGCGTTCCGCCACTCTGGCGGAATATGCCGGCGTTGCTGCCTGCAAGATGCGCATGTTCGCGCTGCTGTTCGCGCATTTTCGCGAACGGCATCTTGCGCAGGACGATGCCTACGCTGCCGACTTCCGCCGTTTTCAGCAATGTGGCGGAGAGCGTCTGCGCAAGTTCGCGACGTTCGAGGTACTGCGCACGCATTTCGCCAGGACGAAGGAGGCCGGTGCCTCATGGCACACCTGGCCACCGGCGTTCCGCGATCCCAATAGTGCCGCCGTTGGCGATTTCGCGGCGCGCAACGCGGACGAGGTGACCTTCCACGAATATCTCCAGTGGCATGCGCATCGCCAACTCGCGGGCTGCCAGGCGCAGGCGCGCAAGGCCGACATGCCGATCGGGATCTATCTCGACATCGCGGTCGGCGCCGACCGCGATTCCGCCGAGGCCTGGTGGTCGCAGGATTATCTGGTCGGCGGCTGGAGCATCGGGGCGCCGCCGGACAACTGGAATCTCAAGGGCCAGAGCTGGGGCGCACCGCCGCCCAATGCATCGCGCATGCGCGAAACGGCCTATGCGTCGATCCGCGAATGCCTGCAGGCGAACATGCGGGCGGCGGGCGCGGTCCGGATCGACCACATCCTCGGCTTCATGCGCCTGTTCTGGGTGCCCGAGGCAGCTGGCGCCGCCGATGGGGCCTATGTCCGTTATCCGCTGGACGATCTGCTGGCGATCGTGAACCTCGAGAGCGAGGCGCATCGGTGCCTGGTGATCGGCGAAGACCTTGGCACTGTGCCCGACGGTTTGCGCGAAGCGCTGCTCAGCGCCGGCATCCTCTCCTACCGCCTGCTCTATTTCGAGCATGAAACGGACGGCAGCTTCCGCAAGCCGAAAGATTGGCCTCGACAGGCGCTCGCGGCGGCCTCAACCCACGACCTTTCCACCCTGCCCGCTTATTGGCGTGGCACCGACCTCGATCTGCGATCACGGCTCGATCTCTATCCCTCGGAAGAGGTCGCCGAGGCCGAGCGCAACCGCCGGGCCGCGGACAAGGAGAATCTGGTCGCCGCCTTGGCTGACGAGAATCTGCCGGCGGAGCTCGATGGCGACGCACCGGTCGATTCCGTGTACCGCTTCCTGGCGCGTACATCTTCTTGCCTGTTGATGGTGCAACCAGAGGACCTGCTAGGCATCACCGAGCCACAGAATGTGCCCGGCACCACGGTCGAATATCCCAACTGGCGGCGCAAGCTTCCGCTCAGTGCTGCGGAATTTTTCGCCAATGAAACAGTCGCGCGGGTAGTAGACGCAATCAACGCCGAGGGCCGCCGGTCGCCGCACGCGGCGGCAAGCACGGGCACTATCCCGGACGTCCCGACTGCGACCTATCGCCTGCAGTTCAATAAGAACTTCACCTTTGCCAATGCGACCCGGCTTATCCCCTATCTCAAGGAGTTGGGGATCAGCCACGTCTATGCCTCCTCCTACTTGAAGGCCCGGCCGGGGAGCGCGCATGGCTATGACATCACCGACCACAATGCGTTGAATCCCGAGATCGGCACCTGGGCGGAATTCGAATGCTTCTGCGACGCGCTGCGCGAAGTGGGCATGGGCCAGATCCTCGATTTCATCCCGAACCACATGGGCATCGGCTATGCCGACAATGAATTCTGGCTCGATGTCCTCGAATGGGGGCCGGTTTCGCCCTTCGCCGGATTCTTCGATATCAACTGGCAGCCGCGCCAGGCCAATCTCCAGGGCAAGGTGCTGGTCCCCATGCTTGGCGACCAGTATGGCCACGTGCTGGAGCGCGGCGAGCTCAAGCTGCGCTTCGAGCCAGAAAGCGGCAGCTTCAGCGTCTGGTATTTCCAGCATCGCTTCCCGATCCATCCGCGCTGCTATCACCTCATTCTCGGCGAGGTCGACGGTGATCTGAGGCGCCTCGCATTGACCGTCCCGGAGGTGAACGAGGCGGCGATGCGCAGCGTGGGCGAGAAGCTGAAACAGGATCTCGCCAGCTATGTGCGGGCCCATCAGCGTCACCTCGATCAGCTGAATGAAGCCACGGCACGGTTCAACGGCGAGCCTGGGAATCCAGCCAGCTTCCAGCACCTGCATGACCTGCTGGAGCAGCAGGCCTATCGCCTCGCCTTCTGGCGTGTGGCGGCGGACGAGATCAATTATCGCCGCTTTTTCGACATCAATGCGCTGGCAGGTATCCGGATGGAGAATCCGGAGGTGTTCGCGCGGACCCACCGGCTCATCGGCCGGCTCATCACCGAGGGCAAGCTGCATGGCCTGCGTCTGGACCATGTCGACGGATTGCTGGATCCGGCCGGATACCTGTCGCAATTGCGCGATTTCGCCGCGGAACGGACCAGCCATTTCACTATCCTGGCGGAGAAGATCCTGGCGCGCCACGAGCGGCTGCGCTCGGATTGGCCGATCGCCGGAACCACCGGCTACGATTTCATCAACCTGCTGAACGGGCTGTTCGTCGATCCCGCCGGTGAACAGGCGCTCGATCGCACCTATCGCCGGTTCCTCGACCGGTCCGCGGATTTCGACGAGATTCTTTATGCCTGCAAGCTGCACGTCATCGACACCATGCTGGCGAGCGAACTCAATCGGTTGGCCGCCGGGCTGGACGCGGTCTCGGAGCGCCACTGGAGCACGCGCGATTATACTGAGGAGCGGCTGCGCGCCGCGCTGCGCGAAGTTGTCGCCGGCTTTCCGGTCTATCGCACCTATGTCTCCGACCGCGGCATCATGGCCGACGACCGGCGCGATATCGACTGGGCAATCGGCCAAGCGCGCAAGAACTATGCCGGCCCCGATCCTGAGATCCTGGATTTCATCCGCGCGGCGCTGACGACCGATCTTGCAGACTGGAGCCCCGCTTTCGATCGCGAGGAGATCCTGCGCTTCGCCATGCGGTTCCAGCAATATACCGGGCCGGTCATGGCGAAGGCGTTGGAAGACACCTGCTTCTACCGCTACAACCGGCTGCTATCCTTGAACGAGGTGGGCGGAGATCCCCGGCAATTCGGGGTTACCGTCTCCGCCTTCCATCATCTGATGCAGGAGCGGGCGAAAATCTGCCCCAGTGCGCTCTCGCCAGCCGCGACCCACGATACCAAGCGTGGTGCCGATCTGCGCGCGCGGCTCAACGTTCTGTCGGAACTTGCGCCGGACTGGAACCAGCGCGTGCGCCGCTGGGCCAGCCTCAACCGCTACAAGCGCCGCCGGGTCGCCGGCGCCCCGGCGCCTTCACCCAATGATGAATATGCGATCTACCAGACCTTGCTCGGCGCATGGCCTGCGGAGCTCACCGGCACCGTGCCGGATGAAGCGGCAATCGCGAGCTTCCGGCAGCGCCTGCAGGACACGGTCTTGAAATCCATCCGCGAGGCCAAGCGACGCACGAGCTGGAGCAATCCCAATGAGGAGTACGAGTCAGCCTGCCTGCGCTTCGTCGAGCGCCTGCTGGACATCGATCGGCCCAATCCGTTCCTGGACGATTTCATCGGCTTCCAGCATCGCATCGCGCGCATCGGAATCCTCAACAGTCTCAGCCAGACTGTCCTCGCCCTGACCGCGCCCGGCGTTCCGGACGTCTATCAGGGATGCGAGCTCTGGGATCTCAGCATGGTCGATCCCGACAATCGCCGTCCGGTGGATTTCGAGTTGCGGGAGCACGTGCTGCGCGAGATTTCCCGAGCCGATCAGAGCGATTGGCTGGAGACCTGGCAGGATGGCCGCATCAAGCTTGCCGTCATCTCCAGGTTGCTTTGCTGCCGACGGCAGCATCCCGATTTGTTCCGCCAAGGCAGTTACGAGCCGATCATCATCGAAGGGCCGCTCTCGCAGCATTTCGTGGGATTCGTGCGGCGCGATGGGGCCGCGAGCTGCGTTGTGATTGCCGGCCGCCTGTTCGCGCGGCTGATCGGAGAGGCGACCTATTCCGGTGCGCTTTGGAAGGATGCACGGCTGGATTTGCGCGAGGCGCCGGAGCGCCTGACGAATGTGCTGACCGGTGAAACAGTATCCAGCGCCAGCGGCCTCGGTCTTGGTGAGGTTCTCGCTGATCTGCCGGCCGCCGTTCTGCTGGGCCCAGCCTAGGCGACCGTCTTGGCGCCCCAGATTTCGCGTGCGTAATCGAGGACCGCGCGATCGCTGGAGAAGATGCCCATGCGCGCAACATTGAGGATCGCGCGCCGCGTCCATTCCTCCTGGGTGGGATAGAGGGCATCCACCACGCTCTGCGAATCCAGGTACGAGCGGAGATCAGCCAGCACGCAATATTGCTCGCCGGGCTTGGTCAGGCCTTGCACGATCGGGTGGAACAGGTCGCGCCGATCCGGCGAGAAGAAGCCATGTGCCAGCTGGCTCAGAATCTCCTGCAGCTCGGCATCCTGATTGACATAGTCCATCGGGTCGTAGCCGCTCTGCTTGAGCTTTCCGGCCTCCGCTGTCGTCAAGCCGAAGGCGAAGAAGTTGTCCGCGCCGACCGCCTCCCTGATCTCGATGTTGGCACCATCCAGCGTGCCGATGGTGAGCGCGCCGTTCAGTGCCATCTTCATGTTGCCGGTACCGGATGCTTCGGTGCCGGCGGTCGAGATCTGCTCCGACAGATCGGCGGCCGGGATGATGCGCTCCGCCAAGCTGACGCCGTAATTCGGCAGGAACAGCACCTTCAGCCGATTACCGACCAGCGGGTCATTATTCACCATTCGCGCCACGTCATTGATGGCCTTGATGATGAGCTTCGCCATCGCATAGCCCGGCGCCGCCTTGCCGGCGAAGATGATGGTGCGCGGCTGATGGTGCGCCCCGGGGTCGCGCCGGATACGGTTATAGAGCGCGACCGCGTGCAGCAGCTTCAGCACCTGGCGCTTATATTCATGGATGCGCTTGATCTGCACGTCGAACAGTGAGGTCGGATCGACGCCGACGCCCGTGGTCTCGAGGATATGGTCGGCGAGGCGCGCCTTGTTGACTTCCTTGGCGGCCCGGAAGCGGGCCCGGAAATCGGCATCCTCGGCCAGCGGTGCCAACTGCTCCAGCTGCTTCAGATCGCGCATCCAGCCATCACCGATGCGCGATGAGATCAGCCAGCTCAGGCTCGGATTGACCTGCGCCAACCAACGGCGGGGCGCGATGCCGTTGGTGATGTTGACGATGCATCCGGGCAGGAGCCGGTCGAAATCGGCGAACACCGTCTGGCGCATAAGGTCGGTATGGATCTTGGAAACGCCGTTGACCGCGTGGCTACCGACGAAGGCCAAATGAGCCATGCGAACTCGCCGCTCGCCCTGTTCGTCGATGAAGGAGATGCGCCGCAGCAGATCGACATCGCCCGGATGCTTCTCTGCCACCTCGGCAAGGAACAGCTCGTTGATGCGAAAGATGATCTGCAGGTGGCGCGGCAGCAGGCGCTCGAAGAAGTGCAGCGGCCAGGTCTCCAGCGCCTCCGGCATCAGGGTATGATTAGTGTAGGAGATGGTGCGCCGCGTGAGATCCCAGGCCCGGGTCCAGCTCAGCCCGTTCTCATCCATCAGCAGCCGCATCAATTCGGCAACCGAAATCGCAGGATGCGTGTCATTGATCTGGATCGCGACAAAGCTGGGTAGATCCTCGATCGGCCGCTTCTGCCGCTTCATGCGCGCGAGGATGTCCTGGAGCGAGGCACTGACGAAGAAATATTGCTGCTTGAACCGCAGCTCGCGCCCTGCCGGCGTGCCGTCATGGGGATAGAGCACACGGGTGAGGCTCTCCCAGTGCGATTTTTCGCCGACCGCGCCCAGATGGTCGCCTTCATTGAAACGCCGCAGATCCAGCTCTTGCGGCGCGCGCGCCGACCAAAGGCGCAGCGTGTTGACGGTGTCGGAGCGATAGCCCGGCACCGGCACGTCGAACGCCGTCGCCAGCACATCGGTCGTGTCGAGCCACTCGTTCTGCTCGATACGCCCATTGAACCTGACGGCATAAGTCAAATCGGGGCGCGGGAATTCCCACGGGCCGCCGAAGCGCAGCCAATGCTCCGGCTCCTCGTTCTGCCAGCCTTCTTCAATGCGCTGGGCGAACATGCCGAATTCATAGCGGATGCCGTAGCCGTAGGCAGGCACGCCCACCGCGGCAGTGCTGTCGAGCAGGCAGGCCGCGAGGCGCCCGAGGCCACCATTGCCGAGACCCGCATCCGGCTCCCGCTCGGCGACCGCTTCGATGCTGCAGCCGACCTCAGCCAGGGATTCGCTGCAGATCTCGTGGATGCCGAGGCTGCGCAACGTATCCATCAACAGCCGGCCGATCAGGAATTCCATGGAGAAGTAGCAGGCTTCCTTGGCCCCCTGCTTCTCTTTGTTGCGCCGTGCATTCGCCCAGCGCTCCAGTACCAGCGTGCGCGCAAAGGCCGCAGTGGCATAGAGCCAATGCTGCGGCTCCGCCGCATCCGGCTCGATCCCGGTCGCTTGCAACAGATGCTGCTCAAGCGACCGGCGAACGGTCGGCTTGTCCAGGTTGGCTGCCGAATCGGTGAACATACCCACACGGGTTACCACCGGAGTGATTTCTGTCAAACGCTGATTGTGAGCCGGCATGGCGCTCCAAATGCTTCAGACGAATCTATGTAGCGAGAATATCGCCCGGCGTCGGGCGACTCGTGGCGGAGCAATTCAGGATCGAAATCGTGATCGACTCGCGCCGTTCAAGACGGCAGCACACTGCAAATCCGTCGGCTCTTATTGTCACAGAATATGGTTAAAAATTGGTATCAAGCAATGGGTGCGGCGAGCGTTGACAGCACTTTGGACGCCACCTTCGCACCACCCTATAACCAACTGATTCTACAATTTTTTCCGATACTGAATTGACGGCCTGAAAACTCACAAACCGAACGGCAGTACGAAATCATGCACCTCTTCATAGCTCAGCTGTAGATCCCGGTTGGCGTCGACCTTTTCGAACGATGCGATGTCCGTATTGGAGAATTCTCCGGGCACCACGATGCCGTCGTCGCCCGCGAGCTTGGCAAAAGCCTCCGGCGATAGGTGCATTTCATCGGCGGTGAGGAAGAGGCTGTTGTTCTTGTCAATCGCGAGGAACACCGCGCCGCGTTCGCCCTCGAACTCGGGACGCGAAACAACGCCATCGCCATCCTGATCCATCGACTCGAAGTAACCCTGCAACCGCGTCTCGTCGATCGCATTCGCCGCCGGTGGCGGATTGGCCGGCGCCTTCTTGGTCTCCGCGCAGCTGGAGAGAGCGAGAGCAAGAATGAGGGGCACGATGGCACCGGATATCCGGCGAGCTATTGCAAGGATGTCTTCATCGCCGCGCATTGACACTGGTCCCCCGCTTCTTGAGATTGGCCGCGTCATGCCAATGACGCCCACATTGTAGCAGGATCGGCGTTGCCCAGCCCCCAAGTTTTTCGCTCAGCCCATCGCTTCTGGTTTCCCACAGCGATGGCCTTCTTCGTCAATGGCGCCGGATTTGGCGGGTGGGCTGCCCAGGTTCCGCGCGCAACCGCCCGCCTCCAGGTGGACGAAGGGACGTTCGGCCTGATGTTGCTCGGCATGGGGATCGGCGCCGTCCTTGCCATGGCGTTCAGCGGGCGGCTGATCGCGAAATACGGCGCCGGCCCGCTCATGCGTTTGAGCTTTGTGATCTTTCTGGCGGCCTACATCGTGCTGTCGACCTCATCGACCTGGACCGTCTTTGTGGCCGGCCTCCTGTTGTTCGGTGCCGCCGGCGGTTTGATGGACGTGGCGATGAACGCCTATGCCGCCGACGTGGAAATGCACATGGATTGGCGGGTTATGGCCTCGTTCCACGGCATGTGGAGCGTCGGCGGATTGGCCGGCGCGGGCGCAGCGAGCGCCATGCTGGCGGACATCTCCGATCTCACACAGGCGATCGTGATGGTCGCCGGTCTTTCCATTCTCTTCATCACATGCCAGCACAATCTGATCCCGCTCCGGCACAAGGCCGGCGGAAAATCCGGTGGACGGCTGGCGATCGGCCGCCTGACTCTCATTCTCGGTATTCTCGCTGCGCTCAGTTTTTCTGCGGAGGGAGCCGTTCGGGACTGGAGCTCGCTCTTCATGACCAGCGAAGTTGCGGCCAGCATCGACCGGGCCGGCTGGGCCTTCGCAGCCTTCTCGGCAACCATGGCCCTCTGCCGCTTGACCGGCGACTGGATGCGGTCGCGCTTTGGCGAACGCAGGGTCATCGTGATCAGCGGCGCCATCGCAATCGTCGGATTCCTCTTGGCAGTCGCCGGCGCTCACTATCTGCTTGCCGTCACTGGCTTTGCGCTGGTCGGCCTTGGCCTTTCCAACATCGTCCCGATCCTGATCAGCGCTGCTGGACGCACCGACGCGCCCGGTTCCAGCATCGCCTTTGTCGTATCGTTCGGCTATGCCGGATATCTCGTGAGCCCGCCCATTCTGGGCTTCATCGCATCTCAGGCGTCGCTTGCCACGATGTTCGTATTTGTAGCGGCCAGTTGCGTCGTGATTTCGGCGGGTTGGCTGCTGGTCGACAGGGCGAAGGCCTGAGCCATCACCGCTGAAAAGTGTTGCGCGGCCCCGGCCAATCGTCACACTTGGGAGACTGCCTGAGCCTGAGGTTCCGGAATGGCCGAGTTCATGAGTCTCCAGGCGGCGGTCGCCGCGCATCTGCATGACGGCGATGTCGCCGCGTTCGAGGGCTTCACGCATCTGATCCCCCACGCCGCCGCCCATGAGGCGATCCGGCAAGGGCGCAAGGATTTGACTCTCATCCGCATGACGCCGGATGTGATCTACGACCAGATGATCGGCATGGGCATGGCGAAGAAGCTGATCTTCTCCTATGCCGGCAATCCGGGTGTCGGCCTGCTGCGACGGTTGCGCGATGTGGTGGAGAATGGCTGGCCCAACCGGTTGGAGATCGAAGAGCATAGCCACGCCGCCATGGCCAATGCCTATGAAGCAGGCGCGGCGGGAATGCCCTGCGCGATCTTCCGCGGCTATCGCGGCGCGGAGTTAAAGCGCGTCAACCCCAACATCAGAAGTGTCATCTGCCCCTTCACCGGCGAGGAACTGGCCGCCGTTTCGTCCCTCCGGCCGGACGTCGCCATCATCCACGCGCAGAAGGCGAACCGGCGCGGCGATGTGCTGATCGAAGGCATCATCGGCGTGCAGAAAGAAGCCGTGCTGGCCGCCAGGTGCGCGATCGTCACGGTCGAGGAGATCGTGCCGGATTTCGATGACATGCATCCCAATGCCTGCATCTTGCCGCGCTGGACCGTGAGCGCGATCGCCGTCGTTCCCGGCGGCGCGCATCCCTCCTACACCCATGGCTATTACGGGCGGGACAATGCGGATTACCTGGCGTGGGACGAGGTTTCCGCCGACCGTGCGCGCTTCCAGGCCTGGATGAAAGCCAACGTGCTGGATGTCGGGCCGGAAATCTTCACCACCCGCATCGCCGGTCTGAAAGGGAGCGTGTGATGGACGCGACACCCAATGAGATGATGACCATCGCGGCTGCGCGCGCGTTGAAGAACGACGATGTGTGTTTCGTTGGGATCGGCGCGCCATCTGCGGCGTGCAATGTCGCGCGCCTCACCCACGCACCGGACATCACCCTGATCTATGAATCCGGCACGATCGGAACCGCACCCGACGTGCTGCCGCTTTCCATCGGCGACGGCGAATTGTGCGACACCGCACTCTGCACTGTCTCCGTGCCGGAGATGTTCCGCTATTGGCTGCAAGGCGGACGCATCACGGTTGGATTTCTGGGTGCAGCGCAACTCGACAAATTCGGCAATATCAATACGACGGTGATCGGCGATTACGACAAGCCGAAGACCCGCCTGCCTGGCGGCGGTGGCGCGCCGGAAATCGCCGGCTCCTGCCAGCAGGTCTTCATCACCTTGGCGCAGTCCAAGCGCAGCATGGTGGAGCGGATCGATTTCGTCACCTCATTCGGTCACGGCACCGGCGGCCAGGCACGCAAACAACTTGGCATCACGACCAAGGGTCCGACTCTGCTCATCACGGACCTTGCCATCTGGCAGGCCGACCCGGAGACCAAAGAGTTCACCGTCGCCTCTCTGCATCCCGGTGTGACGCGGGCGCAGGTGCAGGAAACCTGCGGCTGGCCGGTGCGGTTTGCCCCCAACGTTGCAGAAACACCGTCGGCGACCGAGCTGGAGCTCGACACCTTGCGCGATCTGCTGGCGCGTACCAAAGCCGCTCATGCGGGGAAGGCGCAACAATGACCGAGGCCTTCATCTGCGATTACATCCGCACGCCGATCGGCCGCTTCGGCGGTGCGCTCTCCTCGGTGCGGACCGATGATCTGGCAGCCCATCCACTCAAAGCGCTGATGGCGCGCCACCCTTCGCTCGATTGGCAAGCCGTCGATGATGTCATCCTCGGCTGCGCCAACCAGGCGGGCGAGGACAACCGCAACGTCGCGCGCATGGCGTTGCTGCTGGCCGGCCTGCCTGAGACGGTGACCGGCAGCACCATAAATCGCTTGTGCGGCTCCGGCATGGATGCCGTTCTGACGGCCGCACGCGCGATCAAAGCCGGCGAGGCGGATCTGGTTATCGCAGGCGGCGTTGAATCCATGTCGCGCGCGCCGTTCGTCATGCCAAAGGCCGACACCGCCTTCTCGCGCAATGCGGAGATCTACGACACCACCATCGGCTGGCGCCTCGTGAATCCAGTGATGAAGGCGCAGTATGGCGTGGAGTCAATGCCGGAGACCGGCGAGAACGTGGCTGAGGATTTCAAGATCGCGCGCGCGGACCAGGATGCCTTCGCGCTGCGCTCGCAGCAGCGCGCGGTCGCAGCGCAGGCGAATGGCCGGCTGGCGCAGGAGATCGCGCCGGTCAGCATTCCGCGCCGCAAGGGAGCACCCGTCCTTGTCGATCGCGACGAGCACCCGCGCGCCGATACCACATTGGAAGCGCTCGCCGCCTTGCCAACACCGTTCCGCAGCAACGGCTCAGTCACGGCCGGTAATGCATCCGGTGTGAATGACGGCGCGGCGGCTTTGATCCTTGCCTCCGCCGAAGAGGCGCGGCGCCACAATCTCACCCCCATTGCTCGCGTGTTGGGCGGCGCCACCGCGGGCGTCGCGCCGCGCATCATGGGATTTGGCCCGGCACCCGCAGCCAAGAAAATCTGTGCGCGGCTTGGATTGAAGCTCGCGGAATTCGACGTATTGGAACTCAATGAAGCCTTCGCCAGCCAGGTGCTGGCCTGCCTGCGCGATCTCGGCATCCCGGACGATGCGCCGCACGTCAATCCGAATGGCGGCGCCATCGCCCTCGGCCATCCGCTCGGCATGTCCGGCGCGCGCATCACCGGGACTGCGGCGCTGGAACTCAAGATCAAGCGGGGCAAGCGCGCCCTTGCCGCCATGTGTATCGGCGTCGGCCAGGGCATCGCGATCGCGCTGGAAGCGGTGTGATGCAAGGCTTCGTCTACGATCAGCTTCCCGCGCGTGTCGTGTTTGGTGCCGGAACGTTGGATTCGCTGGCGGCGGAAGCGGATCGCCTCGGCCTCTCGAAGCTGCTGGTGCTCTCGACGCCGGGCCAAGTTCGCCTGGCGGAGCAAGCCGCGGCGCAATTGGGCAGCCGCGGCGCCGGTCTCTATCCGCACGCCAGGATGCATGTGCCGATCGAGACCGCGCTGGCGGCACGCGCGGAGGCGAGCAGGCTGGGCGCAGATGGTACGGTCGCCATCGGCGGCGGCTCGACCATCGGGCTCGGCAAGGCGATCGCCCTGGAGAGCGGCCTTCCCATCATCGCCATCCCGACCACCTATGCCGGGTCGGAGATGACGCCGATCTATGGCCTGACCGAAGGCGGGGCCAAGAAAACCGGTCGCGATGCCAAAGTGCTGCCGCGCACTGTCATTTATGATCCGCTGCTGACGCTCGGCCTGCCCGTCAAGACCAGCGCGACCAGTGGCATGAATGCCATCGCCCATTGCGTCGAGGCACTCTATGCCGAGGACGCCAATCCCACGACTTCGCTGATGGCGGAGGAGGGGATTGGCGCACTCGCCCGCGCGCTGCCAAGGATCGCAGCTGATCCGGGCAATCTCGATGCCCGCAGCGATGCGCTCTACGGCGCCTGGCTTGCGGGCATCTCACTCGGCGCTGTCGGGATGGCGTTGCATCACAAGCTGTGCCACACGCTGGGCGGCAGCTTCAATCTCCCTCATGCGGAGACTCATACGATCGTCCTGCCGCATGCGGCCGCCTACAATCGATCCGCGGCGCCACAAGCGATGACGCGGATCGCAACAGCACTCAGCGCCGATGACGCTGCCGTCGGGCTCTACGATCTGGCGGCCTGTCTCGGCGCGCCGCTTGCGCTGAAGGAGATCGGCCTCAAGGAAGTGGATCTTGATCTGACGGCGGAGATTGCGACCCGCAATCCCTATTACAATCCGCGTCCCATTTCACGCGATGGCATCCGGCGTTTGCTGGACGATGCCTTTCATGGACGCCGTCCAGTTTCGTGATGACTCGCCGCTCTAATGCTGCTCGCGAAGACGGAAGCGTTGCATCTTGCCGGTCTGGGTCTTGGGCAACGAAGTCACGAATTTGACCGATCGCGGATACTTATAGGGCGCAATGGCCTTCTTCACATGATCCTGCAGGCGCTTGACGGTGAGCGCATCCGGGGCCACGCCCGCGGCTAATACCACATGCGCTTCCACGATCTGGCCGCGCTCCGGATCTGGCGCGCCGATCACGCCGCATTCGACGACGTCGGGATGGGACAGCAAGGCCGCTTCGACTTCGGGGCCTGCGATATTGTAACCGGAGGAGATGATCATATCATCCGACCGTGCCGCGAAGTGGAAGATTCCCTCCTCATCCTGGATGAAGCTGTCTCCGGTCAAATTCCAGCCCTTGCGCACGTAATTGGCTTGCCGCTCGTCGGCGAGATAGCGGCAGCCGGTCGGCCCACGTACCGCCAGCTTGCCAATCGTGCCACGCGGCACCTCCGTCATGTCGTCGTCCACCACCTTGGCCTCGTAACCGACTACCGGCCGGCCAGTCGCGCCGGGCCTCCGATCATCGACGTGGTTGGAGATAAAGATGTGCAAGAGCTCGGTCGCGCCGATGCCGTCGAGAATCGGCTTCCCGGTCTTCTCGCCCCAGCTCTGGAAGACCGGCGCGGGCAGAGTCTCGCCCGCCGACACCGCAAGACGAAGGCTGGAGAGATCCGCGCCCTCGTCCACAGCCTTCAGCATGGCGAGATAGGCGGTGGGCGCGGTGAAGCAGATGGTCGCCTTGTAGGTCTCGATGATCTTGAGCATGTTCGGCGGCGATGCGGTCTCCAGCAACGTCGCCGTCGCCCCGAACCGCAGAGGGAAGATCGCAAGCCCGCCGAGGCCGAAAGTGAAGGCCAGCGGCGGCGAGCCGACGAAGATATCGTCCGGCGTCACGCCCAGAACTTCCTTGGCATAGCCATCGGCGATGATCAGGAGGTCGCGGTGGAAATGCATCGTGGCCTTCGGCTTGCCCGTGGTGCCGGATGTGAAGGCGAGCAAAGCGACGTCGTCGCGTCCGGTGTCCACCGCCTGGAAGCGCACGTCCTTGTCGAGTGCGATCCGGTCGAGCTCCGAATCATGATTGGCTGTTCCGTCGAAGCCAACCACCTTTTTCAAGAACTTGCTGGTGGACGCGCAGGTGACGAGGTCGTCCATGATACGCGTGTCGCACAAAGCGAACTCGATCTCCGCCTTGTCGACGATCTGCGTCAGCTCGCCCGGTCGCAGCATCGGCATGGTATTGACGACGACGGCGCCGGCCTTGGTGGCGGCCAGCCAGCAGGCCACCATCGCCGGATTGTTGGCGGATCGGATCAACACGCGGTTGCCCGGCTTGACGCCGTAATTCTCCACCAGCGCATGCGCGACGCGGTTGCTCCAATCCGCCAGCTCCTTATAGGTGCGGCGGCGGCCATTGCCGATCAGCGCGACATGATCGCCGAACCCGCGCTCTACCATGCGGTCGGTCAGTTCGACTGCCGCATTCAACCGCTCTGGATATTGGAAGCCGTCGAGCAGGAAATCCGGCTGCATGGCGGCGGGCGGCAGATTGTCCCGCGTGAAGGTGTCTGTGTGCGCTGTCGGTCCGAGCATCGCGTGTCTCCCGATCAAGGCAGCAGCAAAGTGATAAATCCGATCCGAACTACTTTCAACTTGAAAGTTTTAATGTTAAACATTCTGCATGACATCGAAGGTATCCAAGCGCCGCGTCGAACGGGCATCAAAGCCTGCTTCCGGCAAGCCGAAGCCCCGCGCCGCTGCCCGGAATGGTCACGAGGATATCCGCCTGTGGCTGCGGTTGCTATTCTGCGCCAGCCATATCGAGTCGATCATGCAAAGCCGCATCATGAACGAATTCGGCATCTCGCTCGCGCGCTTCGATTTGATGTCCCAGCTGGAGCGGGTCGGCGGCGGCCTCACCATGAGCGAGGTGTCGCGCCGCATGATGGTCTCCAACGGTGCCACCACCAGCCTGGTGGACAAGCTGGTCGAGGATGGGCTGGTGCAACGTGAAGCGCATCCGGAAGACCGCCGGACCACCCTCCTTCATCTCACGGATCAGGGCCGCGAGAGGTTCCTCGCCATGGCGGGTGAGCACGAGGAATGGATCACCAGCCTGCTGGCCGATCTTGACAAGTCCACAAAGCAGGATCTGCTCGGCGGCCTAGGGGCATTGAAACATCATCTGGAAGAGCTCGATTCATCGAGGGGATAAGCCGGCATGGACGTCGCATATTGGGACGATGCCTATTCCAATGGCGCCTATATCCCCGGTGGCGATACCTATATCGCGAAATGGGAGTCGGAGGCCGCGCATTTCCGCCAAGCGATGGCACGGCATGGCCGCGCCCAGCTCGACCAGCCTTATGGGCCCCTGCCGCGCGAGCGCTTCGATCTGTTCATGCCCGAGGCGCAGCCGAAAGGACTCTTCGTCTTCGTGCATGGCGGCTACTGGATGGCCTTCGACAAATCGAGCTGGTCGCATCTGGCGGCCGGCGCGCTGGCCCGTGGTTGGGCTGTCGCGATGCCCAGCTATACCTTGTGCCCAGAGGTGCGGATTTCGGACATTACGATCCAGGTTGGGCGCGCCATCACCACGATCGCCGAACGCGTTGCCGGCCCGCTGACCTTCGCCGGCCATTCGGCGGGCGGTCATCTGGCGAGCAGGATGGGTTGCGTGGACAGTCCGCTACCGGATTCCGTGCGACGCCGCATCCAGCATATTGTTTCCATCAGCGGCGTGCATGATCTGCGGCCGCTGCTGAACACCTCGATGAACCAGACCTTGCGGATGGACGATGCCGAGGCAGCCCGCGAAAGCCCTGCTCTGTTGCAGCCGATGCCCGGGGTCAAAGTGACCTGCTGGGTCGGCAGCCAGGAGCGGCCCGAGTTCCTCCGCCAGAACGCGCTGCTGGCGAACATCTGGACCGGCCTCGGCGCCCGCACGGCCGAGCACCGGGCGGCAGGATGCCATCACTTTGATGTCATTGAGGAATTGGTCGATCCGGGCTCGGCCCTGGTCGGAACCCTGCTTGACCTCTGACACCAGGGAACTTATTTTAAGTATGAAACTTTTAATCTTAAAGTTATTAGACTGAGGAGCGATCCCGGACGGAGGATCAGGGCATGCGCATCGTCTGCATCGGCGGCGGACCGGCGGGACTCTATTTCGGGCTTCTGATGAAGAAGCTCCACCCCGCGCATGCGGTGACGGTGGTGGAGCGCAATCGCCCCTATGACACCTTCGGCTGGGGCGTCGTCTTTTCCGACGCCACCATGGAGTCGATGAAGGCCTGGGATCCGGAAACCGCCGCCGAGATCCAGGACGCCTTCAATCACTGGGACGATATCGAGGTCTGGTTCAAGGGCAGGAAGCAGCGGACCACCGGCCATGGGTTCGTGGGTATTGGCCGCAAGAAGCTTCTCAACATCCTGCAGGCGCGCTGCGAGCAGATTGGCGTGGAGCTGGTGTTCGAACGGGACGTCGAGTCCGATCTTGAATTCCCCGACGCCGACCTCATCATCGCTTCGGACGGGCTCAATTCGAAGATCCGAGCCCGCTATCCGGAGGTATTCCAGCCTGACCTCGTGGTGCGCCCCAACCGCTATATCTGGCTCGGCACCGACAAGTCGTATGACGCCTTCACGTTCGACTTCCGCCGGACCGAGCACGGCTGGTTCCAGGCCCACATCTACAAGTTCGACGACAGCACCTCGACCTTTATCGTCGAGACGACGGAAGAAGCCTTCGACGCCCACGGTCTGGGCAAGCTCGATCAGGACGGCTCCATCGCTTTCTGCGAAAATCTGTTCGCGGAAGTGCTGGGCGGCGCCAGGCTCATGACCAATGCGCGACACCTGCGCGGCTCGGCCTGGCTCAACTTCCAGCGACTGATCTGCGGACGCTGGAGCCACTTCAATGGCTGCTCCCACGTCGTCCTGATGGGCGATGCCGCCCACACCGCGCATTTCGCCATCGGGTCCGGCACCAAGCTCGCAATCGATGATGCGATCGAGCTGACGCGGCAGTTCGAGATCCACGGCCACCACGCTGGGCATATCCCGGCGGTTCTCGCCGCTTACGAGGAAATCCGCCGGGTCGATGTCGCGCGCATCCAGAACGCGGCGCGCAACGCCATGGAATGGTTCGAGGTGGTAGGCCGCCGCTATGCCGACACGCTCGAGCCCGAGCAATTCATGTATTCGATGCTGACCCGCTCCCAGCGCATCAGCCACGAAAATCTGCGCCTGCGGGACAGGACCTGGCTGGAGAATTACGAGCGCTGGTTCGCGCGCCGCGCCGGCCTGAACGTGGCGGATGCCGGGCGTACGCCGCCGCCCATGTTCACGCCTTATGTCGTGCGCGGCGTCACCCTCGCGAACCGGATCGTGGTGTCGCCGATGGCGATGTATTCGGCGGTGGATGGCGAGCCGAACGATTTCCACCTCGTCCATCTGGGTGCCCGCGCCATGGGTGGCGCCGCGCTCGTCTTCGGCGAGATGACCTGCGTCTCGCCGGATGCACGGATCACGCCGGGCTGCCTCGGCCTGTGGAACGAGCGGCAGGCGGCAGGCTGGAAACGGATGGTCGATTTCGTGCATGCCAATTCCGCCGGGAAGTTCGGCATCCAGCTCGGCCATGCCGGGCGCAAGGGCTCGACCAAGGTCGCCTGGGAGGGGATGGACCGGCCGCTGGAGAGTGGCAACTGGCCGCTGATCTCCGCCTCCGCTGTACCCTACTTGAAGGACAGCCAGATTCCGAAGACGATGGACCGCGCCGATATCGCGCGCGTCATGCAGGATTTCGTGCGCGCCACCGAGCTCGCCGCAAAGACTGGCGCCGATTGGCTCGAACTGCATTGTGCCCATGGCTATCTGCTGTCGAGTTTCCTCTCGCCGCTCACCAACCTGCGCGATGACGAATATGGCGGCAACCACGAAAATCGCGCCCGCTTCCCGCTGGAAGTGTTCCGCGCCATGCGCGCCGCGTGGCCGGCGGACAAGCCGATGTCCGTTCGCCTTTCCTGTCACGACTGGACCGACGGCGGCAACACGCCGGAGGATGCAGCGATCTTCGCCGCGATGTTCAAGGCGGCCGGTGCCGATCTGATCGATTGTTCGTCGGGCCAGGTGTCGAAGGAAGAGAAGCCGGTCTATGGCCGCCTCTTCCAGACCCCATTCTCCGACAAGATCCGAAACGAAATCAGCATCCCCACCATCGCCGTCGGCGCCATCTCGGAAGCCGATCACGCCAACTCGATCATCGCGGCCGGCCGCGCCGATCTCTGCGCGGTGGCGCGCCCGCACCTCGCCGATTCCGCCTGGGCCTTGCACGAGGCGGCGAAGATCGGCCTCACCGACATTCCCTGGCCGAAGCAATACCGGATGGCCAAGATGCAATACGAGACCAACTTGGCACGCGCGGCCGCCGCGCAAACGGTCGTCAAATGACCGCTGTTCTTTCCGGACGGCACGCCTTGGTGACCGGCGCCGGCAGCGGCATCGGCGCAGCGATC
Organism: Dongiaceae bacterium; assembly: GCA_035695765.1. Lineage (GTDB taxonomy): Bacteria > Pseudomonadota > Alphaproteobacteria > Dongiales > Dongiaceae > Dongia_A. The sequence goes on from DASRRI010000030.1 coordinate 70,688, forward strand.
GCTGCCGTGCTCGCGGGGGCCGGCGCGTCCGTGTCGCTTGCTAGCCGGCGGCGCGCGCCGCTGGAGGAAGTGGCGAGCGCCATTGAGTCGCGCACCGCCATTCTCGATGGTTTCGATGTGACGGACGCAGCGGCGATCGAGCGCGGCCTCACATCGGCGCGTGCCACCTTCGGCGCCATCGACATCCTTGTGAACAATGCCGGCGAGGCGCCGAGCGCGCCGTTCGAGAAGACCGACCTCGATCTCTGGTCCCGCGTCATCGCCACCGATTTGACCGGCGCGTTCCTGGTGACCAGGGCCGCGCTCTCCGATCTCAAGGGTCACGGCCAGAACGCGCGGATCATCAACATCGCCTCGACGGCTGGCCTCGACGGCTATGCCTATGTCTCCGCCTATTGCGCAGCCAAGCACGGACTGATCGGCCTGACGCGGTCTCTGGCGCTTGAGCTGGCGAAGACCGGCATCACCGTGAACGCGGTCTGCCCAGGGTTCACGGACACGCCGCTGCTGCGCAAAGCGGCGGAGACGATCAAGGCGAAGACAGGACGCGGCGTGGACGAGGCGCTCGCGACCTTTGTCGAGGCCAATCCGCAAGGGCGGCTGGTCACACCGAAAGAGGTCGCGGACACAGTGTTATGGTTGGCCTCTCCTGGTGCTTCCTCAATCAATGGCCAGGCGATCGTGGTGGCGGGCGGCGAGGTGATGGCAGGATGAGCGACACCAACCTGCGCCCGTTCAAGAATTACCAAGCGCGCCACTTCCTGTGGGAGCCGAGCGAGGATGGCCGCGTCGCGACCCTGTGCCTGAACCGCCCGGAGAAGAAGAACCCCCTCACCTTCGACTCCTATGCCGAGCTGCGGCATCTGTTCCAGAACTTGGTCCATTCCTCCGACGTGCGCGCGATCGTCTTGACTGGCGCCGGCGGCAACTTCTCCTCGGGCGGCGACGTGTTCGAGATCATCGAGCCGCTCACCAGGATGGCGATGCCGGACTTGCTCGCTTTCACGCGCATGACCGGCGATCTGGTCAAGGCCATGCGCAAATGCCCGCAGCTGATCATCGCGGCCGTCGACGGCGTCTGCGCCGGCGCAGGCGCGATCCTGGCCATGGCATCCGATCTCCGGCTCGCCACGCCGGAAGCCAAGACCGCCTTTCTGTTCACGCGCGTCGGGCTTTCCGGCGCGGACATGGGCGCCTGCGGGATCCTGCCGCGCATCATCGGCCAGGGCCGCGCGACGGAATTGCTGCTCACCGGCCGCGTCATGAATGCGAATGAAGGCCATGCTTGGGGTTTCTACAATGCGCTGCATCCCGCCGCCGATCTCGAGAAGCAGGCGCTCGCCCTCGCCCGCTCCCTCGCCGACGGCCCGTATTTCGCGCACAAGGTCACCAAGACTATGCTGAACCAGGCATGGACCATGGGTCTTGATGAGTTGATCGAGGCCGAAGCGCAGGCGCAGGCACTCTGCATGACCACAAGTGATTTCCGCCGCGCCTTTGAGGCGTTCGCCGCCAAGACCAAGCCCGCATTCGAGGGAAACTGATGGCCATCGGCCCGACCCGCGAGCATCTACACTGGCCGTTCTTCGATCCGGCGCATCGCACGTTCGCGGAGCGGCTGGACGCGTTCTTGTCCAGCGGTACCATCGCGCACATCGATCACCATGTTGTCGATGGCGCTTGCCGCGCTCTGGTGCGGGCGCTCGGCGAGGCCGGCCTGCTGGAAGCGGCAGTCGCGGCAGCCGCGCCCGACGCGGCACCGATTGACTCGCGCCTGGCCTGCATTGCCCGCGAAACCTTGGCGTGGCACGACGGCCTGGCCGACTTCGCCTTTGCCATGCAAGGGCTGGGCACCGGTGCGATTGCGCTTTCCGGCTCGCCGGAGCAGCGCGCCGCGATCCTGCCCAAAGTCCGGTCAGGCGAATGGATTGCCGCCTTTGCGCTGTCGGAAAAGGACGCAGGGTCCGATGTCGCCGCGATGAAGTGCGCGGCTCGCGCGGACGGCGATTCCTATATACTGGATGGCGAGAAGACCTGGATTTCCAATGGCGGCATCGCTGATGTCTACACCGTGTTCGCACGCACCGGAGAGGCGCCGGGCACGCGTGGCATCTCGGCCTTTGTCGTCTTTGCCGACGATCCCGGCTTTTCGATCACTGAGCGGATCGAGGTGATCGCCCCGCATCCGCTGGCGACCATCCGGTTTGCGAATTGCCGGATCCCCGCATCGCGCCGGCTCGGCGTTCCGGCGGAGGGCTTCAAGATCGCGATGCGCACCCTCGACATCTTCCGGGCCTCGGTCGCAGCAGCGGCTGTGGGTTTCGCACGCCGAGCGCTCGATGAAGCCCTGGCCCACGCCAAAGTGCGCGGCATGTTCGGCGGCGCGCTCGCGGACCTGCAGCTCACGCAAGCGGCGCTGGGCGACATGGCGACCGGCATCGACGCCGCCGCCTTGCTGACCTACCGCGCCGCGTGGCGCCGCGATGTCCAGCATCTGCCTGCCACGCGCGAGGCGGCGATGGCGAAGATGAACGCAACCGAGATGGCCCAGACCGTCATCGACCGCGCCGTCCAGATGTTCGGCGGACGCGGTGTGCGCTCCGGCGAACAGGTGGAAAAGCTCTACCGCGAGATCAGGGCGCTCCGGATCTATGAAGGCGCGACCGAAGTGCAGAAGCTCATCATCGCGCGCGAGCTGCTCAAGGATGTGCGCTGATGGCACGGTTCGAAGCAGCGCGTGTGCTGCGCTTCGGCGACTGCGACCCGGCCGGCATTGCCTATTTCCCACGCTATTTCGACCTGCTCAACAGCGTGGTCGAGGATTGGTGGGGCACGATGGGCGTGCCGTGGAAGATCCTGTTCGGCGAGCGGCGCATCGGCCTGCCGACCGTCCGCTTCGAAGTCGAGTTCCGCGCGCCGGCGTTCCTGGGCGATGAGCTGCTGTTCGCGCTCGCCATCACGCGCATCGGAAAGAAATCCGTCGATCTCGATCATACCGTGCGGCGCGACAACGCCATCCTGTGGCAGGCGACGCAGATCCTGGTCGCCACATCGCTCGACACGCATCGCTCGATCACCTGGCCCGACGATCTCCGCGCTGCGCTTACATCGTTCCAAGAGGCACCCCATGCACACCATCCTGCAACCTGAAGGCTGGGTGAAGCCGGTCGGCTACGCCAACGGCGTCGCGGCGCGCGGCAAGCTCGTCTTCGTCGGCGGACAGATCGGCTGGAACCGCCAGGGGAAGTTCGAGACCGATGATCTCGTCGGCCAAGTGCGCCAGACTCTGCAGAACGTCGTCGAAGTGCTGGCCGAAGGCGGCGCCGGACCGCAGCATCTGACGTCTATGACCTGGTATCTAACCGACAAGGCGGATTACCTCGCGAACCTCAAAGAGATCGGCAAGGTCTATCGCGAATTCCTTGGCCGCCACTATCCGGCCATGGCTGCGATCGAGGTCGTCGCGCTGATCGAGGACCGCGCCAAGGTGGAGATCCAGGCGACGGCCGTCATTCCGGATTGAGCTCATGCTCGCTTTCTTCAATACGGTGCACGGCCGCGTCACTAAGGGCGTTCTGGTGATCGAGATCCACCATCCGCCGGTCAACGCGCTCTCCATCAACGTGCGGGCCGGCCTACGCGCCGCGCTTGCGCATGGCGCCGATGCGCCCGACATCGAAGCCATGGCGATCCTTGGGGCCGGCAAGATATTCGTCGGCGGCGCTGATATCCGCGAATTCGGCCAGCCCGCGGCGGAGCCGACCCTCCCCACCATCGTCGCAGCGATCGAGAATTCCACCAAGCCGGTGGTCGCCGCGATCAACGGCGCCGCCCTTGGCGGTGGGCTGGAGATCGCGCTCGCTTCACATCGCCGAATCGCGAGTCCCACCGCCACGCTGGCGCTGCCGGAGGTGAAGCTCGGAATCGTGCCCGGCGCCGGCGGCACGCAGCGGCTGCCGCGCCTCGTCGGCATTCCCTCTGCCATCGACCTTATCGCAACAGGCAGGACGGTTGCCGCCGAGGAAGCGATGATGCTCGGTATTCTCGACCGGACCGAGAGCGGCAACCTTGAGGTGGTCGCGATCGCGGAGGCGCGCTCACTCATGGGGACAAAGTGGCGCAGAACCGGAGAATGTGCGGTGCCGCCCGCGCCAATTGAGATGATCGAGGCGGCAGCGAAAAAAGTGCTCACTCGAGCCCGTGGCCAGATCGCGCCGCAGGAAGCCGTGCGGCTGGTCCGGCTGTCGGCGGAATGCCCGCTGGCAGAGGGCCTAGCCGAAGAGCGGGCAACCTTCCTCCGCTTAAGAGATTCCGAGCAAGCGGCAGCCTTGCGCCACGTGTTCTTCGCCGAGCGAGCCGCCGCGAAGGTCGAAGGCCTCGACGCCGTCAGGCCCCGCGACGTCGAGACAATTGGCGTAGTCGGCATGGGCCTCATGGGGGCGGGTATCGCAACGGCCGCGCTCGATGCGGGATTCAAAGTCATCGCGGTCGAGCAAAGCGACGAAGCGGCCGTCAAGGGCCGCGCGCGGATTGAGGCGCTGTTGGACCGCGCGCTGCAATCCGGTCGGATCGATGCGGGCGGCAAGAGCATTCGGCTGCACCGCTTGACGAGCAGTGCGGACATTCAGTCCCTCAGCGCCGCCGATCTGGTGATCGAGGCAGTGTTCGACGATCTCGACGTCAAGACTGACTTGTTCGTCCGGCTCGGCGCGATCGTCAGGCCGGATGCGATCCTCGCGACCAATACCTCCTATCTCGATCCCGACCGGATCGCAGCCGTCACGGCGCGGCCAGAGCGCGTGCTCGGCCTGCATTTCTTTTCGCCGGCCAACGTCATGCGCCTCGTCGAGGTGGTGCGCTGCGCGCACACCGCCCCGGACGTGCTGGCGACCGGACTGGCAGTCGCGAAGCGCTTGCGCAAGCTGCCGATCGTCTGCGGCGTGACAGAGGGCTTCATCGGAAACCGCCTCTTCTCCGCCTATCGGCGCGAGGCGGAATTCCTCTTGGAGGACGGCGCACTGCCGCACCAGATCGACGCCGCCATGGAGGAATATGGCTTTGCCATGGGCCCGTTCGCGGTTTTCGATCTGGCGGGGCTGGAGATAGCCTGGGCCCGCCGCAAGCGCCAGGCCGCCACCCGCGATCCCAAGGAGCGTTATGTCGACGTCGCCGACCGCCTCTGCGAAGCCGGCCGCTTCGGCCAGAAGGCCGGGCGCGGCTGGTACCGCTACCAGGACGGCATGCGCCAGATCGATCCAGAAGTGACGGCGATGATCGAGACCTCGCGCGTCGCGAAAGGCATCACGCCGCGGGAAATCTCCAGCGAAGAAATCGCGCAACGCCTCCTCTCCGCGATGGCCGAGGAAGGCACGGCTGTGCTCGCCGAAAGTATCGCCACGCGGGCCAGCGACATCGACTTGGTGATGATCAACGGCTACGGTTTTCCCGCTCACAAAGGCGGACCTATGTTTGCCGCTGGGCACCGGTCATGATGCGGCTCGGCTAAAGCGTCATGAATCCCGCGCCCCACAGCCACAGGCTGGCGATCAGCATCGAGATGAGGGTGATCGGCACGCCTGCTTTGGCGTGATCGCGGAACGATAGGACCACGCCCTGCCCGGCCGCACGCTCGGCGACGATGAGGTTGGCGAGGCTGCCGACCAGGAACAGGTTGCCCGCCAGTGTCGACAGGATCGCAAGGCCGGTCATCGTGCCCGTGGGAATGCCATGCCAGACCTTCAGGATCATCACCACGGCGGGGACGTTGCCGATGGTGTTGCTGAGCAGCAGCGCGATCGGCGACAGCAGCGAGACGCGATCCGGCAGCAATCCGTAAGCGTCCAGCGTCCGCACTGCCTGTTCAGCGAGGCCGGTGCGCGCGAAGGCATCGTTCACCACAAACAGACAGGCGAACAGGATCAGCAGCGGCAGGTCAATCTCGTCCAGCAATAGGCGCGTCGGCAGCTTGCGGCTGACGATGAGGCACGCGGCGACTAGCAGCGCCGAGATCTCGCGCGGGATCGGCGACGTGAACAGGATCAGCAGAGCCAGCAGCGCGACAGCGCAGATACCGGTCTGACGCTGGTCGAAGGGCGGCGCCGCCACGGTCACCTCGGCTGCCTCGACCTGTAGGCTCGCGCGCCAGGCCCAGGCGATGCAGCCGAACGAGATGGCGAGGCCCAGGACCGACGGCACGATGGCAGCGGCGAAATACGACCAGAAGCCGAGGCCGCCGACTTGGCCGATCATGATGTTCTGCGGATTGCCGATCAAGGTGGCGGCCGACCCCGCATTGCTGGCCGCCGCGAGGCCGAACAGGAACGGCCGCGCATCCAGCTTGCGTGCGGCCAGGCCAGCGCACAGCAACGGCGTCATGGCAAAGACGACGATGTCGTTCACAAGGAACGCTGACAGCGCCCCGCCGATCGCGATGGTCAAGGCCAGCAGGCGCAGCGGCTGGCCCGCCTGCCGCGCGATCCAGGCCGCAGCCGCATCGTAGAATCCGGCGGCCCCGACCCGCGCCGACAGGATCATGAGTCCTGCGAGCAGCAGCAAGGTCGGGAAATGGATTGCGTCTGCAATCTCATCACCCGGAACCGCGCCGGCCGCGACCAGCACCACCGCCAGGATCATCGCAATGCCGGAACGGTCGATCCGGAACCCCGGCACGCGCCCGAGCGCCATGCCGATATAGGTGAGCGCGAAGAGGATGGTGATGAAGAGGGTCATCGATCCGGCAGCCTTTGCATCGCGGGCTGCGGACTTGCCCCTGCCGCCCTCCTACGAGGGGTCGCACAGAATCGCTGCTATTGCAATCCGATGCGGCTGCGCGCGTGAGCTTCGGCGGCGGCCTTCAAGTGTGCTTCCATGAAGTCCTTGGCGTGACCGGCCAGATCGTTTCCGTCGGTCCACAGGTTGCGCCAGATCGCGAGGATGCCGGAGAGCGGCTGGTTGACCACGGCGGACGAGAAGGATTCGAAGGTGATCGGCCCACGATACTCGGCCTTCGCCAGCCCACGGAAGATCCTGTCGAAATCGATCGAGCCGGCGCCGAGATAACCGCGGTTGGATTCGCCGACATGGAAATAGCCGAGCAGCGCGCCGGTCTCGACGATCGCCGCCTCGATGTCCGCTTCCTCTATATGCATGTGGTAGGTGTCGAGATGCACCTTGATGTTGGGGGCGCCCACCCGCTTGCAGAAATCGACCGCCTGGGCCGCCGTATTGAGCACGTTGCTCTCGTAGCGATTCACCACTTCCATGCCGATGGTGATGTTGCTCTTGGCCGCCTCGGCGCAGAAGCGGCGAATGGCATCGACGGAACCCGCGATGCCCTTCTCTGTCGGCGGCACGAAGTATTTCTGGAAGGCGGAATAAAGAATGCCGCAGACGTGGGTCGCGCCGATGTCGCGCGCCACCCGCAGCGCATCCATCAGCCGCTCCTCGCCGCGCGCGATCTTGTCAGGCTCGCCACTCGAGATATCGGTCGCGGCATCGAGACCGAGCGACATGGTCACGCCGAGCTGGTTCTTCTCCAGCTGGCGCCGCGTGAAGTCAGCATCGATGGATTTGGGATCAAGCGCCGGGATCTCGATCAGGTCGAACCCCAGCTCCGCAGTCTGGCTGATCGCCTTGGCGCATTCCTCGTGGCTCCAGCCGCCGACCCAGACCAGCGCGTGCACACCCAGCTTGTTCATGATGTCCTCCCACACGAAGCATTCTGGCCCATGGCCAGTCCGGGCACGTCGCCAAAACGTTTTGCAGGCAGCAAATACGCGGCCAACAATTCTCAGCATCCAGGCAAATGCCTTTTCTTGTAAATCGATTTACAGAATCCGCAAGGCGCGGTCAATCCGCCCTTCTGTAGGGGCGGTTAAGACCTTGCGCGGATTGCGAAAAGCGGCAGTGCGGCCAATCCCGGCGGGATCAGCGCGCAGCGACTTCGCGCAGTGCGCCGTATTCGGCTGCCGGAAGCTCGGGTTGCACCGGTGTCGGCCGCCCCAGGCTCACATAGCGATAGCCGAGCTGCACCATTTCGTCGGGCCGGTAGATGTTGCGCAGGTCGACGATGTTCGGTGCCTTCATCATGCCCTTGATGCGCGTCAGATCGAGGGCGCGATAGGAGTTCCACTCGGTCAGGATGACCAGCACATCGGCGCCCGCGACCGCGTCATAGGCATCCTCGCAGTAGCGCAGGTCGGGCATCAGCTTCTTCGCTTCATCTGCGCCGACGGGATCGTGCGCCTGCACCTTGGCACCGCGCTTCACGAGCTCCGGCAGGATGACTAGGCTCGGCGCGTCGCGCATGTCGTCGGTGTTGGGCTTGAAGGTGAGGCCCAATGCAGCCACCGTCTTGCCCGCGACCGATCCGCCCAGCGCGGCCACGATGCGCTCGGCCATCTGGCGTTTCCTCGTTTCGTTGAAATCCACTGTTGCTTCGATGAGCGAGATGGGCGCGTCGGCGTCGCGCGCCGTCTTGACCAATGCCAGTGTGTCCTTTGGGAAGCAGGAGCCACCGTAGCCAGGACCTGGATGCAGGAACTTCGGCCCGATGCGTCCGTCGAGGCCGATGCCGCGCGCCACGTCATGCACATTGGCGCCGACCTTGTCGCACAGGTCGGAGACCTGGTTGATGTAGGAGATCTTCATCGCCAGGAAAGCATTGGCGGCATATTTGATGAGCTCCGACGTTTCCAGATTGGTGAACAGGATCGGCGTCTCGATCAGGAACAGCGGGCGATAGAGTTGGCGCATGATGTCGCGCGCGCGCTCTGATTCGCAGCCGATCACCACGCGGTCGGGCCGCATGAAATCGCCGATCGCCGAGCCTTCGCGCAGGAACTCGGGGTTCGACACCATGTCGAAATCGGCGTTGGGATTGGTCTTGCGGATGATCTCTTCCACCTCCCGGCCGGTGCCGACCGGAACAGTCGATTTGGTGACCACGACGGTGTAGTCGCGGATCTCGTGCGCGATGCTTTCGGCCGCGGCATAGACGTAGCTGAGGTCAGCATGGCCATCGCCGCGACGGCTGGGCGTCCCGACCGCGATGAAGACTGCCGCCGCGCCCTTCATGGCAGCGCGGAGATCGGTGGTGAAGGAAAGGCGCCGGCGCGCGGCATTGTTCTTCACCAGGTTGTCGAGCTCCGGCTCATAGATCGGGATCTTGCCCGCATTGAGATTCGCGATCTTGCCCGCGTCCTGGTCGACGCAGACCACTTCGAATCCGAATTCGGAGAAGCAGGCTCCCGACACGAGGCCGACATAACCGCTGCCGATGACCGCGATTTTCATGAGTGACTCCTATGTTATATCTGGATGGCGGCGTCCGGCAGGACGTCCGATATGGTTGCACCAAAACGGCGGTCGCGGCGGCGGAAATCCGCCAACGCTGCCTTTAGATCCTCGCCGGTGAAATCCGGCCAGTATTTCTCGACAAACGCCATTTCCGCATAGGCCAGCTGCCACAGCAGGAAATTACTGACGCGCTGTTCCCCGCTGGTCCGGATCATGAGGTCAGGATCCGGCAGCGAAGCCGTGGACAGGTTGGCGGCGAACGAATCTTCGTCGATGTCGGCGGGGTCCAGCAAGCCCGACCGCACATGCGAAACCAGCCGCCGCGCCGCAGCCACGATGTCGGCCCGTCCGCCGTAATTGAGAGCGATAGTCAGATGCAGGCGTGAATTGCCGTGCGTCAGCGCTTCCGCCTCCGTGATGAGCCGCGTGATGTCGTTCGGCAAGGCCGTGCGCTCGCCAATCACCGAGAGGCGGATGCCGGCCTCATGCAGCTCATCCACATCCCGCTGCAGATAGTTCCGCAGCATGCCCATCAGATACTGCACTTCCGCCTTCGGCCGCTTCCAGTTCTCGGAGGAGAAGCCGAATAGCGTCAGATGCGTCACGCCAACCTGGGCAGCCGCCTTGATGATGTTGCGCGCCGCTTCCGCACCATGATAGTGGCCCATGGTGCGCGGTAATCCGCGGGCGCGCGCCCAGCGGCCATTGCCGTCCATGATGATGGCAACGTGCAGGGCGACCGGCCCGTCCTGCTCTGGTGCGATCTTGCGGATTTCGGTGAGCGCGCTCGAGAATTCAGTCACGCAGCACCCATCGGAACCGCGACGTCACCGAAATGAGGGGGAACAGCCCAACAGACCCGGTCATGCGCACCGATCAGAACGCATTCCGGGGTCTGACCAGCTCGATAACCGTCATCATGAGGATGCGCAGATCGAACAGGAACGACCAATTGTCGATGTAATAGATGTCGTGGTTGACACGCGCTTCCAGTAGCGCCGGCTCGTCGACCGCGCCGCGCAATCCGCGCACCTGGGCCCAGCCAGTGATGCCCGGCCGCATGCGGTGGCGCACGGCGTATTCGTGCACGATTTCGTCGCACAGGCGGTCCTTGACCTGCATGCCGAGCGCGTGCGGACGCGGCCCCACCAGCGACATGTCGCCGGCCAGCACGTTGAGGATCTGCGGCAGCTCATCGATGCTGAGACGCCGCAGCCACGCGCCGACCCGCGTCACGCGGGCATCGTTGCGCTTGGTCTGTTCGCGCGCCTCCAGGTCCGATTGCTCGACATACATGGAGCGGAATTTGAGAACGTTGAATTCCCTATTGTTGAGGCCGAGCCGCGGCTGCCGGAACAGGATCGGCCCCGGGCTGTCCAGCCGGATAGCGAGCGCTGTCAGCGCCAGCAGCGGCGAGAGCGCGATCAGCAGGCACAGGGACGTGACGAAGTCGAAGCTGCGCTTCGCCAGCCAGTCGAGCTCGGATTGCGGCTTGCGCAGGACGCTGAGGATCGGCGGATAGCCGTCGCGCGCGATCTGCTTGTCGAGGCTCATGCCGACGAAATCCGGCACCAAGGCCACGTCCACCGCCAGGCTCCGCAGCTTGGTCAGGAGTTGCAGGATACGGCCCTCCGCGCTCATCGGCAGAGCGATCAGCACCTTGTCGACCGATGGCGCCGCCTTCACGAACTCGATCAGCGATTCGAGGCCACCTTCGACCGCGATGCCCTGCACATGGGCCGGGACGCGCTGGACGCGGTCATCGAAGATGCCGACGATCTCGACGGAGTCGGCATATTCTTCGCGCACGACCTTGACCAGCCGCTGTCCGATGGCATCGGCGCCGAACACAACAACGCTGGTCGAGAAATGACCGGCGGCCTGCCAGCGATTGAGCAATCCGTAGCCCAGCAGCCGCTCGCCTGCGATCGCGAGGGTCGCGAACACGATCACGTAGTGCTCGGGCGAAAACAGGATTGTACCGGTCACCGCCCCGGCGTCGATCGCGCTGCGGCCGAGCGACGTTTCGACCATGTAGCTGAAGGTCGTTGCCGCGCAGGTCAGGACAGCCGGCCTGATCACGAAGTCGAACAAGGACGCATGCACAGCGCCATCAAGGTCGTAGGACTTCGCCAGCGAATGCACCACCATGAAGCTGAGGACGCTGGTGACCGCGAAGTGCGGCCAGGAAGTCGAGAACAAGAGCGTGCTCTCCGGCGCGAGCAGCGCTGCGACCAGCGCCATTACCGATGCGAACACCGCAATGTCGCACAACGCAAGCAGCAGACCGCCGAGCCGCGGATCACGTGGAAGATAGTGCTTGCGTGCGAGTGTCTGTGATCGGAAGGAACTCAGCTCCGAAGAGTCCACCGCGTGAGGACGCATCCTGGCCGCAGTGCGCATTTGAAGCATGGCGACACCTGTTATCCCTCCCCCGAACAGTTCACCCCGTCTCCCACCAGACAGTAGCTTTTGACTTTCTTTTTAGTTCTTGATCGCTATTTGAACGTTCTGGGGCGCCAGATGGCACCTAATCTCAGCATCACTCCAATCCGACACTCGATCCTTCTTCTGTTGCGCTTGCTAAGGTGAGCCTATCGCGGCGCAACAGAGTTGCAAGCTGGCTTTTTTCCATGGAGCGCGCAACTAACTTGCGCCGACAAAACTGTGAGGAAACTGCGACAAACCTGTGTCCATCCACCGTTTTGTGTTGCCCAAAGAAAAGTCTCAAATCGCTTCTCTCAACAGTATCCGACGGTCCTTCTTTCGCATTCGCCCAACTTGATTTGACGCATCGCAGCAGAATAGCAACACCATTCTTTTACCCCCACAGCGAGCTTCCCCACGCCGACAAAGTTGTGAGAAAGCCGCGACAAAATCGTGTGTCTGTCCTGTACTTGCGTGCAGCACAAGGTATCGACCACCACAAAGTATCGACGCGCTCAAAGGTTCCCGAGCGCGCCGAACATGATCGCGATTCGCATCAGCATCGTGCGATTCAGCAACAATCGCTGCGCGGTGCTGATCCGTCCGATGAATACTGCGTCATATGTTCGGTCGTTGACGCTTCGCCTGCGTCCGTGGCATGGATGATTCAACGATGGAAGGCGCCGGTTGGCGAACAGCATAACGAAATCGAGCACGCTCGCTTCCTGAAGCGTGAATTCGCGAACCGCAGTCCGAATTTCGCAACGGCGCCACGGGAGGAGCTGCGCTGGTCAGAGTCGGGGGTCTCGTTCAGTCAACGTGAGAGGACTTCCCATGACCAAGCAACCGAGTGTTCTGGTTACCGGCGGCGCCGGCTATGTCGGCAGCCATGTGTGCAAGGCGCTGCATCGCTCGGGCTTGACGCCCGTCACCCTCGACAATCTCTCCAGCGGTCACCGCCAGGCCGTTAAATGGGGGCCGCTCGAAGTGGGCGATGTGCGCGATGAAGACCTGGTCGCAGAGATCATGGTCCGGCACAAGGTGACCTCGGTCCTGCACTTCGCCGCTCTTTCATTGGTCGGTGAATCGGCCAGCAAGCCGCACGAATATTATGACAACAACCTTGCCGGCACGCTGTCCCTGGTCGCGGCCATGGGCCGCTGCAAAGTCTCGCGCATCGTCTTCTCCAGCACCTGCGCGGTCTATGGCATGCCGGACAAGCTGCCGATCGAAGAGACGGAGGCAACGCGGCCGATCAACGTCTATGGCCGCACCAAGCTGGCGGTGGAGAATTTCCTGAGCGACATGGCGGCGACCGGCGCCATCCGCACCGTGATGCTGCGCTACTTCAACGCCGCCGGCGCCGACGCCGATGGCGATATCGGCGAAGCCCACGCTCCGGAAACTCATCTGGTCCCTCTCGCCATCCAGGCAGCGCTGCAAGGCGACCAACCGCTCAGCGTGTTCGGCAGCGACTATCCGACGACGGACGGAACCTGCGAGCGCGATTATGTGCATGTCGAGGATCTGGCCGAGGCGCATCTCCAGGCGCTCGCCTTCCTCGACACCAATGGCGGCAGCCGCGCTTTCAATCTCGGCACCGGCCAAGCCGTATCGGTCCGCCAGGTCTTGCGCGCGATCGAACGCGTGCTCGGAGTCACTGTGCCGACGATCGAGGCGCCGCGGCGCGCGGGCGACCCGCCGCGCTTGTTCGCTGCGCCGGGCCGCGCGGAGCGCGATCTCGGCTGGGTCGCCACCAGGAGCGATATCAGCAGTATCGTCGAGTCGGCCGTCCGATGGCATCGTAGCAATCTATTCTCAGAAGCGGTGTGAAAGATGCAGCATGGCTGAATATGACCGAGGTACAGCAACAAAGTTGCCCCCGGCAGGGAACCAAGAGCGGCTTTGCTCCGTTTCCGACAGTTCGAATCGCGTTGATGGCGTTATCCGTGACTAACGATGGGGACTTCGATGCTCCGTTCTCTCTCCCAAACTCTGCTTTGCTTGGTTGCCGCGGCCACTCTGGGTGCCGCTTCTGCTAGCGCGGCAACCGAGGATGGCTACCGGATCAATGGCGGCGACCTGCTGCATATCTCGGTCTATGGCGAACAGAACCTCAATCAGGACGTTCCCGTGCAGCCGGATGGCGGGATCGCCTTTCCGCTGATCGGCAACCTCAATGTGCGCGGCATGACGCTCAAGGAGCTGCAGACCAAAGTTGCCAATAACCTGCGGGAAAGTCAGTATTTTCCGAACCTGACCGACAACGAGGTAACGGTCTCGATGGTCAAGGCGACGGGCAATTCCGTCTCGGTCGTCGGGCAGGTCAAACAGCCTGGAACCTTCGCGTACGACACGCAGCTGGACGTGATGCAGGCCCTGAGCCTCGCAGGTGGGCTGACACCGTTCGCCAGCAAGAGTAAGATCAAGATCTTGCGGCGCGATCAGACTGGAACACAAACCGCAATTCTGTTTGACTACTCGGACGTCGAGGATGGGGAACATCTCGACAAGAACATCCTGCTGAGGGGTGGCGACGTCGTCGTGGTGCCGCAAGCAGGATTGTTCTAGTCCATCATGCATGGGGGGAAGCGGCTGAAACATTCGGGGATCGTCTGCCATCGCACCGCTGTCTGGTCGATCGCAGTTCTGGCCATCTGCGCTGGGGGGAATGACGCTTCCGCCCAGGAGTGGAAGCTGACGTCGAATATATCGCAGCGGCTGAGCTATACCGACAACCTGCTGCTCAGCCGCGATCGCGACATCGACGCTTTCGGCTCGCTGACCACGCCTGCCTTCCGGCTGGAGCGGATTTCGCCGACCTCGGACATCGCGCTCGATGCGCGGTTTGAGTTCGCCGAATATCTCGACCATTCGGAGTTCAATTCCCAGGACCAGTTCCTGAACATCAATGTTGACCAGGCGATCAGCGAGCGCAGCGCGCTCAAGCTCACCGCCAACTACACGCGCGACACAACCTTGAAGTCGGAACAGGACGTGACGGGCCGGTTCCTCGACGACTCGTTCCGCTTTGTCAACTGGAACGTGGCGCCGGGCTGGATCTACTTGGTTTCGCCGATCGACGAGATCGGCGTGCGCGGCAACTACCGCAATGTCGACTACCACACCAACGCGAAGACCGATTACCAGTATTTCGGTCCATCGTTCGACTATAGCCATCAGCTGAACGAGCTGGCGAAGGCTACCGCGACAGTGAGCGCGTTCCGCTACATCCCGGACAGGCCGGGCGATGACTATACCGACACCATCAGCACGCTGTTCGGTTACGCCTATACCTCCTCCGAGCGCTTCTCGATTGATGGCGGCGTGGGCCTTGCCTATTCCATGCGGCACGAGGATGACGCCAAGGACACGTCGGACATCGGCTACCGGCTGAAGTTCAACATGAAATACCTGATGAGCGATCAGCTCTCGACCCGCGTGTCGCTGTCGCATGACACCGAACCGTCGGGCGATGGGGATCAGGTCGTGCGCAACCGGGCAAGCGTCGGCGTGGATTACAAGGTGTTGCCGCTCACGACGCTGCAGCTCAAGGTCGACTATGCCGACAATGTCGACGTCCTGGGGTTCGAGGGCGACTCGACCACCGACGAGAACAGCACGCGCTACACGTCGGTGCGCCCGGGCGTCTCCTGGCAATTGACCGAGGATTGGAGCCTGGATGCGGAATACCGCTTCCGCTATCGGCTGTTCGATGATGACGGCGGGTCGGCCACCTCAAACGCGGTGTTCCTGACGCTGCAGTACAATTTCCCGACCCTGGATGGCGACTGGTTCTGATCCCGCCGTTTTATAGTGCGCCGGACTTCTTGATCTGCTGCGCGACGAACAGCGATCCGCTGCGGGTCAAATGGCCGTAATCGAAGGCCAGCGGCAGGCCGTCCTGGTCGGTCACGCGGCACTGCCCTTCCGGACAGATCGCGGAATAGAGCGAGATGTAGCCGATGCCATCCTGCCGCAGCTGATCGGCGAACAGGCGGTCGGTCTGCCTCTGCTTGGTGAGGCGGAAGCGATTGACCAATGATGGATCGTGCTTCAGCATGCTGGCAGTTAGCAGCCACGGCAGGTCCTGCTTGTATTCGACCCGCGGGCCCAGCACGATCACGCGGTCCGCATAGGGCTTCAGCGCCTCTGCTGTCTGTTTCAGCTTGTCGATATTGCCGGGACTCCAGCGCGCCGACAGCAGGATCAGTTCGAAATGGTGTTTCGGAATGAAATCGCTGAACAGGAAATTCATCAGCTCGGTGCAGCGCCGCTCTCCGGGAATGTCGATCAGCGGCTTGCAGCCCGAGCCCGTGCCTTGCATCAGATTGACCTGCGGGTTGACACCGGAAAGGCCGGCCCACAGATCGGACGCATGGCTATCGCCGAGCAGTAGCCAGTTCTTCTTGGTATCGGACAAAGCGAGGCAGCCGGCCTGGTCGAAATAGCGCAGCTCGTTGGTCTGGGGGTTCAGGAAGCAGGCTTTTTGGGACTCGCTGGGGCGATAGTCGAGCGTTGCCAACACCCGCTCCGCATCCTGCGGCATGCTCCACAGGCGCTGGCTGAGCGGATAGATCGCACCCGCCAAGACGACCAGAGCGGCCATGACGGCGGCAGAGGTGGAAAGCGTCGCGAATGAGCCGAACCGATACGGTCGCTGCCGGAACGGCTTCTCGACGAAATGCCAGGACAGGATTGCGCAGACGAGGCTCAAGGCTAGGACAACCACCTTGTGTGGCTTGAGATCTGGATCCCAGCCATACCAGAAGGCGACGTAGCGCGAGAGCACGTCGATCGGCCAATGCCACAGATAGAGCGAGTATGAGATGAGGCCGATGAACCGCACCGGCGCGAGCGACAGCGCGCGCGAAGCGAGGAGCGACGACTCCTTGCCGGCATGGATGATCAGCGCCGCGCCGACACACGGCGCGAGCGCCGCCAGGCCCGGAAACGCCATCTGCTCCTTATAGAGCAGCACGCTGCCGACGATCAGCGCGAGCCCAATGATTCCAAGTGCATTGGCCAAGGCGCGAGAGCGGATCGCCGGCACCGTTCCGATCGCCAGCAGAGCGCCGAGCAACAGCTCCCAGGCGCGTGAATGCAGGAGATAGAAAGCGGCCGTCCGATCGACCCGCACCAGCCAGGCCGAGATCGCAAGCGACAGAAGCGCCAGGGCAATCATGACCAGCTTCTCGCGCGCGGCGAGATAGCGGCGCACCAGCCACAAGATCAGCGGAAAGAAAATGTAGAACTGTTCCTCGACCGCCAGCGACCAGGTATGCAGCAGCGGCTGGGCCTCCGCGCCCGGTGCGAAATAGTCGGAGGTGAAAAAGAAGTAGAAGTTGGACGCGAACAAGGTCGCGGCAGCCAATGTGCTGCTGAATCTCTTGGCTTCGCTCGGCAGGCAGAACAGGAACACGAACAAGGCGGAGACCGCACCCATGACGAACAAGGCCGGAAAGATCCGGCGGGCGCGTCGCACATAGAATCGGGTGATCGAATAGGTGCCCTCATGCATCTCGGCGGAGATCAGGCTGGTGATCAGGTAGCCGGAAATGACAAAGAAAACATCGACGCCGACAAAGCCGCCGGAGAACAGGCTGATATTGAGGTGATAGAACACGACCGGCAGCACGGCGACAGCCCGCAGGCCATCGATGTCGGGCCGGTATTTGGCGTGCGCCGCGCTGGCGGTGTCGGAGCCTGCCGCGGCCGGCAGCCAGGAGACAGCGCCACCGATGCCGGCGGCCGACAGCAATTGCAGCAGCGGATTGGGACGCGCCATGCTAGCGGGCGGCCATTGCTTGTTCGCGGATCACCGTCCAATAGGCATCCTTGGCCCGCGCCACGCCGAAATCCGCGGCGCGCCGCGGCGCCTGCTCGGCATAGGCGCGCCGACGTTCCGGGTCCATCATGGCGCGCAACGCGTCCGCCATCGCCACCGGATGATCCGTCGATACCAGGATGCCGTGCTGCGCGAAATAGACACCGGGCTGCACGCGATCCCGCGGCAGATCGGCCAGCACTTCCGCCGGGCCCGACGGACAGTTGGTCGAGATGACGGGCAGCCCCACGCTCATCGCCTCCAGGAGGCTGTTGGGAAAGCCCTCCGCGTTGGAGGGCGAGACGAAAAATTCCGCGCGGCGCAGGGTTGGAAAGGGATTGGCGCTGAAGCCCGGCATCACCACCCGGCCATTGAGACCGAGTGCCGCGATCTTCCTAGTCAACGCGTCCCGTTCCGGGCCATCGCCGAGGATGACCAACTTGCCGGTGATGCCCGATCGCGCAAAGGCCTCGATCAGCATGCCGAAATTCTTGTTCGGCACCAGCCGCCCCATGGTCACGACATACGGACCATCCACGGCAACGGGCTCGCCGCTCTCTGCCTGTGCGCGGATCTCATCGAGGTCGATGGGGTTGGCGATGACCGCCATCCGCTCGCCGGGCATGCCGAACGAGTCCCGCAGATCGTCGGCCACGCCTTGCGAGACCGCGATCACCTTGTGCGCCTTCGGGTAGGTCGCCTTCACCAGAACCCGCGCGATCGCGGCGCTGAAGCCCTTGCCGAGATGGCTTGATGTGTTCACGCGTTCGCTGATGACCGCGGGGATGCGCAGCAGCAAAGCAGCGATGATGTTCGCGACATTGGCGCGCGTGAGGAAGCTGACCGTCAAATCCGGCTTCAGGCGCCGCAGCGCACGCCATACCGACCAGACGCTGCGGACAAGGGAATGCCGGCAGTCGAGCTGCACCAATTCGATCCAGCGTGGCACGTCGTAGCGCGAGGCCTCGCGGTCCAGCAGCAGCAGCGAGATCTGGCAATCGCGCAGCTCCGGCTTCGAGGCGCGCAGCAAGGTGCACATCACCCGCTCTGCGCCGCCGCCGGCCAGCGAGTTGATGATGAACAGCACCCGCCGGCGCCCCTGCTCGACAGCTGCGCCCGAAGCACCTGATTTCACGCGGGATGAATCCGCAGGCAGCAGCCGCGCGGACGTCGAAAGGTCACCTGCCAAATGCCCACTCTCCGGAAATTGTCATCGTGCATCCGATATGATGAACAAGAGCTATCATGCACATCCGCTTGGTTCAATGATGGCCATTTGACGTTGCGTGACAGCGCTATCCTCATGTTTCTGAAATGTCACCGTGCATCGCATGATATCTGAGCAGCCTGCTTATAAGTTCGGCAAAGCTCGTGGGTTCCGTATCGCGCCCAGCACGTTATATGATGGCTGCACGCGCAACCACTTGAACGGATTTCCGTGACCAGCTTCGCGATCGTCGTCCCGCTCTACAACAAACGGCCACACATCATGCGGGCGCTCGACTCCGTCTTCGCGCAGACCGATGCGCCGGCGGAGATCTTCGTAGTCGATGATGCCTCGACCGATGGCGGGCTCGACGAGATCATGCGCTATCGGGATGAGCGGCTGAAAATTCTGCGCCGGCCGGAGCCTGGGCCCGGCGGCTATGCCGCGCGCAATCTCGCCATCCTGCGCGCGCAATCGGACTGGATCGCGTTTCTGGACGCCGACGATGCGTGGAAGCCGGATCACCTGGCGACCATCCGCGCTTCCCTCACGCGCAGCCCGGAGCCGGTCGACTGCATCTTCACGGGCTACGCCAACGTCTTTCCCGATGGCAGGATCGAGCCGGACCACTACACGCGCCATCTGGGCCGCAGCGAAGCGCGGACCTTGGATTTCGCCGCGTTGCTGAGCGTCTGGCTGGACATCAAGGATTGTCCGGTCTGGACCTCCGCTTCCGCTTTTCGCCGGCAGGCCTTGATCGACGCAGGTCTCTTTCCAGCTGGCCGTTGCGTGCGCGGCGGCGACAAGGATCTCTGGCTGCGGGTCGCGCGCAACGGCCGCGCGGTCGCGGCGCCGGGCATGACGGCGACTTATCATCGCGATTCCACCAACATGGTGACGCGCCGGAGTTCCACCGACGCGCGGCACTGCCTGTGCGAGACCATCACGACCATGCTGTCCAACACGCCGGAACCTGTCCGCCCGCTGCTGAAGAAGCTGTTCAATCAGGAGGTCTATCAATACGCCCTCTATGCCGCGAAGGAGCGCAAGGTCAATCCCGCTTCCTGGCGCGGCTTCTATGCGCAGGAGGATCCGCTCCGCTTCCTCATCCTCGCCGGATTGTCGACCCATGCCGGCGCCTATGCCGCGCGGCATCTGCGCGCGCTCATGCGGCGGTACAAGGGAAGAAACGCGCACCAGGCGATGGAGGTCGGCGAGGTTTCACGGTGAGTGATCGCGGTACCGAAGAAGGATGGTCAGAGCCAATCGCAGCGGTGCGCTCAGTCATTGATCGCTTCTTCTGCGCTCCTCATCGAGATCTTCCGCGCCGGCACGCCGCCATAGATTCCGTTCGGCTCGAGATTCACGGATGGCGTCACCACGGCACCTGCGGCAATAACACATCCCGTCGGTATCTTTACACCATCCAGGATACGGACGCCGGCTCCGATCCAGACGTCATTCCCGATGATGATGCCATGTTTCGTGAGTGGCTGCTGGCGAATGAGCTCCGCCTCCTCAATTCCGTGATTGGCAGGAATGACGACGGTATGTGCGGCAATTCGCACATCGTCGCCGATTGTCAGGCCGCCATGGCCATAGAGGATCGAGTAGTAGTTCAGGGACACGTTGCTTCCGATGCGGATGTGGCCGCCGCAGGTCTCAACGATGGAGCCTTTCAAGAACTCGCAATTCTGCCCAATGGTGATCGACCCGCCGCGGCTTCTGCTGAGCAGAGCGCCTGGATGAATGATCGAGCCGGCGCCCAGCACGAACCCATGCCAGCGCGCATAGATGACCGAATAGGCCCTCAGTAGGATGCGCGTTGGAAAGAGGCGCCGAAGCATGTGACGGAGACGCCGGCGCGCGCGTATGAGCGCGGACGGCTGCGAGCCGATGTCATCTAGTCGCGCATCCGTGGATACAGCTTCCATTCTCGCTCTCATGATGCGCTGCCGGTCCCGCTGATGATCCGGCCAAATGGCGTTTGTGCGGCAATAGACAAGTATTTTTCTCCTTCCATCTTGCTGTTGTGTCGGCCTGCCGTGGCATGAAGGTAGAGGCCAGAGCAGCCGGCGACGATCCGGTCATGCAGCTCGATGCAGATCGCATCGGTACGACCGATCCAATCAGTGTTCGCGCTCAGGAGGGCGTGTTCGCCGCCCTCGATATCGAGCTTGAGAATGTCGATGCCGTCGGCATTGAATTCCTGCATGAGCTGATGGAGCGTGGTGCACTCGACCTCTTCCTTCGCCGCGCTCGCGGCGTTGTCGGCAGGCGCCGCCACGACGGTGAACCCCCACTGGCCGGTGCCGCGATCCTTGAGCGTCAGCTTTCCGGGTCTAGGTGCCAATGCCTTGTTGATCGGAACAATGTTCTTGTGGCGGGCGACGTTTCGCTTGAGCAGCGCGAAATTCTCGGTGCTGGGCTCGAGCGACACCACCGTGGCACTGGGATAGGCTTCGGCGAAGACGATCGCGGCGGTGCCGATATAGCCACCCGCATCGACGATGAAGGCATTGCGCAGCTTCGGCATCGCACTCAGCAGCGCGTTGTATTCGCCCTGGAAACAGCTGAGCGCGACCTTCAGGTCGGGCGAGCCGGTGCGGATGAATATCTCGTGGCGATAGGGCTTCACGCGCAACGGCAATTGTTGTCCGACGCTTGTGAGCAGAAGCCAGAACAGGCCGTCGCGAGGCCGGCCTGCGGCCGCTAGTTTCTTCGCCCACCTAAGGTTTCCGCGAAGGGTCATCGCCACCATCCTCCGGTTCGTGCCTCAAATCTTCCCACTTGCGCTCATGACGAGCGCAGCTTCTGCCGCGTCGCCCGCAATGGGGTTATTGCCATGCGCGCGCCAGTAGCCAGAGCGGCGGTGCCATAGAGCGCCAGTGCCGGCAGCGACCAGGCGACCAGCGCCACGATCTTGCCATGCAGGCGCAGATAAGCGGCAGCCGATCGCAGCTCGCGAGACAGCTGGACCAGCCCCGCTGCATTCAGGCTTCTGCGCACCTGGCCGAGCCATCCCGCTGCATAGGCACGCCGGCATTCCCGCCGCAGCAGGAATTTGGCGTAGTACGCTCCACGCCCCCGGTCGTAACCGGCCCGCAAGCGCGGTACGTCGGGTAGACGCCGGCGGTGATGATGATAGACAAGCGGGCGCGGATCGTAGCGCGCCTTGAATCCGGCCCACAGCACGTCCGCCACCGCATCGATGTCCCCTCCCGGGAACAATGAGCCGGAGCCGAATTCCGGATCGAAGCCGCCAACCGCCTCGAGCGCCTCCCGGCGGAAAGACAGGTTGGCGCCTTTGAACGCGCCCGCCGGCACGAATGAGCGCGGCGCAATCTCAACCGGATAGGTGCGTTCATCGATCGTCACGCGCGCATCTTCAGGGTCGAACAGCAATATCCGTCCGCCCACCGCGCCGACGCCGGGCTGGCTCTCGAAAGCCGCCAGCACCGCGTCGACATAATCTTCCGCCACATAGCAATCATCATCTGTCCAGGCGATGATGGCGCTCTTGGCCTCGCGCCAGCCACGCTCGCGCGCGGCGTTCAGGCCGATCCGGTCCTCCCGGGCATAGCGGATGCGCGGATCGACTCCCATGGCGCGGTGGATCACATCGGGTGTGCCATCGGTCGAGGCATTGTCGACCAGGATGGCCTCCCAGCGATGGCTCGTCTTCATCGCCGTCAGCGAGTCGAGGGTGCCCTGCAGCTGCGCCGCGCGATTGCGCGTGCAAATGACAATCGACAGATCTGGTCCGGCGGCGCTCATGCAATCACTCCTCGGCTTGACTCCATCATGCGAACGAACCCTTCCTCACTGCTGCCAGCACGATCAGAACTTTGCCTGCCAGCGCGCCTGGAAGCGCCGTAGGCGGCGAAACGCGGCCGCCACGTCGCGGCGCCAGCGCTCGATCCGATGGGTCGCCAGCCGCCGCAACTTGAGGTGCCCCGGCACATCGAAGCTCTCGAACCGAACGTTGCCGATGCTCGAGCCCGCCGATTCCTCAATGATCGGAAACGGAAACACCGCGAGGTTGGGTATGCCATGCGCCCAGGACCGGTCCATCTCGTCATCGATCGGCCGGGTCACCACGCGGCAATGATCGAGGAACACCGCCGCGCCTTTCTTGCTGATGACATATCCCTGTGTGCCGAACGCGGATCCGGCCAGTTCGACGATCGAGCGCGCGCGTTCGATGAAATTCTCTCGCACCAGGGCTGGGCGTGCCGCCGCCTTGTAGTAGAGCCGTAGATAGTTGATGCCCAACGCCGCCAGATCGACCTCGGCAAGCTTACCAATGAAGGTCCAGTCGACGATGACATCGTCTTCCAGCACCACATATTGATCAGCGTCGTCGCTCTGCAGATCCTGCCAGGCCGCGTAATGGCTCGAATAGCAGCCGATTTCGCCCGCGCGCAATGGCCGGCCCTTGGCGATGATGGCGCTCTGCTCGTCATAGCGCAGCGCGGGATGCAGGCTGGCGCGCGCCGGATAAAAGCTCCACGCGACCGGTGCATTCTGCGCGCGATCCTCGAACCGGCTGCGGCGCTCGGCCGCATCGGTCATGCTGATGACGATGATCCTGGTCCGCACGGCACGGCCATCACTCATCGGTTCACGTCCGCTCCATCATGATGCGTGTTGATAACCTCCATCGCGCGGGGCGACAACACGACATCTCCGTGACGTGAAACGGTGCGACAACGAGGCAAATATTCACCTCCTTTCATGACACAGAATAGTCACACGAATGGATCGCGGCGCCGGAATAGCTTGATGCAAATTCCGTTGGAGCGCGCGAACCATTGATCAGGCACTGCGTTCTGCTATCGTCCAGCCCGGCTTGAGGCGCTCGCTTTCGCGGGTTTGGTTTCACGGAGTAGCGATTGCTTTCGAAAGCTGCCTGCATCATCCCGACCCACGGCCGGCCGGACCATTTGTCCCGCTCGCTCGACAGCGTGCTGCAGCAGTCGCTTCCGCCCGCCGAGATCATCGTCGCGGACGATCTTGACGATGGGCCTACCGCCGCCATCGTGAAAGTGACGGCGCTGCGCACTGAAATCCCGATGCGGTTGGTCGTGAACCGGATCCATCCCGGTGCTTCGGGCTCGCGTAATGCCGGAGCAGCGGCGGCCCGCGCGGACTTCGTCGCTTTCCTGGATGACGATGATGCCTGGCGCCCGGAGCATCTGGCGCGGGCCATGGCGGAGCAGGCTCGCGTCGGCGCGGACGCCGTCATCTCCGGCCTCCACCGCATCAGGCACGATGGCAGTACCCAGGACATCGTCATTCCACCGATCGAGGAGATCCAGGACCGTGTGTTCGACAGGAACTTCGGCATGACCGGCAGCAACCTCGTGATCCGGAGGTCGGCGTTCGACCGGATCGGCGGATTCGATCCTGCCTTGCCGGTGTTCAACGACTGGGACTTCCTGATCCGCATGGTCGCCGCAGGCATAGGATATGGAGTCGTGCAGGATCTGACAGTCGAATGGCGGGAGCATGAAGGCGACCGCATTTCGACGCCGAGCGTGCGCCGTGCCGACGGGATCGAGCGCTTCATCGCCAAGCATAGCGCTGCCATGCCGTCGCTCAACCGCCGCGACCTGATGGCGGACGCTCTGGGCATCCGGCGGCGCAATGCCGGCTCGCTGGTTGCGCGCATCATGCTGGCAGCGAAGCTCCTGCGGCTTCTCGGCCCGCGCGAAGCGCTCGGGCGCCGGCTTGGAAACAGAAGACAGACGACGGCCGAGGCGGGTTGCTGATCATGCAAACTGTTCTGGTAGCGCATTCGCGCGATGGTCTCGGCGGGTCGGTGATCACGGGGGCCTTGCTCGCCAAGGCCCTCGAAGCCGGCGGCGAGTGGAAGACGCTCAGCGTCTGCAACAGCGCCGGCCCGATGCTCGACTATCATCGCACCATCGGCATCGAGGCGGTGCCTTTGATGGAGAGTCAGGGTCTCAGCTACACGCCCAATCCCAATGACGGGAACAGGCTGCGCCGCATTTCCAAGCGCATCCTGCTGTTCCGAGCCGCGCGGCGGTTCCTCAAATCCGCGTCGCCGTCGATCATCCACGTGCATGACGAATCGAGCGCCCTCGCCTGGGGCCTGGCGGCGCGGGCACGCGGCATTCCTCTGATCTGGCAGGTCCATCAGCAGCTGCCGCAGCGCTGGGTCGATTGGCTGCTGCGGCGCCTTGCTACCCACATCGTGTTCGTCGCCGCGAACAATCAGCGCCGCTTCGGCGGGATCGACCTGGCGGCAAGCTCCGTCATCTATAACGGCGTCGACCTGTCGGTGTTCTATCCCGCCCGGCGCAAGGTGGAAGGGCCGGTCACCATCGGCTTCATCAGCAACCTGGTCGACCGCAAGCGCCCCGACTGGCTGGTGCGCGCGGCGGGCAAGCTGGCGCGCGAGGGGCTCAACATCAGGGTGCTGCTGGCCGGCAACGATTTCAGCGGCGGTGCGAAAGCAAAGGAGTTGCAGGAGCTGGCGCGGCACGAAGGTATCACCGGCCGCTACAACTACATCGGACCGCGCTCCGACGTGCCGGATGTGCTGCGCGCGATCGATGTCCTGGTCCTGCCATCTGAGCGCGACAAGGAAGCCTTCCCCCGCATCGTCGTGGAGGCCATGGCCTGCGGCGTGCCGGTGCTGGCGACCGAAGTTGCCGGCGTGCCGGAAGCGGTGGTCGATGGCGAGACAGGATCCCTGGTCGATCCGGACGATTTCGAGGGCTTCGTCGATGCACTGCGGCTTCTGGTGACTGCCCCCGAGGTGCGGCAGCGCTACAGCGAAGCCGCGGTCGCCCGCTGCCGTGCCTTGTTCTCCATGGAGGCGAACGCCGCGGCGATCTCGCAGGTCTATCGGAGCGTGACGGCTGAGCGCAGCGCGCAGCAAAGCGAGCTCAGTTCGTTCGCTTGAACGTCCTGCGGAACCAGGATGGGCGCTGGGATTCATTGGCTCCGCCACGCTTCGACCCGTTCCGATAATCGTTCAGCGACAGCGCATCGATTCGCAGGTCTTCGTAGCTCTCGCCCGCGGCAGCCTGCGGAACCTCGAGGTGCGGATATTCGTCCGCGGCCGCATGCCCGTTGAACTGGGCTTCCCCGTTGAAGGCGGATTCTTCGCCGGACTCGGACTGCTGATCTGATTCGGCAGGAACAGCGCGCAGCTCCGTCGCCTCGCGCACCATGCTGGTCACTTCTGCCATCACCGCCGGGTCGTCCCACTTCTCTTCACGAGTGAACGGCGAGACGCCGCTCGCTTGCCGGTCGCCGATGACGCGCAACACCACGTCGAGGTCGATCTCCGTCTTGTTGTCCGCCAACCCATAGACCAGCGCCATGTCGCAGATCGCATTGACCACGCGCGGCACGCCGCCGGAGAAAAATTGCACGATTCCGATCGCCATGTCGTTGAAGATCGGACGTTTTGCGCCGGCGACCTCCAGCCGGTGCCGGATATAGCGCCGCGTCTCCAGATAGGTTAACGGCGAGAGGTGGTAGGAGATGCTGATGCGCTGGGCGAACTGGGCAAGCTCGGGGCTCTTCAGCTTCACCAGCAATTCCGGCTGCCCGACCAGGATGATCTGCAGCAGCAGATCCTTGTCCGCATTGATGTTGGACAGCAGGCGCAGTTCCTCCAGTGCTTCGACCGTCAGGTTCTGCGCCTCGTCGACGATGAGCACGCAGCGCCGCCCCGCCCCATATTCCCCGATCAGGAAATGCATCAGCTCCTGATAGATCTCCGCATCGGTCTGCGCATTAGTTCCCCGGCCGAAGGAAGCCAGCGCCCAGGCCGTGATGTCGGTCAGGCCGCTATGGGTGTTGGAGATGAGGCCAAGCGTGACATCGCGCCCAATGCGCCGCAGCAGCATCCGGATCAAGGTGGTCTTGCCGGATCCGATGTCGCCGGTGATGGCACAGAAGCCGGCCTGGCCGGCGAGACTGTATTCAAGGATGCTGAGAGCCAGCGAATGCTTGCTGCTCATGAACAGGAAGTCAGGATCCGGCAGCAGCGAAAACGGTTTTTCTTTCAGCCCGAAGAAGGATTCATACATTCGATCTACTCTTCCTGGGTCGGCGAGAGCGCCCTAGTGGGCGTTCAACAAGGTGCCGACGATGGCTTTGTTCCCGAGCAGATGGGCCGATTTGTCCAGCTCGGCCTTGGTGGTGCGGCCGCTGCGCGCCACCAGCAGCACGGCATCGACATTGGGCAGGAACCCCAGCGTATCGCCGGCCGTCAACAATGGCGGCGTGTCATAGATAATGATGCGGTCCGCGTAGCGGTTCTGCAGTTCCTTGGCCAGCGCCGTCATGCGCGGCGAGCTGATGATCTCCGCCGTCTCGCCCTTGGCCTCGCGCGCCGGCAGGACGACCAGCCGCGGCAAGCCCGGACAGACCAGGCAGTCCTTCAAATGCACCTCGCCGCGCAGATAATCGTCGATGCCGGCGCGTGGCTCGAATCCGAATTTTTCGTGGATCGCCGGCGATCGCAGATTGAGGTCGACAAGCAGCACAGTCTGGTTGACGTCGAGCGCGATCGCGATGGCGAGATTCGCGGCCGTCGTCGTGACGCCACTGCCCAATTCCGGGCCCGTGACGGCGAGCGTCGACATGCCATGCTTCTTCATGCGCTGCAGAACCTGCGTGCGCAGCAGCCCGTAGATGTCGGATGCCGGATGGCTGGCGCTGTCCGCTACCAGACGTTCCCTGCCTGTGCGCCGCTGGTCGCACTTCGCAATGGCGGTCTCGGTATAGCGCGGTGTGAAGCCGTTTACGGACGGCGGGATGTGACCGTTCGTCCGCAATCCACCGAGATTTCCCGCACGCATTTCCCGCGCTCTGGCTAGCGCCTTCTCAATCTGCTCCATCGGCCTCTCCGTTCGCAGTGCAATTCAACAGCCAGGCTCCGATGCTGCAGTTGCGAAGATCATACTATAGCGGTGTTGATGAGTAATAGTAAGTGCAGACAACACCCCAGCACGCGAATAGTTCTGCGGCGCACAAAAATTGTCGCATATTATTTTCTCGCGAACCTACACGAATGTGGTAGTCGCGCCTGACGTTGCACGTCGTCCTGTGACACATCCAAAACAAAAACCCCCGGGCCGCAGAGCCCAGAGGTTCTTGTCAGTGGCTTCCGACGTCGCGCGGTGCGACGCGCAATATCAAACCTGCTGGCTCCGCCGGCGATAGCCGAACACCGCCATGCCGCCGAGCGCGGTCGCGAACAGCAACAGTGCGGGCGGAAGCGGAACCTCCGAAACCTCGAAGCGATAGCGATAGGAATTGCCGAAGGCGCCATCCGTCTTGCCGCTGATCCTGAAGAAATAGTCGCCCGCCGCGAGGTTCAGATAGCTGAACGCCAGCACCGTGCCCGTCGGGTCGGTGAAATTCCCGAGCGAGGTCGCCGGATCGGAGGCGCTGAACAGGCGCAGCGAGAAATTGAGGCTGTTGGTCGCAAAGCCTCCAAAGTCGGAGAGATCGGTGACCGTGCCGATCAACGAACTCTGCAGGCTGGCCAACGAGAAATTGATGGTGTCTCTGAAGGCGACGGGCGCTGGATCACCCAGATTGGCAACCACCCCGGTTGTGCTCCCCGGACTGATCGTGCCCAAATCGAATGTCGACGCAGAAGCCGATCGCTCCGCTGCTCCAAATGCAAGCAGGCCCGCGACCAACGCCATCATGAATCGTCTCATGACTCTGTCTTCCTCTTATTGTCATCTGGGACGCACGCGCGCCCTAGAGTTCCTGTTAATTGAGAAATTTAGTAAAACAGCTGAACCGGCATTTCGCAGGCGCGAAACCGC
Organism: Dongiaceae bacterium; assembly: GCA_035695765.1. Lineage (GTDB taxonomy): Bacteria > Pseudomonadota > Alphaproteobacteria > Dongiales > Dongiaceae > Dongia_A. The sequence continues at coordinate 99,273 of DASRRI010000030.1, forward strand.
CCCTTTGAAGTTTCAAAAGAATAGCATCCAGCTCTGTGACTTCTCAGAGGTAATGCTGTGACAACAGCAACCCTTGAGCGCCTTTGCGTTTTGTTGCATCGCCTAACAATCGTCATCACTGTTAAGCTGTGTCGTCGTTTCTCCTTAACATCGCGAGTCGAGGCTCCTTGCATACGACTGCCAGCACGGGCCATCCGCACGTGAAATTTTTCCTTTTCTCCTAGGATCTTGGCCAGCCATGACACGCGCTCTCCGCCGGCTGCTGCGCGCGGCGTTCTATTTCGCGAGCGCTTTGATCGCCGTACTGTCCCTCGTGCCAAGCAGCGTGCTGCCGCCTGTCTCGATCAGTGACAAAGTTGAGCACGCGGTGGCGTACGCCGCGCTCGGCCTGCTCGGCGGCATGAGCGCGGAGCGCAAGATCTGGCGCACGATTCTCGGTCTCGCCGCGTTCGGCATCCTGCTCGAACTCCTGCAGACCTTTTCGCCCGGACGATCGCCCGATGCGCTCGATGCAGCGGCCGATATCATCGGCGCCTGCGTCGGCGTGGGCGCGGCGAGCGCGGTGCTGATCGCGATTGACAAGATCACGGGCGGCGCAACACGATGCCGCGCTTGCGTTGCTGGCGGCGACGTCTCACACGCTTCTTGCGCCCCGGCTGCAACATCCCCTTCACGGCACAAGAGAGCCTCATGCGTGTCCAACTGACGTCGGTGCGGTCCTGCGCGATCGCTGCGTTGCTGTTGCTTGCCGCCTGCGGCGGCTCGCCGGAAGAGCGCGAAGCGGAATATCTGAGGAGCGGCAAGGAGCTCTATGAAAAGGGCGATCTCGCGAAGGCCGCGATTGAATTTCGCAACGCGCTCCAGATCAACCCGACCGGCGTCGAGGCGAAATATTTCACGGCCCTCATTTTCGAAAGGAAGGGCAACTTGCCGCGCGCGATGTCGGCCTACCAGGAAGTCGCGTTGCAGGATCCCAACAACCGCAACGCTGTCCTGAAGCTCGGCCAATACGCCCTGATGAACCGCGACGTGAACGAAGCCAGGATGCGCGCCGACAAACTGATCGCGCTCGATTCCAGCAAGCCGGACGGCCACACCATGAAAGCCGCCGCCTTCATGATCATGGGCAACCTGGCCGACGCGGAAACGGAGGCAAAGGCGGCCCTCTCCCTCCATCCCAACGACGAAGACGCCACCATCGTGCTGGCCAGCCAGCGCGCACGCCAGGGCAAGTTCGATGAAGCGGAAGCCCTGGTGAAGGACAGCCTCGCCGCCAACCCGAAGAGCGTGCAGCTGCTTGGCTTCAAACTGAAGCTGCTGGCCGACCAGCACCGCGACACCGAGGTGGAGCAGGTGCTCCGCCAATTGGTCGAGATCGATCCCGCCAATCCAAGTCACGTCGTCAACCTGGCGAACGTACTGACCGCCGCGGGCCGGCTGCCGGAAGCACAGGAGGAATTCCGCCGCGCGATCAAGGTGAACAAGGATTCGGACTTGTTGCCTGCCGCCTACGCCGACTTCCTGGAACGGCAAGTCGGGACCGCGGACGCAATCGACGAAGCCAAGGCGCTCGCCGCACAGTTCAAGGACAATGCCGCCTTTTCCTTCCTGCTGGCCCGCCTCTATATCAAGGCGAACCGGTTGGACGATGCGGAAGGGCAGCTGAAGCAGCTGGTGCAAGTGTTCGAGCGCTCCTCCGACAGGCTGGACGCGCAGGTGGAGCTGGCGCGCATCACGCTGCTGCGTGGCGACAGGCAGGGCGCGCTCGCTCAGCTGGCCGATATCCTGAAAGGGGACAGCAAGAACGAGAATGCGCTGCTGCTGCGCGCCGCGATGAAGCTGAGCGACGGCAAGTTCGACGAAACGATCGCGGACGCACGCGCCGTCTTGCGCGAAGCGCCAGCTTCCGCGGCCGCGCTCACCATCCTGGCGAAGGCCTATGTCGCGACCAACGAGACGGGGCTGGCGATCGGGGCGCTCAGAAACCTGTCGGCCGTAGTGCCGCAGAATGCCGACGTCCATGTCCAGCTGGCCGGCCTGCTGTTGATGCGCGCGCCGGACGAAGCAGTGAAGCAATTGGATGCTGCGATCGCGCTGCGCCCCGACGACGCGGACCTGAAGGCGCAAAAGGCGCAGGTTCTCATCTATACCAAGCGCTGGGATCAGGGCGAGGTGATCGGGCAGGACCTCGCCGCCGACCAGAAGACGGCGGCGCTGGGCCACCAGATCCTGGGCGAGGCCGCCCTCGCCCGCCAGGACTTCCCGACCGCAATCACAGAGCTGCAAGCGGCGATCGATCTCGGCCGCAGCTTTTCCGTCGTGGGGCCAAAGCTGATGGAGGCCTACAAGCGGTCCAACCAGCCTCAGCCCGCCTCGCGCACCGGGACGCGGGAGACGAGCCCCGCGGAAAAGGTGCTGCTCGACCGCATCGCGAAGGATCCGAAGGATGCCGACGCGCTCGTGCTGCTGGCGGAGATTCGCGAGGAGAACGGCCATTTGCAGGCGGCCAAGGAATTGCTGCACCAGGCCATCGAAGTCAAGCCGGGGGCGCGTGCGCCCTACCTCAACCTCGCGCGCGTCCTGAAGAGCGAGGGCAACCTCAAGGAAGCGTCGGAGACGCTGCAACTCGCGGCAGCGCGCTTTCCCGATGACAGCCTTGTGCTCGAGAGCCTGGCGATCGGCCACGAGCTGATGCAGGACTACGACGCCGCCAGGATCGCCTATGAGAATGTCCTGGCGAAATGGCCGAACGATCTGGTCGCGGCCAACAATCTTGCCATGCTCATCGCCGACACCTGGCCTACCGACAGGCCCTTGCTGGACCGCGCGCGATTGCTGGTCGAGGCGTTCCGCAACAGCAACAACCCGACGCTGACCGACACACTTGGCTGGGTGCAGGTGCGCCTCGGCAATATCGACGACGCAACGATCATCCTGAAAAAGGCTGCATCGATGCAGCCGGACAATCAGCAGGTGCACTACCACTATGCTGTCGCCTTGTCGCTGAAAGGTCTCAACGACCTTGCGCGCGACGCCATGACCAAGGCGCTGGCTGGCGATCCCGCCTTCCGCGGCCTCGACGAGGCGAAGCAGCTGGCCGCCAAGCTTCAGTAGCGTGCCTGCTACCGCCGGCTGGGCATGTGCCGAGGTCCACGCAGGCTCGGCACCGGTTCGGGATCCGCGCTCAGCAGACGCGGCCGCGGATGCTGGGCGGCGGCAGGCTTGGCTGCCACCGGCGCTTTGGCAGGCCCGTAATAGAGATAGAGCGTATAGCCGCAGATGATGCCGTAGAGGATATCGCCCTCAATCATCCAGTGGGGCATGGTCGCCATGTTGAGAACGAAAAAGCAGAGATGCGCGGCGAGCAGCTTGCCGCGCGGGCCGTGCTTGGCGCGCAGCGCGCAGTACAGCATGGTCGCCCACATCAGGATGACTGCAACCACTCCGACCACGCCATATTCATAGAGCGTCGAGACCAACGTATTGTGGGCGTAGATCGCCGTGAACTTGGTCCAGGAATCGGGACCCCAGCCCAGGATGTGGACCTTCGTTCCGCCATCCAGATAGCCGTAGATGTAGCCGCTCCACATATAGGCCCGATTCGACAGCAGATGCCGCTCGTCGAGCGTGTACTCGGATTGCCGCTTCATGAGGTTGCCGAGATCGCTGAACGTGGTCACGAGGTCCACGAACCGTTCTCGCAGCACCCAGCCGGCGGCCAGCGCAAGCAGACCGGAGACCGTGAGGATGCCAATCGCGACATAAGCGCGCTGGCGCGGCGGGAAACGGCCAAGGAAGTCCAGATTGAACTGCACGAAGGCCAAAGGCGCGAAGGCCAGGATCGTGGTGCGGTAATTCGCCAGCACCAGCGCGCCGAGCAGGGTGACCAGCAGCGCGGCGCGCACCAATACATTGAGGCCGCTGGCGAAGCAGGCGATCACGAAGCAGGTCGCCAACACGATGGAAAACGCCGCCTCGTGATTGTAGCCACCGATATAGCTGGTTGATCCGTCGGATTCGCTCGCCTTCGCGATGTGGAAAACCACCGAGAGAAACTGGAACAGCAGCGGGATGAGGGCCGACCAGAGCAGCAGGTTCATCATCCGCCGCTCGCCCATGGCGCTGAGGCCTTCATAGACGCTGATGGTCAGGATGCCGAGATAACCGAACTTCACCACCACATCGACGGCGCCGGGAATATCGTGGTTCGCAATCGCGCTCAGCACCACCACCGCGATCAGGAAGTAGATGGGGATCAGCGGCTTCAGCAGCAGATGCCTGGTCTTGATCAGCAGCAGACCGATCACGAACACGAGCGAAGAGCCGAGCGCGTTGTACGAAAGGCCGATCGGCGATGGTCTGAACGTGATGTCGTGATGCGCGGAGGCGAGATAGCGGAAGCAGAGCGCGAACAGCGAGAATAGGCCGGCGACGCTGCGCACCCGGTAGAACGGGTAAGCGAGCAGCACGACGACGATGAGGGTTGCGGGATAGAGCAACCACGGCGGCATCGCCTTGCCGAGATCGAGGCCCATGTCCATCGTCAGGCTCGCTCACATTCGAGGGCGGCCGCGTGCTTGGCCGCCAACGTCACACCTTTGACCCTGTGTCGAAAGGCTGGCGGCCAAACGTCGCAGCAACCCGGGAAGCCACGGAGTTGTTGGTTGACTTGCCATCTGGCCGATTTCAGGCTTTTCGCTCCCTCACCCGGGAAAGAACCGACATGCGACGCAGCGACAAAGGCAACCACCCGGCTCCGTTCGTGATGTCGCGGCGCCACGCTCTCCTGGTTTCGCTTGGCGGCCTGTTTGCGGGACTTGGCGCAGGCCGATTGCGCGCGGACACACTCGGGCACGCGGCGGCGGCGCAGCCGAAATCGGTGAAGCTGTTTACGGCACAGGGTGCCGGTTCGAAGGATGGGCGCAACTGGCATAACGCGATGCCGATGGACGCCCTGTCCAAGGCGTTGAGTTCCGCGCGGCCGGGCGATGGTTTCTTGATCGGCTTCGACCCCGCGGGTGGTGCTCCGATCGCGCTCGACCAGGGCCAGATCTCCCTCAAGGCATCGGGCGACGAGAAGAACCCGATCTTTATCGAAGCCGGTCCGGTTGCGGGTCATGACAATATTGGCGCGGTCCCGCAGGATGCGGCCGCCTTCTTCAAGAGCACGAAGCCCTGGTCGCTCCCCGATTTCGCCAAGCGCGGCGGTTCCTGCTATCTCGCTATCAACAACGGCGCCTCGCACTTGAGGCTCACCGGCTTCAGGATGGATGGAACTGCGGCAGACGGCTTCCTCAAGTTCCGCGCCAGGCGGGCCATGACCTTCACCGACATCGTCATTGCCGGGTTCGATGCCAGAAATGTCGGGCGCGTGATCGAGACCGACCGTGGGTCCATGCTGCAGAACCTGACCGTCGAGAATTGCCGCGCGGTCGGAATCGTGCGCGGCTTCGCCCGGTTCCGCAATCTGTCGGACTCGACGCTTCGCAACCTCAACCTCGACGCCGCCAACATGGATGCCGGCGGCAAAAATGTGTGCCAGCTGATCGCCCTGGCCGAAGGCGAGAATGTAGTGTTCGAGAATGTGACCCTCGCCAACGCCATCAACCAGCCGCCCCCGCCCAAGCAAGGCAAGGAGGCAGGCTATGTCCAAGGCGACGGCATCGTGTGTGAGCGCAAAACGAAGAACGTCACCATCCGCAAGTGCCACGCCAGCAACATGGGCGACGGCGGGTTCGACCTGAAGACGGTCAACGTTACCATAGAGGACAGCAGCACCGACTCCTGCAAATACGGCGCGCGTATCTGGGCCGAAGGCGACAACGTGATCCGGCGTTGCGACTTCCGCAATCCGAAGTCCCGCGGCAAGATCAAAGGCGCCTGCATCCAGGCCGGCGGCACGCTGCAGATCATCGATACCAAGCTGCATGCTGGCCCTGGAACGGCCGCGATCCAGCTGCATCAGAACAAGAATCGCAACGCTCCCTTCGTCCAGATGCAAGGCGGCTCGATCGAGACCGAGGGCGACGGCAAGGTGGCGAGCTCCGTCGGCGATGGCGTGCTGGAGCTGCACAATGTCATGGTCAATGGCGTTGCGACCGATCATCGCTACGTCTTCCAGAAGAAGGATAAGCAATAGCGTATGCCCGGCGCATGCCGCGCCACACCGATAGCCAACGTCGGCCCGCCTAGAAGCCGAGCATCGGATACATGAAGGCCAATATTCCGGCCATCACGATCACTGCCACGCTGGCAACGCCGATCATCCGCAGGCGTCTCCCGCGCAGCTCATCGTTGGTCGCGATATAGGGGACGGTCGCCAGCGGCATTTCGCCGAAGGCGGTCATGAGGCTCTTCGGCTCGTAGATCCTCGGATCCAACATGTCGATCGCCACCATCGCCGCGGCGGCCAGCATGCCGGTGAAAAAGACGCCGATCGCAGTCAGCAGCTTCCGGTTCGGCTTCTCCGGCACGTCCGGGAATTGCGGCGGCTCGATCACGGAGAAGGTCTCGCCCTTGCTCTGCTGCTCCATGTTCTCGGCGACCTCGGCATCCGCCTCCTTGTCCTTGAAGCTCTGGAAGCGGGCCAGTGCCGCGGTGTGTTGATCGTTGAGCGAGTTATATTCCGCCTGGACCGTCGGGGTCTGCAGGATGCGCTTCTGCAACTCGTCGATGTTAGTTTGCAGCGCGTTCGAACGCTCGTCGATGCCGCGGATCTGCGAATTGACGTCCGCCAGTTGGTTCTGGAGCTGGATGTACATCGGGTTGTCGGGCGGACCCTGCGGTGCGGTGAACGCCGAATCCGCCGGCGCCTTGGCCATCTCGGCCTTCATCTCATCAAGTTGCCGACGCAAGCGCTTCACCTCCGGATGGTTCTCGCCATAGCGCTGCAACGCATCGCTGAGCTGGGCCTGCAAGGTGCTGTATTTGGTCGTATCCAGCGACGCCGTGCTGACGCCGCCGATCTGCTGCTTCAGCACGTCGATCTGCCGCTTCAGCCGCACGACGTCGGGATGCTTTGCACCATAGCGCGAGGACATGTCGCTGTACTGCAGCTCGAGCGACATGAGCTGGGCCTGCGGCGTCGCGGGACGGCCGTTCTCAGTCATCGGCGTGTACGGGCTCACGGTGCCGAGCTGGCTCTGCAGATAGGACTTCTTGTCGTTCAAGGTCTGCAATTCGGCCTGGTTCTGCAGCAGCTGGCCTTGCGCCTGGTTCAACAGCTGGGTGTTCATCGCGAACTGCTCGGGCAGGCTGCCATTATATTTGGAGCGCAGGTCGAGCAGCTTCTTCTCCAGCGACTGCACGTCGGAATACAGTTTCTTGGCCTGCTCGGTCAGGAACTGCGTGGTGCCCGCCGCCTTTTCCTGGCGCGTGCGGTCGTTCTCCGCCAGGTAGAGATCGGTCAGGCGGTTGGCGACCTGCTGGGCGATGTTGGGGTCTTCGTCCTCGAACGCCAGCGTGAAGGCGATCGAGGCCTGCGGCTGCTGGCGCGAGCGTTGCTGTTGCTGCTGGCCGGTCAGGTTCGCGCTCACCACCTCCATGTCGACCTTCGAGCGCATGGTGTTGATGATGGCGGAGCGCGGCGCGGTCTTCTGCTGGTCGGGATAAAGGTTGAACCGGTCGATGATCTCGTTCAGATGCTGGCTCGTCATCACCTGCTGCTGGATGACCTGCAGCCGGTCGTTGGCGAAGGTCGAGACCGTCGACTTCACCAGATCCTCCGGAACATCCGGCTCCTCGATCAGGATCGTCGCGATCGATTGATAGGTTGCCGGCCAGATATTGACGATCGTGATCGTTGCGGCCACGCCGACGATGCCGATTGCGAGCCCGATCCATTTGCGCCGCTTGAGGGCACCGATGACGTCGATATTAATCAGCCGGTCGTCGTGTTCCATGATTGCTGCACTGCTCATGCGCTATCCTTGCCTCATCCTAATGCCTTCATCAACCCGATGGTATGTCACTCTCACGGAACGTAGGCCGGCAGCAACGGCGCAGCCTCCGCAACGAATTCCCTTAACGTCTGCTCGGCGCGATTGAGATCGCCGCCATCGACCGGCGTCACGAAACGGACCAGCGCGCCGTCCCGGCGGTTGCGCAGGACTGCATTCTGGAATAGCCGAATTTTCGCAACATATTCACTGGTCTCGTGCCGGCCGCCTTCCACGAACCAGAAATAGACGAGTTGCTTGTCGGTTCCCTGGCTAATGATCAAGCGGCTGGCGCGGATGGTTCCGCCGGCTGCCGGTATCGCCACAATTCCGCCATCTTCCACCTGCCAGCCGCCGCCGGGAATGCAGACCAGCGGCGAATGGGCGGCATTGCCGCTATATTGCGAGTCATAATAGGCCGACCAAACATTCACCACCGACCTGCCCTTCACGAAGTTGAGGCTGAGGTGATCGGTGGCATTGAGCGCAGCCAGTGCCGACGGGTCGATCGGCAGGTCCGCACCCTGCCAGGCGCCGATCTGGCGCGGGAACAACGCGAACTCAGTCCGCGGCGGCAGCTGGCCGCCGCGCGCCCCGACCGCGATTTCGGCGACGAGGGTAGCGACGCACAATCCGGCCACCACAAAGCCGGGCAACGCCGATCCGCCCGGCCTCGTCGAGGAAGCCCGGCTGCGTTTCGGCGGATCGAGATCGAGCCGTCGCAGGAGCGAGCGTTCGCCCGGGCCGACATAGCACAGCGCCTTCATCTCCAGGAACAGCAGCGCAAGGCAGAGCACATAGACCACCCAGCCTTCGAAGTAGTGGAAAAAGCCCTGCGCTGCATCGACGCCATATTGCTCGACCAGCAATCCCGTCACCGCGATCCGCACGATGTTCATCAGGATCGTGATCGGGATGCTGGAGAGGAAGATGACCGCCCGCTTCACCGGATGGCCAACATAAAGATAGGCGCACAGGAACGCGAAAGTCGCGAGCGGGAACAGATAGCGCAGTCCACTGCAGGCTTCCGCCACTTGCAGCTGGATCTGGCCCAGATCGATGATGTTGCCTTCGCGCAGAACCGGGATGTCGAACAGCCGGATCAATGCGACCGCGCCGATGGAGGAGACCAGCTGCAAGGCGGTGGTCATCGCGACCTGCAGCGCACCCGCCTGCGGCAGGGCAAACAGCAGGAAGACCAATGCCGGCCACGCCCGCGCGGCCTGGCGTTCCCCGAGCCAGGCGACCGCGATGCCGATGATGGTGAGGAAGAGGCCAAGCTGCCCCGGAAAGCGCGTCTGGCTCAGGAATTCGATGAGGCCGAACAAGACGCCGACCAAGGCAATGACGGCGCCGAGCCAGCCGCTTGACCTTCCGACCGCCGCCGCATCGATGCGGCCAAGATCGCGCCACAGCATCAGGACCGCGATCACCGGCACCAGCGGCCCGTAATTGTACTCGGGCGAGGTCAGCCAGGCATCGACCGTGCTCTCGATCGAATCGTGGAACAGATAGAAGGCAAGAGCGAGGCTTGCGCCGGCGGCAATCCATGACCACGTGCCGGAACGCGCATGCGCGGCCCGGAAGGCGGGCGCGACTGCGGACATGCGTGCGAGATCCGTTGCCATGAGCGGTTACGCGCCTGCCAGGGCGGCGTAGATTCGGCCCGTCGCTTCGCTGACCCGGCCCCAGTTGAACCGCAGGGCGATCGCCTCGCGGTCGACGCGGAAGCTCTCGTAGTTCATCAGCAGCTTCCGGCTCAGGGCCTCGACGTCGCCCACCGGGAAATAGTTCGTCGGCGCCAGCTCGATATCGAGGTTCGGCCGGATGTCGCTGAGCAGAACCGGGACGTCGAGATTGGCGGCTTCGAGCGCCGCGATCGGCAGGCCTTCATGGGTCGAGGGCAGCACGAACAAGGCCGCGTTGCGATAGAGCACGCGCAGTGCGTCGCGCTTCTGGAATCCGCAGAAGTGGATGCGATCGCCGGCGTGGCGCAGCAGCGATCTGGAATAATCGTCCTCGTGATCCGCCGCGCCGGCAATCGCCAGCTTGCAGTCGGGATTCGCCGCCATGAAGGCATTGATCAGATCGTGAAAGCCCTTCTCCGGCACCAGCCTTCCCACCGCCAGGATGTAGCGCCCCGCCTCGAGCCCGAACTGCGCCAGGACGGCACGCGATTCCTGCGCGCCATCGGTTTCGGGAAACTCGGTCGCGCCGTTCGGGATGTAGTCGATCCGCGACTTGAGGCGCGGATTGCGCCGGCGCAATTCCTCGGTCACCGATTTGGAAACCACGATGATGCGGTGCGCCGCCGCGGTCGCGCAGCGTTCGCCGAGGCGCAGTGCAGCCTTGGCAAGTGCGTTCCATTTCTGCCGCTCGAAATCCTGGCCGTGATGCGTGACGACCAGCTTCATCCCCAGCAGCCGCACCAGCGGCCCTAGCAGGGCCGGCCCGATCCCATGGATGTGCAGGATCTGCGCGCGGAGCACGAAGCGTGCATAGAAGACCGCCAAGGTGGTGTTGGTGATCGCTTCCAGATACTTGTTCCTGACGGCGGGCAGCGGGACGACGCGGATCCCCTGATAATCGTAGGCCCCGCCCGCGATATACGGCCGCCGGCCGATGATGGTGATGTCGTATTGCCGGCTGAGTGCGTTCAGGCGCGGGAACACCTGCTCGCAATGCGATTCGATCCCCCCCATGACGCCCGGGATACCGCGCAGGCCAACGACGCAAATTCTGGTTCGGGCCTCGATGCTGGTCTCGGTCGCTGCCGTCGGGTTCGCCGGCGCGGAATTGTTCGGCAATGGAGCTGTCTGCACGTCACCGTCCCACGTCCGCCGCCGCATCTCGGGGATCTGCATTTTCCACCGGGATCAAAATTGTTGCCGGTGACCACTTGGAAACATCACGAATCCGGGTCCCAATAATCGCTGCACTGCAACATCTCATTTGCTGCAGCGCAACGTATTTATCGGCGCGTTTCAGAATTTGCACTATGGTTCAAAGGCTTGACACCGAAAAGTCACAGATATCTGAACAATCCGGTACGATGCTCATCGAACCGCGGGGAAACAAGCGGCTGGATAGCTTGGAGTTCCCGAGGCTGTCCGAAATTCCGCGGTCAGGCGGTGCGGCGGCGCGCTGCGCTTTCCAGGTTCGGCAGCAGATAAGTGATCAAGCCGATTGCCGGCAGGAAGGCGCACAAGCGGAACACCAGCTCCACGCTGGTGAGGTCAGCAAGTTGGCCCAGGACAGCAGCACCGACACCGCCCATGCCGAAGGCGAGGCCGAAGAACAGCCCGGCGATCAGTCCGACTTTCCCCGGCACCAGTTCCTGCGCATAGACCAGGATCGCGGAGAACGCCGAGGAAAGAATGAGCCCGATCGGAATCGTCAGCACCACCGCCCAGAATTCATTGGCGTAGGGCAGGACGAGGGTGAACGGCAGCGCACCCAGGATCGAGAACCAGATCACCTTCTTGCGCCCGATCTTGTCGCCGATCGGCCCACCCGCCAGCGTGCCCAGAGCGAACGAAGCAAGATAGATGAAGAGATAGATCTGCGCGCGCTGCACCGGCACGCCGAACTGATCGATCATATAGAAGGTGTAATAGCTGCTGAGGCTGGCCGTGTAGAAGAACTTGGAAAAGATCAGCGCCAGCAGCACCACCAGTGCGACCGCAACCTGCCGGCGCGTCAGGGGATTGAGCTGCATCATGCGCTGCGCATGGCGTGTGCGCGCGACGCGATGGGTGCGATACCAGGCGCCGACGCGCATCAGCACCATGATCGCGATCAGCGCGACGAAGGAGAACCAGGCAATCGCACCCTGCCCGCGCGGCAGGATGATATAGGCGGCAGCCAGGGGGCCGATTGCCGATCCGACATTGCCGCCGACCTGGAACAAGGATTGCGCGAGGCCATGCCGTCCGCCCGAAGCCAGCCGCGCCACACGCGAGGATTCCGGATGGAACACCGACGATCCTGTCCCGACCATGGCGGCTGCCAGCAAGAGCATCGGATAGCTGGATGCGTAAGAGAGCAGCAAGAGCCCCAGCAAGGTCGAGGTCATGCCGACAGCGAGCGCATACGGCTTCGGCCGGTGATCGGTATAGAGCCCGACCAGCGGCTGCAGCAGCGATGCCGTGACCTGGAAGGTCAGCGTGATCAATCCGACCTGGCCGAAATCCAGCGCGTAGCTCTGCTTCAGCATCGGATAGATCGACAGCAGCAGCGACTGCATCGTGTCGTTCAGCATGTGGCAGAAGCTGATGGCAATCAGCACAGCCAATGCCGTCTTTTCCGCCGCCTTGTCGTCGTGGTGATGGTCCGCCGCCAGGCTTGTGTTCGTCATATCCGCGCTCAATTCCAATACCGAGACGTCAGGATATCGCCTCCATTTCTGCCTGCTTGCGAAACCGGGCCATTTACTTTCGGGAGTGGGCCATCCACAATCATGCGATGGTCAAGAATGCCGGTCCTTCCACGATCTATGAGGATACGCCGCGCCCCGTCGTCGCGGTCGGGCATGATTACCCCTCTGACGATGAGGTTGCTCCCCATCATCACCGCCGCTGCCAGCTGCTCTATGGCGCCATCGGAGCCATGATGGTGTGGACCGAGCACGGCGCCTGGGTCGTGCCGCCGGCGCAATGCGTGTGGATTCCGGTCGGTGTCAGGCACAGCGTGCGCATGATCGGGCCGGTCACTACCAGCAGCATCTTCATCGAGCCCGACGTCATTGCCGGCATGCCGCCCTCGTGCAGCGTGCTCGGCATCTCGCCGCTCATGCGGTCTTTGATGATCGCCGCCGTCGATGTGCCGCTGGAATACGAGACCCAAGGCCGTGATGGATTGATCATGGCGTTGCTGCTGCAGGAGTTGCGCCGCTTGCCGATCCTGCCGCTGTCCTTGCCGTTCCCCAACGAGCGCGAGCTGGCGCGCCGCTGCCGCCGCTTCGTCAAGGATCCGAACCCGCACGAGACGATCGATGATTGGGCGGAGAATCTCAGCCTCAGCCGCCGCTCCTTCACGCGCCTCTTCAAGCGCGAGACCGGCATGAGCTTCGCGGCGTGGCAGCGCCAGGCCTGCCTGTTCTCGGCCCTGCCCCGCCTCGCCGCGCGCGAGTCGGTCACCCGCGTCGCCCTCGATCTCGGCTATGAAAGCCCGGCCGCCTTCACCACCATGTTCAAGAAGGCGCTCGGCGTCCCGCCCAGCGAATACGTGGCTTCGGCGGATAGCTAAGCCGCATTCAATCGATAGAGCGTGCCGACGACGCTGGGCGCATATCCTCCCGGCGCAAATGTGCTGGCGAGTTTCGCCTTCGCGCGCCAGCCGGTGCAATGGCCGGGCGCGACCAGGCGTGGGCCAACCCGCTCCTGCAGGTCGCGCACGGTCGGTTCGATGCGCGCCTCCATCGCCTTACCGGAAAGATGATAGCCGCCCAGCACCAGGTCCATCCGGCTATCCGGGAACTGTGCCTTTGCCTCGAGACACGCATTGATGATCCCAGCGTGAGAGCAGGCGGAGAGTACCGTGACCCCGCGACTCGGCACATGGGCCGCGATGAACCGCTCGTCCATGATCAGCGGATCCGGCTTGCCGCCTTCACCATGGAAGCTGTAATGGCCGACGAGGCCGGTTTCGTAGTCGGTTACCCGTTTGATCGCGCCGCTTCCGAAGAAAAAGCCTCCGCACAGCGGATGCTGATCGCGATGTGTGACGACCTGCCCGCCCGATTGGGCGATATCCGCGATGGATGGCTCCAGCGGCAGCATCAACATCGTACCGCTCGGTGTCAGCACGCCGCGCTGGTCCGGCCGGTCGGGGTGAAGATCGACAATGGGTGCCGGCAAGCCCGCCGCGTGGCGCGCCCTCGCGATGGCGGTGATCACCTCCGGGAAGCCGCCGCTGTGGTCGAAGTGCCAGTGCGACAGGAAGATGCAATCGATCGTCGCGAGATCGATCGCAAGGCGGCGGGCATTGGCGAGCCAGAGGTCAGCATAAGGACCGACGTCGAACAGCAATCGATGGACCTGGTCGCCACGGCGTCCTGTCACCAGGACGGACAGGCCATGACAGGCGCAGCACAGCCCGTCGAACACCATCTTGCAATCGTGCCCCTCGTGCTTGCGGCTCGGCGGCGTGCGCGCGGCAAGCTGGGCGACTTCGGGCATCTGCGGCACGCCGTCATCGACGCTCGACAAGGTATCGGTCTCGTTGTCGACAACGACCAGGATCTCGAGCCCGTCCAGGGGCAATACGCCCTTAGGCAATCGCTCTTGCGCCATGTGCTCACCTCAGGTCAGAGATGTTTCCCCAAAAGCCGCCCCGACGCCCGGAAATACTCTCTCCGGACCTTGACGCTGGCAAGCCATCTCTGTCGAAAATCTATCGCGCGCCCGACGCGCCTACATCTGCCACCGCGCCGGTCCTGCCGCAACGCGGCTGCGCCTGCAGCAATCCCCATCCAAAATGCGAGTCCCAGCCGCGCGGGCCAAGATCGCGCGCGTTGGCCTGCAGGCTGACCTCGGCCTCCAACGGCGAAACGCCGCACAGTTGCACGAGGCGCGCGACCGCTGCGGTCACGAAGGGAACCGCCAGCGATGTGCCCGACGTGATCTTCCGCGACGTCGTCGGCATGTCGATCCCGGGCGCGGCGATGTCGATGTAATCCCCGACATTGGCGTAGCGATAGGCGTCACCCTTGATCGAGACCGCCGTGACCGCGAAGGCGGAGGGAATCGCGGCGGGATAGACTGGCGGTCCCGAAGGACCGCGATTGCCGGCTGCCGCCACCAGAATGATCTTCTCCCGCGACAGCAGCGACATCGCGTAGAGCACGACCGGATTCTCCGAGGGTGAGGTCACGCTGGCATTGATCACCGTCGCACCGGATTTGATCAGCCAGTTGACGCCGCGCAGAAAATCAGCGCCGCTCGCGATCGGCCCGCGCTTTCCATCCTGAAAGATGCTCGCATAGTACAGCGTCGCGCCGCGCAGCAGGCCTGAGACCGATCGATCGTTCGATCGTCCCACCAGCATCGCTGCGATCGCTGTGCCGTGGGCCGTATCCGGCGTGGCCGGTTTTCCGGATGTGAATTGCCGCTGCACGATAGCGGCGCCTTGCAGGGCGGAATGATGCAAATCCACCGAGCTGTCGATCACGCCGACGCGCAGGCCGGTACCCGGCTCAGCCTCGCTGGATTGCCAGCCGATCGCGATCAAGACCTGCCGTGCGTCCGCCAGCTTGCCGCGGCCGGCCCTGACGTCATGCGCGAGCTCAAAGGTAGTGTCGCGTGCGACAATGGCGGTCGGAAACCACATCTGCAGGTCGCGCAGAGCCGCAGCGGCCGGCAGGTGCTGTGGCGCGTCAACGACCATCAAGGAAATATCGAAGGCTTCGAGCCGCTCCATGCTCTCCACGATGAAGCCGCTTCCGATCAGGTATGTCCGGAGAGCGGGCGATGGATCCGCAATCAGAATGCGGCCAGCCTGGTCGGCTTCACCAATCCGATTGGCGCCCGCCGGAAAGCCGGCCAGCGAAACAAGCGTCAGAAGGATGGCAAACAATATCCGCCGCGCGGCGATCACGTAGATCCACCAGCAAAATTATGGACAGCGATGGCGCTTCAGGCATGGCAATCAGCACGTAAGAAATAGGGGACGGTTTCATCGGTTCCCGGCAGGTCGGCAACTTTCGCGTGACGTCACATTGCCGTCACCGATCGGTACGGCAATGTCCCGAGGGATGCCGAGATCTCTGAAATACCGACGCGTGCCTCAGGACGGAGACTCTTCAGCCGTCGCCGAAATGTTCCATGGCGGCATTGCCGGCCTCGCGGATGTCGGCGCCCGCCTTCGACAAATACGCTGCGACCGTCTCAAGATGCGCGGCGATTGCCACGCGATCGGTGCTGTAGGTTGACCCCTCGATGAAAGCTTGCAGTTGTTCGCGTCCGATCCACGCAGCGTGGCGCGCATATTCCGATGCGGCGACATGCTGCGGATCGGCGAGATAGAGCTGGTCGAAGCGCGTGTAGTCCGCGCAGTGCGGATCGCCCGGCATATAGCCATTCACCATGGTGATGCGCTCGGCCGCGCACCGCAGTCCCTTGGCGCGATGCACCACCATGTTGCCTTGCTGAAGCACTGCATATCCCGCTCCCGGCAGGCGCGGCGCGATCGTGCGCTCAGGCGGAAGCTTCTCACCCGCGCCATGCAGCGCCTTGGATTCGTGCTTGGTGCCCATGAAATACTCGAACTCGCCGCCTTCGATCGCATTTGGATCGGTGACGAACAGGACGTAGTCGACCCGCAACGTGTCGACATGCCACTTGTCGACATTCTCACCGACCTTGAGCGGATTGTAGTTGAGGTGGCCAAGCTGATGCGGGATCGAGTGCGGAACCATGGCGGCGCCGCAAATCTCGGAGATCCAATGTGCCACATCGGGCGACAGGCAGAGGTCGCGCAAGAACCGCGACTGGTATGTCCCGCCGCGCACCATGGGCGAGATGCGTTCGACGCCGCGCGCACAGGGTGCGAGGCTGCGCGCCACCTCCAGCAGGCAGGCAACGCCCTCATCGCTCAAAATGCGAAAGCTGGAGGTGATGCCAAGGTCGGTCGGACAAGCCGCGATTTCCTCCGGCGCATAGCCCAGCTCCCGGAGCGATACGATCTGCTCTGGCCGCTCCAGCGCCAGATGACGGCCGGGATCGAACATCGGCTCCCGCTCCAGGACCGGAAAGCCATCGGGGAAAATGTTCGGGAATTCCAATGTTTTGGCGACAGTCATGGCTGGCTCCTCCGAGGTCCGGTCAGGCCATGCTTGCCTAATACGAGGCGTGCGACAAATTGATACCTTCAGGCATTTCCATTAATTTCTTTCATATGATGAAAATCGGCTGGCACCATTTCACCATGATGCTCAATGTCCGCGGCACCGGATCGCTGTCGGCGGCGGCGCGCGCCCTCGGGCTGACCCAGTCCGCCGCGACCCATCAGGTGAAAGAGGCGGAAAGGCG
Organism: Dongiaceae bacterium; assembly: GCA_035695765.1. GTDB lineage: Bacteria > Pseudomonadota > Alphaproteobacteria > Dongiales > Dongiaceae > Dongia_A. The sequence continues at coordinate 116,239 of DASRRI010000030.1, forward strand.
TCTCGGTATCTCGTTGCTTGTCCGGCGCGGGCGGTCCGTCATGCTGACGCCAGCCGGTGAGATTCTGGCCGACGCCGCAGCGATCTGCTCGCCCCTGTTGGCGGAGGCGGAGACCAGGGCGCAAGAGCTTGGACACGGCGATGCACCGCGCCTGCGACTGGCCGTCGGACTGCAGGATGGCCTGCCGTGGGCGGGCGATCTGTTCCAGGCCATGGGCAAGCGCGCCCGTCCCATCAGGCTCGACGTGATACAGGCCGGCAACATCCCGGCGGTTCAGCTCCTGCGACAGGGCAAGGCGGACGCGGCCGTCGAGATCGGCGACGTCGATTTTGCGGACCTTAAGCGCGCGCTCATCGCACACGATGAGCTCGTCTGCATTCTCCATCCCGATCATCCTTGCGCATCGCGGGCCCGCATCACCGCCGCCGATATTATCGGCGATCCCTATTTTGCTCACGCCTTGACGCCGCAGCGCGGCTTCGAGTTCGAGAATTTCTTTCGCCCGGCGCGTCAGATTCCGGCTTACATCGCGCGCATCGAATCCCTCTCCGCCATCATCGCGCTGGTCGCCGCGGGTTCCGGCGTCAGCATCCAACCACGCTCCGCGGTCCAGACTGCCGTCACCGATGGAAGAGTCGCGGCCCTGCCCTTGTCGCCAACGCCGATCCATTTGCCGTGGTTTCTCCACATGCAGCCGGCGGCTCTGGCCGCCCACGGCGAGAGCTTGCTGGCGGAGATCGTGGACGAGATGCGGCCACACTTCCCCCAGCCGTAGTCCCTTGGCTATTGTCATTAAATCGATTTAACGATACTGTTCCGCCTGATTGAGCACGCTCCGGCACAAGGGGCGGCTGGGGGAGGAAGGAGCATTCATGGCTGATCGGCCGCTCATTCTCGTCGATCCGCTACCGCGGACATTGGATCTGATCTGCGAACCGGATGTGCGCCGGCGCCTGGAAGCGGTTGGCCGCCTTGTCATGTCCGAAGACAAGAAAATGCCGGACGAGATGGTGGATCGCCTGCTGCCCGAGGCCGCGATCCTTATCGGCCAGACTGCAATGCCCAAGGAGCGGCTCGATCGCGCGCCGAACCTCAAGGCTATCTTCAATGTCGAAACCAATTTCCTGCCCAACATCGATTACGAACTGTGCCAGGCGCGCAACATCTACGTGCTGAGCCCGACCTCCTCCTTCGCGCAGGCAGTCGCGGAATCCTCGCTCGCCATGGCGATCGATCTCGCGCGCGGCATCACCGCCGCCGACCGCGCCTTCCGCGCCGGCGGCGAAGCCTATGGGCTCGACGCCAACAAGGGCTGCTTCATGTTCGCCGGCGCGCCCGTCGGCATCATCGGCTTCGGCGATCTTGGCCGCACTCTGCGCGCGCTCCTGGCGCCGTTCCGCAATCCCGTCACGGTCTATGATCCGTGGCTGCCGGCCGACGTGATCCGCGCGCATGATTGCCGGCCGGCGGGCCTGGACGAAGTCTTGTTCACCTCGCGCATCATCTTCGTGTTCGCCAGCGTCACGACCGAGAACCAGGGCTTCCTCGGCCAGCGCGAGCTGAGCTTGATCCAGCCGGGCTCCGCCCTCCTGCTGATGAGCCGCGCCGCCGTGGTCGATTTCCCCGAGCTGCTGCGCCAAGTCGAAAGCGGACGGTTCAAGGCGGCCATCGACGTCTTCCCGGAGGAGCCGGTGCCGGCCAATCACCCCATCCGCAAGCTGGAGGGCGCGATCCTCTCCGCCCATCGCACCGGCGGTATGCCCGAAGCCCTGTTCCAGATTGGCCGCATGACGGTCGCAGATGCGGAGCTGATCCTGCGTGGCCTGCCGCCGGTCATGTGCCGGCGCGCCGACCCGACGATTGCCAGGCGCTTGCGCTCCATGCCGGTCTCGATCACGTGAGGGGAACGATGGCTCGAATTGTTAAAACGATTTTTTACGGCTGCGAAATCCGGAGGCGGCATTGAACGACATCGGCCGCCGCACCGGCAAGCCGCCGACGATCCGCGATGTTGCGCAGCTTGCGCAGGTCGCGCCGGCGACGGTGTCCAACGTCCTCACCGGACGGCGCCCCGTCGCGGAAGATCGCACGAAGCGCGTGCTGGCCGCTGTCGCGCAGCTCGGCTACCGGCCCAATCATCTCGCGGCCAGCCTGCGCCGGCAGGAAACACGCACCATCGGCATCGTCATTCCCGATCTGACCAACCCGTTCTTCGCGGCCCTGGTGCATCGCATCGAGGAGCTGGCCGCGGAGAGCGACTATCAGATCCTGCTCATGAGCAGCAACGAAGACACCGAGCAGGAAGCGCACCGGGTCGAAGTCCTGCTGGCGCGGCAGACCGATGGCCTCATCATCTCCCCGGCGCGAGACGATCTCTCCGCCTTCGCCGCCAGCGCGGCCGACTTGCCGCCGACGGTCCTGGTCGATCGCGGGTTCGGATTGCCCGGCTTCGACACCGTCGCCGCAGACAATTACGACGCGGCCAAGCGTGGCTGCCAGCATCTGCTCTCCCTCGGCCATCGCGACATCGTGCTGGTGGTCAGCGACACCAGCCTTGCCAATATCAGCGACCGGATCGCCGGCTATCGAGACGCCTTGAGCGAAGCTGGCGTGGCCGATCGGGCGCGCGTAATCGTCGGCGGGTTCAGCGTCGATGGCTGCCGCGGCGCGATCGAGCAGGAGCTGCGCCGCGCCGACCGCCCGACCGCCATCTTCTCTGCCGCCTATATCGCGACCCTGGGCGCGATCAAGGCGATCCGCGCCCTCGATCTGGCCTTCCCCGACAATGTCTCGCTGCTGAGCTTCGATGATTCCGACTGGATGATGGCGCTGCGCCCTTATGTAAGCGCGGTGGCGCAGCCGGTCGAAGAGATGGCCGCCGAATCCTGGCGGCTGCTGAAGCAACGGCTGACCGGCGAAGGCGGCGCACTCGCCCGCGTCCGGCTGCCCTGCTCCCTGCAGGTCAGGGAGTCCACCAGACCGCCATCAGCCGCGAAAGCGAAGCGGCGATTCGGTTCCATTTAAACAAGAACGAGCGGGAGGAGACCATGCGCATCAGGACCATCTCGATTGGCGTCACATCGGCAGTGCTTGCCGCCGTAATCAGCACGTCCGCTATCAGTACGCCGGTGTGGGCTGCCGACAAGCCGGTGTTCGGCGTGCTGCTGAAGACTCTGTCCAACCCCTTCTGGAGCGCGATGGAACAGGGCATCAAGGACGGCACCAAGGAAGCGGACGTCGAATATTTCCTGCAGGCGGTCGAGTCCGACCAGGCAGCCGAGCCGCAGCTCAACACCTGCAACACGATGCTCGAGCGCAAGCCGACCGTGATGATCACCGCTGCTATCAATTCCACCATTCTGTTGCCGTGCCTGAAGCAGGCGACGGATATGGGCATTCCGGTGATCGACCTCGACGCCAATCTTGATCACGACATCGCATCGAAGGCCGGCGTGAAGATCGCTTTCACCATCGGCTCCGACAATACCGCCGCCGGCGCCAAGGGGGCCGACTTCATGGCGGAGAAATTGAAGGGCCAGAAGGGTTCTATCCTGGTGATCGAGGGCCTCGCGGGCAATATTACCGGCCAGAAGCGCGCCAAGGGTTTCGCCGATGAGCTCGCGAAGGTAGCGCCGGACCTCAAGATCGTCGCCTCGCTGCCCGGCGATTGGGACCGCCAGAAAGCGGCCAACATCGCCAACGACACCATGACCGCCAACCCGGACCTGCTCGGCATCTTCTGCGCCAACGACACGATGGCCCTGGGCGCAGTCGAATCCGTCTATGGCGCGGGCAAGGGCGGCAAGATCGTGATCATCGGAGTCGATGGCAACACTGACGCGGTGAAGGCGATCAAGGCCGGGCGCCTGACCGCCAGCGTGGCGCAGCTGCCGTATCTGGTCGGCAAGCAGGCGGTCGAAAAGGCCAAAGCGGTGCTCGACGGCCAGAAGGTCGACGAATACACCTATGTGCAGACCCTGGTCCTCACCAAGGAATTGATGGATGCGGGCACTGATCCAAACCTGCAATATGTAAAATAGTCCGATGGTGCTCGCTCCGCCGGTGCGAAGCCGGCGGAGCGATGCCAGGTTTTAAGAGTAAGCAATGGCGGCAAACGAATCATCGGCAACCGCGGCGCCCGCGCAATCCGCTTTGCGCGCAAGCCGTTTTTCCGTGCGGCTGGAATCCTTGCTGGTGCTGGCGATCCTGATCGTCGCGCTCTCGTTCCTGTCGCCCTATTTCCTCAGCGTCTCCAACTTCCTCAACATCCTGCTGGCGACCTCGGTCATCGGCGTGCTTGGCTTTGGCGCGACCTTTGTCATCGCGGCCGCCGGTATCGATCTGTCGCTCGGCTCGGTGCTCGCGCTGTCGGGCGTGGTCGGCGCGCTCAGCGTCAACGCCCTGAATTTGCCGTGGCCGGTCGCCATCATTGCCTGCCTCGCGGTCGGCGCGTTCTGCGGCCTCATCAATGGATTGCTCAACACCAAGGCAGGTATCCCCGCTTTCATTGTCACACTTGGCATGCTAGGCGTCGCGCGCGGGCTCGGCCTTGTTTTCACCAACGGCCAGCCGGTCTATGGCATGCCGGACCCGATCATCTTCCTGGGACAAGGCCGTCCGTTCGGCGTGCCGATGCCGGTCTTTATCTTCCTTGCGGTCGCCATCGTCGCGCATTTCGTACTGGCCTTCACGCGCTTCGGCAAATACGCGCAGGTGATCGGCGACAACGAGATGGCGGCACGCGCCATGGGCATCCGGGTCGAGCGCCACAGGATCGCGCTCTATGTCGTCTCGGGTTTCCTCGCCGGCCTCGCTGGCCTACTCTTCCTGGCGCGCGTTAATTCCGGCGATCCGACTGCCGGCCTCAATTACGAGTTGACAGCCATCACCGCCGCCATCCTCGGCGGCACCAACCTGTTCGGCGGGCGCGCGAGCGTGCTCGGCACCCTCATCGGCGCGCTGGTGATGGGCGTCCTGCAGAATGGGCTCAACCTCCTCGCTGTCTCCTCCTTCTATCAGCAGATGGCGATCGGCGCTGTCCTGGTGCTGGCGGTCTGGCTGGATCAGGTCAACAGGGCGCGAGGTCAGCGATGAGCCTGCTCGAACTCGACGGCATCAAGAAGCATTTCGGTCCGGTGCAGGTCCTGCTCGGCGTCGATCTCAGGATCCAGGCCGGAGAAGTGGTGGCACTCGTGGGCGACAATGGGGCCGGCAAATCCACCCTGATGAAGATCATTACCGGCATCCACAAGCCGGACGGCGGCACCATCCATTTCGACGGCGCGGACATCAGCGGCCATTCCCCCGGCGAGATCCGCGAGCGCGGCATCGAGATGATCTACCAAGACCTCGCCCTCGCCCGCATGCAGGATGTCGCCTCTAACATATTTCTCGGCCGCGAGCCTACCAAGAGCTTGCTCGGGACCCCGATTCGCATGATCGACCGCGCGCGCATCGAGGAGGAGGCGGAGGCGATGATCCGCAAGCTTGGCGCGCGCGTGCCCTCCGTGCGCCATCCGGTCGGCAAGCTGTCGGGCGGGCAGCAGCAATCGGTCGCCATCGCCCGCGCCCTCACCTTCAACCCCAAGCT
>DASRRI010000031.1:0-39203 GCA_035695765.1 Dongiaceae bacterium
GTTGCGTCAAGCTCAGTTCCGCGCCGAGAGAAACTCCTCCACCGCGAAATCGTAGTGGCTGTTGCAGAACTCGCAGGTCACTTCGAGCTTGCCGTCGACTTGCAGGTCGGTCAGCTCGTCCGGCGTCATCGCTTTCAGCACCGACTCCACCCGGCCGCGGGAGCAGCGGCATTTCGCTTCGACGCCCTGCGCCTTCTGCGCGCGCACGCCGTCTACGTGGAACAGGCGGTAGAGCACGTCGGTCGCCGGGATCTCGAGGTCCAGCAGCTCGCGGTCGGTGCAGCTCGCCATCAGGACAAAGGCGCGGCGCCAGGCGTCGTCGGCGATCTCTTCCGCCATCTCGGTCACGTTCTCCTGCGGCAGACGCTGCAGCATGATGGCGCCGGCGCGCCAGCCATCCGCAGCCTTGGTCGCGGCTATCTTGAAGCCGGCCTGCAACTGCTCCGACTGGCGGAAGTAATGGTGCACGCAATCGCTCAAGGTCGCGCCGTCCATCTCCACGATGCCCTGGTAGCGGTCGGTGTGCTGGCCCTGATCCACCGTGAAAGCCAGATAGCCCTTCCCGTGCAGGCGCGGCAGCGAGGCCTGCTCGGCTGGAATCGCCGCGACCTTCTCCGCGTCGAACTGCGCATAGCCACGCATCGCGCCCTCGCTCGTGAGGTCGACCACCATCAGCTTGATGGGGCCGTCGCCCTTGGTCTGGAGCGTGAAGACGCCTTCATATTTCAGAGCGGCGGCGAGGGATGCCGCCAGCACCATCATCTCGGCCAGCAGGCGCGCCACGCTGTCGGGATAGGCGTGCTGGTGGATGATGCGGTCCACGACATCGCTGAGGCGCACCAGGCGCCCGCGCACGCCGTGCCCTTCGATCGAGAATGGCTGGATGAAATCGCGTCGCTCGCCCGCCGGCAATCCTGTGCGCATGGTGTGTCGAGTCTCAGTCTGTGTTGTCTGGCATCGCGTTTGCGGCTTCCCCCTCCCTACCTTCCCCCGTATCGGGGGAGGAGGAGTTCTCCCTCTCCCAAATTGAGGGAGGGCTGGGGTGGGGGAAGCGTGCGACGGCTCTCAGCCCTTTAGATAAGAACTGATCCGCCTCAAATCAAACCGAGGCACCAGAGCAGAATGCCCTGCTGGGCATGCAGGCGGTTCTCGGCTTCGTCCCACACCGCCGACGCGGGGCCGTCGATCACGCTGGCGGTCATCTCCTCGCCGCGATGGGCGGGCAGGCAATGCATGAAAATGGCGCCGGGCTTGGCGGCGGACATGAGGCGGTCATCGACCTGGAACGCGCGCAGCATGTTGTGGCGGTCGGTGGTATCCGCATCGCCCATGGAGACCCAGGTATCCGTCACCACGCAATCCGAGCCGGCGACAGCCTCGGTCGGGTCGGTGACGATCCGCACCTTGGCGCCGCGCGCTTGCGCCCAATCCACCACGTCCTTGGGCGGCAGCAGCATCTCCGGGCAGGCGACGTTCAATTCGAAATCGAACATCGCGGCGGCGTGGATCCACGAGGTCGCCATATTGTTGCCGTCGCCCGACCAGGTGATGCGCTTGCCCCGGATGGAGCCGCGATGCTCCTCGAACGTCATGACGTCGGCCATCAGCTGGCAAGGGTGGGTGCGGTCGGTGAGACCGTTGATGACGGGGACGGCGGAGAACTCCGCCAGCTCCATCAGCTTCTGCTCCTTGGTGGTGCGCACCATGATGCAATGGACGTAGCGCGAGAGCACGCGCGCCGTGTCCGCCACCGTCTCGCCCCGGCCGAGCTGCGAGGATTCGCGCTCCAGCACCACGGTATCGCCGCCGAGGCGCTTCATGCCGAGCTCGAACGAGACGCGGGTGCGGGTCGATGGCTTTTCGAAGATCATCGCCAGCGACTTGCCGTCCAGCGGCTTGGACTTGGCGAAGGGATGTGTCCCGGCCTTCAGCGCGCGCGAGACGTCGATGATCTTGCGCAGATCGTCCTTGGAGAGACGGTCGAGATCTAAGAAGTGCCTCTGGTTTGGTTTCAGTGACTTCGCAGTGTTGGGCATGATTCCTTAAGCCGCTTTGGCTTCCGTTGCGGCCCTGTCGAGCATGTCGAGGGCCTGGTCGATTTCCGAGTCGGTCACGATGAGGGGTGGGAGCAGCCGCACGACATTGTCGCCGGCGCCCACCGTCAGCAGACCGCATCGTCGGAGGCGATCGACCATCTCGGTATTCGAGCCCACGCATTTGAGGCCAAGCATCAGCCCCTTGCCGCGGAAGTCCGCGAACACATCCTGGTGCTTATCGACCAGCTGCGCGACGCCTTTCGCCAGGCGCTCGCCCTTCTTCACGACGCCCGCGAGGAAGCCCGGTACCAAGATGACATCGAGCACGGCATTGCCCACCGCCATGGCGAGCGGGTTGCCGCCGAAGGTTGTCCCGTGGCTGCCCGGCGCGAAGGCGGCCGCGACCTTGCCCGTCGCCAGGCACGCGCCGAGCGGGAACCCGCCGCCGATGCCCTTGGCGGTCGCTACGATGTCGGGTGTCACGCCGGCCCATTCATGGGCGAACAGCTTGCCTGTCCGGCCCATGCCGCTCTGCACCTCGTCGAAGAAGAGCAGAAGGCCGAACTCGTCGCACACCGCGCGCAGACCTTTGAGATAGTCGATCGAGCCGGCGCGCATGCCGCCTTCGCCCTGCACCGGCTCCACCAGGATCGCGGCGGTCTCCGGCCCGATCTTCGCGCGCAGCTCATTGAGATTGCCGAACGGCACGTGGTCGAACCCTTCGACGTAGGGCGCGTAGCCCTTCAGGTATTTCGCGTTGCCCGCCGCGGCGAGGCCGGCCAGCGTGCGGCCGTGGAACGAGCCTTCGCAGGCGATGACGCGATAGCGACCGGCATCGCCGAAATCGTCGTGATACTTGCGCACCAACTTGAGGCCGCACTCGATCGCCTCGACCCCGGAATTGCCGAAGAACACCTGGCCGCCCGTGCTGCCGGCAAACGACGCCGCGACCAGCCGCTCCGCCAGCTTCTCCTGCCCCGGCACGCGATAGAGATTGGACGAATGCCAGATCTTGCCCGCCTGCTCGTTCAGCGCGGCGACCAGGTGCGGATGGCAATGCCCCAGCGCCGTGACCGCGATCCCGCTCGCGAAATCGAGGAACCGCCGCCCGTCCGTCGCATAGAGCCACGCCCCTTCGCCACGCTCGAACGCCAGCTCCGAGCGCGCATAGGTGTTCATGAGCGCGGGCGAGCCTGCCGGATTGGTGCTCGGAACAGCGGGCGCATTCATCGAGGGGCACTCCTCAAAAGCAATTCAGCGGGCCAATGGCCCGCCGCGAACGAACTGTGAACGCAAGAAAATGAGGGGGAGACTATTGGGGGAGGTAGGCGGCCGAGTCAAGAGAGAGTGGTTCTGACCCAATTCCGAGAACGCATGCGTCCGCGTGAATACCGCGACGAAGGGCTTACGTGTCGCCAAGCTAGAGCCCTAAAGTGCGGTCTAGGTAGACGACCACAGGTAGCTACACGATCTGGGATAGTATTTAGCCATGTGGTACATGCTGGAAGACTATGAGAAGCACCTCTATCACTACACGCGTGCCTCAAAGCTCTTGGATCATATTCTGCCACGAGCGCGACTACGCTTCTCACGATTTGAATTCGTCAATGATCCGCGGGAAGCGAAGGATTGGGTTTTCTCCCTCCAAGGTTCGCCAGCAGATCCAAACTTCGATCTTCGCTCGCTTCAAACCGAGTTAAACAGGCACATCAAACATTCGTGGCGGATCGGGTGCTTTGTGTCTGACGTCCGGGAGGGATGCGCGCCGACGCGGAGCGACGAACCGGGAAAGAGCGTGCTTGGCGCTCTGTACGAGAGGGGACACTCGCGGCCCAGAATGTGGGCCCAGTACGGCGATGATTATCGCGGCGCATGCCTAATATTCGACAAAGCGAGGCTAGGTGACGCGATTAAGTCGGCTGCAATCGTGAACGGATTACAGATGTATTCGGGGAAAATTCGGTACGAGGATACACCAACTGCCGTCAAGCTGGGGCGTCCGAATGCCCTCACAATCTCGATTGCTGAGGTGAACCGATCGGGGTTCAAGATTGCGGCGTCAAATCATCTATCGCGGCATTGGCAGGACGTATTCTTCGTCAAGCAGCGAGATTGGGAGCAGGAGCGAGAATTTCGATGGGCGGTGAACGTAGACACCGACGAGGACTTCTTTGTTGATATTCAGGGTTCGCTTGTTGGCGTTCTACTGGGCGACCGTTTCGACGACTCACTCAAAGCACGAGTGGGGGAATTCGCTGTTGAAAATGGATTCGAGGTAGCGATCATGAGTTGGCAAAACGGCGTGCCTCAACCACAGCCCACGCACGGGGAGCTTCTCCGTGAGATGGGGCAGCGCCGTGGATGGACTTGGAAGAGTCTGTGGCAAAAGGTTGTGTCCCGAGCCGTGAACTTCACGAAGTAGCTCAGATCCTTCCTCGCACTCCGCTGAAATGAATCCCCTTGGCTCATGCTTTGGTCGCGCCGTGTCGCCTGGCGCACGTCCGCCCCGTAGGCGATGCCGATGCCTTCTTCGCCGTCCTGCGGCGGGGCCTGCACGTCCTCGGCGAAGGCGAGGACGTGGACCGACACCGTGACGACGCACAGCGCAGCGCGCTGGTCGAAGCGGAGCAAGGCGTCCCATTGCGGCACTGGCCGGCAGGCGATGGCGTCACCGAAAATACGCCGGCTGGTCAGACACGCAAAATCCCCCGCCGGCATCGGCTTGCTCGATCAGCCGATCAGATTTGTGCCGGCGATCCGCTGAGCTTGCCTCTGCGCCGCTCTCGCTACACTATCACCCGCTGGTCATCGCTATCGAGACGCGACGGTTCTGCGGTTCGGGCACGCCGTCTTCGGTCGGAACCGGCAGCTGGTTTTCACCATGCCAATCCACGACGATGAACTTTCGCAGCAGACCTTGAGCCGCGAGTTCCGCAGCTACCGCCTCTGCTCGCCGTTGCGACAGTCCCTCGTTATAGTCTGCAGGACCTGCGGTGTCGGCGTACCCGGTCACCTCGATCCTGTGCGTGGTCTGTTTGGAGTCATCGGCAATGGCCCGGATCAATTCGAGTCCGTCGAACGGGATCTCGGCACTTCCGGTCGTAAAGTACACCACATTGCCGCCCGCGGCTGGAGTCATCGCCTGCTCCGGGCTTTCGGTCTCCGCCGCCTGAGCCGGCGACCCGAACATCCACGCCTGTGTGTCCTGCGCGCCGCCTTCAATCCAGCGGCCCGCTGATTGAACGTCGCGTCCGAAACCCGCGGTCGTCTGGCAGCCGGTCAGCGCCGGCATTGCCAATAGACACAGAACCAAAAGCGCGCGTTTTACGGTGAAATACGTCTCCATGTTGGAACCTCCTGGTGGGTTCGAGTTCCACCCACCCACCGTTGTAGCCGTACGAATATGAAAGCCGCTTCAGGGGAATGGTTCCGTCCTCGGCCGTGTTGCCGGGAGCGGGGACGTGCGCAACGAAGTCCAAACCGGCAATTGAGTCGCGCGGGTTGCTGCCAACGTGGGTTGTCGCCGGTGGAATGACACGCGGGTGCATAGCCGCGCCTTAACATTCTGGAATTAACCAGCCGTAGCTCCGCATCAGTTCCTTAATGGAGGCGGCGCTGGTGCCTTCGGTGCGTTTGGCGGCCAGCGCGACGACCGCGGCCTTGACTCAAGGCGCTTCGCCCGGTCCGCCCGCGCCATCGCCGGATCGCACTCTTACCTCCACCGGCGTCGTGATGTGCACGTCGCGCTGCGGGTAGGGGAACGCGATCTTGTTGGCGTGGAAGCTGTCCCAGATGTGGAGCAGCACTTCGCTCTTCACGTTGGAGACGCCGTTCATCGGGTCGTGGATCCAGAAGCGCAGCTCGAGGTCGACGGCGTTATCGCCGAAGCCCTTGAGGAGGCAGACCGGCGCCGGGTGCTTCAGCACGCGCTCAACCTTGGCCGCTGCTTCGACGCAGAGCGCGATCGCCTGGCGCACGTCGGCATCGTAGGCGACGCCGATCGGCACCTTGAGGCGGACCTGGTCGGAGCTGTAGGACCAGTTGATCACCTGCTGGGTCACCAGCTCCTCGTTGGGAATGAGGAACTCGATGCCATCGCGCGTGATGAGCGAGGCATAGCGCGCGCCCAGAGACTGCACGCGCCCGTAGCTGTCGCCCACCACCAGCACGTCGCCCGGCTTGATCGACTTGTCGAGCAGGATGGTGATGCCGCTGACGAAGTTGGACACCATCTTCTGCAGGCCGAAGCCGATGCCGACGCCGATCGCGCCGGTCAGGACCGCGAAGGCCGTGAGGTCGATGCCAACCACGCGCAGCGCGATCACGATCGCCATCAGGGTGAGGACGATCTTGAGCAGGTTGGTGATGAGCACCTTGAGCGAAGGCGTCAGGTTGGTGGCGGCGGTCACCCTGCGCTCCAGGACGCGGCCCGCCAAAGTCGCGATCCACAGCAGCAAGCCAAGCGACAGGACGGCCTTGACCACGGTGAGGACCGAGATGCGCAGGCCGCCGATCTCGAGCGCGATGCTGTCCATCACCGTCATGGTCGGCGCCAGCAGGCCGAGTATGCTGAGCGCGGCGATCACCCACACCACGATCGCGACCAAGCGCGACCACACCGGGTCGCGCACCAGGGCGGAGACGAAGCGGATGATGACCCAGGCGGTCAGCAGGCTCACCACCGGCTTCATGAGCTGGAACGGCAGGCCGGCGCCGGCCTCGATCAGGACAGCGAGCCACAGCAGGGTGAGCCAGATGATTGGCAGCGTCAGCGGGCTCAAGGCCCGGCCGATGCGCGCGACCTGCGGCTCGAACCGGCCGCGGCTCAAGCCTGTGAACAGCCGGCGCAGGCGCGGCGCGGCGATGCGCGCCGCCAGGTAGGCGAGGCCGATGATGAGGATCTGCGCGATGGTGGCGACGCTGAGCGCGACGGCATTGGCCGCGATCCAGGCGCGCGCCGCCGCCAGCTGCTCCACATAGAATTGGTGATCGAACAGCCGCTCCATCGCAGGTCCCCTGAGCCGTTCGGATGCGCGCTGACTCGCGCCGTGACAAGCCTAGCGGATCGCGCGATTCGGCGCATCTCTTGTATGCAGACACCGCTGGCACCCTGCTTCAGTGGCAACTGCTGCTTGTTTCGGCGATGCGGCACGTGATAAGCGAGCACATTCGAGATGTATGCAGGCTGATCGCACATGGCAGACGAGCCCTGTGTAAGAACCCCTTCTCCCCTTGCGGGAGAAGGGTGCGTAGCCTTAGCGAGGCGTAGCCGAGCTTAGGCGAAGCTGGATGAGGGGCGGTGCGGCGACAGCCGCGCGCGCTCGCAAGAGCGCCAAAACCGAGCCGCTTCTGGCAATTGGCAGCGCTGACGCACTGCGCGCCTGCGGCGCGACCCCTCACCCAACTCCGCCCCCGGGCTCTTCGACCCGGGGGTTCACTGCGTTCGCTAAGCCTCCGTATCCCTCTCCCGCAAGGGGCGAGGGGCTCTTTTTCAAGAGGTGTGCTGTCATATGCGATTGCTCTCACAACAAACAGGAGATGCGAGCATGACGCGGAGCTGGCGGACGAAGCTTATTCAATCCGAGGCGCGCGTGCCGGAGGGGTTCAGGTCGCTGGCTGTGCCGATCTATCGCGGCTCCACCACTTTGTTCAAGAGCGCCGCGGAGGTCGCGGACACCTGGAACCATGAGGAGGCGCCTTACCCCTATGGCCTCTTCGGCACGCCGACGACGCTGGAGCTCGCGGCGCGCATCACGGAGCTGGAGAACGGCCGCCACACGTTCCTCACTCCGGGTGGGCAGGCGGGGATCACGCTCATCTACCTCGCGCTGGTGCGCGCGGGCGATCACGTCCTGTTGCCGGACAATGTCTATGGCCCCAACCGCGACTTTGCGGAGGAGATGCTGCGCGGGCTCGGGATCGAGGTCGAGATCTATGATCCGCTGATCGGGGCTGGGATCGAGCGACAGATCCGCGGCAACACGCGCCTCATCTGGTGCGAGAATCCCGGTTCGGCGACCATGGAGGTGCAGGACGTGCCGGCGATCACTGCAGCCGCGCACCGGCACGGCGCGCTGGTCGCGCTCGACAACACCTATGCGGCCGGCATCCTGTTCGATGCGTTCGCGCAAGGCGCCGATGTCACGGTACAGGCGGTGACGAAATATATCGGGGGGCATAGCGACCTGCTGCTCGGCTCCGTGACAATGCGCGACGAGGGGCTGTACCAGGCGATCGGCAAGGCCACTTTCCTCACCGGCATGGCGGTGTCGCCGGACGATTGCAGCCTGGCGCTGCGCGGGCTGCAGACGCTGGGCGTGCGGCTCGCGCACCTGGAGCGATCGGCCCTGGCAGTGGCGCACTGGCTCCAGGAGCGGCCGGAGATCGCGCGCGTGCTGCATCCGGCTCTCCCCTCCTGCCCCGGACACGAGATCTGGAAGCGCGACTTCACCGGTTCGGCCAGCGTGTTCTCCGTACTGTTCGACGAGCGCTATTCCGAGGAGGCGGTGGTGCGCTGCATCGACCGCCTTTCGCTGTTCAAGATCGGCTTCAGCTGGGGCGGCGTCACCAGCCTCGTCATGCCGCAATTCCATCTCAAGCGCACGATGCGGCCAGCGCCAGAGCGCCTGGTGCGATTCAATATCGGGCTGGAGGAGACCGAGGATCTGATCGCCGATCTCAAGCAGGCGTTCGTTGGCCTTGATGCCAACTCTTAGCCCGCTGCCCCGCCCAACAGCGTCGCGTTCAGCTTCCCGCCCGCGAACAACATGTCGTCGAGCGCTTCGCTCAGATCCGCCTCGGTTGGCTGCACGCCTCCGCGTGCGGGCGGTTCCACCACCTTCTTCGCGCCGTCCTCGCGCGCGATCGCGGCCTGGGCGGTGCGGCGCATCAGTTCCTTGACGAAGGCGGCGCTCACGCCCTCGGTGCGTTTCACCGCCTCCGCCGCCAGCTTGTCCGGAAGCTTCATGCCGCGAGCGTAGAGGCGCACCAGTTTCTCGCGGCTGGGCGTGTCGGGCACGGGCACCTCGATCGCCTGGTCGATGCGGCCGGGGCGGTTGGCGAGCGCCGCCTCCAGATCCTGCGGACGATTGGTGGTGAGGATGAAGAGGATGTCGCTGTTCTCCTTCAATCCGTCCATCTCGTTCAGCAGGCCGTTCAGCATCGTCTCGTCGCAGGCGCTGCGCATCCGGTCACGCGAGCGGGCGATCAGATCCACATCCTCGATCACGACCATGGCGGGCTGCAGCAGGCGCGCCAGGCTCATGTAATGCGGCAGCAGACCAACCTGCTCGGCAGTGATGAGCAGGGTGGTGGTGCCGGGCAGATTGCCGGCCAGGTAGCGGATGGTGTGGGTCTTGCCCGTGCCGGGCGGGCCGTAGAGCAGGATGCCGCGCTTGGTCTGGAAACCCATGGCGCGCAAGGGCCCGCGTGCCTTCATGAAGTCGATCACGCAGCGATCCAGCAGCTTCCTGGTCGGCGCGGGCAGGATCACCTCCGATGCCTCGACCGGCTTCAGGCGGTGCACCTGGATGCGCCCGACGCGGCCGCTGTAGTGCTCCTGATTCTCCAGCGACAGCACCTTGCCGCGATAGGCGTGGCATTGCTCGATCGCTTCCTCCAGCGGCGCCAGGCACTTGGCGGCGAAGACCTCGCTGCCGGGATGATCGCGCGGCACCGCGATGTCGACGTCGACGTGGCGGGCCTCTCCCCCCGGATCGGTACGCACATAGATGAAGATCGCATGCGGCATCGGCGTGCGCCGCAGGATCAGCGCGTTGCGGACACAGCGCACCGGCTGATCCTCGCCGGTATCGACCGCGACATAGGAGACCGGGCCGGCGGCGATGCGCTCGTGCGGGTCGCGGCTCATCAGCTCATTCATGCCCAGGTCCTGGGAGCCGTAGCGCGGCACGGCGCCGACACACTGGTCACCGCTTGCCATGAACAGCTCCTCGATCACCGGCTGCAGATTGGCGCGCAGGTAGGCCGGATAGCGGTCGCCCCAGATCTTGATCTCCTCCGCGGCATAGCCCTTGAAAAGCCGGGCGATGAGATCGCTGCAGTAGAGCTGTGGCGCCCGCCCTTTTTGGGCGGCCTTGCGTGCGCCGGCCCTGCGGGCCTCCGCCTTGGCCGCGTTCTTGGGTGGCGCCGTGCGCACCTTCGCAGCGGGCTTCTTCAGCGGCTGCGTTCTGGACAATCCGGCAATACGGCGCATGGCGGCTCCTCCAGTCTATGGCGGGCGCTATCGTGAACAAAGGCGGAACGCTTGTCAACTCATGGTCGAGCATCGCACAACCATAGGATGTTGCCATGATTTTTCCCGGGACGTTACCGCCGAGTTCAATTCAGCCGTCTCCGCAAGATTCTGTTCATTTGGCATTCATCTCCTTGATTCTACAAAAAAAATCCGATCACGAAATTGCGAGGTAACGATCTCGTCACGAGGGAATCGGTCTGGCCGGCGTTACTTAGCTATCGGGACGAGCGGCTGGGGCCGTTCGACCGGGACGCCTAGAAGGAGATCGAACAATGGATACGCCTAGGACAGAGCTTCCGCGCCGCACTGGTTTTGGCCGGTTGGCGGTTCGAGCGCTGGTCGCGGCCGGTGTTGCGATGGCAGCCGCTTCGCCGGCCATGGCGGATAAATGGCACAATAACGGGCACGGCAACGGTCACTGGAAGCATCGTCACGGCGGCTATTACACCCAGGGCTACTACTATCAGCCGCAGGTCGTGTACGTGCAGCCGCAGCCGGTCTATGTGCAGCCGGCGCCGGTCTATGTCGCGCCGCCTCCGCCGCCGGTTTATTACGCGCCGGCGCCGGTCTACGCCGCGCCGCCACAGCTGAACATCATCGTGCCGCTGAAGTTCTGATCTCACGAGCGCGGAGATGACAATGCACTCGCCCTCCAAGGATCGCCTGCGCTATGCAGGCCTTGGCCGGATCGCCATTGGGACGCTCGTCGCCGCCAGCTTCGCGTTGGCGGCGGTGGTACCCGCCATGGCGGATGACGACGACGATGGCGAACACGGCGAAGGCGGGCGCAAGCATCGGAGGCACCAGGGCTACTATTACAGCCAAGACTACTACCAGCCAAACGTGATCTACACGCCATCGCAGCCGGTCTATGTGCAGCCGGCACCGGTCTATGTGGCGCCGCCGCCACCGCCGCCGGTCTATTATGTGTAGCCGGCGCCGGTCTATGCTCCACCGCCGCAGCTCAACATCGTGGTGCCGCTGAAGTTCTGATCTCGGCACGTGCGCTCAATCGAAAGGGGCGGGTCCCGGTGAGGATCCGCCCCCTTTTGCACATCCGCTGCTGCTGTTCATGACGCCGAGCGGGCGCGGGTGTATACTTGGCCTTCGGTCGACATCATGCGGCCCGGCGCACATCGTGTCGGGCGAGTGTTGCTCCAGGAGGCCGCCATGAACACGCCTGAGTTGGAACGTCCTTGCCTTACCAGCCTTGGCCGGCTGGTGGCAGGAGCATTGCTGGTCCTCGGCGTTGCACTGAGCGCGATCGCGCCGGCGATGGCGGACGACGATGACTGGGGCGGTCGCCATCACTGGCGCCACCGTCATGGCGCCTACGTCTATTACAATTCAGGCGGCTACTATTACCCGCAGCCCTACTACTACCAGCCGCCGGTCTACTACTACCAACCGGCGCCGGTTTACGTGGCGCCGCCGCCACCGCCGCCGGTCTATTACTACCCGGCGCCGGCCTACGTGGTACCGCAGCTCAACATCGTCATTCCGCTGAAATTCTGAGCTCGTAAAGCGCGTCCATGCGAAGGGGCGGGTCCCGGGATCCGCCCTTTTGCGCATCCGGTGTCAGGATTCTAGGATTTTAACCATGCGGTCTCCTCAAATTTGAGCAATATTTGAGGCATCAGCGATGGACACAAATCGCGAGAGGACAGGCATCATGACACGACAGATCGGAGCTTTGCTCGCCGCTGCTCTGCTGGCCGCCGGCCTCGCAAGTGGGGCAGCACCCGCCAGCGCGGATGAGAAGACGCCCTGGTACATGCCGCAGGCCTGGGTGCATCCGCCCTCGACCGGCCCCTCGGTCAGGCCGCAGGCCGGCTATTACGGCTATACCCGCCAGAACAACGCCTATGGCGGCTTTGCCAACGGCTGCTACGGCACCTGCGGCAACCTTCCCGGCACCGTCGTCACCGCCAACGGCGTCGTTCTTTCCCGCCCGGTGGTCGCGATCTATGACGGCGATGACTACCAGCTGGTGTCGCGCGAGCAATTGGGCCAGCTCCAGGCACAGGCCTCGCGGCAGGCTGCCGCCTACCAGCAGAAAGCCGGCGGCGCGGCCGCCGCGCCAGCGCGCCACGCTCAGCGCCCGGCCCAGAAGCAGGAGCCGAAATTCTCCGTCCAGAACGGCGTGCGCATCATCCGCCCGTCGACGTCGATGTATTAGGGAATCCTCCTCCCCCGGAGTGGCGACGAGGAGTTTCATCACCAATTTGTGCGCGGCCGCGCTGCATGCAACTGCATCGCGGCCTCCTTGTTTGTCGTATAGTCAACGTCTCTGCGCCGTCGACCGCATTTATTGAGATGAAGGACGGCAACTATGACTGCACAAAACTCGCATTCCATTAAAGCCCGCCTGCTTGGCGCGCCGGCGCTGGCATTGCTTGCCGCGCTGGGCCTGACGCTCGCGGGCGGAACCGCCGCGCCGGCCGTGGCTGACAGTAGCCAATGGGTCGTGTCGCAGCCCCACTCCTGGGGCCAATCCTGGGGCCAGTCCAATTCGTGGGGCCAGTCCGGCAGCTGGCATCACCATCATGACGGCTGGCGCCAAGGCTGGAATGGCAATTGGGACGGCAACTGGCGGCATCACCGGCACCACTTCAACAACGGTTTCCACGGCTGCTTCGGCTCGTGCTTCGGTCCGGTGTTCGGCAATCCCGGCCTCGTGATCGTCAATCCGGGCTTCGTCCGCCAGCCCAGCTTCATCGTCCGCCAGCCCAGCTTCGTCGTCCGCCAGCCGGGCTTCGTCATCGGCCAGCCGGCCTTCGTGGGGCAACCGAACTTCATCGTCGTCAATCGGCCCGGTTTTGTCGGCGGACAGCGCGTCTTCGTCCGGCGCCACCACCCATCCTTGCAGTTCGGCCAGCCGATGCAGCGCAATCCGGTCTTCATGAATCCGGGTGGCGCGCACATCATCACGCCCGGCATGAACCAGAGCGGCGTGCACATCATCACGCCCGGCATGAACCAGAGCGGTGTGCGCATCATCACGCCTGGCATGAACTAGGAACCGACGGCGGCCGGAACCATTCGTGAGCGCGCTTGTTCCCAGAGCCGATTGCGCTTTGGGAGGATGCGATGCCGAATTTATCGATTCCGCTCGAGACCCTGACCTACATCATCGAGAAGGCGCGCGAGTTCGACGCCGAAACCGAGCCGTTCAACGCCCACGACGGCAGCAACCCGATCGATGAAGAAGCCGGGCCCGTCGACATCCTGGAAGACACGCCCGACAACCCGACAGTCGAGGAATTGACTTCTGCCCTCGAGGCATTGAACGACGACCAGCGGGACGAGATCGTCGCCTTGAGCTGGGTCGGCCGGGGCGACTACGTGAAAGACGAATGGGACGATGCCGTCGAGGCCGCGCACGAGCGCCACAATGGCGATGAAGCGCGCTATCTCCTCGGCACGCCCCTGCTGGCCGATTATCTGGAGGAAGGCGCTGCGCAGCTCGGCTATAGCCGCGAGGATCTCGAGAACGGGCAGCCTTAGTTCACAGCCTTAGTTCACAGCCTTAGTTCACGGGCCTAACTCTTCAGGCGGTATCCGGTCCTGAACCAGTAATGCACCCAGGCGAACAGCCCGGCATTGATGCCGATCGCGACCGCGGTCGACAGGCGCAGGTCGGCGGCCGCTTCGCCGATCACGCCATAACGGAAGCCGTCGATCAGATAGAAGATCGGGTTGAAGGCGATCAGGTGCTGCGCCGCCTCCGGCATGCCGCCGACCGGCGCGAACACGCCGCTCAAGAAGGCAAGCGGCAGCAGCACGAAGGTATGCAGCGCGGTATATTGATCCCACTTCGCCGCCCAGATCCCGAGCAGGGTTCCGATGAGGCCGTGCATCATCCCCGTCGCCACCGCGAAGAACATCAGGGCCAAAGGATGGACCACTTGTGCTGGCACGAACAGCAGGGTCATCAATCCGACAGCGGCGCCGACGACCAATCCCCCGATGGTGGAGCTGAGCGCAAAACAGCATGCGCGCTCCGTCGGGGTCAACGGCGCCATCAGCCAATCCATATGGGTGCGCTCGTGCTTCTCGAAGATGAGGTTGGCGCCCGAGACTTCGAAGGCCCGCTCCGCGATCGAGAACGAGATGAGGCCCGGGGCGATAAAGGTGACGATGCCTTGCGGGTCGAGCTGGGTCAGCGAGGATGACGCGATCACAAACAGGAGCAGATAGAGCGCATTCGAGATGACCGGCCCGAGGATGGTGTAGTGCAGGTCGGAAAAGCCGTTCTTGAACTGCCGGCGCAACAGGCTGAGGCAGCCGATCCAGTTGACCGGCCCGAAGCGCCGGGCCTGCAAGGCATAAGACACGTCACGCCTTCAGGTGATAGCCGGTGGCGAACAGCCGGTGGGTCAGCCACAGCAGGGCCGCGTTGGCGCCGAGCAGCACCAGGATGCCGGCAATCAGCGACCCGTCGGCATGGCCGATGAAGCCGTAGCGGAACCCGTCGATCATGTAGAAGAGCGGGTTCATGTGCGCGACCTTCTGCCAGAAGGGCGGCAGGCGCTCAGCCGAATAGAAAGTTCCGGAGAGGAAGGCCGCCGGCGTCACGATGAAATTGGTGATGGCAGCCATATGGTCGAACTTTTCCGCCCATACGCCGGCGAGCACACCGACCAGCGACATCAGCAGGCTCGCCATCAGCGCATGGAACAGGATGAACTGGGGATGCGCTGCGCTCAACGGCACGAACGGCACCATCGCCACCCAGGTCGCGACCCCGACCATGATGCCGCGCGTGAGGCCGCCGCCCGCCATGCCGATGGTGCGCTCCAGCGGCGTCAAGGGCGGCATCAGGAGATCGACGATGTTGCCCTGGATCTTCGAGATGAGGATGGAGGAGGAGGTGTTGGCGAAGGCGTTCTGGGTGATCGCCATCATGATGAGGCCGGGCGCGAGGAACGCCATGTAGGGCTCGCCTGCGACCTTGTCGACCGCGTGGCCCAGAGCCAGCACGAACACCGCGAGGAACAGCAAGGTGGTGACCATCGGCGCCAGGATGGTCTGGGTCGCCACGCTCATGAAGCGGCGCACCTCTTTGAGATAGAGCGTCTGAAGCCCGACCCAGTTGATGGTGCTGTAATGGCGCGGCGCCAAGCTCTGGACGGGCGCCTGCTCGAGAGTTCGCTGCGAGGACATGGCGCGGGACGATAGTCACACCGGGCGATGCGCGCAAGCCGCCCACCTTGGCATGGCATGCGGATTCTGGCACCATAGGCACATGGGCCATCCGCGACCATCGCGCCGCATCACGCCCGCCGATCTGAAGGGCGCCGCGCTGGACTATCTCGACCGCTTCGCCGCCACCCGCGCGCGCCTGCGTCAGGTGATGCTGCGCAAGATCCGCAATTCCGTGCGTGCCCATGGCGATGATCCGGCGCCACTGCTGGCCGCGCTCGAAGAGTGTGTCCAGTGGCTGGAGGCGAGCGGGTTCCTCAGCGACCGCGCCTATGCCGAAGCCAAGGCGCGCAGCCTCTCCGCCCGCGGGACCTCGCGCGCACATATCATCGCCAACCTCGCCTCCAAGGGCGTCGGGGCGGAGACCGCGCGGGCGGCGGTCGATGGCCTCTCCGCCGAGTATGAGGAGCCCGAGTTGGAAGCCGCGCGGCGCTATGCGCGGCGCCGGCGGCTCGGTCCGTATCGCGGCGAAAGCGACGCGCGCGCCGAATGCCGCGACAAGGACCTCGCCGCCATGGCCCGCGCCGGCTTTGCCGGCCGCATCGCGCGGCAGGTCATCGACGCGGAACGCGAGGCTTAGCTCAGCCCTTCCGCCCGAATATGGCAAACAGGCAATGCGCGACGGGCACCGGCTGATCCGGGAAGTCCCGAGCCAGCATCGCCGCGAGCTCGGCATCGAATGCCTGCACCGCCTCGGCACCGAGACTGCCGGAAATCGGAGCGGAAGCGCGCATGCGGCCGCGCCAAGCTTCGTGGCTATAGGGAATGGCCAGATCGACGGAGAATGTCTCGATCGATTGGAATCCGGCCACCCGCACATCACGCACCGAGCCTCGCTGCATGCCGTCGAGGCCGCCGAACGGCCATTTGGGATTGTGGCGCTGCACGATCGCCTCGGTGCGCGCGACCACGTTGTCGGTCAGCGGCAGCCAATCGAGTGAGCAGATGACCAGCCAGCCGCCCGGCTTCAGCAGGCGGAGGACTTCTGCGCTCGCCTTTGGCCGGTCGAACCAATGCCAGCAAGTCGCGGCGGTGACGAGGTCGAAGCTCGCAGCACGCAGGCCGGTCTCTTCCGCCTTGCCGGCCACATACTTGATGTGAAGACCCTGCGCGGCATCCAGCATCTTGGCCGCGGCGATCATCTCTGGCGACACGTCGAGACCTGTGACGGTGAGCCCGCGCTGGGCCAGGCCGCGCGCCAGAGAGCCGGTGCCGGTGGCAAGATCCAATGCCCGCATGCCCGGCCGAGCCAGGCCGCGGCGCATCAGACGCTCGAACAGCCAGTCGGGATAGGTGGCGCGGTGGCGCGCGTAATCTTCCGCGGTCTTGCCGAAATCGGCGGTAAATTTTTCACCTTTGGCCATGCGTCTTTGTAGCCGCTGGACAAGTGCGCGCCAAGCCGCCACCTTGGCCTCATGAGCGGGGGCAGTGCACACGAGATGGAAGCCGACGTGATCGTGGTCGGCGGCGGGCTGGTCGGCCTGACGCTCGCTATCGCCTGTGCTGAAGGCGGGATACGCACCATTGTCGTCGAGGCCGAATCGGCCGAAGCGCTCACCAGCACGGCGTATGACGGCCGCTCTGCCGCCATCGCCTATGGCTCGCAGCAGGTGCTGCAGGCGATCGGCGCGTGGGACGGCATCGCGCCGCACGCCGAGCCCATCCTCGACATCCGCGTCACCGATGGCGCCTGGCACCTCAAGGGCCAGAGCCATGGGTTCGTGCATTACAGCCACCTCGATCTGCCGGATCGGAGGTCGGATGTCAGAGATGATAGGTCAGATGCCAGCAGCCTGCGATGCGAACCCGAGTCATTGGCCCGATCGGACACGTCGCGGCCCGGCGCTCCTCCGTCCATTCTGACATCCGATATCCGGCATGCGACATCTGAGCCGTTCGGCTATATCGTCGAGAACCGTGTCACGCGGATCGCACTGCTGGCGCGGACGAAGGGATGCGCCAACCTTACGCACATTGCTCCGCACACTGTCACCGCACTCGACCTCGCGCGTGATGCAGCACGCGTGACGTTAAACGACGGGCGCGTCCTCACCGCGCAATTGGTGGTGGCGGCCGACGGCAAGCAATCGGCGCTGCGGCGCATGGCGGGCATCGGGTTGCGCCAGTTCGGTTACCGGCAGACCGCGATCGTCTGCACGGTCATGCACGAGAAGCCGCATGGCGGCGTCGCGCATGAGAACTTCCGGCCAGCTGGTCCATTCGCCATGCTGCCCATGACCGACGAGGCCCTGCCCGACGGCGCCGTGCGCCACCGCTCCTCCATCGTGTGGTCGGAGGATCCGCGTCTTGTCCCGATGCTGCTGAAGCTGGAGGACGATGCGTTCGGCAAGGAGATCGAGCGGCGCTTCGGCCTCAGCCTGGGGCAGGTGCGGCCGCTGGGTCCGCGCTTCTCCTATCCGCTCACCATGACGCTCGCCGATTCCTATGTGCGCGACCGCTTCGCTCTCACCGGCGACGCGGCGCACGGCATCCACCCGATCGCGGGTCAGGGCTTCAATCTCGGCGTGCGCGATGTTGCGGCCCTCGCCGAGGTGCTGGTGGAGGCAGGACGTGCCGGGGTCGACCTCGGCTCCATGGAGGTGCTGGAGCGCTATGCGCGCTGGCGGCGCTTCGACAATCTGATGCTCTCCACCTTCATGGATGGATTGACGCGGCTCTTCTCCAATGATTTCGCACCGCTACGGCTGGCGCGCGACCTCGGTTTCGCGATCTTCAATCGCACGATGCCGCTGAAGCGCCTCGCCATGCGGCACGCCATGGGCATCGTCGGCAAGCTGCCGCGCCTGGTACAAGGGCGGCCGCTCTGACTCTCCGCGTCGCCGTTCTTGGTGGCTACGGCGCCTTCGGCAGCCGCATTTGCCGCCTGCTGACGCACATCGACAATGTCGAGATCCTGATCGTCGGACGCGATGCGCGCCAGGCCGAGGCGCTGGCTAAAGAGCTGACGGCACAGCACGCCGCGCTCGACGTCACAGAGCCGGCTGGCCTCGCCGCTGTAATGGCGCGCGAGCCGCAAGTCGTCATCAACACCATCGGGCCGTTCCAGACCGCCGATTATCGCGTGGCGCAGGCCTGTATCGAAGGTGGTGCGCATTACATCGACCTTGCGGATTCGCACCAGTTCGTCCTCGGTATCGCGCAGCTGGATGAAGCGGCGCGCGCCAAGGGCGTTGCCATCATCACCGGCGCCAGCACTGTCCCCGCTTTGTCCGGCGCCGTGGTGCAGGAAGCCGGCCTCATCCCGACCGCGATCCGCATTGGCATCAGCCCCGGCAACAATGCGCCGCGGGGCCAAAGCCTGGTGGAAGCGATCCTGCGGCAGGCGGGCAAGCCGTTGCCGGTCCTGCGCGCCGGAGCGTGGACGGAGGTGCCGGGCTGGGGCGACATGCACCGGCGGCGGATTCGCATCGACCGCGACCAGACCCTCGGCAAGCGCTGGCTGTCGGCCTGCGATGCGCCGGACCTGATCCTGCTGCCAAAGCTCTATCCAACGCTCAAGATCGTGGAATTCTATGCCGGCCTGGAGCTCTCGCTGCTCCATGTCGGGCTGTGGCTGCTCTCGCTGCCGGTACGCGCCGGGCTGGTCCGGAGCCTGGCACCGCTCAGTAGGCCGCTGCGCTGGATCGCCGATTGCCTGCATTGGATGGGCAGTGACCGCGGCGGCATGCTGGTCGATCTCGATGGCAGGGATGCCGCCAGCGTGCCGACATCTTATCGATGGCGCCTGATCGCCGAGAACGGCAAGGGCCCTTTCATCCCGGCCGCGCCGGCGGTCGCCTTGGTGCGGAGGCTGGCGCGCGGTGAAAAGTTGGTGCCCGGCGCCTATCCGTGCCTTGGCATCCTCAGCGTGGGCGAGATCCTGTCTGTGGTTGCGCATCTTCCGGTCTTCACTTCCGCGCGGGCGAAGGAGCGAAGCGATCTGTTCGCGCTGGCGCTCCATCGCGATTTTGACGCGCTGCCCGAGCCGATCCGCACCATCCACGATCGCAGCCGCTGCTTCTCCGCCAGCGGACGCTGCGATGTCGATCATGGCAGAAACCCGATCGCGCAGCTGGTCGGCGCTCTGTTCCGCCTGCCGCGCGCCGGTCGCGACCTGCCGCTCACCGTCAAGTTCATCGCGCGCGGCGGCGCGGAAATCTGGGAGCGGGATTTCGCCGGCCGCATCATGCGATCGTATCTGCGGCGTGCGCGGATACCGGGCGAGATCACCGAGCGGTTCGGCCCCTTTGCCTTTACCATCCGCCTGCGCTGGGACGGCACGCACCTGCACTACGAGATGAAGAGCGGCCGTTTCCTCGGCATCCGATTGCCGCGCCTGCTCTTGCCGCGTTCAGACGCGTTCGAGAGTGTGGAGGGCAATGCCTTGCGGTTCGACGTGCGGCTCAGCCTGCCGATGGTTGGGCTGCTTGCCCATTATCGCGGTTGGTTGAAGCCAGACGCCCGCTAATGGCGATGCGGCGGATCGCGGCTGAGCCCTTTGTCGCTGAGCGCCTTCAGATAGTCCGCCCAGATCTTCTCCTGGTCGCGCCCGAGCTCATAGAGATAGCGCCACGAATAGAGGCCGGTGTCGTGCAGGTCGTCGAACTTGATCCGGATCGCGTAATTGCCGACCGGCTCGAGTTCGAGGATCCCGACATGGCGCCGGCCGGCGACGATGGTCTTCTGCCCCGGCCCATGCCCCATTACTTCCGCCGACGGGCTTTCGACCCGCAGTAATTCCGCCGGATAGCGGAACTTCGAGCCATCGTCGAAATCCACTTCCAGCATCTTCTCCGCCTGCCTCAGCCGGATCTCTACCGGCCAATGCTGCGTGCCGAGGTCTTCGTGTTTGCCTTGGGACAATCTATCTCACAATCAGATGTCCCCTCCCCCAGCTTGGTGGAGGGGGTTTCTCTTCGCTAATTCGCTGCCAGCTCGTCGTCCGTGAGCTGGCGCGCTTCGTCGACCAGCATGATGGGGATGCCGTCGCGGATCGGGTAGGCCAATCCGGCGCCGCGGCTGATCAGCTCCTGCTTCTCGCGGTCATAGATCAAGGTGCCCTTGGTCAGCGGGCAGACCAGGATTTCCAGCAGCTTCGGGTCCACCGCGAAAGTGGGGCTATGGTCGGATGGCGCTCCATCGGTCATGGCGATGCCCTCAATGCGAGATGCGGTCAATGCAAGATTCGGTCGGGCGACTGCCGGTTGGCGACCGCCAACTCGAACAAGGCTGTCATCATCGCCGCCAGCTGCGCGAGGTCGGCGCATTCCAGCAGGCTCTGCTTCTCCTCCGGCGAAAACGGCGAGAGCATGGCGAGCGAGACCAGCAGGTGATCATCCGGCGCGCCTTTGATGGCGTCCCAATCGACCTTCAGCTGCTTGGCTTCGACATAGGCCTTGAAGGCGGCGAGGAATGCGGCCTTCGCCGGCATCTCGAAGTCGCGTTCGGCCATGTCTTCAGCAAAGGGCGTGAAGTCCGGTTCCACCATGCGAAAGCCGCCTTCATGCAGGGGCAGTTCGCGCCGGATCGCGAAGCGGATGAGGCCGCTCAAGGTGATGACATAGCGCCCCTCCTCGGTCTCCTGGAACGAGACGATGCGCCCCGCGCAGCCGATGCGCTGCACGGCGGGTCGCTCCGTGGGATCGGGATTGCGGTCGGCGTTCAGCTCCACCGGCTGTACCATTCCGATGAGCCGCGTCGGCTGCAGCAGCGCGTGACGAATCATGGCAAGGTAGCGCGGCTCGAAGATGTTGAGCGGCAGCCGCCCGCCGGGGATGAGGACAGCCCCGGTCAGCGGAAAGATCGGCAGCGCTTCCGGCAGCGCGCGATAGCCGGGATCGAAGGGGCCGAGCGACGTCGGGCCGGGACGCATGGGGACCTAGCTGAACAGCAGCGACGAGAGCCGCCGCCGTGCGCTCAAGGTCAGCGGATCGGTCGGACCCATCGCTTCGAAGAACTTCACCAGCTCCTTGCGCGCGGCCTCTTCGTTCCAGGCGCGGTTGAGGCGGATGATCTCCAGCAGCTGGTCGACGCCGCCCTCGCGCTCGCCGCCGGCGAACAGAGCCTGCGCCAAAGCGAAGCGCGCATCAAAGTCCTTCGGGTTCGCATCGACGCGGGCGCGCAGTTCCTGCGACTGGCCAGCCGCTTTCTGTCCGGCCTCCGCCAGCTCAATCTGGGCCCGCGCGCCGGCGATCGCTGGATCGTTGGCTTGCGCGGCTGGCACCTGCGCGAGGAAATGCTTGGCTTGGTCCAGCTCGCCGACCGCGATGCAGCAGCGCGCCATGCCACCCAAGGCTTTCACATTGTCTGGCTCATGTTCGAGGATCTGCGCGAAAATCGCGCTGGCGGCTTCGTGGTCGCCTTCCTTCAGCGCGGCCTCGGCATGCTCCAGGGCTTCGTCGATCGGCGATGGACCCGGCTCGCCGCCACCCAGCTTGGTCAGGCGCTGGACGAATTGCTTCAGCGCGCTTTCCGGCTGAGCGCCGACGAAACCATCGACCGGCCGCCCCTGGAAGAACGCATAGACCGCGGGGATCGACTGGATGCGCATCTGCGCCGCCAGCTCCTGATTCTCATCGACATTGATCTTGACCAGCTTGACGGCGCCGCGCGCGTCCTTCACGGCCTTTTCGATGATGGGGCCGAGCTGCTTGCACGGGCCGCACCAGGGCGCCCAGAAGTCGACGATCACCGGCACCTGCATCGAGGCGTCGAGCACGTCGGCGCGGAAGGAGGCGGTGCTGGTGTCCTTCACCAGGTCGCCGACAGCAGTGCCCGCGGCACCGCCATTTCCGCCCTTGTCCGGCTTGCCGCCGCCAATCAACTGATCCATGTCACCCAACTCCAAAATATTCCCTGATCTTGGCCGTTAATTTGGCCCTTCGAGGGCCCGCAATCAAGGCGGGCCCGGTCTTAGGCAATATCCATGATGTCCGGCTTATGTCCCTCGGATTCGAGGAATTTCACCAGATCCTGCGGGGCGAGAGCTGTCGTCATGGTATTGACCAACGGGTGGGCATTGACCGGGTTGAAAGCCATCAGGTCGCGGTCCAGCACCACTTTCACGTTGCGGTCTTTGTCGTTGATGATGCCGAATGGCGTCACGGCCCCCGGCAACACGCCGAGATAGCGCAGCAGCCGGTCGGGAGAACCGAAAGAGAGCTTGCCCGCGCCCAGCCGCTCGCCCAGCGCCTTGAGGTCGATGCGCTTATCCTCTTCCGCCACCACCAGCCACATCTCTTCCTTCTTGTTGCGGAGGAAGAGGTTTTTGATGTGGCCTCCCGTCAGCTCGCCGCGCAGGGCCTTGGCCTCTTCGACCGTGAAGACCGCGGCGTGCTGATGGTTCTGATAGGCGATGCCAAGCGCATCCAGCCGTGCCAGCAATTGCTGCGGGCTGGTAGGCAGGGTGGTGACGGTGGCTGCATCGGACATGGGCGGGCGGACTTTCGTTTGCGGCAAATCGAGGCGGTGAGATACCCAATGGCGCCGCCGAATGCCAGCCCCGCGCCTGGCGGGCGCCCGCCGCGGGTTCGCGATTCTCCTCCCAAGCCCTTGAAATCCCTCGAAACCGAGAGCTTGCAAATGCGCCGCTGATCGCTATTATGCGCGCCGCCCACCGACGGAGCGCGGGCGTAGCTCAGGGGTAGAGCACAACCTTGCCAAGGTTGGGGTCGAGGGTTCGAATCCCTTCGCCCGCTCCAATTTAACCCAGCATTTACTGGACGTTAGCGAAGGTCTGCGAAGCCTTCCCCTCCCTCGGCAGCCCAATTGTGGGGATTTTTGTGGGGAGTGCTTTTCCATGACCGTCTACCTTCGCGGCAGCAAGTATCACGTCGAGTTCGTCTTCAAGGGCATCACCGTCCGCAAGACTGCTGATACCGACGACAAGAAGATCGCGCAGGAGTATGAAGCGAAGCTCCGGCGCGAGCTTGAAGAGCAAAGCCTCTGGAACCAGATCGTCCGGTTAGAGCATCTGTCCTCGCCACGGGGGCGGCTCGGGCGTGAGAGCGCGCGTCCATTCCCATTCCATACCTATGATGTTTCTGGATCGCTATCGGACACTTGGATGCGTATCACGCATCGCGTTCATGCCGGCATCGCCCTCAGCGCAGACTATCTGTCTAGGTATGGACTCAAATCGGAGTAGAGGTGCGGATGCCGCCACCCCGCCCCCGGTCACTTCGCTGCCCGGCCCCGCCCATGCGGGGGGAAGCGCGCAGAACGGCATTGCGATATGCCGGGACGGATTTTTCGAGTAAGACATTCTCGTGCTCAACAAAGGCTGGCTGTCATGGCGCAGGCGCAGACCAACGCGAAGCGGACTTGTTTTGTGATCGGACCTATTGGGGCGGAAGGAAGCGCGGAGCGGAAGCGCGCAGACTGGCTATTCCACCTCGTGATCGAGCCGGCCCTTTCGAAAAGGGCATACGACGTTAAGCGTGCTGACCACCTGTCCCAACCAGGGCTGATCGACGTTCAGATCATCCAGCAACTTCAAGCTGCTGACTTGGTCATCGCCGATCTGTCGGAGTTCAATCCGAACGTCTTCTACGAGATCGGAATACGGCACTGCTTCGGAAAGCCGATCATCCACATGTATAGCGGGAGCGCCCGCATTCCCTTCGACGTGTCAACCTATCGGGCGATCACTTACAGCCTGGATCATCCGAAGGACATGGAGGCAGCCCGAGCCGCATTGGATGCCCAGGTCGTCGAAACGGAGGCGGACGGCTATCGGTCACTGACCCCTGTTCAGTTCACCCTGGACTTCGCAGCCTTCAAGAAATCGGATGCCGACCTCAAGGAGGAGATGCTTGCCACAGTGATGCAGCTCAGCGCGCGTGTCACGGCGCTGGAAGGCAGGGCGACAAATCGGCAAATGCTGGCAGACGCTCTCCACAGCTATATACCTTCTGGCCCTGGAATTCTCGGTTTCGGCAGGGCAGGGGCGGCGCCCGGATTGTTAGCCCCCCAGCCATTCCCTGACGGAGTGCTGGAAGAGATCATCAGCGGCGCGGGGAGGACTGATGTGTCTGCCGGCACGTCCACCAGCGGCCTCGGTCTCGCCTCCTTGTTCCAGGAACCCGCGAAAAAGAAAGGGTGATGTGGGGCTTTTGTGGGGACTGTCCAGTCCGGAGACATAGGTAACAGAACGTTCCCAAGACATGGGTGACACCCGGACTTATCCATGTGGTTGCACAGGAACCTCCCACGCCCTCCGCTCCGCGCAACGCCGAGGGCGCTGCGCTCCGGGCGCGGGCCCCTCCTATGCACTACAGGGATAAGTCCAAACCAGCACCCCAAGAGGGGTCACAATTGGATGCGAAAAGGGGATCGCCGTTGGAAGCGAATTGACACTGAAGTCGGGGAGTCCTGCGGACACCTCGGCGGCAGACAATATGCGAACATTCGCGCTCGCCGAGGCTGCATACGTCGCCGCTAGGTCCGGCCACGCGGTGAAGATCGCGCCGGCCCATTGATCATCGGCGGTCCATCATGGACGGGCTCGAGAAATCGCTGCGCTTACATACGCTTAAATGACCATCTGCGGTGTATAGACGGAGCTAAGCCCGAGCGAAAAGGCATCGGCCGGCGGGCAGGAGTTGCAGCCCTGCGACGTGAACAGGTCCACGACGACAGGTGCCTCGGCATTTGCCGACTCATCGGCTCGTCGCAACAGAGGCGAGGCCACCGACGAACAGCGCGATGGTCACAAGACGCGAGAGAATTTTCGACATGACTGCATCAAAGCGATTATCGCGACACCCCTGCCAATCACTTGGCGGTGAACCCCGCTGCTCCGCATCCCAGAAAGCTGTGACTTTCCTTCATTCAGCGGCCGCAGGTGCAGGAACCCGTGTTTCGCGTTCAAGCCCGAAGCCTTTGACCAAGGCATAGACGGCGGGAATGACGATCAGCGTGAGGATGGTCGACGAGACCATGCCGCCGATCATCGGCACAGCGATGCGCTGCATCACCTCGGAGCCCGTCCCGTGGCTCCACAGGATGGGCAGCAGGCCCGCCATGATCGCGACCACGGTCATCATCTTCGGACGCACGCGCTCGACGGCGCCTTCGATGATTGCAGCGTAAAGATCGGCGCGCGTGACGCTCCGGCCTTCGGCATAGCAATGGTCCGTTGCTTCCTTGAGGGCATTATCGAGATAGATGAGCATGATGACGCCGGTCTCGGCCGCCACACCGGCCAACGCGATGAATCCGACTGCAACCGCCACGCTCATGTTGAAGCCCATCCAGTACATGAGCCAGAAGCCGCCCACCAGCGCGAACGGCAGCGACAGCATGACGATCATGGTCTCGGTCAGGCGACGGAAATTGAGATAGAGCAGCAGGAAGATGATCAGCAGCGTCACTGGGACCACGATCGTCAGCCGATCCTTGGCGCGCTCCAGATACTCGAATTGGCCGCTCCATTGGGCAAAGTAGCCGGGCGGGAAGCTGACCTCCCGCTCGACCGCCTGCTTCGCGTCAGCGACATAGCCACCGAGATCGCGACCGCGGATATCGATGAAGATGTAAAGCGCCAGCAGCGCGTTCTCGGTGCGGATCGTCGAAGGTCCCTGGGTGAGCTCGATCTTGGCGAGTTGGCCGAGTGGAATGGCCGCCCCGGTCGGGCTATCGATCAGCACTTCGCGGGCGATCGAGTCCGGATCGCTGCGGAACCCACGCGGATAGCGCAGATTGACGCTGTAGCGCTGGCGGCCCTCGACCGTCGTGGTGACCGCCTCGCCGCCCAGGGCCATCCCGATCGCTTCCTGGAAACCTGCAACCGAGATGCCGTTGCGCGCCAGAGCCGTGCGATCCGGGATGATGTTGACGTAGTAGCTGCCGACGATCCGCTCGGCAAAGGCACTGGTCGTGCCAGGCACTTTGCGGACGACGGCTTCGATCTGGCGCGCCAGCTTTTCCATCTGGTTGAGGTCGGTGCCGATGACCTTGATGCCGACCGGCGTGCGGATGCCCGTCGAGAGCATGTCGATGCGCGCCTTGATCGGCATGGTCCAGGCGTTGCTCACCCCAGGTAGCTGGAGGGCGGCGTCCATCTTGGCGATCAAGCTGTCGACGGTCTCGCCCTCCGGCCATTGGTCTTCGGGCTTCAGGTTGACGAGGGTCTCGACCATCTCGGTTGGCGCCGGATCGGTCGCCGTCGCAGCGCGCCCTGCCTTGCCGAACACCGACTCCACCTCCGGGAAGGACTTGATGATCTTGTTCTGGGTCTGCAGCAGTTCGGCGGCCTTGGTTACCGAGAGACCCGGCAGGGTCGTCGGCATGAACATGAGCGTGCCCTCGTTGAGGTTGGGCATGAACTCGGAGCCGAGATTGCGGATCGGAATCCAGGTCGCGGTCAATGCGATGAGCGCCAGCAGGATGGTGAGCGTCTTGGCGCGCAGGACCAGGTTGATGACCGGGCGGTAGATCCAGATCAACAGGCGGTTCAACGGGTTCTTCGCCTCCGGCACGATCCTGCCGCGGACGAACAGAATCATCAGGACCGGAACCAGGGTAATGGAGAGCAGCGCCGCCGACGCCATGGCGAAGGTCTTGGTGAAGGCGAGCGGATGGAACAGCCTGCCCTCCTGCGCCTCCAGCGCGAAGACCGGCAGGAACGAAACCGTGATGATGAGCAGGCTGAAGAACAGCGCAGGGCCGACCTCGATTGCGGAATCGATCAGGACATGCATCCGGCTCTTGTCCGGCGGTGCGTTCTCCAGATGCTTGTGGGCGTTCTCGATCATGACGATGGCGGCGTCGATCATGGCGCCGATCGCGATGGCGATGCCGCCCAGGCTCATGATGTTGGAGCTGACACCCAGCAAGTGCATCACGATCATCGCCATCAGGATGCCGATGGGCAGCATGATGATCGCAACCAAAGCGCTTCGGACATGCAGCAGGAAGACGAAGCAGACCAATGCGACGACAATGCTCTCTTCGATCAAGGTATGCTTCAGGTTCTCGATCGCCCGAAAGATCAGGGCTGAGCGGTCATAGACCGACTGGATCGAAACGCCATCCGGCAGGCCCTTGCCGATCTCGGCGATCTTGGCCTTCACGTTCTCGATCACGTCGAGCGCGTTCTCTCCAAAGCGCTGGAGGGCAATGCCGCCGACTGCTTCGCCCTCGCCATTCAGTTCAGTGATGCCCCGGCGCTCGTCCGGCCCGAGCTCGACGCGTGCTACGTCCTGCAACAGGACGGGTGTGCCGTTCTCGACCTTGAGAACGATCTGGCGCAGGTCATCCAGACCGCGTAGATATCCGCGGCCTCTGACCACATACTCGGTCTCGGTCAGCTCCACAGTCCGGCCGCCGACGTCCATGTTGCTGTCGGCAATCGCATCCTTCACCTGCTTCAGCGTCAGGCCGTAGGCCCGCAGGCGCTGCGGATCGGCGACCACCTGGTATTGCTGGGTGAAGCCACCAACACTGGCGACTTCCGCGACGCCAGGGGCCTTGGCGATCTGGTAGCGAGCGAACCAGTCCTGGACCGAGCGCAGCTCGGCCAGCGACTTCTGGGCGCCAAGGACAACGTACTGGTAGACCCATCCAACGCCTGTCGCATCCGGCCCTAAGGACGGCGTGACACCGGCAGGAAGGTTGCGCTGGGCGAAGTTGAGATATTCGAGCACGCGGCTGCGCGCCCAGTAGATGTCGGTGCCGTCCTCGAAAATGATGTAGACGAACGACACCCCGAAATACGAGAACCCGCGCACCGCCTTGGATCGTGGCACGCTGATCATGGCGGTGGTCAACGGATAGGTGACCTGGTCTTCCACCACCTGCGGTGCCTGGCCGGAATATTCCGTGTAGACGATGACCTGGGTGTCGGAGAGATCAGGGATGGCATCGAGCG
The DNA here is from genome assembly GCA_035695765.1 of Dongiaceae bacterium. Lineage (GTDB taxonomy): Bacteria > Pseudomonadota > Alphaproteobacteria > Dongiales > Dongiaceae > Dongia_A. The sequence goes on from DASRRI010000031.1 coordinate 28,370, forward strand.
GGATGTGGCGCACGGCATAGACGCCCCAGGCCACAAGAAACGCAGCACCTAGGAGAACGAGAAGCCGGTTGTTCGCCGACCAGCGGATGACGGAAGCGATCACGGCTGCGCCTCCGTCTTGCCTGCTTCGGCCGGTTGGTCTCCGGCGGTGAAGGCGCGGAGTGCCGCTTGCAGGTTACTCTCCGCATCGATCAGGAAGTTGGCACTGACGACGACCTGCTCGCCTTCCTTCACGCCGTCCAGAACCTCGGCGTAGCCATCGGCGCGTCGCCCGAGCTTGACCTCTCTCGGTTCATAGCGGCCCTCGCCCCGCTCGATGAGGACGGCCTGTTTCTTGCCAGTATCCAACACCGCGCTGTCAGGCACGGCGAGAACCTCGGCGCTGTTCATGTCGGCCGAGAGCACGACGGCGGCGAACATGTCGGCCTTCAGGCGACCCTCCGGATTATCGAGTTCGACGCGCACGCGCGCCGTACGCGTCTCCGGCGACAGGCCCGGATAGATGAAGCTGACTTCTCCGCTGAAGCGCTCGTCTGGAAAGGCATCGAGATCAACTTCGACCGGCAAACCGGGGCGGACGGATGGCAGGTCCCGCTCATAGACCTGTGCGATGACCCAGACGTGACTGAAGTCAACCAGGCGGTAGAGCGGCTCGCCTGCCATCACGCGCATGCCCTCGATCGCCATCTTCTCGACGACCTGGCCATTCTCGGGCGCGGGCACCACGACCGCGCCGGGCGCCTGTGTGGCGTCTTCCAGCGCGGAAACCTGGGCGGCGCTGAGGCCGAGTGTCTGCAGACGCTGGGCTGCCGCGGCAGCAAGCGTGGGATTGCTCTGGCGGGCCAGGATGTATTCCTGCTGGGCCAGCCGCAGCGCCGGACTGAAGAGCTCCAGCATGGGCTGGCCGCGCTTCACCATGTCTCCGGTCTTATCGATCGTGAGGTGTTGCACCCAGCCATCGAAGCGTGCCGTCACGATGGCTTGGCGCGACTCATCCGGCTGGATCGTCCCGGTCGCACGGATGGTCCGCGTCAGCCGACGGTGGCGTGCTTCTTCGGTCGCGACACCCAGCTTCTGCACCTTGTCGAGGCTGATCTTGACGACATTGCCCTGATCCGCGGCCTCGTTCTCGTAGACCGGGATGTAATCCATCCCCATCGAGTCCTTCTTGGGCTCGTAGGAGATGTCCGGTAGCCCCATCGGATTGCGGTAATAGAGGACCTTGCCTTTGCCGGACTCAGCCGCGGCGTCCTGTTCTGCGCTCGATGGCAGGGCCTCGCGGACAGCGATGTAGTCCATCCCCATCGAGTCCTTCTTCGGCTCGGTCGAGATTTCGGGCAGACCCATCGGATCGCGATAGAAGAGAACCTTCCCCTGACTCGATGCGTCGCCCTCGCGGACCGGGATGTAGTCCATTCCCATCGAATCCTTCTTTGGTTCGGTGGAGATCTCCGGCCGGCCCATGGGATCGCGGTAGAAGAGAATTTTGCTTTGGGCCGACTGCTCGGCGGCGGGAGCGGTGGGCGGCGACGATGGGAGCTGTGCCGCTTCGGCCACCAGCACCGGCCGTTGCCCGGCGAGCATCTGTTCCAGTGCGGGCCAGCCGCCCGTGAGATAGATGCCGCCCGCCAGACCAAGGGCCAGCGGCACGATGGCGGTGAGGGTCCAGAGAAACGGCTTCATAGTTCGCCTCCAACCAGTCGCTCGAGTTGAGCCAGCAAGGTCTGTTGTTCAAAGAGCATGCCCAGGTGCTCCAGCTCCGCCTGTCTCAGGCGACGCATGGCACCCAGAGCGTCGGCCAGATCGGCCTGGTCGACCGCATAGGCGCGCTGCGCCGCCTCGACTGCCTCGCTCAGGCGCGGCAATTGCTCCTTGCGCATGGTTTCTTCACGAATCGTGGCCGCCCGCAGATTCTGGAGGGTCTCGGCTATCTGCGTGGACAGCTCGACCCTCGCAGCGAGCGAGCGCGCCCGCGCCTCTGCGAGCTTGGCCTTGGCCTGACCCTGCTGCGCGCGGCGCAGACCCCATTGCAGGGGGATGTTGAAACCGACCTTCGCTTCGTACCCGCTGATGTCGCGATCCTCATCGACCACTGTCACACCGAGCGTCAGATCGGGATACCAGTTGCGTTCGGCCAGCTCACTTGCGGCAGAAGCGCCATTGATCGCGGCGGCTCGTTGCGCCAGCGCGGGACTGCGTTCTTGGGCTTGCGCGAGCAGGGTCGTGAGATCGAGGTGCGACACATCCGGAACCGGCGGCAACGCGGCTGGCGGTGTCAGCGGCGCATCCAGCGGATGGTCGATCAGAGCATTGATGCGGCTGACGGCGATCAGCCGGTCGCGCTCGGCGTCGGCCAGCGCAGCTGCCAGACCGGCCTGCTCCGCCTGTGCTTCGATCGCTTCCTGCTGGCGGCCCAGCCCCTGCGCGTAGCGCTCCCGAGCGACCTCGGCCAGGTTGTCGAGCGTTTCGCCTTCCTTCTTCGTCACGTCCGCCGTGAGCAATGCGAGATAGTGCTGCGCGAAGGCGGTCTTCATCTGCGCCTTGAGGTCGAGCTCGGTCTGCGTGCGCTCGGTTGCTGCCTCCGCCACTCCCGCCTTGGCGATCTCCCGGCGCAACGTGCGCTTTCCACCCAAGGGAAAGGTCTGTTCGATCCGATAGAAAATGCTGCCGACACGCTGCGGCAGCGGGCTGTTCTCTTCCCGATCGATGTCCTCGAAGCTGGCTTCGAACTGCGGATCATCGAGTGCGCCGGCAATTTCGACTTCCGCCGCAGCGGCGTCCCGCGAAGCGGTCGCGGCTGCGAGCGCCGGATGGGAGCGTTCCATCTCATCCAGTAGTCGCCCTAGATCGCTGCCCAGCGGCTCTGCTGATGCGGGCAGCGACAGCACGGTCGTGGCGACAAGGCCGAGCGCCAGGGCGCGGCCGCGTCCAAACAAGGTTGGCATTTGCAAGATCCCATTGCCGACTGCGGATTCAGCGAGAATCCGCAGCGGATGACTGACAAAGCGACACCGCGCGGGGCGGCGTCAGTTCAGAATGGGATCAGGCGCGAGGAGGCGCTATTTCGGGCGTGACGAATGTCGACCGGATATCATCGTTCACGTGCGCGGAGAACGCTACCTTCGACTGGTAGAGAGAAAGGCGGACCGAAGCTTGCGCCGGCATCTTCAGGATCTGCGCCGCGCAATTCTGGGCAACCTTGCATGGCTCTCCCTTCATGCCGCAATCTCCATCCGCCATCCCCGCGGCCGCACTCTTGCAGCCGTCCGCACCAGGGCAGTGCGCCTTGGCAGGAATCGGCGCCCCGATCGCCAACATGACGATCAGAAGAGCGGCCAGGACATGGGTGAAGATGGAGCGCATCCTCGAAGCCTATAGCAGCAATGCGTTAAAATGTGCCGTGACACGCGGCCGCATCACAGGAAATTGAAACCGGACCGGCTACCTGTTGCATCACAGCAACAGCCCGCAGGTCAGGCGCGATGCCAGCGCAAAGCGCCTCGAATGCGGCGGCGACCAGACCGGTGGTGAATGCACGGTCGTTCCGATGAATGGACGCGTTCTGCGACTGAAAGATAGGCCCTGCCTAGGGCAGAACCCGGAGACACGTCCGGAGAGAGTGTCCCGAGCGCCTCCATGAGATGCTCCGCGACATCCAGTCGATCGGACTTGATTGCACAATCCAGTGCCGCGGCTACTTGCCGTTCCAGTCCGAGGTGCTTCACAGCAAGCTTCTCCAGCCGATGTGAACAGGGTCCCTATGCTCAGTCTGCGTCCTTGCCGCGTGGCAAGGTCAAGGCGCTTCTTGCGGCACGTCGGCAATGGTCGCATACTTTGCCGATGCGTGCATTCTGGCTGACACGCGCTGCGAAGATACTCCTTCTACTGGCCTTCTTGGTCGGCATGCAGCCTCTCGCCTTATCGACGGGAACCTTGCCCAGTACGAACTTTCCTCAAGATAGCCCGATGCTGTTTGCGAATGATTGCACCGGTTGCTACATGATGGGCATGGGTGCTGGCGTCTGCCATGTAATCTGCACCCCGACATCGGCCGTAGAGACTAATGTCGTAGTGGACATCACCCGGCCTGCTTCTCACTTCTCGTCTCCCACCGATATTGCAGCGTCCGGCAGGGTCGTGCGCCCGAGTCTCGCGCCTCCTCGGCTCTCCTAGCGCCTCGCCGTTTCACTAAGAAGCGGACGCCAGGACTCTTCCTGACGCAAATCGCCCAATCCTTGCTGGGAGGATCGGATGAGACTTTCGTCTATCGACGACGTCGTGGAGCTTTGGATCGTTGATGCTTCAACATCGTTCGCACGCGTCGGCGACTGCTTGCGGATAGGCTCGTTGCTGGCATCGCATCGCAGGACGATCGCACTGATCGCGCTGATCGCAGTCGGCTCATTGTTCACGCTTCCATTCCTGTTTGCGCTCCTCGGCGTGCCAATCGTCCTAGGCTTCATCTCGGCATGGATCCAGCACATGACGGAAGGTGATCAAGCATAGGAGCGGAACATGGGACAGCACCGCAAACGGTCATCTGCATTCAATTGGCGGCAACGGCGTGGCGTCAAGCTCATGCTGATCTCGATCCTCGCTGTTGGAATTTCCGTTTCCGCCAACTTCCTTCTTGCCGGCGAGCCACCGCCGCCGGAGGTGGTCGAGAAATTCAAGGATCTCAGCCAGAACGGCAACTCATCCTGCTCGGTCGATTTCATGAATTCCATTGCCAGCATGCCGCCCATGAGCCGCCTCAAAGGCTCCTGCTGCGGGCCAATGGCGCTTCATCGCTACAGCGAGCAGATCGCAGGGCTCAAGCAGTATGCCGATATCGCCATCATTCCGCCCGACCCCTACGACATCGACGCTGGTTTGGCTCAGACACTTCTCGCGAGCTACGACCTGCCGCTGACGTCGGACGAACAGCGTGCCTACGACTACGCCATGCAGCGTTCCGAAGAGAAAGGTCCATGCTGCTGCCAGTGCTGGCGCTGGCATGTCCTGGGCGGTCTCGGAAAGCTCCTCGTGCATGAGTACGGATTCACCGGCGAGCAGCTGACCAAGGTCTGGAACCTGTCCAACGGCTGCGGCGGCGGCGAGCATGAGCACGGCTGACAAGCGATCTTCCGGACGACGTGTCAGACTTGGCGTCGCCGCAGGGCTGATCCTGATCATCCTGGTTGCGTTCGCCTGGTTGCTTTTCGGCCGATCAATCGTTCCCCTGCTGGGCCTCTCGGATGATTCCGTGAGCCAGCTGATCTCCGAGCGCTGGCTTCAGATCTTCTATGATCGCAGCTCGCCGGATACCGGCCCTGATGGCAACGTGATCATCGTCGCCTTCCTTGACTACGATTCTGCGGACTGCCGCGAGGTCGGCATCGCGCTTGGCAAGCTCCATGACGTGGACCGAGGCGTCCGGATCGTCTTCAAGGAGCTTGGGGAGCCCGGCTCGATGTCCGAATTCGCCGCCCGTGCCGCGCTCGCTGCCGATCGTCAGGACGGATTCCTGTCCTTCCACAAGGAGCTTACCCACGGCCCCTCGCAACTCACCGAGTCATCGGTAATCATGGCGGCTGGAATGGCCGGCCTCGATCTCGAACGGCTCCGGGCCGATATGAACGATCCGGTCATTAAAAAGGCCATCGAAGAGAACCGATCGCTGGCTCAGGCTCTCGGCATCGCATCGCCGGCCGTGATCATCGGCCATCGGGTGCTCCGCGGCGCAATCGATCTTGCATCAATTCAGGCAGCGGTAGCGAGCGAAAGGGCACGTCCCTCCTTATAAAGCGGAGTATCCCATGTGAGAAGGTTGGAGGGATGAGGATCGGCGGACATGCGCCGCGACCATGGAATCAATAGCGCCATGGCATTGGCCTCAGTGACGCGCCCATCGCAATCTACGTCCGTGGAAGATGGAGATCCTTCCCTCTTCCGACCCGCTAGTTCCGGAGATAACCCGATGCTCATCCCCCTGCACTCGCGCTCGCTGCGCGGCATCCTGCTTGGTGGCCTTGCGGCCGCCGCGCTCGCCACACCGGCTTTGGCCGGCACATCCGATCAGACTGTCACGTTCAAGATCACAATCGCCAACGTGTCCAAGAATGACACACTGCAGGTTCCTGGCGGCGCTGCCACCAAGGCGCCGATCGCGCCGGGCGTCTATGTCGTCTCGCGCGAGGCCACGACGGTCTTCGCTCCGGGGAAACCGGCCGGCACGGATGGCCTGGAAGCATTGGCCGAGGATGGCAATTCCGAAGCGCTCTTGAAGGCGCTGCAGGCCAAGTACGGCGACGAGGCCGACATGTTTGCGCCTGGCCTCGAGTTCGAGATCAAGGCGAAGCCGGGCGAGCGCCTGTCTTTCGCCACTATGTTCGTCCAGTCGAACGACAAGTTCTATGGGCCTGCGGATGGCGGCATTGCCCTCTTTGATGCGAACGGCAAGCCATTGTCCGGCGATCTCACCAACATGGTCCGGCTTTATGATGCCGGGACCGAGAAGGACGAGCTGCCCGGCGCCGGCCCCAACCAGGCGCCGCGCCAGAAGGGCATGAACCAGGGTCCGAGCGAAGGCGGCAAGGTGCGGCCCGCCGACGATGGGTTCACCTATCCTTCGGTCGGTTCTGTCATCAAGCTCACCGTCACACCGGCGTCATAGGCCTCCTCCGGTCTCCTGAGCTTGGTTTCCGGCCACCCGGCATCGCCCGGGTGGCCGGATCATCTTTTGGCTGCTCGATCAGATTGCCGTCGTATTGGATAATCGAGCGACCATCGATCTGGGCCGCGTAGCATCACATGGAGGAGCGGCCCGGCCCAGAGCAGGTGCTCCGGGTAATGCTGGGGATACACGAAGACCTGGATCACCAGTGTCTCCGCCAGCAGGATTACGGCCGCGAGGCGTGTGCCCAAGCCCAAGACCAGCATCCATGGTGCGATGAGCTCGATGAGCGTGGTGAGATAGGCGGCGAGAGCTGCCGGAAGCAGCGGCACCTGATACTCGGATTCGAACAAGAACACCGTCATGTCATTGCCGAGCGGAAGCTTCGTCAGCCCGGATCGCCAGAACACAAGAGCGACACCGCAGCGCAGGACGAATACTGGGAGCGCCGGAGGCACGCGCTCGAGCGCTCCCAGCAGGCCTCTGCCGCCAGTCATCAGAGTCCGGCCGATCGTGACCATCATGCCGTCGACAGGATCATCACCGGTTCGCTCAGGACGGATTCAGGCTGCCGCCCGCGAGCCTCTCGCAGGTGCCCTTCGGCAGAGCAACAAAGGCTGCCTTGTCCCCGTCCTTGGTCGAGGATCCGGCGCAGGAGGCGGTCGCCGTCTGGCAATCGTTACCACCGGCCTTGCTGACGCCATAGCATTTCTCGATCTTGCCGGCCTTAATCGCCTCCGCCGTTTCCTTCATCATCTTTTCCATCTCGGCGCTGGCGGCGTTGGCTGCCTGCTGCGACGCCGCGAGCGCAAGCGCCACGGCGGCCGCGAGAACCGCGGTCGTGGATGTACGGGTCATGGAATTTCCTCACTCCTTGTTGAATTGCGAAAGGAGGCGCCTCCAGATAGGAGATTCAGTCGTAGATCTCCAAAGGTTACGTGGAGCGGAAAAAGATTGTTGGGCAGCGCCCGCGATCGACTGTTCGCTTCCTCCCCATCCTCGCCGACGTCAGACAGGGAGGATTTTGATAACTTGATGGCACCAACGTCTCCGGCACGAGCAGGCGAAACGGCCGATCGACGCAACTGGTCGCGGTTGATGGCCAGGGCGCAGGACGGCGATCGGCAGGCCTATTCCACGCTCCTGGAAGAGATTGTGCCTTATCTTCGGCGGCTTGCGCGCCGATGGCTGCGCGACGCCGACGAGGTCGAAGACGCCGTGCAGGACATCCTGCTGGTCATCCATGCGATCCGCCACACCTACGATCCGGGGCGCCCGTTCGGGCCCTGGCTGTTGACGATCGCCCGGCGCCGCCTCTCGGATCGGGTCCGGCGGCACATATCCCGATCGGCGCGCGAGGAGCCGCTCAAGCCGGAGCACGAAACCTTATCGACCGTTCCAACGAACCTTGCAGAAGAGCGCGCCGACGGTCGCCGGCTGCACGACATGATTGAAGTCCTGCCGCCGGCACAGCGCTTGGCAATCAAGCTGTTGAAGCTGCGGGAGATGTCGTTAAAGGAGGCCGCCAGGGAAAGCGGCATGTCAGTCGCCGCGCTTAAGACCGCCGGACATCGCGCCCTCAAGACATTGCGAGCCAAATTCGTGCCGCACGAGGATTAGCTGGATCATATGACAGGAACGCCAGACCTTATTCGCCAGCTCACCGCCGAAGCAGAGGCCGTCCGACGTCTCCGCCCACCTCTGGTACGAGCAGGGCTGTGGGTTATCATCGGTGCCGTTATTCTGACCGCCGTTGCTACGGCTATCGGGCTCCGGCCCGATCTGGGCCTGAAACTCAGAGATCCGGTATTCGTGATCGAAATCGCTTCGGCTGCCCTGACCGGCATCACTGCGGCGATTGCCGCGTTCCATGTCAGCATCCCGGACCGGAGCGCCCGATGGGCGCTGCTGCCTCTCCCCACGCTCCTGGTGTGGCTCTCGACCGTAGGCTATGGCTGCCTGACCAATTGGGTCGCGTTAGGTCCCGGTGGCACGGTTCCAGGCCTCAGCATTCCGTGTCTGGAAACGATCGCCCTTGGCAGCACGCCTCTTGCCGTCATCCTGTATTTCATGCTCCGACACGCTAGATTCGTCAGGCCTCTTGCGACGGCGAGTGTTGCGGCGGTCGCAGTAGCAGGCCTCACCGTGAGTGCGCTCCGGCTGTTCCACGAACTGGACGCAACGGTAATGGTGCTGATTTGGAACGTCGGCGCGGGTGCAGTGATGACCCTGGTCGGCGCCATGTTCGGTCGGCGGGGGTTCCTGCTGCCGAGATAATCTAGGCGCGCCAGTTTCCGTCTTTGCCTAGCTGAAACGGCCCGGCGTGACCCCAGCCCGTGATCACGATGACGCGCCGGTACCGTGCTCGGGCGGTGACATAGTGCCGAAGACCGCTACCAGGACGAGGACAATCAATGCCAAGGCGAGCTCGAGCCCGATGGTAATCCGCAAGTGACGCGCTGCTCGCACAGGGTCACGGGAGTATCGGGGCGTGATCCAGAATCGGTTGAGCACAGCCAAGATGACCATCAGGGCGACGAGGATGACCTTGAGCGAAAGGAGCTGGCCATATGTGGTCGTCACGAGATCTCGCGGCGATCCGATCAGAAACCAGGCGTTTATGGTCCCACTGGCAACCACCAGGAAGACGGCCAGTGAGGCGATCATCGAGAAACGATTGACGGTCCGGCGGATACCTTCGGGAATCCCAAGCGCAAGGATCAGTGGCACGAGCCCCCCGATCCAGACTGCGCCAGTTACCAGATGGATGGCGTCGAAGGAGCCCTGCAATATGCCGGACATCCCTGCGTTGGCTGCGGAGTGCCCAGTGAGCGCAATCGTCACAAGACCAACAGTCACGAGAGACGCCAGAAACACACCGGCCGGAGGACGCATCAGCATCAGCGCCGCGATGAGACCGTACAGCAGGAGACGCCATCGCCAAATGGCACCGAACGCGGTATCGGCCAGCACCATGCCGACGAACGCTGGGTTGAGCGCGTCGTTCCAGCCATCGCCGATGCCACCCGCGACCGCAATCAACCACAGGATGGCGCTTACCAGCGCAGTGACTACCGCCAGTCGATGCACCTGCAGCAACCGCGAATACACCCGTTTCTGCGATGCTGGCGGCAATGGCGCCACCAAATACCCCACCGTAGACAACGATCCACAGAGGATCATCGCCGCAAGATAGTGGCATAGTCGGCTGACAACGAGCAGGGCCTCCAATACGTTGGACCTTATGGCTGAATGGTGAAGCCGTAGTTGCCTTCGCTCGCATGTGTGTCTACGGACACCGCTCGCCAGAAAACTTGATATGTGCCCGCAGAGAGCGGAACGGCAGGAATCACGACCAGCATCGTCTTATCTTCGGATGCACCGGCAACAGTTTTGACAGGCACGTCGCTACCGTCGGGGCCCTTGATTTCGATCTTGCTGAACGTGACTTCTATGGCTTCTGAGAAACGCAACTCAAGTTCCGATGGCGCCCGCTGGACGATGGCATTGGCCGCGGGCACCGTTTGGACCAGATGTGCATGAGCCAACGCCTCACTACTTAAGGCAGCGCTGGCAGCAAGAAACGCGGAAACGAAAATTGACCGATTCATGGGCGACTCACGTGAACAAGGAAACTTAGCCGATCTTTGCAAGGATCGGAAAGGTATCCAGGAACCAGTAGGCGATCACGGACATCTGCCCTGTCACCATCGCCACTCCCATGAGCACCATCGCGCCGCCGGCCAGCGCCTGCAGCCAGCGTCCCAGGCGCCCAACGCTTTTGAGCCGACGCGCGAGGGCATCCGTGAACACTGCTGCGAAGAGGAACGGCACGCCCAATCCCAGCGAATAGATCGCAAGGAGCACGACGCCTCCGGCAACTGTGGCTGTGGCCGCGCTGACGGTCAGGATTGCGCCGAGAATCGGTCCGATGCAGGGCGTCCATCCGAAGGCGAACACGAGCCCGAGGACATAGGCAGATAGCGGGCGGCCACCCTCGATGGCGGCGTGAAACCGCACGTCCCGCGTCATCCAGGACCAGCGCAGCAGGCCGGTGACAAACAGTCCAAAGATTATGACGACAACGCCGCTGACGATGTTCAGCTCATAGCGGTAGCTGAGCAGAATTTGCCCCAGCGCCGTCGCGCTCGCCCCCAGCAGCACAAAGACGGTGGAAAA
>DASRRI010000032.1:0-30001 GCA_035695765.1 Dongiaceae bacterium
GGACCCTGGCCATGGCGTACATTCCACTCCGCTTTCGAACGCATCCGCCGCTACCTCTGTGGGCCACCCCGCCGACGCACCAAACAATGCGATCGACTGAACGCACGCTTAACCTAGCGCCTATGACCCTAACCCTCCCCCGTGTCGAGGGAGGGATTGTGCTCCATTCTTGAGCGGTTAGTACCTCGCTCTTGTCCCCGCCGCCTTGCGCACCTAACTTGGGTGCGCAGAGGTGGATGGGGCATGGTTGATCCATACAAGGTTCTGGGCATCAATCGGGGCGCGAGCGATGAGGAGATCAAGCGCGCGTACCGCAAGCTCGCCAAGAAACTGCATCCCGACCTCAATCCCGGCGACAAGAAGGTCGAATCCCAGTTCAAGGAGACGACTGCCGCCTACGATTTCCTGAGCGATCCAGACAAGCGGCGCAGATATGACCGCGGTGAGATCGACGAAAGCGGCCAGCCGCGCGGGTTCCGCTACTCCAACAACCGGCCCGGCGGCGGCACGCAGCAGCGGCGCACCACGCGCGGCTTCGGGTTCGGCGTCGAAGATGACGGCGATTTCTCCGAGGATCTGTTTTCCGACTTCTTCGGCTTCGGGAAGGACCCGCGCGATACCATCAAGCTGAAAGGCGCTGATGTCAGCTACCAGGTGCGCGTGCCGTTCCTCGAGGCTGTCCTCGGCACCAAGCAGCGGCTGCAGCTCGCCGACGGCAAGAACCTGGAAGTGCAGCTGCCGCCCGGCACCGACACCGGCCAGACGCTCCGGCTGAAGGGCCAAGGCCTGCCCGGGCGCGGCGGCGCGCCGGCCGGCGATGCCTTCATCGAAGTGACGGTGGAGCCGCATCCGGTCTTCAGCCGCGACGGCAACGACATCCTCGTCGAATTACCGATCACGCTCTATGAAGCCGTGCTCGGCGCCACCATCAACGTGCCCACCATCGACGGCAAAGTCTCGGTCAAGGTCCCCGCAGGCGCCAACAGCGGCACGCAACTGCGCCTGCGCGGCAAGGGCGTGCAAGCCGGCAAAGGCGCCACGCGCGGCGACCAATATGTGCGCCTGGTTGTGATGCTGCCGAGAGAGGTCGATCCGGCGCTCAAAGCCGAGATCGAGAAGTCGGCAAGGACCCATCCCTACAACGTGCGCGGCAAGCTGGGCAGCGATTAGGGCTGCATCCTGCGCGCCATTTCCATATGCCGGCGGGTTCATTGACCAACCCAGCTATTGGTGTAGGATGCCTATGATTCCGTTAAAGATATCAAGATGTTGTGGCAGGTACTTCAATGAACTCCAAAAGCGGCCTGATGGCCGGCAAGCGCGGCCTGATCATGGGGGTCGCCAATGATCGCTCGATCGCCTGGGGCATCGCCAAGGCTGCGCACGAGGCCGGGGCAGAGCTGGCCTTCACCTTCCAGGGCGAGGCACTGCAAAAGCGGGTGAAGCCACTGGCGGAGTCCGTCGGCTCGTCCCTCGTGCTGCCATGCGAAGTGACCGATGATGCCAGTCTCGATGCCACGTTCGAGGCAGTGAAGAAGGCCTGGGGCGGCCTTGATTTCGTGGTCCACGCCATCGCTTTCTCCGACAAGGAAGAGCTGAAGGGCAAGTACGTCACGACCTCGCGCACCAACTTTCAGCAGACCATGGACATCTCCTGCTACTCCTTCACGGCAGTGGCGGAGCGGGCGCGGCATTTGATGCCGAATGGCGGCAGTCTGCTCACATTGTCCTACTTTGGCGCCGAGCGCGTGATGCCGCATTACAATGTGATGGGCGTCGCCAAGGCGGCGCTGGAATGCTCCGTGCGCTATCTCGCCGCCGACCTGGGCGTGCAGCAGGTCCGCGTCAACGCGATCTCCGCCGGACCGATCAAGACGCTCGCCGCATCCGGCATCGGTGACTTCCGGCACATCCTGCGCTGGAACGAGCTCAACGCGCCGCTTGGCCGCAATGTCAGCATCGAGGAAGTGGGTAGCGCCGGCCTGTACCTGCTGAGCGATTTATCGCGCGGCGTCACGGGAGAGCTGCATCACGTCGATAGCGGCTACAACGTCATCGGCATGATGCGCACCGATGCGGCGGGCGAGCTCGCCAAGATGCTGACCGACTTCGCCGAGCGCAAGGGCTAAGCGGGGCGATGTCGCATAACTCCTTCGGTCATCTGTTCCGATTCACGACCTGGGGCGAAAGCCACGGGCCCGCGATCGGCTGCGTCGTCGATGGGACGCCGCCGGGCATCGACCTCGCCGAGGCGGACATCCAGCCCTGGCTCGACAAGCGCAAGCCGGGCCAGTCGCGCTTCGTGACGCAGCGGCGCGAAGACGACACCGTGCAGATTCTATCCGGCGTGTTTGAAGGCAAGACCACCGGGACACCGATCTCGCTGATGATCCAGAATGAGGATCAGCGCAGCAAGGATTACAGCAAGATCAAGGATGAGTTCCGCCCTGGCCATGCCGACTTCACCTATTGGGCCAAGTATCACGGCATCCGCGACTATCGCGGCGGCGGGCGTTCCTCCGCACGCGAGACGGCGTCACGTGTGGCGGCGGGCGCCATCGCGCGCAAGGTGCTGGCGCATCTGCTGCCCGAGCCGGTGGAGATTCGCGGCGCCCTGATCCAGATCGGCCATCTCAGCGCCTCGCGCGCGCGCTGGGACTGGGCGGAGACGGAGCGCAACAGCTTCTGGAGCCCCGATGCGCAGGTCGTGCCGCAATGGGAAGAGCTGCTGGACAAGACGCGCAAGGCCGGTTCTTCGGTCGGCGCGGTCGTCGAAGTGGTGGCATCGGGTGTCCCGGTCGGCCTTGGCGCGCCACTCTATGGCAAGCTCGACGCGGATCTGGCTTCGGCCATGATGGGCATCAACGCAGTCAAGGGCGTGGAGATCGGCGCCGGCTTCGCAGCAGCGGTCCTCAGCGGTGAAGAGAATGCCGACCAGATGCGCATGGAGGACGGCAGGCTCAAGTTCCTCTCCAACATGGCGGGCGGCATCCTCGGCGGCATCTCCACCGGGCAGGATGTCGTTGTGCGCTTCGCGGTCAAGCCGACCTCGTCGATCAACCAGCCGCGCAAGAGCATCAACACCGCCGGCGAGGAAGTGGACGTCGTCACCACCGGCCGCCACGACCCTTGCGTCGGCATCCGCGCCGTCCCGGTGGGCGAAGCGATGATGGCGGTGGTGCTCGCCGACCACCTGTTGCGCCACCGCGCGCAATGCGGGCTGGATTGACTCTCCTCGCTCATCGCCCCTGGGAGACAACATGAGGGAGTGCATCATCCCGGCGCCGGCACGGCGCGACCGGGACTCAGTAGAAATGATTCGCGTCTGGGTCGCTGAAAAGGGACTCTATTGCACCATCAATATTGGGATGTATGAGAACCATGCAGCGCCCGAGGAGGTAGCCTGGGGTTATCCTGGCAGACGTCGCTAGGCACGTTGCCAATGCCATGAAGGCCCGCTACGGCAAGAAGCCAGAAGACGTGCTCGAGAAAATCCGCGAGAGCTTTCTCTTTGAACTGGATACTCCGACGTCGGACGTGAAGGGCGAATTCTCCGCGTCGAACCACTGAGCAGAATCGCCATCCCGTCCGTCATCCCCGCCTCCAAGTCGGGATCCATTTCGATGGCATGCGTCAAGCGGCGCCGTGGACCCCGGCTCAGGGGCCGGGTGACGGAAGAGAGTGAATGCTCATCGCGCGTTTCAACGGCGCCGAAACTCCGCCACCAGCTCGACATGGGGCGACCAGATGAATTGATCGACGATGGTGATGGCAGCGAGGTCGTAGCCGCCATCCACCAACGTCCGCGCATCACGCGCGAAGGTGGCGGGGTTGCAGGAAATGCCGACGATCCGTTTCACCCGCGCCTTCGCCAGCATCTCAGCTTGCGCCTTGGCGCCCGCGCGCGGTGGATCGAACACCACGGCATCGACATTCTTCAGCTCCTGGAAGGTGAGGGGTGCGTGTTCCAGGTCGCGCGCTTCTGTCGTGATGCGGTGGCTGAGCTGTGCACGCTTGGCAGCCTGGTTCAGCGCCGCCAGAGCCGGCTTGCTGCCCTCGACGGCATGCACAGTACCGATCCGGGCGAGGTCGAAGGTGAAAGTGCCGCAGCCCGTATAAAGCTCCGCGATCCGCTTAGGCTTTCCGATCATCGCGAGCACGGCTGATTTCAGTGCCGCTTCGCCCTCCGCGCTCGGTTGCAGGAAGGATGGGACCGGCAGATCGACAACCACGTCGCCGAACTTCACCTGTGGTGTGCGCAACAGCACGATCGGCTCCGGTGTCCCGCGCTTCGCCTGCCAGCCAATGCGCGCTACGTTGTTCTCCGCCGCGAAACGCGCCAACGCTCCACGGCGTGCGGCATTCGGCGCATCGTCGGTGGAGATCAGGAGGTCGAGGCCGGTGATCGTCCCGGTCGTGAGGATGTCCGCGCTCTCATTCTCGCGCAGGATTCCAGGCAAGACATCTCGCAACACCGGAACCAGGTCAACGAGAGCCGGCGCCAAAATCGGGCATTCGCGCTGGTCGACGATGGCGCTGCTGCCACCGGCGTGAAAGCCAAGCTGGAGGTTCCCGCCCTGCTTCAGCACCGCAAATTCCGCGCGCCGCCTTGTGGCCGCTGGCACGAAGACGGATTCCAGCCGCTCCGGCAGCGCGAGCCCGCGATGGCCCAGCGCTTGGCGCACCAGATCCACCTTCCAGCCGCGATAAGCGGGTTCCGCCCAGTGCTGCAGGGCGCAGCCGCCGCAGGTTCCGAAGTGCCGGCATGCGGGCGTGATCCGGTCCGATGATCGTTCGAGCACCTCGATATCTGTCGCAGCCAGGTCGCCACCGGCCGCCGGCCTAAGCTGCGCGCGCACCCGCTCTCCCGGCAGCGCGAACGGCACGAACACCCTCTTGCCCTGCCAATCCGCGACGGCATCGCCCTGCCCGCCCATGGCGGTTGCGGCCAATTCGACCTTGTCGGCGGTTCTGTTATCTGCTCGGCTCATGCTGGAAGCTGGCTTATGATGCCGCCACCTTCGGAGCAACAGAAAAGACGGATCAGGACCATGGGATTTCTCCGGTTCATCGTGCGGTTCTTCCTCTGGCTGCTGGCACTGGTCGGCGTAGCCGTGGTTGCCCTGGTGGTGATCGGGTTCTTCTACTTTGATCAGCTCACGCGGCCGAACGTGAAGATCCCCGACCAGGCAGTGCTGACCATCGATCTCAGTGAAGGGCTGGCGAAGGACCATGTCAGGCTGCCCTTCGCGCCCACCGGAAGACCCACCATCGAAGATATCGTGCTGGGGCTGGATGAAGCTGCGACCGATGGGCGCGTCAAGGGCGTCATGCTGAAGGTCGGGCGCGGCCCCCTCAACATCGCCGAGGCGCAGGAGATCCGCGATGCCATCGCACGCTTCCACAACAGCAGCAAGCCGATCCACGCCTTCGCGGAATCGTTCGGCGAGGCGGGCGACGGCACCCTGCATTACTACGTCGCCTCCAGCGCGGACCGGATCTTCCTGCAGCCTTCAGGCGACGTGGGGCTGATGGGCTTCATCCTGGAGCAGCCCTTCATGCGCGGTGCCCTCGATTGGCTGGGCGTGCAAGCGCATGTCAGCAAGCGCAAGGAATTCAAGGGCGCGCCGGACCTGTTCACCGAGACCTCGATGCCAGCGCCGCTGCGTCAGAACCTGCAGCAGCTGACGGATTCCTGGCTTACCCAGGTGGTCGACGGCATCGCCGCCGATCGCAAGAAGGATGCGGCGAAGGTGCGTGGCTGGATCGACCGTTCGCCCTGGAGCGCCGCCGACGCCAAGAAGGAAGGCATGGTGGACGAGCTGAATTACTGGGACCAGGCAGCGGCCGTCACCTATGGCGTGATGGGCGAGGAGGCATCGGTCGATATCGCCGATTACGCGGCGCAGATTCCGGAACCGCCGGGCACGACGCCGCGCTTCGCCATCATCCGCGGCAACGGCCCGGTTATCCTCGGCGACAGCGATGGCGATCCGTTCGGAAATACCACCAATCTCGGTTCCGACACCATCGTGCAGGCCTTCGACGATGCGATCACTGACCGGGTGCGCGCCATCATCTTCCGTATCGATTCGCCCGGCGGCTCCTATGTCGCGGCTGACGCGATCTGGCGCGAGGTGGCGCGGGCGCGCGGGCTTGGGATTCCGGTGATCGTGAGCTTCGGCTGGGAGGCGGCGTCCGGCGGCTACTTCATCGCCGCGCCCGCCACCAAGATCGTCTCGCAGCCGGGAACCATCACCGGCTCGATCGGCGTGTTTTCGGGCAAGCCCGTCCTCACGCAGCTGTGGAACAATCTCAACATCCATTTCGAAGGCGTGCAATCTGGCGCGGCCGCAGATACCGACAGCGTCAACCGCGATTACTCCCCGGAAGCCTGGGCCAAGCTGGAGAAGCGGCTGGACGAGATCTACGCCGATTTCACAGGCAAGGTGGCAGAGGGACGCAAGCTCGCACCCGACAAGGTCGAAGAGGTCGCGAAAGGCCAGATCTGGACGGGCGCCGACGCCAAGGCGCGCGGCCTGGTGGATGAACTGGGCGGCCTCGATATGGCGATCAAGCTCGGCAAGCAGGAATCCAAGCTGGCGCAGGAGACCAGGGTCACGCTGGTCACCTATCCCTCCGAGCATGAGCGCTGGGAGAGCCTGATCAGCGAATTCATGAGCAGTGGCGCGACGGCGCCCGCGCTCAAGGATTCCG
Source organism: Dongiaceae bacterium (assembly GCA_035695765.1). Taxonomy (GTDB): domain Bacteria; phylum Pseudomonadota; class Alphaproteobacteria; order Dongiales; family Dongiaceae; genus Dongia_A. The sequence continues at coordinate 6,718 of DASRRI010000032.1, forward strand.
TTGTACTGATCCCGGGCGCGCGGGAGCTGGTACAGGAGCTTCGCCCGCTGATCCAGCAGCCGGATTCCGTGCTGCTCTGGTCACCGCCGCTGGCCATCAACGGGCGATTCCAGTAGGCCGCTATTTCACCGCGACCAGGACGGCACCGACGGCGATCAGTGCGATGCCAAGCCAGTTGGCGAGTGACAGCTTTTCGCTGAGGAAGACAGCGCCGAACAAGGCGACCAGGACGACGCTGAGCTTGTCGATCGGTGCGACGCGCGCTGCGTCGCCCAGCTTCAGCGCCCGGAAATAGCAGATCCACGAAGCTCCGGTCGCGAGGCCGGAAAGAACGAGAAACACGTAGGTACGGCACGATACCGACGCCGGGCTCTGCCATTGCCCGGTCGCGACCAGAATGGCCGCAAGCACCAGCAGGATGACGATGGTACGGACAAAGGTCGCGAAGTCGGAATTGACAGTCTCGACCCCGACTTTGGCGAAGATTGCTGTCAGCGCGGCAAAGGTCGCGGACAGCAAGGCCCAGAATTGCCAGGATGCCAGAGCGAGTTTCATGATGCCTCCTTTGCCGGCGCCCTGCGCGCCGCGATCAGGAACTCCTTGTTCCCTTCCGGCCCCAGCACCGGGCTTTCGACGATGCCGAGCACCGACCAGCCGGCCTGCCGATCGAACCACGCTTCAATGCGCTGACATACTTCCTGGTGCAAAGCCGGGTCGCGCACCACGCCACCCTTGCCGACGCGCGAGGGGCCGACTTCGAATTGCGGCTTGATCAGAGCGACAGCAACAGCGTTCGGCTTGGTCAGGGACAGAGCGGCCGGCAGCACCGTTTCCAAGCCGATGAAGCTGGCATCGCACACCACCCATTCGACCGGCTCAGGAATCTCCTTTGCCGAAAGATGGCGCGCATTGGTGCGCTCGAGCACCACCACGCGCGGATCGTTGCGCAGCTTCCAGGCGAGCTGGCCGTGGCCGACATCGACGGCATAGACTTTGGCCGCGCCGTGGGTCAGCAGCACGTCGGTGAAGCCGCCAGTCGAAGCGCCAACGTCGATCGCGACCGCACCCTTTGGATTGAGGGCGAAATGAGCCAAGGCGTGCGCCAGCTTCAATCCGCCGCGCGAGACCCAGGGATGGTCCTGCCCCTTCACTTCCAGCGCCGCATCTTCCGCCACCAGGTCGCCGGCCTTGGCGATACGCCGATCGCCGGAGAAGACTTTGCCCGCCATGATCAGCGCCTGGGCCTTGGCGCGGGATTCGGCCAGGCCGCGATCGACCAGCAGCTTGTCGGCGCGTTGCTTGCCCATCAGGCGATGAGGCGGCTCGACAATCGCCGCCAGCGCAGGAACAGCAGCGTTGCCGAAACCGCAAGTCCGATCGCGAGGCCCCACCACAGGCCGGTCGCGCCGTAACCCAGTGCGAAGCCCATGGTTACGCCGCTGCCAAGGCCGAACACCCAATAGCCGAGGCCGCACAGCAGCATCGGGACGTTGGTATCCTTGAGCCCGCGCAGCGCCCCCTGGGTCGTGACCTGGGTCCCGTCTACGATCTGGAAGATCGCTGCGATCACAAACAGCGAGGCGGCCAGCTGCGCCGGACCCGCATTCGAAGGGTCGGAGAGATCGAGATAGATCGCCGTCAGCAGATTGGGCACGGTCAGCATCGTCGACGCCGCTATCACCATCCAGCCGATGCCGAGCGCGATCGCGACATAGCCGGCGCGCCGTGCCGCCTCGGGCTCCTGCGCGCCGACTGCGTAGCCGACACGGACCGTTGCCGCCTGGCTCAGCGCATAGGGAATCATGAACGACATGGCGCAGATGTTCAGCACGACATTGTGTGCCGCCAGCGCCTCGGTCGAGATGACGCCCATGAGGACCGTCACGGTGAAGAACAAGCCCGTCTCGAACAGGTAGGACATGGCGATCGGAATGCCGATCCGGAACAGCTCCGCCATCATCCTGCCGTCGAAATGAAACAGGCGTGCAAAAATGCGATAGCGCCGCAACGCAGGCACTGATTGCACGTAGGCCACGATCATGACCAGGTGCAGGAGCGCGACGATCACGCCGGTGACGCCGACCGCGGTGGCACCGAGCTTCGGCGCGCCCCAATTGCCGTACATGAAGGCGTAGTTCGACAGGAACGAGACCGGCAGCCCGGCCACCGCGCAGATGCTGACAATCGTCGGCCGTTGCATCACGGTGACGAAATTCCGGACCACGGTGAACCAGTAGACTAGCGGCACCCACGGCAGGCCGTAGAGGATGATGCGGCCGACCTGTTCCACGACCGCGGCATCATGATTGACCAGCGGCAGGATCGGAATGGCGAGGAGTGTTACGCCCATGACCGGCACGCTGAGCAAGGTCGCCATCAGGAAGCCCTGGCGCATCGATTCCGAAACCGCTTCCGCATTGCGGGCGCCATGGGCCTGCGCACCGACAGCGCCGGTGGCCGCGATCGCACCCATGCCCCAGAACATTGGCGTGAACAGCAATTGCAGGCCAAGGCCGGCCGCGGCCAGCGCGCCGGGGCCAAGATGGCCAGACATCGAATAATCGATGACGCCCATACCCATCTCCGCCAGCAGGGCGGCGGCGATGGGCGCCGTGAGGATCAGCGTGTCGCGGACCTCGCGGCGCCAGTTCGGCGCCACGGCGAGCCTGTCGGCGGCGACAGCCGCTTGTGTGATCTCGCTCGACATGGGTCCGGCATTCCGATTTGCGCTCTCTTGGGGTCAGCTCTTGCGGGTGATGACGAAGTCGGTCATCCAGCGCAACGGATCGGCCTTGGCGCCGAACATATCCAGATGGCCGTTGGCCTGGTCGCCCAGCAGCCGCGCCTGCGCCCGCGCGCGCTCCAGCCCGAGGATGGAAACGAAGGTCGCCTTGCCAGCTGCCGCATCGGCGCCGACCGGCTTGCCGGTCTCCGCCGCGCTGCCTTCGGCATCCAGCAGATCGTCGACGATCTGGAACGCGAGGCCGAGATCGTGGGCATAGGATATCAGCGCCTGGCGCATATGCGACGCGGCGTGACCGAGAATGCCCCCGGCTTCGCAAGAAAAAGCAATGATCTCGCCCGTCTTCAGGCGCTGCAGCCGGGTGATGGCACCGATATCGAGCTGCTCGTTCTCCGCCTGCAGGTCGATCATCTGGCCGCCGACCATGCCGCAGGCGCCAGCCGCCTTCGCCAGCGCGTGAACCAGGTCGGCGCGCACGTGGCCGTCGGGATGGGTGGCGGGATCCGACAGGATCTCGAACGCCATGGTCAGCAAGCCATCACCGGCCAGGATCGCGGTCGCTTCGTCGAATTCCTTGTGGACGGTCGGGCGGCCGCGCCGCAGGTCGCTGTCATCCATCGCCGGCAGATCGTCATGCACCAGGCTGTAGCAATGCAGCATCTCGATCGCAGCCGCAGTGCGCAGCGCATACTCGTTGTGCACGTCGAACAACCCGGCGCTGTTGATCACCAGATAGGGCCGGATGCGCTTGCCACCGCCCATGGTGGCATAACGCATGGCATCAACCACGCGCCGCTCCGCCCCGGCCACCGGCGGCAGCAACTGATCCAGCGTGCGATTGACCGCCGCTGCGGCCTCGTTCAATGCGCGTTCGATCGACAAAGAAAACCCCTGAGGAAACTGGTGAAACTAATCGAGCTTGGCCGGCTCCGTGCCGACCGAGCCATCCTGTGACAACACGATCTTCTCGACCTTCAGCTGCGCCTCGCGCAGCTTGGCCTCGCAATGGCGCTTCAGCGCGGCGCCGCGCTCGTACGACTTGATCGCCTCCTCGAGCTTGTTGTCGCCGCGCTCCAGCCGCTTCACCAGCTCCTGCAGCTCGGCCAACGCCTCTTCGAAGCTCAAGGCAGCGATGTCGGCCGGAACCGCTGTTCCGGTCGCCTGATCCTGGGCCATTCCCATGCCTCTAAACGATTGCCGCGTTCGGCGAACGCAGTGCGTATCCTACCGATAACCCAATGATTCGGGGCGGCATTCTATCGGCGGGTCACCCCATCAGCAAGGCCGGTGGGATGAAGCCAAGTCTTTGAAAAGATTAGATTTTCGCCGCGAGCAGGGCAGCCACGTGGGCGGCCGAACTCTCCGCCAGCGCCTCGAGGTCATAGCCGCCCTCGAGCGTTGAGACGAGCCGCCCGCCGCAATGGGTCTTCGCCATTTCGCACAGCCGCTCGGTCACCCAGCCGAAATCCTCAGCCTCCAGCTCCAGGCTCGCGAGCGGGTCGGCGCGGTGCGCGTCGAACCCGGCGGAGATCATGATCAGCTCCGGCCTGAACCGGTCGATTGCCGGCAGCACGATCTCCTCATAGGCATCACGGAACTCGTCACCGCCCGCGAAGGCCGGCAGCGGCGCGTTGCAGATGTTGCCGACGCCCTTCTCGCTGCGCGCGCCGGTCCCCGGATAAAGCGGCATCTGATGGGTGGAGGCGTAGAAGATCTGCGCATCGTGCTCGAAGATATGCTGCGTGCCGTTGCCGTGATGCACGTCGAAATCGACGATCGCGACGCGCTTCAGCCCATGCGTGGCACAGGCGTGCGCCGCACCGATCGCGACATTGTTGAACAGGCAAAAGCCCATCGCCATGTCGGTCTCGGCATGATGACCGGGCGGGCGCACGCCGCAGAAGGCGTTGGCCGCGCCGTTCTTCACCACCAGATCCACTGCCGCGATCATGGCCCCAGCGGCGCGCAAGGCAGCTTCACCGGAGCCGGCCGACATCAGCGTGTCGCCGTCGAGCGCGACCCAGCCGCGCTGCGGCACACGTGCCAGCAGATCGCTCGCATAATGCTTATCGTGGACGCGCGTGATGTGCGCGATCTCGGCGAGCGGCGCCTCGCATCGCTCCAGCTTGGCGAATTCCGGCTCATCCAGCGCCAACAGGACGGCTTCCAGCCGTTGCGGGCGTTCCGGATGGCCCTGCCCCGTATCGTGCTCAAGGCAGGCCGGATGCGTGAAGAAGGCAGTGGTCATCCATCCTCTCCTTCTCCCGGCAGTGTCAGTGCCGGCGCTCCAACTCGAAAACGACCTCACCCTCCCCGACCAGGATCTTTTCATCAGTCAAGCGCACAACATCCAACAACGCAATACCCACGCAAGATACGCGCACCATCACCGCAGTAGGATAGTCGCTGAGGTCGCCGAATTCCGGCCCAGGCGACGGCTCTGCATTGTAGCGTGGATAGGAACAGGCGACGCCGCTCGGAGTAGCGATCGGCGCCTCCACGAATCGCAAAGTGCGGCCGACCTGCGCGATCGCCGCATCGGCGCGTGTGTTGTCGTCCGGCAGTGTGCGGATCGAAGCGATGTTCCAGTTGCCCATCAGCCAGCCGTAGCCGGACTGCGAAACCGCGCCGTCGCCGGCGGGCTCTCCCGGTTGCAGCTCTGCGATGCGCGCACGATAGAGCGCGGTGAGGCAGCCGATCGCATCATCGACTTCGATCGCAGGATCGGAATCGGCCCCGCAGGCGGTGGATCGGTTGCCCGCCCAAACCCGCTGCTCGTCCCGCAATGCAGCCTGCGCCTCGCCGGCCCTGGCCGCAAGAGCCGTGTGATAGCTCTCCGACAGCGTGCGATCGAGGCCGGCCAGAGTTGTGTCGCCGCAGATCAGCGTTTCAACGGTTTCGCTGGCGGCCGCGCAATCGAAGCTCGGCTGCGCGTCCTCGTCCTGCGCGAAGGCAGGCCAGACCATGCACGCCAGGACGATCACAAAGCTCGGCAGGCGCAACATCATGATCCGCTTCACAATCTTGCGCTCACACGGAACGCCGCAGCAAGCACGGCAAGCCAGCCGGCGATCATCAGGGCGCCGCCGACCGGCGTGATCAAGGCAAGCCAGGTCTGGCCGATCCAGGCATAGAGATAGAGCGAGCCGCCGAACAGCAACGCGCCCAGCCCCAGGCCGATGCCGGCCACTGCGATCAAACGGCTGGCGTGCCGCGCCGCGCATGCGGCGAGGCCGAGCAAGGCGGCTGCGTGCCATAGCTGATAGGACGCGCCGGTGCGCATCCATTCCAGCGCCTCGGGCGGCAAGCGTCCCTCCAAGCCATGCGCGGCCCAGGCGCCGATGGCGACGCCCATGACGCCGTTGAGCCCGGCCCCTGCCAGATATTTGTGCAAGCCACCCCTCCAAACTTTTCATGCTGGCCGCAGCATGCCTCGTCGTCTATCTATGGCAAAGCCCTCGCCGGGAAAAGACCATGACTGAAATGCCCATCCTGCTTCAGCGCAACGGTGCCGTCGCGCGCCTCACGCTCAACCGGCCGGACAGGATCAACAGCCTCACCCTCGGTATGCTGGGGGAATTGAGCGCGGCGCTGACCGATCTCGATGGCGATGAAACCATACGCGTTGTCATCCTGACCGGCGCGGGCCGCGGGTTCTGCGCGGGTCAGGACCTCAACGACCATGAAGCGGTCGATGATACGCGGGCCATCCGCTCCGTGGTCGAGCGACATTACAATCCCGTGATACGGCAGATTCGCGCACTCCCCCAGCCGGTGATCGCGGCAGTCAACGGCGTCGCCGCCGGTGCGGGCTGTTCACTGGCGCTGGCCTGCGACATCGCCATTGCGACGGCGAGCGCGAAGTTCATCAACGCCTTCGTCAATATCGGATTGATCCCTGATGCCGGCGGCAGCTATTTCCTGCCGCGGTTGATCGGGCAGGCGCGCGCGCTTGGCATGACGCTGCTTGGCGAGCCGGTCGAAGCCAGGATCGCGGCGGAGTGGGGCCTGATCTGGAAAGCAGTCCCTGATGCCGATTTTGCCGGCGAAGTCGATGCGCTGGCACGCCGCCTTGCCGAGATGCCGACGGCGGCCATCGGTCTCATCAAGCATGCCATCAATGTCAGCGGCCATCATTCGCTGGAACAACAGCTCGCGGTCGAGGCGGAATTGCAGGCCGCGGCAGCCGAGACCGAGGATTACCAGGAGGGCCGTGCCGCCTTCCTCGAAAAGCGCAAGCCCCGCTTCTTCGGCCGGTAACATCAATCTGGCTTGCGCGACGGCGAAGTTCGGCATGGTCGCGCTTGCGCCATGCGGCGTTGCTCATATAGACATTCCGTCGACGCCGCTTTCCGTCTGGCGGGCGCTACGAAGGAGCTAGGCTCCCTTGATACTCGCGCAACTGGCTGATGATTTGGCTGAGGTCGCGCGCCTTGCCGGCGCAGAGATCCTCAAGGTCTATGCTGGGGACTTCACCACCACGCGCAAAGCCGATCAGTCGCCGGTGACCGCCGCCGACCTGGCGGCGGAAGCAGTGATCCTGGACGCGCTGCGCCGCCTGATGCCTCATGTCCCCATCATCGCCGAGGAGGATTCGCAGACCAGCGGCTTGCCCGCGGAGGCGCCGGAGCGCTTCTGGCTGGTCGACCCGCTCGACGGCACCAAGGAGTTCGTCGCGCGCAACGGTGAGTTCACCGTCAACATCGCGCTGATCGAGCGCGGCGTGCCGGTGCTGGGTATCGTCCACTTGCCGGCGCTGAACGAGACCTATCGTGGCTATACCGGCCGCGCCGAGCGCAGCGCCGGAGAGGCGCCATTCAAGGGCATCCACGCGCGCACGCCGCCCGAGGAAGGCGCGATCATGACCATCAGCCGCTCCCACGCCGCGAAGGAGCTGGTGAACGCCGAGGAGATGGGCGAGCGCATCCAGGGCACCATCGTCGCCGGATCGTCGCTCAAGTTCTGCCGGCTGGCGGAGGGCGCGGCAGACCTCTATCCGCGCTTCGGCCCGACCATGGAATGGGACACTGCCGCCGGGCACGCGATCCTGAGCGCTGCGGGCGGGTCGGTCGCGACGCTCGATGGCCATCCGTTGCACTATGGCAAGCCCGGTTTCCGCAATCCGCATTTCATTGCCCGGGGCAAGCGTGGCTAGACGGCTGCAGCCGACGCTGGGCGAGATCGGTGATGCGGCGCGGGCCCTGCGTGCTGGCAAGCTGATCGCCTTTCCGACCGAGACGGTCTATGGCCTGGGCGGCGATGCCACCAGCGACCGCGCCGTCGCCGCGATCTTCGCCGCCAAGGGCCGACCAAGCTTCAACCCCCTCATTATACATGTCGCCAACATTTCCGGCGCCGCACAGTTCGCGGAACTGTCGGCCAAGGCGCAGATGGTGGCACGCAGCTTCTGGCCCGGCCCTCTGACTTTGGTCCTGCCGCGGCGCCGCGACTGCCGCATTTCGCTGCTGGCAACCGCCGGCCTCGACAGCGTCGCCATCCGCGTGCCGGCGCACAAGATCGCGCAGACCCTGCTGATGATGGCCGGCCTGCCGCTGGCGGCGCCGAGCGCCAATCCCTCCGGCCGCCTGTCGCCGACCATCGCCGACCACGTGCTCAACGATCTCGGCGACAAGGTGGAGTTCGTGATCGATGATGGACCCTGCCCGGTCGGTGTCGAATCCACTGTCCTCAGCCTGCTGGATGACCGCCCGCGCATCCTGCGCCCCGGCGCAGTGACGGCCGAGGCGCTGTCGGAGGTGCTGAAGGAGCCGGTGCCGGTCGAAGCCGGTGCCGAGGATGCGGCAGCACCGCGCTCGCCAGGTCGCCTGCTCAGCCACTACGCCCCATCGCTGCCGGTGCGCCTCAATGCCGCAGCGGCGGAGGCGGGCGAAGCGCTGCTGGGCTTCGGGCCCACGGCGCCCAAGGAGGCCCTCAATCTCAGCCCGACCGGCGATCTGCAGGAGGCGGCTGCCAACCTGTTCGCCATGTTGCGCCGGCTGGACGACCCTAAATATCGCGCCATCGCTGTGATGCCGGTGCCTGAATCCGGCCTCGGCATCGCCATCAACGACCGTCTGCGGCGCGCGGCCGCACCGCGCTAGTCAGGCACGGTTCATCTGGCTTGGGGTAACGACTTCCTGACCAAGAAAGCGGTTCCCCCCCCTGCCGGATTGTTCCATCATGGGCCATCGAACAGGGGCGGAGCCATAATCCGCCTTCAACAAAATCGACGGGGAGCAATCATGCGTCTCACTCGCCTTGCCATCGTGGCCGTGGCTGCCTGCGCCGCTTGGACCTTGCCGGCCGCGGCCCGGGCCGAGGCCAATATCGGCAGCCTGGTCTGCAACATCTCATCCGGCTTCGGCTACCTCATCGGCTCCAATCGCAATGTGAGCTGCGTCTTCAACCGCTCGAACGGGACCGTCGAACGCTACAATGGCCAGATCCGCGACTGGGGCTTCGATCTCGGCTATTTCCACGCCGGATCGATTGTCTGGGGCGTGATCGCGCCAGGGAACAATGTCGCGCCCGGAGCGTTGGCGGGCGACTATACCGGCGGCGGGGCCGGTGGCTCGGCCGGCATCGGCGTCAAGGTCAATCTGCTGTTCGGCGGCGATGGCGGCAAGGTTTCGCTGCAGCCCCTGGAGTTCGAAGGCAATATCGGAATCGGCGCCAATGTCGGCGTTACGCGCCTTACGCTCATCTACGGCCAATAGCCCGCGCGAGGTCGCTGCATGGACCCGCTGATCGCGGGCCTGCAGGCGATCGTCGGCGGGCGGCATTGCCTGACCGAACCCGACGCGCTCGCTCCCTTCCTCACCGATTGGCGCGGCATCTATCGCGGGCGTGCGGCCGCAGTTGTGTTGCCTGGCTCTGTGCCGGAGGTGCAAGCGATTATGCGGCTCACCCGGCAGCATCGCGTGGCTATCGTGCCGCAAGGCGGCAATACCGGCATGTCGGGCGGTGCCACGCCGGATGACAGCGGCAAAGCCATCGTGCTTGCGTTGAAGCGGCTCAGCAGCGTGCGCGCGATCGATCCGCTCAACAACAGCATGGTGGTGGAAGCCGGCTGCATCCTCGCCGACCTGCAACAAGTGGCGAGCGACGCGAACCGCCTGTTCCCGCTCAGCCTCTCCGCCGAAGGCAGCTGCCAGATCGGAGGCAACCTCGCCACCAATGCCGGCGGCGTCAATGTCCTGCGGTTCGGCAATGCGCGCGATTTGTGCCTGGGGCTGGAAGTGGTGCTGCCGGACGGCACGCTCCTCTCCAACCTCCACGCGCTGCGCAAGGACAATACGGGCTACGACCTCAAGCAGCTATTCATCGGCTCGGAGGGCACGCTCGGCATCATCACCGCCGCCGCGCTGAAGCTGTTCCCGAAGCCCGTCGCGCGTGCAACGGCGATCGTCGCCTTGCCCGATCTCGCTGCAAGCCCGCATCTGCTGGCGCGCTGCCGTGCGGGTCTCGCCGATCAATTGGTGAGTTTCGAATTGTTGCCGCGCCTCGGCATCGAGCTGGGGCAACGCTTCGTGCCAGGCCTCGCTTGGCCGCTGGAGAATGTGGCCGATTGGTCCCTCCTGATCGAAGCCAACACAAGTTCCGCCGCCTTCGACATTCGCACCGCGATGGAACAGACCCTGGCTGCGGCGCTGGAGGATGGCGAGATCACAGACGCTGCGGTGGCGAGCTCCGAAGCGCAATCGCTCGCGATCTGGCGCCTGCGCGAAGGCGTTGTTGAAGGCCAGAACCGATCGGGCGCCACCATCAAGCACGACGTCTCCGTGCCGGTCGCGCAGGTGCCGGCCTTCATGGCTGCCGGCTTCGATGCTGTGCGCGCCGCCTGGCCGGAGGTGCGCCTGCTGGCCTTCGGCCATCTCGGCGACGGCAACATCCATTTCAACCTGATGCAGCCCGAGGATGAAGGCAAGGAGCGCTTCCTCGCACGCACGGAGGCGATGAACCGCATCGTCCACGATGTGGTCGAGCGTTTCGGTGGCTCCATCAGCGCCGAGCACGGCATCGGCCAGCTGCGCCGCGCCGAATTGCAGCACCGCAAGCCGCCGGCGGAGCTTGATCTCATGCGCAAGCTCAAGCGGCTGATCGATCCGAATGATCTGATGAATCCGGGGAAGCTGGTGTGAGCGGTCTGTATCCGGACATCGCGCCGTACGATCACGGCATGCTTGATGTGGGCGATGGACATCAGGTCTATTGGGAGGCGTGCGGCAATCCATCCGGCAAGCCCGCGCTTGTGCTGCACGGCGGACCTGGCTCGGGCTGTACGCCTGGATGGCGGCAATATTTCAACCCCGAGCTCTATCGGATCGTCCTGTTCGACCAGCGCGGATCAGGCCGGAGCACGCCGCACGCCAGCGAGCCGGACATTGATCTCTCTGCCAACACGACAAGCCACCTGCTGGCCGACATTGAATTGCTGCGGCGGCGCCTCAACATCGAGCGATGGCTGTTGCTCGGCGGCTCCCGGGGATCGACCCTGGCGCTCGCTTATGCGGAGCGACATCCGGATCGCGTCACCGAGATGGTGCTGGAAGGCATCGCCACTACAACGCAATGGGAGATCGATTGGATCACGCGCGGTGTCGGCGTGTTCTTCCCCGATGCCTGGATGCGCTTCCGTGATGGCGTACCGCAAGCGGAGCGCGCTGGCAGCCTGGTCGAGGCCTATCATTGTCTGCTGATGCATCCCGACCCGACCATCCAGGAAAAGGCTGCGCGCGACTGGTGCGATTGGGAATCAGCGATCATCGCGCTGCACGCCGACGAAGCTCCCAATCCACGCTACGACTCGTCATCGTTCCGGCTGGGCTTTGCGCGCCTGGTCACCCACTATTGGCGCCATCATGCATGGCTCGAAGGTGGGGCTCTCCTGCGGGACGCGCACCGTCTTGCGGGTATTCCCGGAATCCTGATTCATGGCCGCCTGGATCTCTGCAATCCGCTCATCACGCCATGGCGCCTGGCTCAGTCCTGGCCCGGCAGCGAACTCGTCATTGTGGACGAAGCCGGCCATGATGCGGGCCATTCAGGCATGAGCGAGCGCATCGTCGCCGCCACGGACCGTTTCGCATCCGGGATATGACATCCACATGACCGGTTGCGCAGTCGGGCAGCTTTGTTGACAATCCCCGCTCCTGCGAGTCTTCCAGCGTGGCCCCATGAGCGAGCAGATCCGTAAAATCCTCTATATCAGCGTCGATCAGTGGCGCGGCGAGTGCCTGTCCGCACTCGGGCATCCCGTCGTGAAGACGCCCAATCTCGATGCGCTTGCGGCCGACGGCGTATTGTTCAAGCGGCACTACACGGTCTGTGCACCGTGCGGGCCGGCGCGCAGCAGCCTGCATACCGGCATGTATCTGATGAACCACCGATCGGGGCGCAACGGCACGCCGCTCGATGACCGCTTCACCAACGTCGCGCGCGAAGCGCGCAAGGCCGGCTTCGATCCGACCTTGTTCGGCTACACCGATACCAGCATCGATCCGCGCACGCGCCATCCCGATGACCCCGCGCTGAAGACCTATGAAGGCTTCCTGCCGGGATTCACCATCGGCATGGCGTTGCCGGAGCATATGGCGATGTGGATCGCCGACCTGAAGGCGCGCGGCTACGATCTGCCGAACGGGCGATGGGACGTCTACAGGCCGCGGCCCGGCTTCAAGAAGCCGGCCGACCGCGGCCACACCTTTGTCCCGCCGGTCTTCACGGCAGAGGAGAGCGAAACGACCTTCATGGCGAACGCGATCCTGCGCTTCCTGTCGGTGCGGCGGGACGAGAACTGGTTCGTGCATGCCGTGTTCCTGCGCCCACATCCGCCGGTGGTCGCGCCCGAGCCTTACAACGCGATGTACGATCCAGCGCAGGTGCCGACGGTCCAACGCAAGCCGACCCCCGACGAAGAAGGCGAGCAGCATCCGTTCCTGAAAGCGAAGATTGCGGCGCTGGCAGCCGCCAAAGGCGTCGACGAGCACAATCCGAACAATGCCGTCCACATGCCGGAGCTCGAGCTGCGCCAGATGCGCGCGACCTATTATGGCATGATGACGCAGGTGGACGACCAGATCGGCCGCATCATCGCGCATCTGAAGGAGACCGGCGAATATAACGAGACCCTCATCATCGTCACCTGCGATCACGGCGAGATGGGTGGTGACCATTATTGCTGGGGCAAGGAGATCTATTTCGACCAGAGCTTCTTCATCCCCCTCATCATCCGTGACCCGCGCCGCGTCGCCGACCGCAACCGCGGTAGGCAGGTCGACCGATTTACGGAATCGGTGGATCTGCTGCCGACCATCCTGGAATGGCTGGGAAGGCCGATTCCGGATCAGTGCGACGGGCGGTCTCTGCTGCCCTTCATCGAGGGCGCGACGCCGCCGGACTGGCGCACCGAAGTACATTACGAGCTCGATTTCCGCACCTCGCCCAACTCGCCCAGCATCGATCCTGAAACGGCACTCGGCATTGCGCCGGACGAATGCTACCTGACGGCGCTGCGGGATGAGCACTACAAGTATGTGCATTTCGTCTCGCTGCCGCCGCTCTTGTTCGACCTCAAGAATGATCCACATGAAATGACCAATCTCGCCAACGATCCCGCGCACCGCGAGGTGCTGCTGACCTATGCGCAAAGGATGCTGTCCTGGCGCATGCGCCACGTCGACCGCACGCTCGCCAACCTGCATCTCAGTCCGGCGGGTGTGACCGACGGCCGGCAACGCCGGACGCGAGGCGCCGTATGAGCGCTGCAGACCTGACGCGCTCGGCCGAATGGAGCGCGCTTAAGCGTCATCGGCAGTCGCTAGCGAAAACTCGCATCGCCGATCTGTTCAAGAGCGATCCCGACCGCTTCACGCATTTCTCGCTGCAGCTGGACGAGTTCGCTTTCGATTTCTCGAAGAACCTGGCGACCGCAGAAACCATGCGGCTGCTGCACGACCTGGCGCGCACCGCCGATGTCGCCGGCTGGCGCAATCGCATGTTCGCCGGCGAGCACATCAACAGCACCGAGGACCGCGCGGTCTATCACGTTGCCTTGCGCCATCAGGGCCGCGAGCCGATGATCGTCGACGGTAAGGACGTCATGCCCGACGTGCGCAAGGTGTGGGAGCAGATGCGCGGCTTCGTCACCGACGTGCGCGACGGACACTGGCGCGGCGCCACCGGCGAGCGCATCAGGACCGTCGTCAATATCGGGATTGGCGGATCCGACCTCGGGCCCGCGATGGCCGTCCAGGCGCTGCGCCCCTTCTGCCATCCGGAGATGGACTTCCATTTCGTCTCCAATGTCGATGGTGCGCATCTGCACGCGGCTCTCGCCCACGCCGATCCGGCCTCGACCCTGTTCATTGTCTCCTCCAAGACTTTCACGACCCAGGAAACACTCGCGAATGCCAATGCGGCGCGCGGCTGGCTGACGGCGCGCCTGACGCCCAGCGCGGTCCCGAAGCATTTCGTCGCGGTTTCGGCGGCGGTCGACAAGGCGAGCGCCTTCGGCATCGATCCGGAGAACGTATTCGGATTCTGGGACTGGGTCGGCGGCCGCTATTCCATGTGGTCCGCTATCGGATTGCCGATCGCGGTCGCCTTGGGATGGGAGGGATTCGAGCGGTTGCTGGCCGGCGCCCATGCCATGGACATGCATTTCAAGGATGCGCCGGCGGAGCGCAACATCCCGCTGACCATGGGCCTCATCGCTCTCTGGAACATCGATTTCCTCGGCGCCGACTCCTATGCCGTGCTGCCTTATGCGCAGGATCTCGCCCGCCTGCCCGCTTATCTCCAGCAGCTGGAGATGGAGAGCAACGGCAAGACAACGCGCCGCGACGGCAAGCCGATGAAATGCGCAACCGGTCCCGTCCTGTTCGGCGAACCAGGCACCAACGGGCAGCATGCCTTCTATCAGCTGATCCACCAGGGCACGCAGCGCGTGTTCTGCGATTTCATCCTGGCTGCCCGCGACCGCTCCGGTTATCCGGACCAGCATCGCCTGCTGACCGCGAACTACCTGGCGCAGAGCCAGGCCCTGATGTTCGGCAAGAGCGCGGCCGAAGCGGCGGCCGAAATGAAGCAAGCGAAAATGAAAGCGACCAAGGCCCGCGCGTTGGCGCCACATCGCAGCTTCTCCGGCGACCGGCCGAGCAACAGCATCCTCATCGGCGAGCTTGATCCCTATCACCTCGGCAAGCTGGTCGCGCTCTATGAGCACAAGACCTTCGTGCTCGGGATATTGTGGGGGATCAATTCTTTCGACCAATGGGGCGTCGAGCTCGGCAAGCAGCTCGCGAACGACATCCTGAGCGGCAATGGTGTCGCCCGCGACGGCTCGACAGCGGGTCTCAAGGCTCTCTATGATGCCTGGCAGCGATAGCCCGGGGGAACCATCATTCATGCTGTCGATCGATCCGTCCCGCACCGACCTGTGCGAGGAATTCAAGGTGAAGCCGTTCGGCCGGCACAGCGCCGATCTGCATCGCCTGCTGGATTTGATGCGCTGGGGATTCGCGCGCGGCCGGACTGTCATCCTGTGCACCGTCCCGCACAAGGAATGGCGCCTGGCGAAATTCGGCCCGCGGCGCGGCACGCCCATGCAGATCGACGATGGCCGTGCCTTCACGTCCTATCACGATGCGGTCTGGGCCTGCTTCCGCGCGCGCTGGAAAGAGATGACGGGCGGCGAATGTCCCGTCGAATGACATCACGGATATCGTCATCTCATCATGCCTGAACGCCTGCTCGCCTATACCGACAAGCTGAGTGCGGAGCCTGGTGACCTGATCGAGGTGAAGGTCAGCGCGCCCCGCCCCGGCACCTACCGTGCTTCTCTGGTGCGGATGATCTGCGGCGATGATTCGCCCGACGGCCCGGGCTTCAAAATCGAGCGGGTTGCGGGTGTACCCGGCAACGAATATCGCGCGCGGCGGCAGCCGATTCCCTGCGGCTCCTATATCGAGATCGACGACCGCCAGTCCTTCGCCCTGTCCAGCTTCTCGGTGCGGACGTTCATCTGGCCGACCTGGCTCGACAACGGCAGCGAGCAATGCATCCTCGGCAATTGGGACGCAGCGACCAAGAGCGGCTACGCGCTCTACCTCGATGCGAGCGGGCGGCTCGCGCTGCGCATCGGCGATCAGGCGCCGCTGGTCCTGCCGCACGATCTGATGTCGCGCCATTGGTACCTGGTCGCCGCCGCGTTCGATGCCGCGAGCGGGCGCGCGATCCTGGCCGTTCGTCGGCTGATGGCCTATGGACATTCCGGCCAGCGGCATTTCGCCGAAGGACAATTGACGCCATCGGCAGTGCCCAACCGCTTCCTGATCGCCGCCTGGAATGAGGGCAAGCGCGCCACGGCGCATTTCAACGGCAAGATCGATTCACCGACCATCTTTGCCGAGGCGCTGAAACCCGAAGCCCTGCTCGCCTGTCCGGGCACGCGCGACGAGCCGCCGCCGGAGCGCGCGGTCGCCGATTGGGATTTCTCACAGGATATCGGCGGGACCTGGATCATCGATTCCTCGCGGTACCGCCGCAACGGGCACACGGTCAACCTGCCGACCCGCGCCATGACGGGATGGAATTGGGACGGCAGCGAGATGAACTGGAAGCGCAAGCCGGAACATTACGGCGCGATCCATTTCCACGATGACGATCTCTACGATTGCGCCTGGCAGACGGATTTCTCCATCCGCCTGCCGAAGGATTTGAAGAGCGGCATCTATTGCGTCCGGCTGGTGCAGGATGAGCTGGAGGAATTCACGCCGCTGTTTGTGCGGCCGCCGAAGGGCAAGCCGACCTCACCCATCGCCTTCCTAGTGCCGACCGCGAGCTATCTCGCCTATGCCAATCACCAGATGGACACCAGCTGGCATTTCGACGAGCTGAGCTCGGCGAAATTCACCTCGGTCAACCGCACGGATCAGTTCCTCGAAGAGACCTATTCCCTCGGCCTCTCGACCTACGACCTGCATGGCGACGGCAGCGGCGTTTGCCATTCTTCGCGGCTGCGCCCGATCCTCAACATGCGGCCGAAAAGCGATCTGTGGCAGTTCAACGCGGACACCCACATCACCGATTGGCTGGCGGCCAAGGGCCTGGATTGCGACATCATCACCGACGAGGACCTGGAGCATGACGGCCTCGATTGCCTGAAGCCCTATCGCTGCGTCCTCACCGGCACGCATCCGGAGTATTACAGCCTCAAGATGCTGGATGCGGTGCAGGACTACACCGACCGCGGCGGACGCCTGGTTTATCTTGGCGCCAACGGCTTCTACTGGCGCATCGCATGGCATCCGTCATTGGATGGCGTGATCGAGCATCGCCGGTCCGAAGCCGGCATGCGCGCCTGGATGACCGAATCCGGTGAATCCTACATGGCATTTACCGGCGAATATTCCGGCCTGTGGCGACGCAACGGCCGGCCTCCCAACTTGCTGGTCGGGACGGGCTTCAGCGGCCAAGGCTTCGATGTCGCGAGCTATTACGACCGGATGCCCGGCAGTCGCGATCCGCGCGCCGCCTTCATCTTCGACGGCGTGACGGACGAGCGCATCGGCGATTTCGGATCGATCGGCGGCGGCGCCGCGGGCTGGGAGCTCGACCGCGCCGACGCAGCGCTCGGCACGCCGCCGCACGCTCTCATCCTCGCCAGCGCCGGCGATTTTCCGGCGAGCTATCACTGGGTCTCCGAAGAGCTCAACCACACCCACTCTGCGGTCAACGGCGACACCTGCCCGATGATCAAGGCCGACATGGTGTTCTTCGAGACACCGCACGGCGGCGGCGTGTTCTCAGTGAGCTCTATCTCGTGGGCGGGTTCGCTGGCGCACAACAGCTACGACAACAATGTCAGCCGCATCACGGAGAACGTGGTGCGCCGCTTCTTGGATCCGAAGCCGTTGTAGGGTTCTATCCGATCAGCGGCATGCCCTGCCGCGTGTCGTGATAGTGCGAGTAGACCAGGATCTCGGTGACCGCGACACCGACATCGGAGAAAGGCAGGAACAGCACCTCGGTCGCTACGAAGCGCCGGTTGCTGTCGATGTCGACCGAGAGGTCGAGCAATCCGTCGCCGCGCGTCACCACGCGGTCGTAGTTCTCCAGCACGAAATCCAGGATCTCGCCTTCATGGCATTGGCGGACGGTGCGGCCGGTCGGGTCTTCGCCGCGCACGTCCCGCTCGCGCCGTCCGCACTGGCGGTAGCGGTAATCGTGCGTTTGCTCGAGCACGTCGACGATCAGGATCGAGGGCAGCAGATCTTCGATCGCCTGCTGCGAGAAATCCGCCAGCATCGGCAAACCGGCTGGCTTGCCGGTATGCAGCCATTGATCGAACATGCGCCGCGTCTCGTTGCTGACACGGCCAAGTCCTTCGACCACGCTGACCTTGTCGCCGACGCCGAGCAGGCTGCCGTCCGAGCCGACCAATGTTCGCCGGCCGATATTCACCGCCGATTGCTCCATCCTTATGCTTCATCCGCCATCAGGCGATCGCGCGTCGCCGAAACCGCATTGGCGTGGCCGTCGAACCCTTCATAGGTCGCAAGCCTGCCGGCATGGCGCGCAGCCTCGGGATAGCCCGATGTCGTCACATAGGCTAGGGAGCTACGTTTCACAAAATCGTAAACGCTGAGCGCCGAGCTGGTCCGGGCCGCGCCCGACGTGGGCAGCACGGCATTTGGTCCCAACACGAAGTTGGCGAGCGTGTTGGGCGTCCGGTCCCCCAGCAGAATCTCGGCGGCGTTGCGGATCTTGCTGAGATGCCCCCACGGATCCTTGGCATGGATCGTCAGATGTTCCGGGGCGTAATCGTTGACGAATTCGCAGGCACGATCGAAATCCTGGGTGAGGATGATGCCGCCCTGTGGCCCGCGGAGCACGGTCGCCGAGAAATCGACCCGCTGGTCGGACATCTGGGCCCAGAAACCGGGGATCGAGGCCCGCGCCGCCTCCGCCACCTCCCTCGAATTGGTGACCAGGAAGCAGGAGGAATCCGGCCCGTGCTCCGCCTCGATCAGGAGGTCGAGCGCCGCCAGCCTGCCATCCGCCGTCTCATCGGCAAGGATGATGGATTCCGACGGGCCAGCCAAAATGCCGGGATCGATCCGGTGCGCCAACAGCTTCTTGGCCGCCACCAGATAAGGGCTGCCGGGGCCCACCATCTTCACCACGCGCGGCACCGTCAGGGTGCCGTAGGCGACGGCGGCGACCGCCTGCGCACCGCCACAGCGATAGACTTCGGCGACGCCGGCGAGGCGCGCCGCCACCAACGTCGCGGGATCGGTGCGGCCATCGGGCAGCGGCGGCGTGCAGATGATGACGCGCGGCACCTTGGCGACCATCGCCGGAACAGCAGTCATCACGGCGACCGAGGGGAACGAGCCCTTGCCGCGCGGCACATAGCAGGCGACGGAATCGATCGGCGACCAGCGTTCGCCCGCGAAGATGCCGGGGCGCATCTCCTTCATCCACATCTCTTCCGGCATCTGCGCTTCGTGATAGCGCCGCACATTGTCGACGGCATATTCGATCGCCTCGACCACGTCGGGAGCCACGCTTTTCATCGCCGCCTCGAACTCATGCTCGGGCGTGCGGATGGCGTCTGGCGAAAGGCCGGCCGCGCCATCGAAGCGCGCGCCGAAACGCGCCAGCGCGGTATCGCCGTCCCGCCGCACCTCTTCAATGATCGGCTTCACCCGCTCCTCGTAGACGGCGAGGTCGGCCTCGGACCGCACCAGCAGGCGCGCCCGCGCCTCCGGCGACAGGCTGGCAAGTTCGAACAGGGCGATGGGCCGGTCCATGGTCAAACTCCGATCCGCCGGGCGAAATGGCCCGGGTACGGCGTTTCAATAGGGAAAATCGGTCAGCCTGACAACAAGGTCGGCTGGCATCCGGGGACCGTCAGCCGCCGCCAGCCAGCTTGCGCATCGGCGCGCCCTGCTGGCCGTAGGTCAGGATATCGCGCTCCATGCGCTCGTAATCCTCGATCGAGATGGCGCGGTTGACCGTCGCGCCGTCGTCGGATAGCGGGAACAGGCCGAACTCGCACTGGCCGAAATGGCGGGAGCGCACCAGCCAGGCATAATGGCCGAAGATCGGCCGCCGCTCCGCCAGCATGCGGCGATAGCACTGCTCGATGAAGTCGCGGCCCTGGAACACCATCTCGTCCAGGTAGCGGCCGGTGAAATCGAAGCCGGTATATTGCACCACCCGGGTGCCGACCAGCCGATAGCGGAACCGCGGCGGATCGCCCAGCATGTCGATCATCATCAGGTTCGGCAGCAACTCGCGCACATCGACCGGATCGATCTCGGAGCGCGACGGAACCTTGCCCTTTGCCTTGGCCAGCCAATAATCGTTGAGGGCGCAGATGCGTTGGGATTGGACGATGTGGACATCGAAGCTGCTGGCCATGTCCTGGGCGGCCGTGGTCGTGTTGTCGAGCGGACGCGGGTCCATCTGAGCCTCCGGTTCGGGCCGGGTCGGCTCGCTTCCTGTCGCTTCTGACATCGGATCGGTCATCATGGCAACTACCGCCCCCTCGAGCGGACGGCCGCCGGCTCGGTCCTCGACTCGTCCACTCCGGGCGGTCTCCCAAGATCTGCCAAAATCCTAGGAAAGCCTTGCCATCTTTGGCAAGGGGGGTCAACTAAGACCGTCATTAATCGGCAATCCCCACAGGTGGCAATGGTCAAAATGTGGCTATGACGGGCAGAAACAGCAAAAAGTCACATCCGGCGATCGTGGAGAGCGGTCAGGTGCAGCCGGCTAATCTCCGTCAATAACCATGACCATATCTCGCTCAACCTGAAGGGAATCTGAAGAGACGATGTGCGGCCGCTATAGTTTCACGCTTCCGCCCGAAGCGATCCGTGCCCTGTTCCGCGTGGTGACCGGGCTCAATCTGCAGCCACGCTACAACATCGCCCCGACCCAGTCAGTGCCCGTGATCGGCCTGGAACCGACGGGAGAGCGCGCGCTAAGGATGTTTCGCTGGGGTCTCGTCCCGCGTTGGAGCAAGGCGCTGCCGAAGACCGCGCCGCTGATCAATGCGCGGTCGGAAGGCATCGCGGCCAACAAGACGTTCGGCGATGCGCTCCTGAAGCGCCGGTGCCTCGTGCCTGCCGATGGCTTCTATGAATGGAACAAGGACAAGGGCCTCGAGGACAAGAGGCCGTGGCGCATTGTCGATCCGGACCGGCCCGCCTTCGCCTTTGCCGGATTGTGGGAAGCCTGGCGCAATCCGGATGGCGAGATCATCCGCAGCTTCGCCATCGTGACCGCCCAGGCCAACGACAAGCTGGCACCGATCCATGACCGCATGCCCGTCATGCTGAAAAGCGAAGATGAGGATGCATGGCTCGATCCGGATGCTGCTGAGCCCATGCTATTGTCCCTGCTGGCCCCTTATGATCCCGGCAAGACGGACCTTTATCGCGTCGATATCCGCGTCAACAGCGCGAAGAATGATGATCCGGAATGTCTAGTGCGGTCGGCCTAATTGACGAAATCCGAGCCGGCGGCTCCCTTTGCCTGGCATGAACCGAGCCTGTAAGGTGCGCCCCGCAAGGGGGAAGAATGGCGATCAACATCATCGATCCGAACGCGCCGGGCCAGGGGCACGTCGACAGCTATTGGGCCGCGACCGGCGGCGCTGAGATCGTCGATGCGTCGCCCGTCGCGGGCGAAATGGAGGTCGACATCGCCATCATCGGCGGCGGCTATACCGGCCTGTCGACCGCTCTGCATCTGGGCCGCAAGTTCGGCAGGACGTCGCACGTGCTGGAAGCCAACCGCATCGGCTGGGGCTGCAGCGGGCGCAATGGCGGGTTTGCCACCCTCGGCATCGGCAAGACCAGCATGAAAGGCTGGATCAAGCGTTGGGGCGAAGCGGAGGCGCGGCGCATCTTCGACCAGTCCGGCGATGCGGTGCGGCTGGTGCGCCAGCTGCTGGCAGAGGAAGCGATCGAGGCGGACGCGACGCCCGACGGCAATCTGGAGCTCGCCCATCTGCCGAACCGGATGCGTGTGCTGGAGCGCGACCAGCGCATGCTGGAGACCAAATTCGGCGTGAAATCGCACCTGCTCGACAAAGCGGAGCTCGAACGCTCCTATCTCATCAGCCGCGAAGCGCATGGTGCGCTGCTGTTCGAGACCGGATTTGCGCTCCACGCAATGAAATATGTGCGCGGCCTCGCCCGCGCCGCTCAGCGCGCCGGCGCCGTTCTGCACGATTCATCGCCGGTGCAAAGCTGGGCACGCGACGGCAAGCGCCATGTGCTGAAGACGCCTCGTGGCAAGATACGCGCAAAGCAGGTTGTGATCGCCGGCAACGGCTATACCGGCGACCAGCTGCATCCCGCCATCAATGGCCGCCTGCTGCCGGCCTTGTCGAACATCGTCGTGACGAGGCCGCTGACCGAGGCAGAGCGCAAGGCACTCAACTGGTCCACCACTCTGCCGATCAGCGATACCCGCAACCTGCTGTTCTATTACCGCCTGCTGGCGGATCATCGCATCCTGTTCGGCGCGCGCGGCGGGATCGAGGATACGGCAGGCAGCAAAGCTGCGCACAAAGATTGGCTGATGCGGCGGCTTGCCGACATGTTCCCGATCCTCAAAGGCATCGAGGCCACGCATTTCTGGAGCGGCTGGGTGTGCGTGCCGTTCGACAAGTCGCCGCACGTCAATTCCATCGAAGGCGGCACCGTGCATTACGCGCTAGGCTATGTCGGGACCGGCGTTGCGCTCGCGACCTATTGCGGGCTGCTGCTGGCGCACCGTCTGGCCGGCGATGATAGCCTGCGTCCATCGCCGTTGCTGGCGCGGCCGCTGCCGCTTTTTCCGTTTCCCGTTTTGCGCCGGACCTATCAGCGCGCGATGTACGCCTTGTTCGAGTTCCAGGACCGGCATTGAAACCATGACCGAGGACGCCCTGAAATCAACCAGTGCTGCGCCCTCGCCGTTGTCGCGCCTGGTGCTGGGTCCGCTGGCACTGCTGACGATGGGAACGATCTGGGGCCTCGGTTTCTCCCTCGCCAAGCTGGCGGGCGAGAACGGCGCCAATCCGATCGGGCTGGTGCTGTGGGAGACCATCGGCAGCGGCGTGCTGCTGCTGGGAATCTGCATTCTGCTCGGCCGATTCCCGCGACGGCAATGGAGTTACCTGCGCTATTACCTCATCAACGGTCTCTTGGGATTCACCATCCCCGGGCCGCTGCTGTTCTGGGTCGCGCCGCATCTGCCGGTCGCGGTGCTGACCTTGATGATCCCAATGGCGCCGCTGCTGACCTATGTCCTCATCCTCGCCATGCGGACGGAGCGGTTCGATCCCTGGCGCGCGCTGGGCGTGGTGCTGGGAATGGCGGGGGTCGGCCTGATCGTCCTGCCGGAGGGCAGCCTGCCGGAGCCCGGCCTGGTCGGCTGGGTGCTGCTGGGCCTCGCGGCCTCATCCTTCTATGCGCTGCAGAACCTCTATATCGCGCTACGCTCGCCGCCCGATGCCGACGTGCTGACGCAGACCAC
>DASRRI010000033.1:0-90533 GCA_035695765.1 Dongiaceae bacterium
CGCTTGCGCGACAACCGCAAGGCCTACAAGGTGGCCATCATCGCTCTCGCACGGCGCCTGATCGTAGTCCTGAACGCCATGGTCCGCGATCGCGTCCCATGGCGTCAGCCGGCATGAGCCACATGACAGTTGCTCTGCGCCACTGCGTGGCTTGGCCGGGATGACAAGTGGGAGAACGTTTCCTAGAAATCCCCGAACGCCGCGATCGCTTCGGTGTCGTAGCCGCGGCTGGCAATCAGCAGCTGGCGCGAATAGGCGTGCAGCAGGCGGCCTTCGCTGAGTTCGTCGGCGCTGGCGATCTCCACCACCTCGCCGGTGCGCATGATGGAGAGGCGCGCGCACATATGGGCGACGACGCCGAGATCATGGCTGACCAGCACATAGGTGAGGCCGAGCTGCTGGCGCAGATCGGTGAGGAGATTCAGCACCTCCGCCTGGATCGAAACGTCGAGCGCAGAGGTCGGCTCATCCAGCAGCACCACCTTCGGCTCCAGGATCAAGGCGCGCGCGATCGCGACGCGCTGGCGCTGGCCGCCGGACAGTTGATGCGGATAGCGGAAGCGGAAGGACGGACCAAGGCCCACGCGGTCCAGCGCCGCGCGCACCCGCGTCTCGATATCATCGAAGCCGTGGACGGTCAGCGGCTCGCTCAGGATGTGATCGACCGTGTGCTTCGGATGCAGTGAGCCATACGGATCCTGGAACACCATCTGCACCAGACGGCGCTGGGCACGCGGCCGCTTGGCCGCAAGCGCATGCCCGGCCAGCGTCATGCGGCCGGTCCAATAGGGATTGAGCCCGGCCAAGGCGCGCAGGATGGTGGACTTGCCTGATCCCGATTCCCCGACCAGGCCATAGCTTTCGCCCGGCGCCACCGTGAAGCTCACATTCTTCACGGCATCGACCCGATCGGCGCCGTGCCCGAAGCTGATCGACAAGTTTTCGATTTCGATCATTTGCTGGGTCACGAAGACACCGGCTCCATCCAGGATGGATCGCGCTGCAGGACGGGCAGCCGCTGCCGGCGATGGTCGATCTCCGGCGGACAGGCCAGCAGGCCGCGGGTGTAGGGATGCTTCGCCTGCTCCAGCTCGCTGGCAGTCAGCTTCTCCAGCACCTGACCGGCATACATCACCAGCACGCGGTCGCAGAAGGTGCGCACGAGGTTGAGGTCATGGCTGATGAAGATGAGGCCCATGTGCCGCGTCTTCACCAGGTCATCGAGGATCGCCAGCACCTGCAGCCGGACCGTGACGTCGAGCGCCGAGGTCGGCTCGTCCGCGATCAGCAATTCCGGCTCGGCGATCAGCATCATGGCGATCATGGCGCGCTGGCCCATGCCGCCGCTGAGCTCGTGCGGCCAGGCGCGGAACACGCGCTCCGGATCGCGGATGCGCACGGCAGCCAGCATGCCGAGCGCGTGCTGGCGTGCCTCCGCGCCTTCCTTGATGTCGCGTGCGGCTTCCAGCAATTGCTGGCCGATGGTCATCACGGGATTGAGCGAATATTTCGGGTCCTGCATCACCATGGCGATGCGCTTGCCCCGAATCGTGCGCCATTGCTGTGGCGTGAGGTTCATGAGGCTCTGGCCATGGAATGCGAGCTTTTCCGCAGTGACCTTGCCGGGCGTGAGGCCAAGGATGGCGCGGCCGGTCTGCGACTTGCCCGAACCAGACTCGCCGACGATGGCGAGCTTCTCGCGCCCCATGGTGAAGCTGACATCGCGCACCGCATGCACTTCGCCGACCGGCGTGTTGAAGCGGATGTTGAGCTTCTCGATCTCGAGGATGGGTCCTTTGTCCATTACCCCTCCCGCGGATCCAGCACGTCGCGCAGGCCGTCGCCGATCAAATTGAAGCCGAGGCTGACGATGAAGATCGCGATGCCGGGGAAGGTGCAGACCCACCATTGCTCCAGGATCTGGGCGCGTCCGTCGGACACCATCTGCCCCCATTCCGGCTGCGGCGGCGCCACGCCAAGCCCGAGGAAGCCAAGACCAGCCGCGATCAGGATCACGCCGGCCATGTCGAGCGAGACGCGCACAATGAGAGAGGGCATGCACATCGGCATGATGTGGCCGACAAGGATGCGTATATCCGAGGCCCCGCTGATGCGCGCAGCGGCTACATAATCGGTGCCGCGCACGGTCAGGGTTTCCGCGCGCGCGATGCGGGCATAAGGCGGCCAGCTGGTGAGAGCGATCGCCAGGATCGCATTCTCGATGCCGGCACCAAGGGCCGCCGCAAAAGCTAGGGCCAGCACCAGCTTGGGGAAAGCCAGAAACGCGTCCGTGATACGCATCAGCAGCCCTTCGACCCAGCCGCCGATATAGCCCGCCGTTGTGCCGATCACGATTCCGATCGGGGCGGCAGTGATGGCCACCATGAAGATGATGATGAGCGTGGTTCGGGAGCCATAGACGATGCGGCTCCAGATGTCGCGCCCCTGCTGGTCCGTGCCCAGCCAGTGATCGCCGCCGGGCGGCAGCAGCCGGCTGGCCAGGTCCCCTTCGATCGGGCTGTGCATGGTGACCCAAGGCGCGAATGCCGCGAAGAAGATGAGGACGAGGAACATCGCCAGTCCCAACATCGCCAGCGGATTGCGGGTGAATGCGATCCAGCTGAGATAGGCACGGCTGAGGCGCGCCTGCAGCCGCGAATGCGGCGTCTCCGCCAGCAGCCACTGGCGCCACCCGGGCGGCGTGACAGCGATGGCCCAGTCGGTCATGCGTCCTCCATCATTTCGCCCTCGGATCGAGCACGCGATAAGCGACGTCGGTCAGCGCGTTGATGACGATGTAGATGACGCCCACTACGACGGTGCCGCCCAGCACCGCCGGCATGTCCTGGCCGAAGATCGAATCGGTGATGTAAAGCCCAAGGCCGTGCCAGGCGAAGACCGTCTCGGTCAGCACGGATCCTTCCAGCAGGTTGCCGTAGGACAATGCGATGACGGTCAGCAGCGGCACCAGGACGTTGCGCATGGCGTGGCTCCAGATCACGCGCCGCTCCGAAACACCCTTCACGCGCGCGGTCAGGATGTATTCCTGACGCAGCTGGCCGAGCATCAGCGAGCGGGTCATGCGGCTGATATAGGCGAGCGAAAAATAGCCGAGCAGCGAAGCCGGCAGGATCAGGTGCATCAGCGCATTCTTGAAAAGATCCGTGTCGCCTGCGATCAGCGTGTCCACAGTCATCAGGCCAGTTACTGGCGTGACGAGATCTTCGTAGCCGAAATCGAGCCGTCCCGGCCCGGGAAGCCAGTCGAGCCTGGCATAGAACACCAGCAGGCCCATCAGCCCGAGCCAGAAGATCGGTACCGAATAGCCGATGAGCCCGAAGAAGCGCACCAGATGGTCGACCATGCTGTCCTTGCGCACCGCCGACCAGACGCCGAGCGGAATGCCGAACACGATCCCGATGAGGACACCGAGCGTCGCCAGTTCCAGCGTCGCGGGGAAGACGCGGAGCAATTCCTGGCTGATCGGCAGGCCCGTGCGAATGGAAACGCCGAGGTCTCCTTGCAGCACGTGTCTTATATACAGCCAGAACTGCACGATGATCGGCTGGTCGAGGCCGAGCCGGACGCGGGCGGCCTGGATGGTTGAATCGGACGCGTGATCGCCGACCACCGCCAGGACCGGATCGGCCGGCAGGAACCGGCTGATGACAAAGGTCACCAGCAGCAGTCCGAACAGGGTGGTGGCGACCGACCCCAGAAGTCTCAGGACCGACTTCATCGCATGCGATTCATATCATCCGCAAAAAAGATCGGCCCCGCCGGGCCGCGGCTCGATAATCGAGCCCGGCCCGGCGGGGCGATGCAGCTACGTCAGTTCTTCACCACGTCCTTATAGAGATCGAGGTCGAAGCTGGGACCGACGACGAAGCCATCGACGTTCTTGCGCAACGCGATGGTCTCGACCTGCTGGAACATGATGACGTACGGGCTTTCCTCCAGCGCCATCTTCTGCAGGTCCATGTACATCTGCGCGCGCTTGCCCGAATCCTTCTCGTCGCGGGCGGCGAGAACGGCGGCCTCACGCTCGGGCGCTTGCCAGACATTGCGCTTGGCGAGCGGCGCATTGAGGTAACCGTCGGCATTCGAATGCGGGTCCTGGTAGTCCGAACCCCACTGGCCGAGATAGATATCGTGCTGGCTGGCGCGATACTTGGTCAGCGTCGTCTTGTTGTCGGCCATCTTGATGATGAGGTTGATGCCGGCCTTCGCCATTGTGTTCTGCAACGAAGCCGACAATTCGCGCGTCTCCGTCTTGTTTGTGGTTTCCATTGTCACGTTGAAGCCGTCGGGCACGCCAGCCTTGGCCAGCAGCTCCTTGGCTTTCGCAACGTCGAGCTTGAACGGATTCTCGTTGTCGGCGCCGAGCTGACCATCCGGCAGGAAGGTCTGGTGGATGATGCCGGTGCCATTGAACATCGACTTCTGCAGGCCGTCGTAATCCACCAGATATTTCATCGCCTGGCGCACTTCCTTCTTGGCCAGATACTCGTTCTTGGTGTTGAGGCCCGCGTACCAGAGGGTGGCTTTCGGACGGGACTGCAACTTGATATTGGGATCGCTCTTCACCGCCGACAGCTGATCGCCGGTCAGGTTGCGCGCAATGTCGATGTCGCCCTTCTGCAGCAGCAACTGCTGGGTCGCGCTTTCGGTCACGTTCTTGATGAGGACGTGCTTCATCTTCGGCGCGCCGTCCCAATAATCCGCATTGCCGTCCAGGACCAGCGAATCGTTCGGCTTCCAGCTCTTGAAGATGAAGGGGCCGGAACCCGCTTCATTGGTCTTCATCCAAGCGTGGCCCCAATCGCCATTCTCCTCATGTGACATCGCCGTCTTCTTGTCGACGACCACGCTCGTGAAAGAGAGGCAATTGAGGAAGAAGCTCGGCGCATAGGCGGCATCCAGCTCGACCTCGACGGTCTGCGGATCCTTCACGCGCACCTTGTCCTTCACGTTGTCCTTGGTGAGGCCGAACTGGGTCAGGATGAACGCCGGGTTGAGATCGAGCGAGATAAAGCGCTCTAGCGAGAACTCCACGTCCTCGGCTGAGATGGTGTTGCCGCTGTGGAATTTGAGGCCGGGCTTTAGCTTGAAGGTGAAGGTCTTGCCGTCGTCGCTGACCGACCAGCTTTCCGCGAGCTGCAGCTTCAACTGCGATGGGTTTGCCGGATCGATGACCACCAGCCGGTCATAGGTGTTGGCCATGTATTCCGACGCGGTGAACTCGTAGATCTCGGCGGGATCGAGCGAGATCATGTCGTCGATGACATAGGCCATGACCAGGGAATCAGCGGGGGTCTTTGCCTCCGCCGCGACGGACGAAGCCAGGATCGCGACCGCCGCCAGGGAGCCCTGGAGAGCGGATCGCAGGAACGGTTTCATGAATTGCCTCCTCGAGTTTTCTAGTTATTGCCCGCCGAATTTCTAGCCGATTGGTCAATTTGTCCAGCGGGAACAAGGCGGGAAGCGTGTGTCCATGCTTCATTTGCCGGTTTCTTCGGGCCATTCACAGCATTGCGAGCCCGGCTTGTCCCTGGGAACTCCCCACCTGCTCACGCCGTTGTTTGTTGCGGAAGGATGATGGTCCCGACATATTCCCGTGAATTTTCAGGGACGTGCGGGGCGGCCAAGGCCGGGTTTCATGACAAGAGAACAGAAGCAAAGCCGGGGGGTTTTGCCCCGCTGGAGCTGGGCAGTGCCGGTCCTGTCGACGGCCGTGCTCTATGCCATCGCCTATTTCACGTGCTGGGCGGCGTTCGGGATCAAGATTGTCGAATCCCGCGTGCCGTACGATTTCGGGCTCAACTTGGCGCTCGCGCTGCTGGTATTCTCGGTCTCGCGCCGGCTCTGGCCGTTCCTGGTGCTGCAGGCGCTGTATTTCGCCGTCTTCTACGTCGCGAGCGCGTTGAAGATCTCGATGCTGGGCCGGCCGATCATGCCGGAAGATGTTCACAATCTGACCGCGCTGATCGAAATCCTGGGCGCGCTGGGCTGGGTGGCGATCGCGCTGCCGCTGGCGCTCCTGGTCGCCTTGTTCATCTTCAACCTGAAGTTCCGCGCCAAGCCTGCTCAGGCCGCCTGGGCGCTGCTGTTTGCACTTCCGCTCGGCGCCGCCAGCGACCCCAGCCCGCTCAGCAGCAGCCTCGACCACTTCTTCGGTAACACGCCATGGGACCAGCGGGAGAATTTCATCTGGCGCGGCGGCGCGGTCCACCTGGCGCAGGAATCCCTGCGCGCCTTGGCCGACCGCAAGCCGGAACCGACGGAGGAAGAGGTGGCGGCCGCCATCCAGCGGCGCGCCGCGGCGAGCAATGGGGTTGCGCCGCTGGTCCCGCTCGGCCACCGGCGCAACCTGCATATCATCCTCGAAGAGAGCTTCTTTGATCCGACTGTCCTCGCCGCTGCGAACTACAGCGCGGATCCGTTCGATCCCCGGTTCCGTGCACTGTGGGGCCAATCCCACCAGACTCGCGGCCTCAGCCCCGCTTTCGGCGGCCAGACCGCGAATGCCGAGTTCGAAGTGCTGTGCGGCTTCCCTGTCAACCGGATCGCGGTCAAATTCGAACACGGGCTGTCGCGCGACGTGCCCTGCCTGCCGCGGATTCTTGAGCAGCTTGGCTATCGGACGGTCGCCTCGCACCCGAACGTCGCTGGTTTCTGGAACCGCTATACAGCATACGCGCATCTCGGTTTCGAGACCTTCTGGGCCAAGGACCAGATGGACATGACCGACAGCAACGGCCCGTTCCTGTCCGACCGGTCGCTACATCGGCAGGTGAGGGAGAAGTTGCAGGCCACGGATGATGGCAGGCCGGTCTTCGACTACATCATCACCATCGACGGCCACTGGATGTATGACGCCGGTTTTGAGCGTCCGCCGGTGCTTTCGAGCGATTCGAAGATCAAGGAAGTCGGCGACTACGCCAACATGCTGCACTACAAGACGCAGCAGATGATGGACGGCATCGAGGCGATCCGGCGCGACGATCCGGATTCGGTGATCGTGGTGTTCGGCGATCACCTCCCGATGCTGGGCCGCAAGTTCGCGGGCTATGTCGAATCGGGCCTGCTGCCCGACAATTTCGGCGCCTTCACCAAGGAGCAGTATGATTTCTCGGCCGGCACGCCGCTCCTGGTGATTGACGGGCGGAATGGGCCGCTCGATCTAGGCCGCATCCCGATGTTCCGTCTGCCATCGCTGGTCCTGCGCCTGCTGGGCGAGGAGCGACCGACCATCTTCGATCTGGTGCAGGTGCCGAATTCCACCATTCCGCGGCCGTTGCCCGATGTCATGATGACCTACCAGGGCAGCGCCCCAGAGGATTTGTGCAAAGGCGACACTGCATCCGCGTCCTGCGCGGAGGCGAAGGCCTGGCTCGCCGACGTACAGCTCCTCGACCATGATCTGTTCGCGGGCGACCAGCATGCGTTGAAGCTGCTGCATCTGGCGCCTTCGGATGCGCCCGATCTGCACGCGACCCTGCAGTCGAACTAAACTGCGAAGCTGACCACGCGCGGCTGGTTGTCGATGGCCGATGGCGATCCGCCGGCGCGGCGATAGGCGTCGGACGCTGTCTCGTATTGCGGATTATAGAGGCCCTGGCGCAGGCGCTCCTGCGCGATGAAGCTCGCGACGAAGGCACTGGAATTGCGCTCGCGGTTGCCGGCGCCGAAACCATCAAGGATATCGACTGCGATCCCGCTGTCTTCGGACTCGGCGCTAACGGCTTCGGTCTCGTTGACCTCGCCGGTCAACTCGGCTTCGCGCGTGCTGCTGTCGGTGCCAGCGCCGCGATTGCCATAGGGGCGGAAGCGGAACTGCTTGCCTTTGATCTCGACCGTATCTTCGCGCCGCGCTTCGATCAGCGTCAGGAAAGCCTGGCCGGATCCTGCGGTCGTCGCCTGCGGCTGGCGCCGTGTACCGCGCGCTGCTTCGGCCGCGGAATCGGGGTCGCTCTCCACGATCCGGACGCTGGCGCGCTGGGACGGCGGCGATGGCGGTGGCAGGAGGATGGCGCGTGGAATCTCTTGCATCGAGCTCTGTATCAGAAACACGGATGTCGCCCGACGCGCAGCGGCGGGACGGATTTCAAACACCCGGCCCCACCCGGACGATCCATAGAATTTGGGGCAATTTGCCTGGAATCGCAACCCAAGTTTGCGTGAAAACGCAAAATTATCTCG
The DNA here is from genome assembly GCA_035695765.1 of Dongiaceae bacterium. Taxonomy (GTDB): domain Bacteria; phylum Pseudomonadota; class Alphaproteobacteria; order Dongiales; family Dongiaceae; genus Dongia_A. Next base: position 8,203 of record DASRRI010000033.1, read on the forward strand.
GATTTACAAAGTCTTAACCAATAGGAGGCGATGCCGATAAAATTGCTTGGATTCAGGGATTGTTAACGCTCCGGGCCTACCTTCCGAAGTCCCGCCTCTGCTGACTCTAATTGGGTGCCCGTGAACGTGCCGATCGGAGATCCGGAATTCGTAAAAACGGCCCCCGATCGGTCGAGCAGGCCAACGCCGGAATGGATCGAACACGCGTTGGTCTCCGCTGGTGATGTCGCCTATTCGTGGGACGTGGCCAGCGACCGGCTGGCTTGGGCTGGTAATCTCTCCGACGTCTTGACCGAGATTCCGATGGAGACGCTGGCGACCGGCCACGCGCTCAACGACCGCATCCATCCGGAAGATCTGCCGCGGCGCCTGAAGGCGCTCTCCGATCATTTCGCGCTCGGCAAGCTCTATGACTGCGAATATCGCCTGCGCACCGGCCACGGCCAAGTGGTGTGGGTGCATGACCGGGGCTTGGCCCAGATGGGCGGTGCTGGCATCCCGAAGACCATGGCGGGCGCGTTGCGCATCATCACCCAGCGCAAGCAGACCGAGGCGCGGTTGGAACGCGCCGCCAATTACGACGATCTCACCGGCCATTTCAACAAGTCGCGCCTGCGCCAGGAGCTGGAACAGGCGCTGAGCTTCGCGCGGCGCTTTTCCACCGCTGGGGCGTTCCTCGTGGTCGGTGTCGACAAGCTCGCCCTCATCAACAGCGCCTATGGCTACGAGGTTGGCGATGCCGTCCTGGTGACGGTGGGCCAGCGGCTCGACCGCTTCGTGCGGTCCAGCGACGTGATCGGGCGCCTGAGCGGCGACCGCTTTGGCGTCGTGCTGACGCAATGCCCGGAAGACCAGATCGGCACGGCGATGGACCGCGTCATCGAAGTCATGCGCGAGCGCGCCATCGATGTCGACGGCCAGTCGATCCCGGTGACGGTCTCGGTCGGCTGCGTGATGTTCCCGAATTTCACCTCGACCGCTTACGACGTGATTGCGCGCTCGGAAACTGCGCTCAATGCCGCGAAGCTCGCGGGCCGTTCCTGCTGGCAGGTGCATCGCCCGTCGGAGCAGCAGAGCATCCAGCATCGCCGCCACATGGTGGTGGCGGCGCAAGTGCAGCGCGCGGTGCGCGAGGACCGCCTCATCTTCACGTATCAGCCGATCGTCAAGGCCCACAGCTTCGAGGTCGTCAAATACGAATGCCTGCTGCGCCTCAAGGACGAGCAGGGCAAGATCATGTCGGCGGCCGAATTCATTCCGGTGGTCGAAGAACTGGGCATGACCCGCTTCATGGACCGCCACGTGCTCGACATGGCGATCGCCGAGTTGCGCGCGAACCCGGAGGTCGAGCTGGCGATGAATATCTCCGGCCTCACCGCGACCGACCAGGCCTGGCTGCGTGCGCTCAATTCCTCCGTCAAGGCAACGCCGGAAGTGGCGCCGCGCCTGGTGGTGGAGATCACCGAGACGGCAGCCCTGCACGACATCGAAGAGACGGCGCGCTTCGTCAACGCGGTCCGCGATCTCGGCTGCCGCGTCGCGATCGACGATTTCGGCGCCGGCTTCACTTCGTTCCGCCACCTGAAGGCGCTGACCGTCGACATGGTGAAGATCGACGGCTCGTTCGTGCGCGACCTCGCCGTCAATGTCGACAATCAGCTCTTCATTCGCAACCTGATGGGCCTCGCCGAGACCTTCGGCCTCAAGACCTGCGCCGAGTTCGTGGAGAACGGCGATGACGCGGCCTTCCTGGTGAAGGCCGGCGTCGATTACCTGCAGGGGTATTATTTCGGCCGCCCCGATTTCACCCGCCACTGGCGCACGGGAGAGAAGATCGTCCCGGCGGTGAAGGGCTAGCCCGCGTTTCGCGCCACTTCTCTAACGCCACCGACTCACTGTTATGGTGGTTAATGACACCTCAAGGTGTGGTTAATTGAACTTTTCGGGGCCATCTACCTCAAATGGCCGATGCCTCGCATTTGGCATGAATCCAAGATTTCCGCGAATGGACCGGGCGAATGGGGAAACCGTGCGCTGTCCAATTGCGCGGACCATGCATTCGCCTTCAACCAGTTGGAGGGGGTCATGAGGAACATCTCTTTCGGTAGTTCCGACAGAGTCTCGACCGACCGCCGATGACGCGGTCGGTGCCGGCAATCATCCTGCCTCCGGCTCGCGCTGAATTGTTTCGCGGGAATTCAGTGCAGCGGAGCGCTCATCCGGAGTCGGATGGCGCCGGCGATCTATCCCTGACGGTCACCATCCAAGACGACGCACATCGCGCGGGCCGACGATTTGCCTTCCGAGCGTCGCGGCAGGCGGAATCGTCTGGCGATCGGCAGCCTGAGAGCGAGGTCCAATCCGGCAAGGCCGCGATGATTGCGGACGGACGGACTAGGTCCGTCGCCATTCTCGATGAGCACGATCTCCGAAACTCCGCCCGATTCCTGGCCGGCGCCATTGCGCAAGCGCGCCCCGCTACGGTGCTGCACGACCCGCCGCACCGGGAGGCCGCGGTGGCCTACCGCCGCTCCGAGGATCTCGGCACCCAAAGCTCTGTCCAGGGTTTCCGATCCGACAAGCGCGTGTAGCCGGCGGGGCGGCCTGCCACACCGGTCGCTGCCGTCAGTCCTGATCCAGCAGGCTGATCGGATGCTGCATCACGGCACGCACCAGATCGGATTGGCGGGAGCAGCCCAACTTCGCGAACATGTTCCGGACATGCGTACGGGCGGTAGCCGCCGAGATGCCCAATGCTTCGCCGGCCTGCTTGATGCTGCAACCCTCGATCAGCGGCCCCAGCATGCGCGCTTCCGCCTTGGTGATGCCGAGAATTCCGGCGAGCTGCGATGGATCGGCTACATGACCACGCGCATTGTCGGCGATCAGAATGGCAACGACAGAATTTGTTGCCCCCAGGATCGCGTGCTTGGGGCGCAGCGGCGCGATCATGACCGAATAAGCCCGCTTGCCCGATGGGCGTCCGACCCGGAAGGCCCCGCCACTGCTGATGAGGTCGGCGTCCAGGATTCGCGCTGCTTCCGAAACTGCCTTTCGAAGGGTGTTCGCATCTGCCGATGCATCGGCGGTGATGGTGCCGCTCCGGTCGAGTCTGATTCCGTCATTGGCGCGGAGCATCCGCCCGGCAGCCTGATTGTGGAAAATGACCTTGCATGCGGCGTCCACCAGGACAAAGCCTAGTGCCAGGCGGTCGAGAGCCGCCTCGGCCGCGTCGCTGTCCAGCCTGGTCCTGGCGAGCTGGCGATTGAGCTGCAAGGCGCGGCGGAAATGCGGCGCCAGGCGCTGCAGCACTTCGACGTTCCTGCGCTCGTCGCGCGCTGTGCGCTCCGGCAGGAGGGCGCTGACGGCGATGAAGCGATGCTGGTCCTGATCGATCGTTACTCCAACGCCGCTCAGCATGTTCTGCGGCCTCATGAAGTCGTGATAGAACTCGGTCTTCAGGAGGCTGGCGCGGTCGAGCATGAACTCAGCCGGGACGGCCAGTCCGACCGGGCGCTTCCTGAGATGCTTCAGCCAGGGGTTCACGCCGGCGAAGTAGGCGTTGTACTGATCGACCCACTGTCGGTCCCAGGCCGAGGATGTAATGGCGAAGATTCCGGATCCAGCCTCGACGTCATGATGGAGGATGGTGCCGTGCCCGTCGGGGTAATGGGCGCAGAACAGATCGAGCGTGCTCTGCCAGCAGGCCGGGTCCGATGCGGCCGCATAGATGTGATCAACCAGCCCGAGGATGTTCGTATCTTCGGTCACCGATCTCTCCGGAGCGGCGAGTCGCCGTGCCGCAACCATAGCACGAGTATGGCAATCCGATTGCCCGGAATGACGAGCGGCAGCGAATTTCCGTAGGAATGACGTCGTGTGGTGTTTGCTCAGCCCACGGCACGATAGCCTGGAAAGAGTCTCTCGCACTCCCGGTGGAAGGCGTCATTGGGGCGCAAGCCTTCGGGATCGCGCGAGAATTCCGGCTTGATGCGCGCGAGATAGTGCATGTTGATCGGCGCCTTGTTCTTGACCTCGACGGCGCCGCGGGCCTCGAACTCCATCAGCGGCCGCACGCGGTTGTGGACCACGTCGGAGACGTTGATGCGCCCCACACCGCCGGCAGCCTCCAGGCGCGCGGCAATATTCACAGCGTCGCCCCAGACGTCATAGATGAACTTGCTCTTGCCGACGACACCCGCCATCACCGGCCCGCTATGGATGCCGATCCGCAGGTCCCAGCGCGGCAGATGCAGCTTCTCGCGCTGCCCATTGGTGCGGCGCATGAACTCGAGCAGCGAGAGCGCGGCAAGGCACGCATCGACGTCATGCGTTCGGTTGGGCTCCGGCAGGCCGCCCACGCACATATAGGCATCACCGATGGTCTTCAGCTTTTCGAGGCGATGCCGCTCCGCGATCGCATCGAAGGCGCTGAAGAACTGATCGAGCTGCTCGATCAGGCTCTTCGGCTCGATGCGCTCCGCGAGGCGCGAGAAGCCTTCGAAGTCCGCGAACATAACGGTGACGGATTCGTGATAGCGCGGCGTCACGCTTTCCTTGGTCCGCAGCTCGTCGGCGATGACGCGGGGCAGGATGTTCAGCAGCAAGCGCTCCGACCGCTCACGTTCGCGCTCTGCCTCGCTGCGCGCCTCGGCCAGCTCGGCCATGCGTCGCTCGAGCTCAAGCATGCTACGGCGCAATTCGAACTGGCTGACCACCTGATGCGACAGGCGCTGCATGGCTTCAGTCTGCTCGAAGGTCAGCTCGCGCGGCTGGAAATCGACCACGCAAATAGTGCCCAGCGCAAAGCCCTGCGGATTTATGAGCGGCACGCCGCAATAGAACCGAAGATTCGGTTCGCCCGCCACCGTGGGATTATCGCGATACCGTTCGTCCTTGGTGAGATCGGGCGAGATCACGAGGCTCCCCCCGAATATAGTGGCGGAGCAGATCGACAGTTCGCGCGGCATGGAGCGGAAGTCCGGCGGCAGGCCATAGGTCGATTTCTTCCAGTCGCGCGTCTCATCGATCAGACCGATGACGGCGACCGGGCACTGGCAGATCTGCGCCGCCAGCTCGGAAATCTCGTCATAGGCGATCTCCGGCGCGGTATCGAGCAAGTGGTAGCTCTTAACGGCCGCCAGACGCTCGGTCTCGTTGGCTGGAATCGGTGCTGCTGTCCATCCCATGGCGACCACCTCCCTCGGTGTTTTGGTCGCGGCCTTCTCGCGGACGGTGGAAGGCCATTCGCGGCCCAGGAGTGATTATAGCCAGAGTGCGCGCCGCCCGGGCACCGTTCTTTTGGATCAAAGGAGTTTCTCGCCGCATCGCAGTTCGGTTGCGCTGGGACGCGCTCTGCGCAATAACCGGCATCATGCGAACAAGCCGGGAACAATCGTGCCGGACCTGTTGAATCCCACGCCGCGTGGCGGCAGCGCTCGGCCGGTGCTGGTCGCCGGCTTCGCCGAGGCGGCGTGGCTTGGCGCCGACGGGCACGTGGAGCAACTTGATCCGATCCACGCCGCGCGGCGTGCGCTGGTGGAGGCGCCGATCGTCTGCCACGCGCCCGCGACCTTCCGCAAGCTGAAGAGCCAGCGCGCGCCGGTCGCCGACATCCTGGAACTCTATGCCTTCGTGCGGCCGGCCAGCTTCTGCCTGCCGACGCCGCGCGGGATCGCACAGGCCATGGGCCTGCCGCTCGACGATCACGCGCCGCTTTCGGATCAAGCGCGCCTGCTGGCACAGGCGGCGCGGGCGCTGCTGGGCGAGCTGGCAGCGACCACCTCCAAGCGGCGCCGCATCGCCGGCCTTGCGAACCTGATGGCGAAAGCCGGCTGGGTGTGGGGCGCCGACGTGCTGACGGCGCTGGAAGCCGGCGGGCCCTTGTCGGCCCAGGCCGGCGTCGCGGTCTGGGAGGATCTGCCGGAATGGCAGGACCAGGCGCCCGAGCCGGCGCCGAGCGATCTGGCCGTCGAACCCGCTGAAGCGCGCCGCCGTCTCGCCGATCTGCTGGGGCCGGAAGCCGAGCAGCGTCCACAACAGGCGGACTATGCCGAAGCCCTCGTGCCGGCCTTCGCGCCGCGCCCTGCCGAGGACGCGCCGAACGTCGTGATGGCGGAGGCGGGGACCGGTGTCGGCAAGACCCTCGGCTATCTCGCGCCCGCCGGCCTGTGGGCGGAGCGCAACAAGGGCGCCGTGTGGATCAGCACCTTCACGCGCCATCTGCAGAACCAGATCGACCAGGAGCTGGACCGGCTCTATCCCAATCCGGCCATGAAGGCGTCACGCGTCGTGCTGCGCAAAGGCCGGGAAAATTATCTCTGCCTGCTCAATCTCGCGGAGCTGTCAGGCCCCGCCGCTCTGCGCACCCAGGAGGCGATCGCCTTCGGCCTAATGGCGCGCTGGACCATGGCGACGCGCGATGGCGACCTCGCGGGCGGCGATCTGCCGGGGTGGCTGGGCGATATCCTCGGCGCATCGCGCATTGGCGGGCTTGCAGATCGGCGCGGCGAATGCGTCTACAGCGCCTGTCCGCATTACGGCCGCTGCTTCATCGAACGCTCGGTGCGCCGGGCGCGCAAGGCCGACATCGTGATTGCCAACCACGCCTTGGTGATGATCCAGGCCGCGCTGGGCGCGGAGGATCAGCGCCTGCCGACGCGCTACGTATTCGATGAAGGCCATCACCTGTTCGAGGCGATCGACAGTGCCTTTGCCGCACATCTGACCGGGCAGGAGACGATCGAGCTGCGCCGCTGGCTGCTGGGCGGCGAGGGCAGTGGCCGTGCGTCCCGGGCGCGCGGTCTGCGCCGCCGGGTCGAAGACCTGATCCTCGACGATGCCGGCGCCATCGATTTGATGCGCGACATCGCAGAGGCCGCGCGCGCCTTGCCCGGCGATGGCTGGCTGCAACGCCTGCAGGACAAGCGCCCGAACGGCGCAGTCGAGACGTTCCTTCATGGCCTGCGCCAGGAGGTGCTGGCGCGCGCTGCCGTGGACGCGATGGGCTACGGGCAGGAGATCGAGGCGCGGCCGGTGAGCGAGCAGGTGCTGGCGCCTGCGATCGCGCTGGACCGGGAGCTGCAGCGCCTGCAAACGCCGATGCGCGAGCTGGCGAAGCGCCTCGCCAAGCGCCTCGATGACGATGCCGACGTGCTGGACAGCAACACGCGCCTCCGGATCGATGCGATGGTGCGCGGCATCACGCGGCGCGCGGAGACTGAAGTCACGGCCTGGCGCGCCATGCTGCAATCGCTGGCGCAGCCGATGCCACCGGAATTCGTCGACTGGTTCGCGATCGAGCGGGTCGAGGGGCGCGAGCTCGATGTTGGTTTCTATCGTCATTATCTCGACCCCACCAAGCCCTTCATCGATGCAGTCGCGAAACCCGCGCACGGCGTCGTCGTCACATCCGCGACCTTGACCGACGGCTCCGGCAGCGAAGCGGCCTGGGAGGCTGCGGGCCAGCGTATCGGCGCACCGCACCTGGTGGCGCCGGCCCTGCGCGTGCGCGTGCCCTCGCCGTTCGATTATGCCAGCCAGACGCGGGTGTTCATCGTCACCGATGTTCCGCGCACCGACACGGCGCAGGTCGCGGCCGCCTATCGCGAACTGTTCCTGGCGTCGGGCGGCGGCGCGCTCGGGCTTTTCACCGCCATCGCCCGGCTGCGCGAGGTGCATCGGCGCATCGCGCCTGCGCTGGAACAGGCAGGGCTCGATCTCCTGTCGCAGCATGTCGATGCGATGAGCACGGGATCCCTGATCGACATCTTCCGAGGCGAGCGCGATGCCTGTCTCCTCGGCACCGATGCGATCCGCGATGGTGTTGACGTGCCGGGGCCGGCCTTGCGCCTCATTGTGTTCGACCGCGTGCCCTGGCCTCGGCCGCACCTGCTGCACCGCGCGCGCAAGAGCGTGTTCGGCGGCACCGATTATGATGATCAGCTGGTGCGGCTGAAACTCAAGCAGGCGTTCGGCCGCCTGATCCGCCGCGCCGACGATCGTGGTGTCTTCGTGCTGCTCGACCGCCAGATGCCGTCGCGACTGCTCGGTGCCTTCCCGGCGGAGATCAGGATAGAGCGGATCGGCCTTGCTGAGGTGATCGAGAAGACGCGCGCGTTCCTCGAACCATATCGCACGCTCGGGACATTTCGGGCCCATCGTGATGAGAGTTGAGCTCCGTCCTGCGCGGGCGGATGAGTACGAGTTCGCCAGGCAGCTTTACTATGAGACCATGCGATGGATCATCGAGCCGCTGTTCGGTTGGGATCAGGCGCATCAGGACGCTAGTTTCGCCGCTCAGTTCAAACTCGAAGAGGTGCGCATCATTGCCGTGGACGGAGCGCACGCCGGCTGGATCCAGACACAGACCGACGAAGCAAGCGTCACCCTACACCAGTTCTACATCGTGCCAGCCCTCCAGCATCGAGGAATCGGTACTGGGGTTCTGAAGACCGTCATCGGTGAAACCCGCCAGCAGGGCAAGTCCGTCTTAGTGGCCGTTGTCAAATCCAATCCTGCCAAGCGGCTTTATGATCGGCACGGCTTCCGAACATTCCGCGAGGACGAATGTAAGTACTATATGCGCCTCGACTGAGCCCGATCGCGACAATGGTCAGTCGGCGCGGCTAGCGATGCGCGCTTCGATCTTGGTCCGGCTGGCGGCCAGCACGTCGGACGGCGGACGCCCGCACGCCACGCACAAGGCAGCCCAGTAAAAGATCACGTCGCCCAGCTCCTCGGCCACTTCGCCAGGCTTCCATGCGTTGTCGCCATCGCGCAGGAGCTTCTTCACGTGATCGGCGACCTCTCCGGCCTCGCCGGCCAATCCGAGGGCGAGATAGGACAGCCGCTCGGGATCGCGCGTGCCGGACTCCGGAATGCGGGCGGCCTTCGCCGCCCAGGCAGCGTACTCATCGACGTCCATGACAATCTCCATTGTCTCAGCGCACGTTCAGGTGATCGAGCAACCAGGACAAGGTGACCACCGACGCCAGCGTGGTGGCAAGGATGATGCCGGTCGCGCGCTGCACATAGGTCTGCTGTTGCGTTCCCAGGACGAACACCAGCGATCCGGTGGGCAAGGCCGCCATCAGCAGCAGCGCGCGGCGCCAATCGTCGGGCAGCGGGATCAGCCAGGCGACCACAACGAAGGTGATGAGCGGGTGGAACAGCAGCTTCAGCGCCGACAGCGTGCAGACCTCGAAGAAATCGCGCCGGAAGCTCTTGCCCACCATGAACAATCCCATGGCGAACAAGGCGGCCGGCGGTGCTGCCGCGCCGATGATGTCGCAGAAGGTGAGCAGCGGCACCGGCACGTCGATCCGGAATGCCGAGCTGAGCGTGCCGGCGATCGCCGACAAAACGAGCGGAGAGCGGACGACACCGGCGACCGCGTCCTTCGCAATGTACAGCCGGTGGCTGGCCTTCGAACGCTGCGCCTCGATCCACAGGATGTAGAATCCCATGATCAGCGCTCCGTTGAGGATGGTCGCAAGAATGGCTGGGAGGGCCGCTCCTTTGCCGAACGCCGTGATGGCGAGTGGAATGCCCATGTAGCCGGTGTTGGAGAACAGCGCGGCCATGTTCTGGATCGCCAGCGCCGGCCCGCGCGTGCGGAAGGCGAGGCGGCCCACCAGCAAGGCCGCAAGTCCGGTCGCGGCAAGGCCGATCAGATACGCGGTCAGATACGGCCAATTGAAGATCTGCGACAATTCGACCTTGGCCAAGGAGCCGAAGAACAAGGCTGGCAACGCCGCGAAGTAGACGAAGCCGTTCAGCGCCTCGCTGCCGCCGGGGCCCAGCAGCCGCAAACGGCCGCAGATGTAGCCCGCAAGTACAATGGCAAAGACCGGCAGGACGACGTTAACGACAGCTTGCATGCGCGGCCGACCATGGCAGAGACCTCCAGACCGGTCCAGTAGGCGGGCTTGAGTTTCCGGCTGTGGCCGCTACAGTGCGGGCAACTTGTATGGATATCAAAAGCGAGCTGCCGGATGATCAACCACCACGCCGCCCTCATCTACACCATGGTCATTATGGCTGCCGCCGACCGCGAGATGTCGGAGGCCGAAGCGGGTGCGATGACAGAGATGGTCGCACACCTGCCGGTGTTCCGCGACTATGACAAGTCGATGATCTCCAAGACCGCGGCCTCTTGCGTCGAGACGCTGAAGGGCGAAGACGGGCTGGAGAAGATATTGAAGCTGATCCGCGCCGGTCTGCCCGAGAAATTGCGCGAGACCGCTTATGCCCTCGCCTGCGACGTCGTGGCCGCCGACCAGAACGTCACACGAGAGGAGGCGCGCCTGCTCGATCTGCTGCGCTACGAGCTGCAGATCGGCAAGCTGGTCGCCGCGGCCATCGAACGCGGCGCGCGAGCGCGGCATTTGACGGCATAGTTCGCGCTCTCTGTCGGTATCACCGAGGAAAGCCCTCGCATCGGCGCCGCGCGTCGCCGCCCAAGGAGCAAGCTGACGGCCACCATTCTTCCGTCACGCCGGCCTCCGAGCCGGGGTCCATTCATCCGCTAGCGATTGCCTCAGCCATGGACTCCGGATCACGCCGCTTCGCGGCTGTCCGGGGTGACGAGTTGGGAATGTACGGAGAGTGAGCAGGGTGGATACGTCGCCCGCTATCTCGCTCTACACCGGCTGTGTCTTCGCGTAGTCGAAATAGAGCTCGCGCGCGCGGCGATAGATCGGGCCAGGCTGGAAGTCGCGCGACTCGTAGCGCGTGACCGGCAGCACCTTGCTGTAATTGCCGGTCGAGAACATCTCATCGCACTGGTCGAGATCTTCGACGGTGAGGTCGCGCTCCTCCGCCTTGATGCCGCTGTCGCGCAGCAGCTTCAGCACGCGCTGGCGCGTGATGCCGTTGAGGAACGTGCCGTTCGGCCGCGGCGTCAATGCGACGCCATCCTTCACGATGAAGATGTTGGCGCCGGAAAATTCCGCGACGAATCCATCGGGGCCCAGCATCACGGCGTCATCGAAGCCGCGTTTCCGCGCTTCGGCCTGGGCACGGCCTGCCTGGGCATAGAGGCCGACGGCCTTGGCGTCGGTCGGTGCCATGTCTGGGCCGGGCCGGCGGTACTTCGTCAGGCAGACGGAAAACGGGCCGGGCTGCGGCAGCGGCGTCACGCTCAGTGACACGATCAGGCGCGTGGTCTCCCCATCCGGCATCACGCCGCCGCTCTCCGCCCACATGAACGGGCGCAGATAGAGCGGCGTGCCATGCGGAAACTTGGCGATGCCATCGCGCAGGATGGCTTCGATCTCCTTCGCGGTCTTCGGCGATTTGAGGCCAAGGTTGGTGGCGGAGCGGATCGCGCGCTCGCAATGCAGATCGAGGTCGGGCGCACAGCCATCAAACGCACGCGCCCCGTCGAAGATCGCTGCGCCCAGCCAGATCGCCTGATCCCATGCTTTCATGACCAGCGGGTCGCCTTCGACCCATTTGCCGTCGATCCAATTCAGCTTGTCCACGTCACGCCCCTGACTTCGTCATAAACGGGCGCGAGCATAGCGGCTGGGCTTGCTTGAATCGAGACTGCGATCGTCCGGAAAGGACGGCGAAATGTGTACCGATACAATCTAAGAGGATAAACGAGACGGGCGATCGGTGTTAACCGATCGCCCGTTGGTCCCCAAGTCGGCGTAGCCGACGTCAACCAATGATATCGGACGGTGCCTACTGGCTGGCCCAGACCACGCGCGCGATCCAGCGGATCTCGCCGGTCTTGAAGAACGCGCCGGAAGCTGAATCGGTCATCGCTTCGAGATACAGCCCTTCCGCTTCCTGCCGGCCGACGCGCCGCAACAGGACGGAACCGGATGACGTGCCGACGACGATGCGGTCGCCGCGGCGCATTTCTGCTTCCGGAGAGGCGATGATGAGATCGCCGTCGCGATAGACCGGATCGAATTCATGGCCGTTGATCTCGATCGCGAAGGCCGTGCGGTCGACGATGCCGGGCGCATTGACGCGGCCCCAGGCGCTGCCGACCGGCTGGCCGTTCTGATCGAAGCAGCTTTCGGTCGCGAGGCGTGCCAGCGCGACGACCGGGATGGACTTGCCCGCCGCGCCGCGGCCGGCGAGCTTGCCGCCCGGGAACGTAGCGCCTTCGCCGGTGCCCGGCGCGCCGGTCAGCTGGACGAAACTGGAAAAGCTTTCACCGGTGACGGTGAGGATCTTGGAGACCGATTCGGTGGAGGGCCACCGCGGCCTGCCTTCGCGCGTGATGCGCTTGCTGGGATTGAAGGCGGTCGGATCGAGTCCCGCCCGCCGGGCGAGGCCCGAGGCGGAAAGGCCATGCTTGGCCGCCAGCCGGTCTATTCCGCGCCACACATCCGCGTGCTGCAGCATGGGCACCAGCCCAGGCCGCACGTTGCTTTCGCTTGGGCGGTCCACCGGGCTGCCCTCGACGCCATTGTTAAGCATGTTCCCCTCCCTACGACCCCAGCATCGCCGCCCAACACGGCCTTCTGGGCTCGATATCCCATCGGATTGGCCGGCAATGTACTCCCATCCCATCAGAAAATATTCAGCGCAGAGGTATAGGGTAGCCCAACGATATAGGTAAGTTACTTGGGCTTTTGGTGGGTTTTGCGGCCCTTCGGGCGGTAATCCGGCATGATTTGGCCTGATGCGGCCATGCTGTTATAAGTCCGCCGCGGATCGCGGGGACATCTATAATGGACATTTATTCCGCCATAAGGCCGGTGCTATGGCGGCTTGATCCGGAGCGCGCCCATCACCTCGCGCTCTGGGCGTTAACCCACAATTTGGTTGGGGTTTCCGCACAAATCGATGATCCTCGCTTGGCTGTGACGGTGTTCGGACGCCGCTTGCCCAACCCGATCGGCCTTGCTGCCGGGTTCGACAAGGACGCCAGGGCCTGGCGGCAGGCTGGGCGGCTCGGCTTCGGTTTTGTCGAGGTCGGCAGCGTCACCCCGCGTCCCCAGGCCGGCAATCCGCGCCCGCGGCTGTTCCGGCTGGAGCGGGACCGCGCCATTATAAACCGCATGGGATTCAACAACGAAGGCGTCGAGGCGATGGCCGGGCGGCTCGCTGAAACGCGGCCTGGCGCAGCGACCGTGCTCGGCATCAATCTCGGCAAGAACAAGGAAACGGAAGACGCCGCCGCGGATTACGAGATCGGCGCTCGAAGGCTCGGCCCGTTCGCCGATTACATGGTGATCAACGTCTCCTCGCCCAACACGCCGGGCCTGCGTGCGCTGCAGGGCAAGGCGCCGCTAAGGGAATTAATCGGCCGCACGCATCGCACACTCGCGGACTCCTGCGGCGCCACTCCGCCGCCGCTGCTGCTCAAGATCGCGCCGGACTTGACCCAACAGGATCTCGCAGACATCGCGGAGGTTGCGCTGGAAGGGTTGTTGGCCGGCCTCATTGCCACCAATACGACGATCGCGCGGCCAGCCAATCTCGATGCGCGATATACCGCGCAAGCCGGCGGCCTCAGCGGGCGTCCATTGTTCGAGCCATCAACGGTGATCCTGCGCGAACTCTATCGCTTGACCCAAGGCAAGCTGCCGATCATCGGCGTTGGCGGTGTGTCGAGCGGCGGCGATGCATATGCCAAAATCCGCGCCGGCGCATCCCTGGTGCAGCTCTACTCGGCACTGGTATTCGAAGGGCCATCGCTGATCCGGCGTATGAAGCAGGAGCTCCTGCGATGCCTGGAGCGCGACGGTCTTGCTTCGATCGGTGAAGCTATTGGATTGGATCATCGATAGGGCGCTCTTAATGTTGCATTAACCAAGCTCGCGCTACGACCTGGAGCCAGTATGTCGGGACTTCGCGCCTTTCTGCCTTTCCTGCTCTATGCCGTGCCCGCCGCGATTATTGCGCTCGGCCTGCCGCCGCGCGTGAGCGACTTGGCGCCGGGGATGGCGCTGATCTTCGGATTGCTGGTGCTGCTGGCCGGCGCGTTGCTGCATCTGGGATATCTGCTGCTGAAGGCCCGCGAGCGCGCGGATGGCGAGATCGCCGGCGCGATGGACGCGGTCGCGCATCTGGAGCGCGTGCAGCGCCGGCTCGAAGGCGACCTCGCGCAGATGCGCAATGCCCTTGCCGACTTGCAGGCACGGCCGGAGCAGAATGTCGGTGCCGTCGTCGCGGAAGTGAAGGTGCTGCAGGCCCTGGTCGAGCGGCTCTATTCCGCGCGCTCCGGATCGCCCGCGCCGCAAGCGGCCGGGGAAACTCCAGCCGCCGCCCCAGCAGCAGCGCCCAAGGCCGCTGCCGCTGCATCCAATGGCGGGATGGCACCGGGCTTGTCCTTGCCCATGCCGCCGGTCGCCGAGGGGCTGGATGAGCAGGAGATCCTCGACCTGGTGCGCGAAGGCCTGCGCGAGAATGCGGTCGAGCTCGCCTTGCAGCCCATCGTCAGCCTGCCGCAACGCAAGCGGCGCTTCTATGAATGCCTTTCGCGCGTGCGCACCAACGATGGCAGGATCATCGTGCCGGAGCAGTATCTCGCAGTGGCGGAGCGGCACGGCCTGGTGACTGCGATCGACAATCTGCTGCTGTTCCGCTGCATCCAGACCCTGCGGCGCATCCGCAAGAGCAACGCCAACGTCGGCTTCTTCCTCAACATCTCGCCCAACACCTTGGCCGACCGCGGCTTCTTTCGCGATTTCATCCAGTTGATGGCGCAGAATATCGAGCTGGCACCGGCCCTGGTCTTCGAGTTTCCGCAGCGCGCTTTGGCGCAGGCCGACGATTCGCTGTGGCGCGATCTCGACCGGCTGGCGCAGATGGGCTTCCGTTTCTCGATCGACCAGGTCGCGGATCTCGACATCGACGCGGCCACGCTGTCGGGCCGGCATTTCCGGTTCCTCAAGCTGGAAGCCGGCCGCGTGATGGAAGCGGCGCGCAGCGGTCTCTTCGGCAACGACCCGAAGCTGCTCAAGCGCACGCTCGATTCCTATGCCATCGACCTCATCATCGAGCGCATCGAGACCGAGTCGATGTTGCTGGAAGTGCTGGATTTGCACGTCGATTTCGGGCAAGGCTTCCTGTTCGGGGAGCCGCGGATCGCCAAGAGCGATGCCGCCGGCGCCCTCAATTGACGGCAGCTTTCATCCGCGCATGAGCCATCCCACCAGAGTGATCCGCGGCCTTGGCGAGATCGCGAACAACTACGATGCCTTCATCCTCGATCTGTGGGGTTGCCTGCATGATGGAGTCGAGATCTACCCCGCCGCACTCGATGCACTGCGGCACCTGAACGCGGCCGGCAAGAAGACCATCATCGTGTCCAATGCGCCGCGCCGCTCGCGCGAAGTGGTGACACGCATCGCCGAGATGGGTATTGCGCCAAAGCTCTATGACCGGCTCTATACGTCGGGCGAAGAAACTTGGCGGGCTCTGTCGCAAAAGAGCATCGAGGCGTTGCGCGGCCGCGGCCGGCGCGTCTATCCCATCATGGCCGAGCGCGACCAGGCGATGCTGGAAGGGCTGGACCTGCGGCCAGTCGACGATCCGGCAGACGCAGGGTTCATCCTGGTGACCGGCACCGAGACGGGGCGCGAGGAGATCACGGAATTCGATGACTTGCTGGGCGGCGCGGCGAAAAGCGGCGTGCCGCTGGTCTGCGCCAATCCCGATCTCCTTGTTCATCGCAGTGGAATCGAGGAGCTGTGCGCCGGCTCGATCGCGCACCGCTACGAACAGCTCGGCGGCACGGTGATCTGGTTCGGCAAGCCTTATCCGGCCATCTATCGCTCTATTCTGGAAGAGTGCCACGTCTCGCCCCGCCGGCTGCTGTGCGTGGGCGATGCCCTGCGCACCGACATCGCCGGCGGTGCCGGGATCGGCGCGGCCACTTTGCTCACGGTCGGCGGCATCCATCACCAGGAGCTGCTCGTATCTAACCAGATAGTGCTTGCCCGGCTCGAATCCTTGTGCCGTAAGCTGGGTGCCACACCGAATTTCGCGATCGCGCATCTCGGCTGGTAGCGAGCGCCGATCGGGGCGGAGAGATGACGTCGCAGACCTGGGAATGGCAGTTCGAGCATTCGCCGGCGGACATGTGGCCGCTGCTGGCGGATACCGCGCGCTTCAACGAAGCAGCGAAACTGCCTAAGCATCAGATCACCGAAATCCCGCAGGCGGATGGCTCTGTCCATTATTTCGGCGCGGCCAAAATCGGGCCGTTCGACATCAAGTGGCAGGAGAAGCCGGTCAATTGGGTGAGCGAGCAGTGGTTCGAGCACACCCGCTATTTCCAGAGCGGGCCGCTCAAGCTGCTGAGCGCACAGCTCCAGATCGAGCCCCATGGCGATGGCAGCCGCGCGCATTATTCCGTGCGCATCGAGCCGGCGAATCTCTTGGGCAAGCTGATGCTCGGCAAGATGCTCTCCTCGACCAAGGCGACGTTCGGCCGCCTGGCCAGCGAAGCTGACGCTTTTGTCGCCGGACAGCGCACCAAGCCCTTCACCTTTTCGCCGCCCGCCGTCAGCGACGAAGCGAAGCGGCGTGTCGACAAGATGGTGGTGGAGATCGACGCGACGCCTAACGGGCACGGCCTCGCGCGCAAGCTTGCTGATCACATCCTCGATGCGCAGGAGGTTGATCTGTGGCGCGTGCGGCCGCTGGCGCTTGCGCACGCGTGGAATTGCCCGCCGCGCCACGCGATCGAGGTATGCCTGCAGGCCGTGCGTGCCGGGCTGCTCCAATTGCGCTGGGATCTCCTCTGCCCGCGCTGCCGCGTGGCGAAGGGCTGGTCGGGCGGGCTCGACCGCTTGCCGCAAGGGGCGCACTGCTCCTCCTGCAACATCGATTACGAGCGCGACTTCTCCAGGAACGTCGAGGCCAGCTTCCATCCCGCGCCGGCGGTGCGCGTGCTGGAGACCGGCGAATATTGCATGTGGGGCCCCATGTCGGTGCCCCATGTGAAGGCGCAGATCCTGCTGCAGCCGGGCGAGACGCGGGAACTGAAGGCGGCACTGCCAGTCGGCCCCTATCGCTTCCGCACGCTGGAGCCGGGGCCGGAAGCGGATGTTGATTGGCAATCCGGCGGCTTTCCCGAATTGATCCTGGATGAAGGCAAGGTCACCGCCGGCGCACCAGCCGCGGCGGGCACGCTGCGCCTGACCAACAAAGCGCAACGTCCCTTGATCGCGATCATCGAGGACCGCAGCTGGGTCGCCGATGCGTTGACCGCCGATCGTGTGACAGCCTTGCAGACCTTCCGCGACCTCTTCTCCGACGACGTGCTGCGCCCGGGCGATGAAGTCGCAGTCGGCCGCATCGCCCTGTTGTTCAGCGACCTCAAGGGCTCGACCGCGCTCTATCAGTCGATCGGCGATGCCAGCGCCTATCATCTGGTGCGCGATCATTTCGCCTTCATGGCAAAGGTCATCCGCGATCATGAGGGCGCGATCGTGAAGACCATCGGCGATGCGGTGATGGCGGCCTTCGTCTCGCCGACCCAGGCGGTCGAGGCGGCGATCGACATCCAGCGCCAGATCGCGGCCTTCAATCGCGAGAGCCGCGGCGAGGCGGCGAGCCCGCCGATCGTGATCAAGCTCGGTGTCCATAGCGGCCCGACCATCGCGGTCACGTTGAACGACCGGCTGGATTACTTCGGCTCGACCGTCAACATGGCCGCCCGCTTGCAGGGCCAGAGCGAGGGTGGGGACATCGTCCTGTCACCGGAGATTGCCGAGGATGCCGCGGTCGCACCGCTTTTGAGTGAGTTTCGAATCATCCGCGACCAGGCCAGCCTGAAGGGGTTCGACCAGCCGATCATGTTCTTCCGGCTGCGGCCCTAATCCGGAGGTACGAGACCAGGCCATATCCGGCCATGGGCACATCAAATATTAACGCCTCCCGGTCGAATCTGAGGGCGGGCGAAAACATTGGTAGTGCGGAATTTTCCAATGAATGCGGTACCATTGATGCGCGCAACCAGGGAGATCGGATTGGGGTTCAGCGAAACCGGGCAGGCGACCGGAGAGCGGGATTGGCAGGCACGCTATCCCGAGTTCCGCGCGCGGGCCAAGGGCACCAACGTCAATGACCGCACCCTGCTGGCGACCGACTATCTCAATCACGTCAATGAAATCATCATGCTGCTGGAGCTCGTGCCCGACGCGCCGGAGTGTCTGGAGGATTGCCGCACCTGGCAGCCGATGAGCTATACGCAGCATTTCGAGGCGTCCTCGATCGCGGACCGCGATCTGGCGATCGAAGCCTATGAATTCTCTCCGCCCGAATTCCGCACCACGTTCGACCGGCTGATCAGCGAAATGCATCGCGTGATCGGCGGTGCGCTGGCCAGCCTCGATGCGGCCATCGCCCACGGTGACGAGGAACGCGCGCGCCGCGTGGTGGAATTGGCGGTCGGCGCCTTGAAGACCATGGTGGACCAGGCCAGCTCCACCATCCATGGCGATGCTCAGCTCATGGACCAGGCCGAGATCGACGGCCTCATGGACATGATGTAGATCACGAGCGAAGTCTTTGGCGTTCCTAGACTTCCGATAATCCCGTCCGCTATAGTTGACGCTCCGTTGCTGCACTGCGGAAGGGGCGTGTTTGGCCGATTTCAAGGACCATAAGCGGGAAGATTGGGCAGCGCTGGCGGCCAAGGAGCTGAAGGGCGCCAATCCCGAGGGCTTGACCTGGACGACGCCGGAAGGCATTGCGGTCAAACCGCTCTATACGGCCGAGGATCTGGAACGCCTGGAGGTAGCGGGCAGCCTGCCCGGCCTGCCGCCTTTCACCCGCGGCCCGCGCGCCACCATGTATGCCAACCGGCCCTGGACCATCCGGCAATATGCCGGCTTTTCCACCGCCGAGGATTCCAATGCCTTCTACCGCGACAACCTCCGGCAAGGTCAGAAGGGCCTCTCCGTCGCCTTCGATCTTGCCACCCATCGCGGCTACGATTCCGATCATCCGCGCGTTGTTGGCGATGTCGGCAAGGCCGGTGTCGCGATCGATTCCGTCGAGGACATGAAGATCCTGTTCGACGGCATCCCGCTCGACAAGATGAGCGTCTCCATGACCATGAACGGCGCGGTGCTTCCCGTTCTGGCCAGCTTCATCGTCGCGGGCGAGGAGCAGGGCGTGAAGCAGGAGCTTCTTTCCGGCACCATCCAGAACGACATCCTCAAAGAATTCATGGTGCGGAACACCTACATCTATCCGCCCGCGCCCTCGATGCGCATCGTTGCCGACATCATCGCCTACACGGCGCAGCGCATGCCCCGGTTCAACTCGATTTCGATCTCCGGCTATCACATGCAGGAGGCCGGCGCGACCGCGGTGCAGGAGCTTGCCTTCACGATCGCGGATGGCCTCGAATATGTACGCGCGGCTTTGTCGAAGGGGCTGAAGGTCGACGATTTCGCGCCGCGTCTGTCGTTCTTCTTTGCTATCGGCATGAACTTCTTCATGGAGATCGCGAAGCTGCGCGCCGCGCGCTATCTGTGGGCGAAGCTGATGAAGGGCTTCGATCCCAGGAATCCGGAATCGTCGGTGCTGCGCACCCATTGCCAGACCTCCGGCGTCTCATTGACGGAACATGATCCCTACAACAACGTGGTGCGCACCACGATCGAGGCGCTGGCGGCCGTGCTCGGCGGCACGCAGTCACTGCATACCAACGCGCTCGACGAGGCGATGGCGCTGCCGACGCCGTTCTCCGCCTCGATCGCGCGCAACACCCAGCTCATCATTCAGGAAGAGAGCGGCGTGCCGCATGTGGTCGATCCGCTCGGCGGCAGCTATTACGTGGAGAGCCTGACCGACTCCCTGGTCAAGGAAGCCGAGAAGCTGATCGCCGAAGTCGAGGCACTGGGCGGGATGACCAAGGCGGTCGAATCCGGCATGCCGAAGCTGCGAATCGAGGAAGCGGCAGCCCGCCGCCAGGCCCGCATCGACCGCGGCGAAGACATCATCGTCGGCGTCAACAAGTACCAATCGGGCCAGCAGGCGGACGTCGAGGTGCTGGACATCGACAACAGCAAGGTGCGGGAACAGCAGATTGCGCGCCTCACCAGGATCAAGGCCAGCCGCGACGGCGCAAAGGTGACGGCGGCGCTCGAAGCCCTGACCAAGGCGGCCGCGGACGGCAGCGGCAACCTGCTGGAACTCTCCATTGCCGCCATGCGCGCGCGGGCGACGGTCGGCGAAGTCTCCTGCGCGCTCGAAAGAATCTATTCCCGCCACAAGGCGGAAGTGCGATCAATCTCCGGGGTGTATGGCGCGGCCTATCGCAACGATCCGGACTTTCAGGCCATTCAGCACGACGTCGACGCCTTCTTGAAGGCGGAGGGACGCCGGCCGCGCATGCTGGTGGTGAAATTGGGACAGGACGGCCACGATCGCGGCGCGAAGATCATTGCGACGGCTTTTGCCGACATCGGCTTCGATGTCGATATCGGGCCTTTGTTCCAGACTCCGGACGAGGCGGCGCGCCAGGCGATCGAGAATGACGTGCATGCGATCGGGGTGTCGAGCCAGGCGGCGGGCCACAAGACCCTGGTGCCGCAATTGATCGCGGCTCTGAAAGGGGAAGGGGCGGGGGACATCGCCGTCGTGTGCGGCGGCGTCATTCCGGCCCAGGATTACGAGTTCTTGAAAAATGCCGGGGTGGCGGCGATCTTCGGCCCCGGCACCAACATACCAAAGGCGGCTGCGGAGATTCTTGGATTGATCCGACGCCAGCGAAAGGCCGCCTAGCATCGAATGGAATGAGCCGGCCGACGGGGCGATGGGGAAGAGCCTCGCGGGCGGGTCATGAGGGAGGATTGACTTATGTCGTTTCTCAGCGATCGGCGGATGTGGAATGTGGCCGCCGGCGCGGCCACATTGCTGTGGCTCGTCTGCGTCGGCTGGTATGTCTTCGACTTTGTCGGATTAGACGTATTCGCCGGGATGCTGCCGCACGAACTGGGTGCGGTGGTAGCGGGCAGTGTTGCGCCGATCCTCGTGCTCTGGCTGCTGGTCGCTTTCATGCTGCGCGGCCAGGCGATGAAAGAGCATACCGAGATGCTGGCAAGCCGCCTGGCCGAGTTGACCTTCCCGGACCAGGCCGCGGAGCATCGCATCCATTCGATCGCCGAAGCCCTGCGCCGCCAGGCGATGGACCTGCGCATGGCGACGGAAGAAGCCGCCGCTGCATTGGATGGCACGCGCGCTCTGTTCCGATCGCAGGCCAGCGACATCGACACGGCGGCCAAGGCCGCACGCGCCCGGAATGAAGAGGTGGAAAGCACGCTCGCCGAACAGCGCCGCATCCTTGGCGAAATGACGGGTGCGGTCGAGAAGCAGCGCGAGGGCTTGAGCCAGACCGGCAAGGACCAGGCGGCTGCGATGGAAGCCGCGGCCGAGGAAAGCGCGCGCCGCATCGCACAGGTGCTGGAGAGCAAGCGCACGGAGATTGCGGGTGTGATCGACCGCATCCTCGATCACGGCTCGAGCGTGCGCGACGCGGTGGAGACCCAGGCCGAGCGCCTCGGCGACCATATCGAGCAGTCGATCAGCCGGTTCCGCGAGCAATTGACGGAGCTCTCCGGCCGCATCGACGAGGCGACCGAGACGTCACGCCACGAAACGAGGACCATGATCCAGGCGACCGAGGCGTCACAGCGCGAATTCACCGCTCACACTGAAACTTTGGCGGCCCAGATCCGCGGCAGCGCCAAGCAGATGAGCCAGCAATTGACGCGCCTTGCCGACCAGGCGGTGACAGCGGCCGAAAAATGCGCCGCGGACAATGCTGTCCTGGAGCAGGCGAGCCGCGCCCAGGTAGAGCGGCTCAGCGTCGCCGCCAACCTGGCGGGCGAGCAATTCCGCCAAACTTTCGACCGGCTGGCGGAGAATGTCAGCGCCATGGTGCAATCGACGTCCGACCGCATGGGCGAGCGCCAGCAAGCCATCCGTGGCGCCCTTGACGATGCGAGCAAGCAGTTTGGTCAGGCTTTCGACAAGCTGGCGGATAATGTGGGCACCATGGTGCAATCGGCATCCGATCGCCTGGGCGACGGCCAGCAATCCATCCGCGCCGCCCTGGACGATGCGAGCAAGCAATTCGGCCAGACCTTCGACACGTTGGAAAAGAATGTCGGCGGCATGGTGCAATCGGCATCCGACCGCCTGGGCGAGCGCGAGCAATCGCTCCGCACCGCATTGAACGGCGCAAACACCCAGTTCCGGCAGGCGTTCGATCGGCTGGCGCAGGACGTCGTCGCCATGTCGCAATCGACGACCGATCAACTGGGCGAGCGCCAGCAGACGATCCGCACGGCCTTGGACGAGCACACCAGGCAGCTGGGGGAGGCGACCATCGATGCGGCAAAGGCCTACGCCGAGAAGATCGCCGAATTCAGGACCATCATGGGCACCGCGACCGATGCGGCGGGCAAGCAGACGACCGAGCTGCAGCAGCTGGTCGATCAGCAGAGCGGCCGCATGACCCTTGCGGCCGATGCCGCCTCGCAGCGCTTCCGCACCCATATCGAAGGCCACGAGGCCAAGCTGGACGAGCTGGCGCAGCTCGCCGCCAAGAAAGCGGATGAGCTGGCGGCCGCGATCCGCGGTCACGGCATCATCCTGGAAGGCTCCGCCAGCCGCGGCTCGGAAAAATTCGCCGAGTTGCTGCGCAAGGAAGCGGCCAAGCTCGACGAGCATCTGGAGCAAGTCGACCAGCGCAACACCAAACTGGCCGCCGCGGTCGACAAGCAGTCGGAGCGGATCACCGGCATTATCGATCAGGCCGGCGAGCGCATCACCACACATGTGACCGCTCAGGAATCCAAGCTTGACGAGTTGGACAAAGCCGCCGCCGCCCGCCTCGAGAAGCTCTCCGAGCAGATCGGCCAGCAGCGCGACCAGCTGGTTGCCGCCGGCGAGCAGGCCGGCGATGCCTTGCGCCAGCGCATGGCGCTGCACACCATGGCGCTCGGCGAAACCTGGCGCGAACAGCACGGCAAGCTCTCCGAGCTGGTGCAATCGCTTGAGAAGCGCACGGCCAATCTGGGCGAAGAGCTGGAGGCGCATGGCAAGCGCGCCAACCAGATCGCGGCGGACGGCGCCGACCGGTTTGGCGAACGCCTCACCGAGCACAGCGACCGCATGCGCTCGCTGGAGCAGCGGGCGGCCGAACATTGGCGTTCCGCCATCAGCAATTACGGCGATTCGATCGCGACGGCCTTGCAGGAGATCGACCGGCGCGCCGCGGCGCTCGCCGACGCAGCGGCGGGCCAAAGCCGTCTGTTGTCGGATGCGGCTGACCGCGCCGCGCAATCTTTGCGCGGCCAGCTCGACGGCCATTCGCAGGCCTTGAGCGCGGTGGTCGACAGCCTGATCCGCCGCACCGGCGATCTTTCCAGCATGGCGCAGGCGCATGGCGACAGGCTGGGCGAAGCCACCGACCAGGCCGGCGCAAGACTGAAGGAGCAGCTGGACCGTCATCTGCTTGCCGTGCGCATGGCGGCCAACGAACTGGAGCAGCGCTCGACGTCGCTCGAGCAATCCATGCTGTCCGCGAACACTCGATTGCAGGATATGGCGCAGCAGGCGGCGGGTTCACTACATACTTTGATGCGCGGGCAATCGGACGAGTTCCTCAATGCAGCGGAGCAGATCGGCACGCGCATCAAGGAGCTGCAGACCGCGACCGTCGCGCAGCGCGACGAGCTGATCGCCGCCGCCAAGCAGGCGGGCGCATATCTCGAATCCGCCCTGAAGCTGCAGGCGCAGGAGATCGCCGCGACCGCTGCCGGCCTGGTGCAACAGACCCACGGCCTCAGCGCCTCCGCAAAGGTGCAGGCCGAGCTGACGGGCCAGGGCCTCGCCGATATCGTCGCCAGCTTCGAAGAGGCAGCGCAGCGCCAGGCCGCGCATCTCAAGGACGTCGCGGCGCAGGCTGCGACCGAGGCGACCAAGAATCTCGGTGGCGAGACCGAGACCGTGAAGACCCTGTTCCAGGACCTGGTCGATCGCGGCAAGCTCTTGTCGGACGCCGCGAACTCGCAGGCCGTGACGCTCGGCAAGGCTGCGGCCCAGGCGGCCGACGTCGCCATCGCCATGCGTGATGCTCTCTCGAAGCAAGCGCAGGAGGCGAGCCGCGCCGGCCTGCAACTGACCGAGCGCGCCTCCGAAGCGAGCCGCGGCTTGCAGCGCCAGGTCGAGGATCTTGCGAGCACGATCGAAGGCCTGATCAACCGCCATGCCGCCGGGCTGAAGACGGCGGGCGCAGCGGCGGCGGAACGGGCAATCGATCTCGGCCAGACATTGCAGCGGCAGAGCGACGATCTGCAGGCCGCGCTGGCGAAGACCAATGCCGCGACTCTGGATATCCGCCAGAATCTCAAGGCCCAGATCGACGATGTGGGCAAGGTGGCGGAGCGCGTCGCCGTCGAAGCGCAGTCGATCGCCAATTCCTTCCGCACCGATACCGCCGCTCTGATGGACGCGTCGGCCCGCGCCACTGATGGCGCCGGCACGCTCAATCAGATGCTGCGCAAATCGATCTCGGATCTCGACACCGCAACCGCAACGGCCGCCGCCAAAACCACCGTCATCCGCCAGGAAGTAGAAGCGCAGTGCGAGACCCTGCGCCAGGCCGCGGCAGAAGGTGCGCGCCAGTCCGATCAATTGGCGCAGCTGCATCTGGGCCAGGCCGCGCAGCTGGCGGGCGCCGCCGACGTCGCGCGCCGGCGCCTTGAGGAGGTTGGTCAGAGCCTCGTCCAGCAGACAGAGAGCCTGACGGCGGTCATCGACCGTTCGCTGCTGCGCCAGCACGACCTCAACGATTCATTGACGCAGGGCATGGGCCTGGTCGGCCAGGTCGCGAAGGAAGGCGAGACGCAGCTCGAGACATTGAACGGCTCGGTCGAGAATCTCGCCCAGACCCTGAAGAACGCGACCTTGGAAGGTGCGCGCCAGGCGCGCGACGTGGTGCAGAGCTTCCGCGACGGCGGCGAAGCCTTGACCCAGCTGGCCAAGCGCGCGACCGGGCAGTTGGACGATCTCAAGACGTCGGTCCAGGTGCAGCTGCAGGACCTGGCGCAGCTCTCGCAGCAGGTCGTCAATCTCGGCCAATCGGTGCGCGGCCAGCTGCAGGGCCAGACCTCTGAATTTGCCGCCGCTGCCGCCGCTGCCAAGGCAAGCGCCGAAGCGGCACGCGCGGAATCCGCTGCCGCCAGCGAACTCTCCGGCAAGCATTCGGTGGTGCTGGTCGAAGCCGCCCAACGGCTCAATCAGGAATTCCAGGCCGCTTCGGTGACATTGGAGGATCGTGTCTCCAGCATGACCCGCGTGGCGGAACAGTCGATCCAGCGCGCCACTGTCGTCGCGCAGGGCTTCGACAAGCAGACCTCCAACCTGCGTCATTCCCTGGATGCCGCGACCCAGCGCACCAGCGAACTCGGCGCGCGCTTTCAGCTCCAGACGCAGGAGATCGCGAAGTCGACGCAGGCGGCGATGGACCGGCTGGACAAGCTGCGCCAGACCACGGCGCTCACCACCCGCGATGCATTCTTGAAAGTTGCGGCGGTGATGATCGACGAGCTGAACGGCCTCGCGCTCGACATCCACAACCTGCTCGATTCCGAAGTGCCGGAAGAAGTGTGGAAGCGCTACCGCAACGGCGACCGCTCGGTGTTCGCGCGGCGCCTCTTCAAGACCAAGGATTCCTACGTCATCCCGGCGATCCAGCAGCGCTACCAGCGCGACAATAAGTTCCAGGACATGGTCGACCGCTACCTGGCGAAGTTCGAGGACCTGCTGAGCCATTCCGCTTCGGCCGATCCGGAATCGGTGCTCAGCGCCACCTTCATCACCGCTGATGTGGGCAAGCTCTACCTCGTGATGTCCCGCAGCCTCGGCCGCGCGACGGAGCATTGACCGCAGAACTGTCACCCCGGACAGCGGCGAAGCCGCGTGATCCGGGGCCTATGCGGCGTCCCAAGGCGGGCGATATTTGCAGGCAACTTTCGCTGCTGGGCATCGCATGGGCCCGGATTGGCCGCCCGATGGGCAGCCGTCCGGGGTGACAGTTGGGGCGAGCATTGATCCCGGCGTCTCCTGGCCATACATAGAGAGCGAGGGGTGGGAGCAGGTCAGGACAATCCATGGCAATTGAGGCAAACGCGGAGCGCGTCGGCCAGTGGCAGGCGGTCAAGAACCTCTTGCCGCATCTGTGGTCGCGCATCGGCTGGGACCTGCGGGCGCGGGTCGGCGCCGCAGTGGCATGCCTGATCGTCGCGAAGGTCGCCAACGTCTATGTCCCTATTCTATTTAAGGCCATGGTGGACGTCCTGTCGCCACATGTGGGGCAGGGCGCTGCGTCCGGCACGGCGGCTGTCATCGCGGTTCCGATCGGGCTGCTCATCGCGTATGGCCTGGCGCGCATTGCGACCCAGCTGTTCTCCGAATTGCGCGACGGCATCTTCGCCCGCGTGGCCCAGCGCGCGATCCGCAATGTCGCGCTGCAGACCTTCCGCCACTTGCACGCCCTCTCGCTGAAGTTCCACTTGGACCGGCAGACCGGCGGCCTCACCCGCGCCATCGAGCGCGGCGCCAAGGGCATCGAGTTCCTTCTGTTCTTCGTGCTGTTCAACGTGCTGCCGACCCTGCTCGAGATCGGCATGGTCTGCATCATCCTGTGGGCGCTCTATGACTGGCGGTTCGCGCTGGCGACGGCGGCGACCATCGGCGGCTATGTCTGGTACACCCTCAGCGTCACCGAGTGGCGCATCAAGTACCGCCGCGACATGAACGAATCCGACCAGAGCGCCAATACCAAGGCGGTCGATTCGCTGCTGAATTTCGAGACCGTCAAGTATTTCAACAACGAGGAGCACGAGGCACGGCGCTACGACGTCGCGCTCCAGGCCTATGAGCATGCGGCGGTGAAGTCGCGCACGACGCTGGCCGCGCTCAATATCGGCCAGGCCTTCATCATCGCGATCGGCGTCACCATCATGATGACCATGGCGGCCTATGGTGTCGCGGACCGCTCGATGACGGTCGGCGACTTCGTGCTGGTCAATGCGTACCTCATCCAGCTTTATCTGCCGCTCAACTTCCTCGGGACAGTCTATCGCGAGATCCGGCAGTCGCTGATCGACATGGAGGCGATGTTCGCGTTGCTGCATGTCGACGTCGACGTGCAGGATAAGCCGGGCGCGCGGCCCATCCACGTAACATCGGGCGAGGTCGAGTTCGAGAATGTGATGTTCGGCTACGATCCGCGCCGTCCGATCCTGAAGGGCATCAGCTTCCGCATTCCGCCCGGCAAGACTCTCGCCATCGTCGGTCCCTCGGGGGCGGGAAAATCCACCATCTCGCGCCTTTTGTTCCGCTTCTATGACGTGACCAGCGGCCGAATCCTGATCGACGGGCAGGATGTCTGCGACGTGCAGCAGCAGAGCCTGCGCTCCGCCATCGGAATCGTGCCGCAGGATACGGTGCTGTTCAACGATACGGTCGAATACAACATCGCTTACGGCAAGCCCGGAGCCAGCCACGCGGAGATCGAGCAGGCCGCATGGATGGCCCATATCTCCGACTTCATCGCCAAATTGCCGGACGGTTACCAGACCCGCGTCGGCGAGCGCGGACTGAAGCTCTCCGGCGGTGAGAAGCAGCGGGTCGCGATCGCGCGCACCATCCTCAAGTCGCCGCCGATCCTGCTGTTCGACGAAGCGACCTCCGCGCTGGATACCCAGACCGAGCGCGAGATCCAGACCAACCTCAAGGAACTGTCGCGCAACCGCACGACCCTGGTCATCGCCCACCGCCTCAGCACCATCGTCGATGCGGACGAGATCATCGTCTTGAGCGACGGTCGGATTGCCGAGCGCGGGCGCCACGGCGCATTGCTGCAGCAGGACGGCATCTATGCCGCCATGTGGTGGCGCCAGCAGGAAGCGGCCGAGCGTAAGTTGCGCGGCGTCGACCAGGCGCTCGACATCGACGCTTCGCCGCCCAAGGTGCCGGTCGAGGCGGCGAAGTGAGCGCCGAGGAGCTCGCCGACAAGATAAAGTCCGGCGACCGCCGCGCGCTGGCGCGCGGCATCACCTTGGTGGAATCACGGCGCGAGGATCATCGGCTGTCGGCGGAAAAGCTGCTCGACCTGCTGCTGCCCAAGACCGGCAAGTCGATCCGCCTTGGGATTTCGGGCCCGCCCGGTGTCGGCAAATCGACCTTCATCGAATCCTTCGGCCAGTACCTGATCGAGGAGGGACACAAGGTCGCTGTCCTCGCCATCGACCCGTCCTCGAAAATTTCCGGCGGCTCCATCCTCGGCGACAAGACCCGCATGACGGAGCTCGCCAAGCGCAAGGAGGCCTTCATACGTCCCAGCCCCGCCGGCGAAACCTTGGGCGGCGTCGCACGCCGCACGCGGGAGGCGCTGCTGCTGTGCGAGGCGGCGGGCTTCGATGTCGTGATCGTCGAGACGGTTGGCGTCGGCCAGTCGGAAACGGCGGTTGCGGAGATGACCGACATGTTCCTGCTGCTCCTCAGCCCCGGCGGCGGCGATGATCTGCAGGGCGTGAAGCGCGGCGTGATGGAGTTGGCCGACCTCCTCATCGTCAACAAGGCAGATGGGGATCTCTCCGCCGCGGCTGAACGCACTGCCTCCGACTTCGCTCACGCCTTGCGGCTGATGCATGCGCTGCACGCCGACTGGCAGCCCAGCGTTGTCAAATGCTCGGCGTTGAAGGGCGAGGGCATGGCTTCGGTGTGGGATAAGGTCCAAGCCTTCCGCAAGGCCACGGCCAAGACGGGTGAGTTCGAAAGCCGGCGCCGCGATCAGGCCAGGAACTGGCTGTGGCAGGAAGTGAGTGACGGGCTTTTGGAGCGGGTGAGGTCCGACCCCGATCTGGCCAATCGGCTGGCCCGGCTGGAGACCAAGGTCAGTCAGCGCAAAGCCTCGCCCGCTGCCGCCGCGCGCTCGCTGCTTTCGAGCTTTTTCAAGGGGTTGGACGACTAGCGACCGCCCTCCGCCAGCGGAATCACCTTGACGCCAGCGCCCCCCTTCTCTAAAACCCGCGCGACCCCGGCCGGCAGGTAACGCTTGTCCGGCCCCTTTGTTTTGACGAAGCCGCTGAAGAAAAAGGATTTTTACCATGGCCCGGCGTTGCGATATCACCGGCAAAGGCGTGCAGGTTGGCAACCACGTCAGCCACGCCAACAACAAGACCAAGCGGCGCTTCCTGCCGAACCTGCAGGTGACCTCCCTGCTGTCGGACGCGCTCGGGCAGCTGGTGAAGCTCCGGCTCACGGTGAATGCGATCCGCACGATCGAGCATAATGGCGGCCTCGACGCCTATCTGCTGTCGACCCCCGATGCCAAGCTGCCGGCCGATGCGCGCCGCCTGAAGCGCCGCATCGAAAAGGCGGCCGAGCGTCTCGCTGCCTAAGAGGCGCGGCGCCGGCTGAGCCGGTGAAGAGAGTTTGAACAACCCGCGCGGCCCGATCGGCTTCGCGGGTTTTTCGTGAGTGGGTGGCGCCGCGGGCCTGGACCTGCGGCCACCAGCCTTCGCACCGGGCGCATCCCGGAACGCGCGGGCAAGAGCGTAACCCCGTGAAACCTTTCGGCTCGCCCGGGCTGTCATCCCGGTCACCGAGGAAGGGAGCAAAGAATGTTTGCCGATCTGGTGGCGGGCCTCAACACCCTGCCGACCGAATCCATGCTCGTGATCGAGCTGGTCGTTGTCTTCAGTCTCATCCCTGTCATGCTGCGCCCGTTCGGGGCGGCGGGCATGTTCATCTTCATCGCCGTCGGCATCATCGCCGCCAATGTGCAGGTGCTGAAGGCAGCTACGTTCAGCTTCTACGCTTCGCCGATCCCGCTGGGGACGGTCGCGTTCTCCGCGACCTATATCGCGACCGATGTGCTGACCGAATATTACGGCCGCGCCACGGCGAGGAAGGCTGTGTGGCTCGGCTTCTCCGCCATGCTGTTGATGACCGTGATGATGCTGCTGATCATGGGCTACAAGCCGATGACCGCCGAGGAAGCGGGCGAGGGCATGGCCTGGGCTCTCCCGAACGACGAGCACATCAAGGCGCTCTACATGCCGCAGGCGACGTTGCTCATCTCCGGCCTCAGCTCGTACCTGATCAGCCAGTTCAACGACATCTTCGTGTTCCAGAAGATCCGGAAATTGACCGGCCGCGGGCAACTCTGGGCGCGCGCCTGCGGCTCGACCGCCGTCTCGGCGCTGGTCGATAACACGGTGTTCTCGACCCTCGCCTGGTACGTGTTTCCGCGCCTGCTCGGCCAGACCGATCAGGCCGTGGATCTCTACACCCTCATCTTCACCTTCATCCTCGGCACCTACTGGATCCGCCTGGCGATGGCGTTCCTCGAAGCGCCTGCCATCTATGCCGCGCGCTACTTCCTGCCGGAGGAAGACCGCCGGGCCTACGAAGCGCGTGATGGCAGTCCGATGGCGCACGCGGCCGCATGAGTCTTGCCTACCCCAACTTTGCGTTCGATATCCTCGCCGAAGACCCGAAGGGGACACGGGCGCGGTTGGGGCGGCTCACCACGCCGCATGGCGTGCTGGCTACGCCCGCCTTCATCTTCTGCGCCACCAAGGCGGCGATGAAGGCGGCCTCGCCGGCGGCGCTGCGGGATGAGAAGACGACGATCATCCTCTCCAACACCTATCATCTGATGCTGCAGCCGGGCGCGGAGCTGGTGGCAAAGTTGGGTGGGCTGCATCGGTTCATGGGCTGGGACGGGCCGATGCTGACCGATTCCGGCGGGTTCCAGATTTTCAGCCTGGGCCATGGCTCGGTTGCGGACGAGATCAAGGGACGGCGCGATATCGCGCGGCCCAAGACCCTGCTGAAGATCAACGAAAAGGGCGCGGCCTTCCGCTCCTATATCGACGGCAGCAAGCATCTGCTGACGCCGGAAAGCTCGATCGACATCCAGCGCAAGCTCGGCGCCGACCTCATCGTCACGTTCGACGAATGCACGCCTTATCACTCCGACCGCAAATATACCGAACGCTCGCTGCGCCTCAGCAACCGCTGGGCCGACCGCTGCATCACCGAGTTCGATCGCGGCCATGACGGTCGCCAAGCGCTCTATGGAATTTTGCAGGGTGGGGTGTACCAGGACCTCCGCCACGAGGCAGCGGAATATGTCAATGACCGCCCGTTCTTCGGCAATGCCGTCGGCGGCACGCTTGGCGGCACCAGCGCGGAGATGGACGAGGTCGTGGGCTACGCAATGGAAAAGCTCAATCGACATCGCCCGACGCATCTGCTCGGCATCGGCGGCTTTCGCGACATCTTCGCCGGCGTCGCGCAGGGCATCGATACGTTCGACTGCGTCAGCCCAACGCGTATCGCCCGCCACGGCGCGGCCCTGATGCCGGGCGTGAAAGGCGAGCGCGTCAATCTCAAGAACGCGCGCTTCAAGGAAGACGGCGCGCCGGTGGACGAAGCGTGCGACTGCTATTGCTGCCGCAACTTCTCCCGCGCCTACGTCCATCACCTCATCAAGGCGGAAGAGCTGCTCGGCATGCAGCTCCTGACCCAGCACAACATCGCCGTGATGAACCGCCTGATGCGCGAAGTGCAGGCGGCTATTCCCGAAGGGCGGCTGGACGAGCTCAAGAAACGCTGGGTCGCGGATCGGTGATCCCTGGCCTATGGCGGCATCGGCTGAACCAATTTGCTCCGACGCAGCCGGCCGTGCGAGGATCGTGACGCTTTCGTGACACGCCCCTGCCGCTGATCGGACTCCCTGTGACCCTTTCCTTCGAATGGACCTTGCTCGTCTTGCTGGCGGCAGTGATGCATGCCGGCTGGAACGTGCTGGTCAAGTTCGGTGACGACGCCCTGGTCAACATGACCCTGATCATGGGCATGGCTGGGCTCATCGCCCTCGCTTTCACGCCCTTCGTCTCGTTCCCGAATCCGGAAAGCTGGATCTTTCTCGCAGGATCGCTGCTGACCCACGTCGGCTATTACATCTTCCTGCTGTTCGGCTATCGCTATGGCGATCTGTCGCTGGTCTATCCGATCGCGCGCGGCTCGGCGCCGCTGCTGGTGGGCGTGACGTCCTGGATCTTCGTCGGCGAGGTGCTGTCCACCACCGAAATGCTAGGCGTCGCCGCGATCTCGGCAGGGATTTTCAGCCTGGCGATCGACCGCGCCCATGATCGCGAACACAAATGGCGGCCGGTGATCTTCGGGCTGCTCACCGGCCTCACCATCATGAGCTACACCCTGTGCGACGGGCAGGGCGTGCGCGTTGCCGGCGACAAATACGGCTACATCGTCTGGCTGTTCCTGCTGGATGCGCCGGTACTCGTCCTTGTGGCGTGGCATCGGCGCGGCCCCGTGTTCTTCGCGCTGGTAGCCCGCCACTGGAAAGTGGGCGCCGTCGGCGGCGCGCTCTCCATGGCGGCCTACGGCATCGCAATCTACGCCATGAGCCAGGCCTTCATGGCGCAAGTGGCGGCGCTACGCGAGACCAGCGTGATCTTTGCCGCGATCTTCAGCACCATCATCCTGAAAGAGCGCTTCCACCCCCGCCGCTACGCCGCCGTCGCAATGGTGGCGCTGGGGGCGGTGCTGCTGCATTGACGGGAGTATTGCCTCACCACTTCTACTTCATCGCGTGCAATCAATTGCCAGCGTGGTCGCGGTCTACCGTTTCCTGAGATTCGAACTCAAAGCCGACATGCGGAATTGCCGCAGCCGGATAACCGGCGGCCGAGAGCGC
Source organism: Dongiaceae bacterium (assembly GCA_035695765.1). Lineage (GTDB taxonomy): Bacteria > Pseudomonadota > Alphaproteobacteria > Dongiales > Dongiaceae > Dongia_A. Next base: position 40,940 of record DASRRI010000033.1, read on the forward strand.
GTCTCGAAATTCAGCTTCGAGGTTCGGATCAGCGCGCAGGGCGTCACGCTCCCGGTCAGTCCTCGTCTTGATCCACATTGCTAGGTAACGCGGATCAATATCTGTTGCGCCGAAGCTCACAACTTGGGCCTTCCGACAACGCCGGCGCGCCAGCCGCCGAATAGCTCGTCTGGTGCGCCAGAGGGCTAGGAAGGGCATCGGAACGCGGATGCTCTTCGCCGCCGCATTCTACGCCGCGAACTTCACGGTCTTGATCTTGTCGCCCTGCTTCAAGGCGTGCATGACTTCGAGCCCGTCCACCACCTTGCCGAAGACGGTGTGATTGTTGTCGAGGTGCGGCTGCGGCTCCAGCACCAGAAAGAATTGCGAACCGCCGGTGTCGCGGCCGCGATGCGCCATGGAGAGCGAGCCTTCGACGTGCTTGTGCGGATTGCCCTTCAGCTCGCACGCGATCTCCCAGCCCGGGCCGCCGGATCCGGTGCCATTCGGGCAGCCGCCCTGGGCGACGAAGCCGGGGATGACGCGGTGGAACTTCAGCCCGTCGTAGAAGCCGTCCTTCGCCAGCGTATAGAAATTGGCGACGGTGTTGGACGCCACGTCGGGATAGAACTCGATCGTGATGTCGCCGCGGTCGGTCGACATCACCGCCTTGGTGAGGGTCTTCAGCGTGTCGGGCGCGACGTCGTGGACCTTGAGCTTGGCCATGATGATCTCCTGCTTACGAAAATTGGGCCTTTGGTAGCGGCCGCGGGCGCTGCTGTCGACCCCAATTCAGTGCCGCCAATTCAGTGCCGGATGAGAGGCGCGAATTCCGCTATCAGGGCCTCGTAGAGCGAGCGCTTGAACGGCACGATCAGGTCCGGCAGCTCGGCTAGCTCGGCCCACCGCCAGGACGAGAATTCGGGATGTTCGGTCGCGATGTTGATGTCGCGGTCGGTGCCCAGGAACCGGAATGCAAACCATTTCTGGCGCTGGCCGCGGAACCTTCCTTTCCACAAGAGCGGCACCAGCTCCACCGGCAAATCATAGGTCAGCCAATCGCGGCTCTCGCCGATGAAGCGGGCGCGGTCCGTGCCGATCTCCTCATGCATTTCCCGCCAGGCGGCCTGCAGCGGCTCCTCGTGCGTGTCGATGCCGCCTTGCGGCATTTGCCAGGCGGGGCCGGGATTATCGATGCGCTGCGCGACGAACACCTGGCCCTTCTGATTGACCAGCATGATGCCGACGCCCGGCCTGTACGGCAGTTGGGCAATCTGTTCGGTGGTCAAGGTAGGTGGCGGCGGATATTCCACGGAATGAAGATTCACTAGGTTTAATTGTCTACTCTTTGACCAAGGCGCTCATGGGCACAAGCGAAATCTCGTCGCGCCCGACCAGAGCGCGCTGCCAGGCTGGAAACAGAGTCGCGGTGCTCGATGAATCGACGATGCCGAGCGCGGCACCGCGGCGGCGGGCCAGCGCCATGACGGACTGGATGGACCGCTCGATATCCGGCTCCGCCGCCTGCCCCGCGATCGTGTCGTCGGCGGCGAGAGTAAGCGGCGCGGTCACCGGCATGCCGATAATGGCAAGGCCGGCTTTCTGCAGATGTTTCAGGATCGGCTGCAATGCAGTGGCATCCGCCAGAAATGATTCGCCTCCGGTGACGGCAACGCCTGCAATCATCGGCGCGCGCGCAAGCATGGCATCCAGCCGCCGCAGATTTTCTTCGGGGCTGAACTGGCGCGCGAGGCCATCATCCGATGAGTCCTCCTGCAATGGCAGATCCAGCAAGGCTTCGTGTCCATAGGCGCGCGCCGCCGCAATCCACGCGGCAAGATCGGGTGCATCGCCGGCAAAGCTTAGGCTCGCTTCCGGCGGCGCGCCGGTGATGGCGCGCACCGTATCGGTGCGCTCGCGGCCGAGGCCGGTGATGACCAGCGCGACGCGCGGCGCTTCGGCGGAAACCGTGCTGGGCCGGCCGAATCGCCGCCACGCCGCCTGGTCGCCGCCTCCCTCGGAAAGCGCTGCGCCGGGATCGGGCGGATATCTGGCCAGCAGGTCGGACGGCGAGATGTCCTCCTCGATCGCAACGCTAACTGTGGTTTCCTTGGCGACCGGCGCCGCCGGCATGGACTGCAACTGCGTCCTTTGGGCCGGCCCTTGCGCTTGTGGAACGTCGGCGCCGGGCAGGCTGATGGTCGCAGGACCCAATTGGCCCAGTCCGCCGCTCAGGGCGATGTAGGCAATGCCGCCCGCGATCCCGATCACCAGCAGGCAGATCACAAGAAAACCGGGGCCGCCGAACAGCCCGGAAACGGACTGTGGCGACCCCGGTGAACGCAAGGAAAGTGCCTCCTAGTTTGCCGCTTGCTTCTGCAGCAGCGACAGGCCGCGCAGCAGATCGAGCGCGCGGGCCAACTGATAATCCTCGGTCGGACGCGCGATCTGCTGCTTCTCCGAACCGACGAACGGCTCCTTGTCCTCCGGCTTGGCCTGGGTCTTGGCGGCATTGTCAGCTGGCTTTGCGGGCTCCTGCTGCTCCTGGACGCCCTGGGTCTCCGCCGGCAATTGCTCCGAGTTGTTCGTCTTGTCGTCGGGATTGGACAAGGCACCGCGCAGATCCGATTCATGCGTGCCTTTCTCCGGGCCCAAGGCCTCGACCTTTGCCTGCTGGACTTCGATGTCGGGCTCGATGCCCTTGGCCTGGATCGAGCGGCCGGACGGCGTGTAATAGCGCGCGGTGGTGAGGCGAATCGCGCCATGGTTCGGGATCGGGATAATCGATTGCACCGAACCCTTGCCGAACGACTTGGTGCCGAGCACGATCGCCCGCCGCTGATCCTGCAGCGCGCCGGAGACGATCTCCGAGGCGGAGGCCGAACCGCCATTGATCAGGATGACGATCGGCTTGCCGCCCATCAGATCACCGGATTCGGCGTTCCAGCGCTGCGCCTCTTCGCTCTTGCGGCCGCGGGTGGAGACGATCTCGCCCTTCTCCATGAAATCGTCGCACACCGCGATCGCCTGATCGAGCAGGCCGCCCGGATTGTTGCGCAGATCGAGCACGAGGCCCTGCAGGTCGTTCTTGGTCGCTTCCTTCAGCTTGGTAAGCGCGTCCTTGAGGCCGCTATCGGTCTTTTCGCTGAAGCTGGAAATGCGGACATAGCCGACATTGCCCTGCTCCAGTTCCCAGCGCACGGATTTGACCGCGATCACGGCGCGCTTCAGCGTCACCTCGAACGGATCCTGATTGCCGCGGATGATGGTGAGCTTGATCGCGGAGCCGACTTCGCCGCGCATCTTCTCGACCGCGTCGTTGAGCGACAGCCCCATGATCGGCTGGCCGTCGAGCGCGGAGATGAGGTCGCCGGGCTGCAGCCCGGCTTCCGCCGCCGGTGTCCCGTCCATCGGCGAGACCACCTTGATCAGGCCGTCTTCCATCGTGACTTCGATGCCAAGGCCGCCGAACTCGCCCTTGGTCTGGACCTGCATATCGCCGAAGTCTTTCTGATTGAGATAGCTCGAATGCGGGTCGAGCGAGGTCAACATGCCGTTGACCGCAGCTTCGATCAGCTTCTCATCGTCGGTCGGCTCGACGTAATTGTCCCGGATGCGCTCGAACACCTCGCCGAACAGGTTCAGCTGCTCATAGGTGTTGGGTGATGATGCGGCCTGCGCGCGGACGCTCGATGCATGGAACGCGACGGCGCCGATGGTGATGCCGGCAGCCAGCGCGGTGGCGGCGAGAAGTGAGGTTCGAAACATTCGCTTAGCGACCTTCTGTGAAGTGCGAGACATCTGCCTCTCGTCGGGTGGGCAGTATCGTGGGGGCGGCCTTACTGATCACTTAAACCAGGGGGCCGGGTCGAACGGCTGTCCGCTGCGACGCAATTCGACATAAAGCTGGGGGTGTCCTTGCGTGGTTTCAATCATGGCACCCACCGGCTCGCCAGCCTTCAACCATTGCCCGACGACGACGTCAACATGGGCAAGGCCGGCCAGGACCGTATGATAGCCGCCGCGGTGCTCGATGATCAATATTTGGCCGTAGGACCGGAACGGCCCTTCGAACACGATCTGGCCATCGAACGGGGTCACCACCTGGGCGCCGGCACGGGTGGCGATGACCACCCCCTTGCCTTCGCCGAAGGCATCGGTGCTCTGCCCGAATTTCGCCGCAATCTCCCCGCGCGCGGGCCGGATCAGCCCGCCAGGCTGCCTCGGAAAGGCCGGCAGGTCGGCCGGCGGGGGCTGCAGCCGCATGGCGGGGGGAAGCTGCGGCGTGATCGCGGCCATCTGCTCCCCAGCTTCCTCCTCGCTGGCCTCGGCTTCCTTGCTCCCCTTCTGTTCCCTTTCCTGTTCAGCCTGTTGCCGTTCGGCGGCCAGGCGTTCTGCCTCTTTTTTCGCCGCTTCCGCCGCCTTCCTGGCGGCCTCGATCGCTGCGGCTTGTTGCCGCGCCTCTTCCTCGGCCCGCGCGGATTCCAGCCGGTCGAGCAGGTCCTTGAGGCTCTTCGCCTGGTCGGCCAGCTGGGCCTGGCGCTGCTTGCGTTCCTCGCTCTGGGCCAGGGTCGCTTCCTGGAGCCGGGCTTTTTCCTTGAGCAGTGCGGCCAGATGCTGGTTTTCCTGCGCCAGGCGATCGACCGACGCGGCCAGTTCCTCCTGCCGGGCGGCGGCCAGCTCGCGCAATTCCTGGATCTCCGCCAGATCGCTTTGCAATTGCCGCGCACGCTGATCGAGCGCCTGGGTCGCCGCCGCCATCAGGATCGCAGCGCGCGCCTCGTCGACCGGCGTGCGGTCGGAGAAGAAGGCCGCCTGCGCTGGCCGCAGCGACAGCCGCTCCAGTGCCATCAAAGTTTCGCTCAATTGCCGGCGCTTGAGGTCGAGATCGGTGGTGCTGGTCTTCTCGCGCTCCGATAGATCCGCCAGCTCATGCTCCAGCTTGGTTGCTTCGGATTCGGCGTCCTGCACCTCGGCCGCCGAGCGGACCAGCGATTGCTGCAGACGCGCGACGTCCTGCGCGAGTTCGTCGGCCTTCTGCCTCAGCTCGTTGGCCTCGATCTTGCCCTGGTCGATCTGCTCCTGGATCTGCTGCAGGTCTTCGGGGGATTGCGCCCATGCCGCATCGCCGCCGGCCAGCAACAGGGCCAGCGCACATCCGCACCGCAGCAAGCGCGGATCAGGCAGTCGCACGAGCGCGCGTATCCTCGCGGGGGGCGAGCAGCGAATGACCGGTCATCGCGGCGGGCTTCGGCAGCCCCATCAGCTCCAGCAGGGTTGGCGCCACGTCGGCCAGCTTGCCGTCGATCACCTTGCGCCCGGCGGCACCGACCACGATCACCGGCACGCGGTTCAGCGTGTGGGCGGTATGCGGCTCTCCCGTCACCGGATCTTTCATCATCTCCGCATTGCCGTGATCGGCGGTGATCAGGATCGCGCCGCCCTTGGCCTCGACCGCTTTGCGCAGCCGGCCGAGGCAGCGATCGACCGCCTCCACCGCCTTGATCGCAGCGGCCAGATTGCCGCTATGGCCGACCATGTCGGTATTGGCGAAGTTGACGACGATGAGGTCGAAGGTATCCGCTTCGATGGCCGCCACCAGCTTGTCGGTCACTTCGTACGCCGACATCTCCGGCTTCAGATCATAGGTCGCGACCTTGGGCGAGGGCACCAGGATGCGCTCTTCGCCCGGGAACAGCCGCTCTTCGCCGCCATTGAAGAAGAATGTGACGTGCGCGTATTTCTCGGTCTCCGCGATGCGCAGCTGCTTCATTCCGGCCTTGGACGCGATCTCGCCCAGCGTGTCGCTCAACTCCGCCGGTGGGAACAGGGCCGGCATGAACTTGGCGAGCGCGGTCGAATATTCGACCAGCCCTAAGGTCGCCGCGAACTTCGCGATGCGTCGGCGCGCGAAGCCGTCAAAGGCCGGATCCAGCAACGTGGTTAGCATCTGCCGCGCGCGGTCGGCGCGGAAATTTCCCATGAGCAAACCGTCGCCGTCCTTGATGCCGGCAAAGCCCTCGATCAAGGTCGGCTTCACGAATTCATCGGTCTCCTCGCGCGCATAGGCCGCCTCGACCGCGGCCACCGCATTCGGTGCCTTGTAGGGCGCATCGCCGAAGAAGGCGTTGTAGGCCAGCTCGACGCGCTCCCATCTCTTGTCGCGGTCCATCGCGAAATAGCGGCCGCCAACGGTGCCGAACCGTACGTTGGCGAGACCGGAGAGCGCGGCGGCGACCTCCGCCACATATTGCTTGCCGCTGCTGGGCGGCGTATCGCGGCCGTCGAGGAAGGCATGCAGCGCAACCGGAACACCCGCGCCGCTCACGGCTTTCGCCAGCGCGATCAGGTGCACCTGATGCGAATGCACGCCGCCGGGCGACAGCAGGCCCATCAGGTGACAGGTGCCTTTGCTCTGCTTCAGCTTGCCGATGAAATCGTGCAGCAGAGGGTTGCTGGCCAGCTTGCCGTTGGCGACCGCCAGGTCGATCCGCGGCAGATCCTGCATCACCACGCGCCCGGCGCCGAGATTCATGTGGCCGACTTCGGAATTGCCCATCTGCCCTTCCGGCAGGCCCACATGCAGCTCCGAGGCGTCGATCAGAGCGTGCGGACATTCGGCGATCATCGCGTGCCACGCGGGGGTCTTGGCCTGCTCGATCGCGTTGTTGTCGTGCTGCGGACGATGGCCCCAGCCGTCCAGAATGCAGAGGACGATAGGCTTGGGTCTTTTGCTTGGGTTCGTCATTGCTCGCTATTCGTCACTGTTGTTCCACATAGGCCGGGCCGATTCTCTTGAACATCGTCGGCTCGCCGAAGAATTCCTTGGGCGCCTTGGCAAGGAATGCCTGCCACTGCTCCGAAGTTGCGGTGATGCGCACATCGACGTCGCCGCCTTCCGGCTTGGCCGTTCCGGGGAGCTTTCCGTCCTTCACCGCCTGGACCAGCTTGTCATTTTCCGTTGACCATACCGACAGCTGGTCAGTTCCTTTGAACTTATATTTGACAAGCACATAACCGTCTTCCGTCTCAGCGCCCATGACATTGAGATAGTCGCCCGACGGCAATTGCGTGACATGGGCGTCATAGATATCCACATCCCCCAGCCCTTCGACGCCGTGTTCCGCGATAGAAATTCGCAAGGTATGGGCCTCGGTCGCGAATACGTCGACCACCATGTAGCCATCTTCCTCCTGCGACAGCCACGTGCCCCACAGGCGTGGATCATTCTTCTGTGGATCAGCGGCGGTGACCGGATGCTCCGATTCGGCCAGGCATCCGCCCAGCAGGGCCGCCGCTGCCAATGCCATGCCCGCCAGAAACTGGCGCATGTGATGTTTCCCCCAAGCCGTCATTTTGCCCTCAATCGCGGTGATACGGATGCCCCGCCAGGATCTGTTGCGCACGATAGATCTGCTCGACCAGCATCGCACGCGCCAGCAGGTGCGGCCAAGTCATCTGCCCCAGCGACAGCACGAAGGCCGACTGGTCCCGCATTTCAGGCGCCAGCCCGTCCGCGCCGCCCAGCATGAACAGGATCTCGGGCGCGCCCTGGTCCTCCCACGCCTTGAGCCGGGCGGCAAAGTCGCGGCTGCCCAGGCTCTTCCCCCGCTCGTCGAGCGCAACCAGGACCGGCCTGCCCCCCGCCTTGGCCGCGGCCCGGTCGATCGCGATCTGCAACAAAGCGGCTTCGCGCGCCTTCAGCTCCGCGCCGGACAGAGGGCGTTTCTCTTCGACCTCCTCGATGGCGAGGGGCCAGTGCAAGCGCTTCCGATATTCGGCGATGAGGTCGGCCTCCGGCCCCGACTTGGCTCGGCCCACTGCCAAAATACGAAGCTTCATGACAGTCTCGGCATGCTGCGAAGCGGGAGGGGAATCATGATCGGAATCTGGCGGCGACTTTGTCTGATGGCTCTGTCGGGCTCGGTGCTGGCTGCCTGCGCGATCCAGCCTGCGGTGCGTCGCCCGCCGGTCGATCCCGCTTTGGTCAAGGGCAACATCCTAAGGTTGGCGGATGCGGAATGGAATGCGTTCGGCGGCCAGACAATCTACCTGGAAAATGGCCGCGAGCGCATCGACCCGGTGGGGATCTGGGAGGATGAACGGCGCGGCTCGCCCCGTATCGGCGAATATTGGCGCAGCGTGGACGAGGATTGGTCGGGCTTCGATTGCGACAAGCCCTGGTCCGCGGCCTTCATCTCCTGGCTGCTGCTGGAGGCGGGTGTCCCACCGGATTTGTTCAAGCCGAGCCGCCTGCATGCCGACTATCTCCGCGCCATCGCCTTCACTGAAACCGAGGCAACGGCGCGCTTCGTGCTGCACGATGCAAAGCTGTTTCCCCCGCGCCCCGGCGATCTCATCTGCGCCACCCGGGCCGGCGCCAGCATTCCCGCCTATGATGATATCCCGGACGGCACGCCGATGCATTGCGATCTGGTGATGGTCAACCAAGGCGGCCGGCTCGAAAGCATCGGCGGCAACGTGCGCAACTCGGTCTCCAGGACCGTGCGCCAGGTCGGCGCCGACGGCTTGCTGCCGCCGAGCGGCGACCGGCCCTGGGTGCTGGTGGTGGAGGATCGGTATCCCTAGGCTTGCTGCTCAAGTTGCACTTTCTAGGCTGAACCAGTGTCCACTGCGGCGGAAGATGCTCTACGCCTGCAGGCGCGCCGAGGCGTCGGAATCGTCGACGATGCGCTCCGCCGGCATGTGCAAGGTGACGCACGTGCCGCGGCCGGGATGGCTGTCGATCGAGATCTCGCCGCCATGCAGTTCCATCAGCTTCTTGCTGATGGCGAGGCCAAGGCCGCTGCCGCCGAAGCGGCGGCTGATTGAGGAATCGGCCTGACGGAACGGCAGGAACAGGTCCTTGATCACCTCTTCGGCGATACCGATGCCGGTATCACTGATGCTGATGTCGAGGGTGCCGCTCGTGATCCGCTGCGCGGCCACGGTGACGGAGCCGCCTTGCGGCGTGAATTTGACGGCATTGGAGAGGACGTTGAGCAGCACCTGCTTCAATGCCCGCTCGTCGGCGCGCACCGGCGGCAAGGCGCCCTTGTTCTCGACGATCAGCCTGACGCCGCCATCGGCGACCTTCGAGGCCACCATGCGCACACAATCGCTGATCACCGAATCGACGGAGATGACTTCCTCCGTCAATTTATGCTGGCCCGCTTCGATGCGTGACATGTCGAGAATGTCGTTGATGAGGGCGAGCAGCAGCTTGCCGCTGCTGTTAATGTCGTCGGCGTAGGTGACGTAGCGCTCCGGGATCTGCCCGAACGACTGGTCGCGGATCAGCTGCGAGAAGCCGATGACGGCGTTCAGCGGCGTGCGGAGCTCGTGGCTCATATTGGCGAGGAACTGGGTCTTGGTGCGATTGGCGATCTCGGCGGTGCGCTTCGCCGTCATCAGCTCGATCTCGCGCTCGCGCTGCTCGGTGACGTCCTGCATGACGCCGATCTCGTAAAGGATGCGGCCCTGCGAGTCGCGTAGCCGCTCCGCCTCCATGTGCAGATGTGCGATCGACTGATCGGGGCGGATGGCTCGGAGCTGGACGCCGTAGCGGTCCGACGCACGGGTCACGAAGTCTTCGACCGCGGCCATTGCGGCGGAAAGATCGTCCGGATGCGCGAATTTCCGCACCAGGTCGGTTTCCTCGAGCGGGACATCCTCGGGTTTCGCGCCCAGAATATCACTGAATTCTGTCGAGACATGCAGCCAGCCGCGATCGGAGGATTGCGCGACATCGCGCGGCTCCCACACCCAATAGCCGACGCGCGACAGCCGGTGCGCGTGGCGCAGCAAGGTTTCGTTGCGCGCGATCGCCAGCTCGCTGCGCTTGCGGTCGGTGATGTCCTGGACCACGCCGATGACCTGGCCGAGCGGCCCGCGGTCGCTCACCACCTTTTCTGCAGAGACGCTGACGTCGCGAATCTCGCCGTCGGGACGCGCCAAGCGGTATTCGAAGGTCCAGCTGGTCTCCGGCGAAGCCATGAAGGCGCGCCACTCCTCCAGGATGCGGTCGCGATCCTCCGGATGCGACATGGCGATGAGCGGGCTGCTGGTAGCGCGGTTGAGCTCGTCGGCGGGCGCGCCCAGGATCTCTTCGGCATCGCCCGAGAAGACCAGCCGGTCACTGCCGCCGCCGGTCGCCGCGACCGGGTCATAGGTCCAGTAGCACAGCTTGGCCAGGCGATGGGCGCGCCGGAGCTTGATCTCGCTCTCGCGCAGCATGGCATCGGCCGCCATCTGCTGGGTCACGTCCTGCGACATGCCCACCAGTTCCATCACGCCGTTGCCGACTTCGACGCGCTTCTCCGCGAAGTCGCGGATGTAGCGATAGCCGCCATCGCGCTGCTTCAGCCGGAAGGTGATGGCGAAGCGTTGCTCATTACCTTCATAGAACTGGCGATAGGCCTCGGCCATTTCCGCCTGGTCATCCGGATGGACGAAACGCTGGATGAATTGCGCCAGCGGCAGGTCGATGTCCTGCAGGCTATGCCCGAACACTTCCTCCAGGTTCGAGGAATAGGTGAAGGTGCAATCGGACCATTGGGCGGAAGCAGAATCCGGCCGCGCGGTCCAATAGCACATATGAGCGATCAACTGCGCGCGATCCATGATCGCGTTGTTGCGCGCGATCGCGTCTTGCTGCTCGCGCTCCTCGGTGACGTCGGTGCCGACGCTCAGCATCCAGTTACGCCTGCCGCCCGCATCAGGCAGGCTGGTCGTGGACCAGCGGATCAGCCGCCGCTCTCCCGCGCGGGTCAGCAGGTGGCATTCGTACGGTTCGGAGGAGGTGCTGCTGCGCACCCGGCGCTGCGCGGCGTCGACCTTTTCCTGCTCGTCGCGCGGCACCAGATGCACGAAGGGATCGAGCGCGAACAGTTCCGCCTGACGATAGCCCAGCTTCTCCGCCTCGGCGTTGCAGCTGATGAGGCGTCCGCTCGCATCCTGGACGAATACGATGACATCGGCGGAATCCAGCACGCGCGTCACGAAATCGCGCTGCTGGCGCAGTCTTGCCTGGCTGAAGAGGATGCGTCGCCCCAGCACGACGGCGATCAAGGCAAGCCCGAAGCCGGCTGCGGCGATGACACCGGAGATCAGCACCAGTCCGGGCCGCGCATTCGCCGCCACCACCGACCGCGGCAGCGAGACCGCGACCATCAGCGGAAAATCCTTCACCGGCCGCAGATAGGCGATGCTCGGCGTGCCATCGGCGGGAGTCCATTTGTCGCGGTCGCCTTCGCCGGCGAAATTCGCCGCATCGGCCGACAGGAAGAAGCCTTTGGGCGCGGTTCCCGTGCGTCCGGCATCGTCGATCATCAGGATGCCGTCGATCCGCATCAGCGCGACGTGGTGGTCGATCGCGGGCCGCACCAGGCGGAACCGCTCGGCAAAGACCGGCGCGTCGATCACAATGGTGACGGCGCCAGTCAGCTTGCCCTTGCCGGTGATGATCGGCCGGCTGATTGGAAAGGCCACGCTGTTGGCGCCCGCCAGACGGAACGGCGCGCCGATGGTGAGGCCGGCCTCCGGGTGGCTGCGATAATAGTCATAGAGCGGCCGCGGATCGAAACCGGTGGTGGGCAAGGCGGTGCTGTCGCGCGTAACCATGCGCAACGTGCCTTCATCGCTGCTGACGATGATGCTCTGGACGGCGGGCAGGGCGGTCAGCCGCGGCTGGACCCGTTCCTGCAGACGAGAGGAGCTATAGGCGTCGAGCTTCTCCGACCGCCCGAGCCAAGTGCTGGTAAGCTGCAGAACGGTGTCGAGCTGACGCAGCTCCCACCCGGTTTGTTCCGTGACGGCACGCGCGAAGCGGCGCAGGTTCGCGCGGCTGCCATCATATTCCGATTCATAGAGCTGCCAGCTCGCGGCGCCGGCGCCGATGGCAGCCAGCGCGAGCACGAAGACAACCAGCGCCGCAAGCGCGCGGCGGGTCTGCCGCTGCTCGGCGTCATGGGTTTCAATGGACTGGCCGCGTTCCGTCATCCGATCGTCGTGACCATCGCTGGAATCGCTCATTTACCGTTTGGCCAAGCCGTCCCCCGGCATGCTCCCGGGCAAATTCCCCGGCACGTCTGAAGGCCAAAGATGCATTGTCCGCCGCGATTGTGGATATTTGGTTTATCCGGGCGACTCATCCAGGAATATCAAAGTTCAGCATAGTTAATCCGGCCCATCGAACACACCCTATTGTGACAAATGCAAAAAGACCAGTCACAGATTTGACGATGGATGGATACAGGGGTCGCCAGCCGGGTCCGGCACGTCATTCATCCGCGCCTGGATCTGGCCCGCCCGGCGCGAGATATAGCCGCTGGGCTTGCCGGCCGAAAAGCGGATCGGGTTCGGCAGGACGGCGGCCAGCAATGCCGCCTCGCGCCGGGTCAGCGCAGCCGCCGACTTGTGGAAGTGATAGTGCGCCGCCGCCTCCGCGCCATAGATGCCGGGACCCCATTCCACGACATTAAGGTAGACCTCGAGGATGCGCTTCTTGCCCCACATCAGCTCGATCAGCATGGTGAAAAAAGGCTCGACCACCTTGCGGGCATAGCGCGTCAGCTTGCTGTCGCCCGGCCACAGAAACGTGTTCTTGGCGGTCTGGTTGCTGATCGTGCTGCCGCCGCGCAGGCGGCGCGACTTCTCATTGTGGCGCAGCGCCTTCTCGATCGCCTCGAAGTCAAAGCCCCAATGTGCGCAGTAGCCGCTGTCCTCGGCCGTGATCACCGCGCGCGCGAGGTTGGGCGAGATGTTGTCGTAGGATTCCCAATCCTTCGAGATCCAGTTGCCCGCGGCAAGGCGGATCGCCATGAGCGGGGTCAATGGCGGTGGAATGAAACTATAGAGCGCGGTCACGATCACGCTGATGCCGATGAACAAGGCCAGCGCGCGGCTCAGCCACCGCAAGGTCCGGCGCGCCCGACCGCCACGCCGCCGGGTGAGGGCAGTCTCAGGGCGCAATTGAGGCTCGGCCAACGGGTTGTCCATCGCGGCCCTTGATACTGGCGGCCATCGCCGGCGACAAGAGTTGCGAAAGGGCGGTTGCGAAAGAACGCGCTGTCATTGGAGGATGCCGCCCATGACCGATCCAGATCCGGAATTCCCCGCGACTGCGGGGCGCATCCTGCGCGGTGCGACCAGGCTGCTCGAAGGCCTCGGCTATGCCGCCATCGCCGAATACACCCTCGGCAACGGACGGCGCGCCGACATCCTTGCCATCGACGGCGCCGGCCAGGTGGCGATCGTCGAAATCAAATCATCGCGCGCCGACTTTGCCGCCGACCATAAATGGCACGAATATCTCGACTTCTGCGATCGGTTCTACTTCGCGGTCGAGCCGGATTTCCCGCTCGGCCTGCTGCCGGAGGAGGTCGGCCTCATCTGCGCCGACGCCCATGGCGGCTCGATCCGGCGCGAAGGAACGCCCCAGCCGATCAACGGCAACCGCCGCCGCAGCCTGATCCTCGGCGTCGCGCTCACAGCCAGCCGCCGGCTCGCGCGGATCGCCGATCCGGAATTGCCGTGGTGAGCTATTGCCCTGGTGCCGTGATGTCGGCGAGCTGGCGGCGGCCGTCGCGGTTGTCGAGGAAGTTGACCAAGGCGGCGACCACGCGGCGGTCATAGGCCTTGCCGGCTTCCTTGAACAGGATCTCGATCGCGGCATCGACCGACATGCCCTGGCGGAAGGCGCGGTCGCTGATCATGCCGACCAGCGCGTTGGCGACGCCGATGATGCGGGCGGGGAGGAGGATGTCCTCGCCCTTGAGCCCGCGCGGATGGCCGCTGCCGTCCCAGCGTTCCTGCGCCTGGCGCAAGGTTTCAACCACTGGCCCGTCGAACTCGATGTCCTGGATGATGTCGGCGCTGACCTGCACCGAATTGCGCAACAAGCGGCGCTCCTCCTCGGTCAGGTCGCCTGTCTTCGCCAGCACTTCCGGCGGGATCATGATCTTGCCGAGGTTTAGCAGGTTGGCCGCGATCTCCGCGGTATCCGTGTCGGTCTCGGTAAGGCCCATCTCGCGCGCCACTGCGCCGGCGACGCGCGCGACCCGCGTCGAATGGTTGGCGGCGAAGGGATCGCGCCGGTCGACCACGCCGACCAGGGTCTTGACCAGGTTCTGCAAGGTGCGCGCGCGCTTCTCGCGCTCCGTCACCACGTCGGTGATGTCATGCTCGACGGTCAGCACGCCGGCGGTCGCACCGGAGCGTTCCTTGAGCGGGATATGCTCGGATTGCAGCACCTTGCGGCCCTGGTCCGATTCGAGGCGTGCCACGTTGTTGATGGCCGCGCCCGCCTTCAGCGCCTGGTCGTTGAGCTCGAGGTAGCGCCTGGCGCTGGCTGGGCCGAGCACCGCGGCGATGTCCTTGTTCAGCATCTCGGCCGGGGTGATGCCGGCGCCGGCGCTGGCCTGCGCGTTGGCGAAGCGGTAGCGGTTCTGGGTGTCGAGGATGAAGATGCTGGTCGGCTGGCTGTCGGTGACAAGCTGCAGCAGATCCTTCTGCGCCTCAAACTGCTGCGCCAATACCTGCGCACGGGTCGCCGCCTCTGCCGCGCGGCGGGAGGAGCCGTGGCGCCATACTGCGATGATGGCAATCGCGATCACTGCCAGCGCGAGTCCCAGCATCACGGTGAGGGCCCGGAACCGCGTATCGGCGGCGCCCAATGCCTCGTCATAATCAACCGTATGCATCAGCACCCAGGGTGCGCCGGTGATCGCGCGCGCCGCGACCACCACTCTGCGCCCGCCATAATCCTTCTTATCGGCGCTGAAGCCGCTGCCGGCCGTCACGGCATAGGCGGCATCCAGGTTGGCCGTCGACAATTCCATGGTGAGGCCGAGCGGCTCCGCGGTCTGCCCCGGCCGCTCGATCGGCGAGAGATACGCGACCTTGTCGCCCTGCTTGGTCAACAGCACCGTCATTGCCGACCGGGTGACGTCGCCGGGCTGCCGCAAGAGGGGATACAGCTCCTTGGCCACGTGCTTGATGCCGACGATGCGTCCGATCTGGGCGCTCACCGCCTGGTCGGACTGAACCGCGAACAACGGCATGACAAAGGTCATGGTCGGTTCGCCACGCGCGTCCATCGCCAGCGGGCCGGTGGCAGATCCGCCCGGCGGCACGGCGGTCGCGAATTCCTTCAGCGCGCCCTCGAACGGCGGCGCATCGGGCGAGGCGGCGACCACGGCGCCTTCTTTATTGATGATAAGGATGCCGCCCGAGGCGACCTTGGCCTGGTTGAAATTGGGTTGGCTATCCTGGTTCTGATCGCCGAAGCCGCCGCGCATCGCCGCCACCAGCAGCAGGTTGCGCAGATATTGGCGGAAGCCCTCGACCTGATCCTGCTGTGCAGGGTCCTTGGCGAACTCGTCGATCGAGCCGACATAGAGCTGCACCGATTCATTGTCGGCGAGGGCGCTGAGATCGGCGAGGTTGCCGGCCAGCCAGCGATTGACCTCGGCAGCGCGGCTGTCCGCAACGATGCCGAGGCGCACCTGCCACTGCGTCAGCTCGCGCTGGCGTTCGTCATCGACGAACCGGTTGATCGCCCAGATGCCGACCACGCCCAGCACGATGAGGATGATGGCGGGAAACACCATCTTCGCATCGAAGCCGCGTTTCGGATTTCCGGAATCGAACATCCCGCCGGCGGGTTCCCCCTTCGCTCCCCCACCGTCCGCGAGGGATGCGCCACGCTCAACCAATGTCCGCTCCTCAGATGCCGTTTGAACAGGTTGCGACAATCTCCTGCAACCTAACATGATCTTGGGGCGGGGCCAATTAACGGCTTATTAATCGTAAACGTTGAGCTTGATCAAAGCGAAGGCGCCGATTTTTCGTCGCTGCGGCGCAACCAGGGCGACAGGCATGGAACGACCGGCACGGATTGGATCCGCAGCGCGATGGCTCGGCCGCATGATGGCTGCGTCAGTGCTGCTGGCTGCAATGTTCGGCGCCGCACCGGCCGAGGCGCGGAAATATCCCAAGATCTTCGGCTCGATCGAGCTGTTCTCGGCCAAGACAGCGCGCTTCCCGAAATGGACCGGCATGCTCGACCGGTTCCAGGACGGGAGCAAGCCGTGTGAGAGCAGCACTTGTACCGGCAAGGGCTGGAAGGAATTCATCGCCGGCCTGCAAGGCAAGGACCTGGCAACGCAGCTGCGTGAAGTGAACCGCGCGTTCAACGCGCACCGCTATATCCTCGATATCAAGAACTGGGGCGAGGAGGATTACTGGGAGACGCCGTACCAGTTCCTGAAGAAGGACGGCGATTGCGAGGATTACGCCATCTCCAAGTATTTCTCGTTGAAGGCGCTCGGCGTCCCGGTCGAGGACATGCGCGTGGTCGCGCTGCAGGATTTGAACCTCAATCTGGGTCACGCGGTCCTGGTAGTTTATGTCGGGGAACAGCCGATGTTGCTCGACAATCAGATCTCTTCGGTGGTGCCTGCCAATTCGATCAAGCACTACAACCCGGTCTTTTCAATCAACGAGACCGGCTGGTGGCTGCACCGGCGGTAACTGCACGCCAAACTCTTTTGCCCGATCGATACCCGCGCGTGATGATGCGCCGACGCGGTCTTAGCACTTCATTTACCATGATGCCGCCAAGCTGAAGGTTGGGGCGCCATGAGGCGCCGACCGCTCCGTGGGAAGCGGGCTGCATGAATGATCAGACCAAAGACGCGCGCGCCCTGAGCTATGAGGAGCTGTTGCTTGATTTCGTCACGCGGCTCGACAGGCACCGCGCCGGGCGCATGGCGTGCGAGCTGCATCTCAATCTGCTGCGCCCCTATCACCAGCAGCCCCACCACCTGCGCATCGTGCGCAAGACGCTGGAGCCGCTGGTCCGCAGATACGATGCCGGCATCTACGAGATGCACAACAGGAACGTGATCGTCGTCGCCAAGGGCGCGGCAGTCGAGGACATCGATCGATACGTCTTGCAGGTCCGCTCGCTGTTCTCCGAAGATCCCTTGTTCGGCGGTGAGGTGGAGCCGGCCTTCTCCACCTGGTACAATGTCGAACGCGACTATATCGCCCTGCTCAGCCGCGTGCGGCAGCTGAACGAGGCGCGCAAGAGCGGGCCGGGCGATGCGCAGCGGTCAGCGCAGGATGCGCCGAGCCAGATCGTCGCATCGGGCGCGACGATCCGGCCAACTCACCTGGAGCAGATCGAGCGCGCCATCGAGCATGCCGACCTCGCCAACATCCTGCGCCGACAGGATGTCTACGCGATCATGCCGGGCCTGCGCCCGGCCGCGATGTTCCATGAACTGTACTTCTCGATGTACTACCTGGCGCAGACCCTGCTGCCCGGCCACAACGTCACGGCCGACGATTTCCTGTTCCGCCACCTGACGCGGGCGCTCGACCGGCGCATGCTGGCGCTGATGACGCAGCGCGAACTCTTCCCGATGCTGAAGAAGGCCGCGATCAACCTCAATGTCCGCACCGTCCTCGCTGCCGAGTTCATGGAGTTCGACAAGGTCACGAACATCAAGGACCGTGGCTCCTTGGCGATCGAGCTGCCGGCGCTCGATGTCATGAACGATCCCAACGAATATCTGTTCGCGCGCGATTTCCTGAAGGAGCGCGGCTACAAGATCGTGCTCGACGGCGTGAAGTATCTGAACCTGCCGCTGATCGACCGCGACTGGCTGGGCTTCGATTTCGTCAAGATCACCTGGACCCCCAGCCTCTACGACGATGCCGGCGGTCAGCGCGGTGATGCGCTGAAGGCCGCAGTCAGCCGCATCGGCCGCGACCGCGTGGTGCTCTGCCGCGTCGACAGCGAGGACGCGCTGAAAGCGGGCGAGGCGCTGGGCATCACGCTGTATCAGGGGCGCCTGATCGATTCGCTTGGGGGTGCGCGCGCCGTCGCGGCGAGTTAGCGCCGGTAGTTTCCTCTTCTGTCACCCCGGCCGATGAGCCGGGGCCTATGCAGAGTCACCGCGACGCTGAAGGTCCGTATCGGTCCCGGGTCGCGCCGCGGAGCCTGTCCTTGGGCCGCGCAGAGCGCGGACCCGAGGGCGGCTTGCCCGGGATAACAGTGGGGAAGTGGTGCGGCCTGCTCAGCCTCGCGGCGCGTATTTCGCGAGGATGCGCTGCAGCGTCCGGCGATGCATGCGCAGCCGCCGCGCGGTCTCCGACACGTTGCGGTCGCATTGCTCGAACACGCGCTGGATATGTTCCCAGCGTACGCGGTCGGCGGTCATTGGCTGCTCGGGCGGCGGGGGCAGAGCGGTCTTGTCTTCCAGCAGCGCCGCCTCGACCTGGTCGGCGTCGGCAGGCTTCGGCAGGTAGTCGGCGGCGCCGTGCTTGATGGCGGCGACGGCGGTCGCGATGTTGCCGTAGCCGGTCAGCATCACGACGCGGCATTGCGGGTTGGCATCGCGGATCTCGCTGACGATGTCGAGACCGCTGCCGTCATTGAGCCGGAGATCGACCACCGCGTAGTCCGGCGCTTCCGCCTTGGCAGCGCTGATGCCGGCGGCGACGCTTTCGGCCTGCCGGACCGTGAATCCGCGCTTTTCCATCGCGAGCGACAGGCGCTGGCGATAGACCGTATCGTCATCGACGATCAGCAGGGATCTCGCTTTGTCATTCATCCTAGAACGCTCCTCGGCCAGGACACGCGCACTTCGGCGCCGCCATAATCGTTGTTGCTGAAGCTGACGATGCCGCCAGCCCGCTCGATCAGATTCTGCGCGATGAAGATGCCAAGGCCCATATGATCGCCCTGCCGCTGGCCCTGGTCCAGCCCTTCGCCGCCGCTCGATAGATAAGGATCACCGAGGCGCCGTAGCACGTCTGGCGGAAATCCGGGGCCGTCGTCCGTGATGGCGATGGTGATTTCGGTCCTCGTCCAGGCGATCATCACCTTTACTTCTTCGCGCGCGAACTCGATGGCGTTCTGCAGCAGGTTGCCGAGACCGTGCATGATCTCCGGCCGGCGCGGCATGACGGGGTCGCGCGGCTCGGACGGATCGGGCGAGAATTCGATGCGCAACGCGACATGCGGGCGCGCATGCGGCGCCGCCGCCAGCTCCACCAGCAATCCCGCCGGCAGGATGTGGAAATGGTCCTTCTCCTGGTCCGGCTTGCGCGACAGCTCGGCCAGGATCTCGCGGCAGCGTTCGCTCTGGCTCACCAGCAATTCCGCGTCGGCCCGGTGCTCTGACTCGGTCGGCAGCTCGCGTGCCAGCTCCTTGGCGACCAGCGAGATGGTGCCGAGCGGCGAGCCGAGCTCGTGCGCCGCCGCCGCCGCCAGGGCGCCCAGGGACGAGACGCGCTGCTCGCGGTCCAGCGCCGCCTGCGCCGCCGCCAGCGCATCCGACAGCCGGCGCGATTCCTGCGCCACGCGATAGACGTAGAAGGTGAGGAACAGGACCGCGAGGATGAGCGCGATCGCGAAGGCCGCCACGAAGATGTCGGCGACGTCGAACTCGCCTTCCGGCCAGGGCAGCGGCTCGTGCTGGATTCCCAGCAGCACAACGCAGGCGATGGCAAGGCCGGCGAGACTGAGCGTGCTGCGATAGGAGAGCGCCGCCGCGGAGACCGTGACCGGCGCCAGGATCAGGACAGAGAACGGATTGTTGAGCCCGCCGGTCAGGTACAGCAGGACGGCAAGCTGCAGGATGTCGAATGCGAAATAGAGCGCCGATTCCCGGTCGGTGAGGCGCTCCGATTGCGGCCTCCGCACCTGAGTGACCAAGGTCACTGCAGCCAGGGCCGCCACCGCCGCACCCGCCCAGCCGATCTGCATTGGGAAGCCGAGCACGTAATAGACGACCAACAGGGTCAGCGCCTGGCCCGCCACCGCGACCCAGCGGATGATGAGGACGGTGCGCAGGCGCACGCGCCCGACCATGCGGCGCGGCTTGGCGACACCGCGCGGTGGGCTGCCGGAGGGGCTGTCTGCGGCGATCTGGCTCATCGGCCCGGACTATCGCCGCCACGGCTCGTTAATTGCAAGCATGGCGGACTAGGGGAAAACCCGGATCGCGGCGTTTTGCCGCGTGTGCCAGGATCTTAGGCCTCGATCTTGCCGCTGATGGCCTTGCGCAGCCGCACCGGCGTCAGGCCCGGTGCCTCGACGCGGTCGGTGCCGGCGATGCGGGCCAGGCGATGGATGGCCTGGCGCAGGCGGTCCTCTGGGACCTTCTTCATGAAATCCAGCCCGACCACGCGCCATGCATCGCCGTCCTTCTTGGCGTCGATCAGTCCGACCAGGTCATGGTCATAGACAATCGGCATGGCGAAATAGAAGCGGCGCTGATGCTGCGGCGTATAGGCTTCGAACTTGTAGGCAAAGCCGAACAGCTCCGTCAGGCGCCGGCGGTTGAACAGCAGATTGTCGAGCGGTGGGACAATACGCACGACGTCATCCGCGATCGGAATCGGCTGCGCCAGATCATCGGCCAGCGCATAGAGCGGGTCGCCATTCTCCGCCCGCGCAAACGGCGCTTCGCTGACCACCCCATCCTTGATCGCGCGATCGACTGCCTTGCGCGCGACCGGCAGCCAGCCGTCGCGCCACGTGCCGATGTGATGCGCAGTGCGCTCGGCCAGCTGCTGGCGGGTTGCGAGCTTCAGGACCGACGCGGCGGAGCGTACGAAGAAATCCAGGTGCTGGGTGCGTGTCGACCGGTGCTTGACGAGCAGCTCGGGCGCGACCTTCTCGGTCAGATCGAACTGGCGATGGAAATGCTTGGTGCGCCCGGCGATCTGCACCTCGCCCAGATAGAACAGGTAGTCGAGCGCGCGGGTGGTGAGCTTGATGGTATTGAAACCGCCGGGCACGCGCTCGCTGTCGATGTCGGCGGGCGAGATCGGGCCGTCCTCCCGCATGCGCTTCTTCAGCCGCCGCATCATCGGCCGCAGCTCGCGCAACCGGTCGGTGTTGGTGATGGTGCGGCCGAAATCCTTCACGAACCAGGGCAGCCAGTCGCGCCGCGTGGCGAATTGCGGATAATGCGTCTCCAGCATCCCGCGGTCGCGATAGAACAGCTTGTACAGATCCGCGACCGGCGCATCGGTGCGCGCGGCCCAGGCGATCTCGTGATTGCGCAACCCGTTCACCCGGATCGAATCGATCTGGATCATGCCGAGCTTCTTGGCTTCCTCGGCCGCGCGCGCAGCCGGCCAAAGCGGACCGCTCAAGCCCAGGCGCGCCAGGATGAAGGCGCGCGCCGCGCTTGGATCGTTCAAATTGGGATCGTTGGATGGTGGCGCGTCGCTCACTGAGAAAATCGTCAGTCCTTGTCGCTGACCCCAGCCTCGGCAAAGGTCGCCATGCCGGAATGGCACAGAGCGGCGGCGCGCACAATCGGGATCGCCAGTGCAGCGCCCGAACCCTCGCCCAGCCGCATGCCCAAATCTAGCAGCGGCGTCTTGCCAATTGCTGTCAGCAGCCGGCGATGCCCCGGCTCCGCCGAGCAATGCGCCACCAGGCAGTGGTCGAGCGCGCCCGGATGCGCCTTCAAGAGAATGCTCGCCGCTGCGGTGCTGGCGAATCCATCCAGCAGCACCGGCACCCGCGCCACGCGCGCCGCCATCACCGCGCCGGCGATGGCCGCCAGCTCATGCCCGCCGAGGCAGCGCATGATTTCGAACCCGTCATTGAACTTGCTGCGATGGCGGGTGAGGCCCTGATCGATCACTTCGGCTTTGCGCGTCAGCTGCGTGCCTTTGATGCCGGTGCCGGGTCCGGCCCAGTCGGCGCCGGTGCCGCCGAACATCGCGGCGGCAAGCGCGGAGGCGCTGGTGGTGTTGGCAATCCCCATCTCGCCGACGCACAGCAGGTCGATGCCCGGCTCCACGCACATCATGCCATAGGACATGGCGCGCGCCGCTTCTTCTTCGCTGAGGGCGGGACCCTGCGTGAAGTCCTTGGTCGGCTGGTCGAGGCACATCTCATAGACCCGCAGATCGGCATCGGCGTTCTTGCACAGCTGGTTGATGGCCGCGCCGCCGGCCTGGAAGTTCAGCACCATCTGCTGCGTCACTTCCTTGGGGTAAGCGGAGACGCCCAGGTCGGCGACGCCGTGATTGCCGGCGAACACCGCGACACGCGGGTGATTGACGCTCGCCGGATGCCGGCCCTGCCAGGTCGCTAGCCAGCTCGCGATCTCTTCCAGCCGGGCGAGCGCGCCGGTCGGCTTGGTCAGCTGCACCTCGCGTTCGGCCGCCTTGGTGGCGGATTCCAGGTCGGGGCCCGGAAACTCGGCCAGGATGCGGCGGAGTTCGGCAAAGCTGGCGGCGGATTGGGTATCCAAGATTGGCTCCTGATGGGCGGTTCGTTAAGAAAGGGGCGCTAAGTCTGCGATGCGGGTGCTGTTCTGCACCCGCATATGGGCTCCTGGCAACCGGGGCATGGAACGGCCATAAGTAAAGCGATGAACGACCAAACCAGACCTTCCCCAATCTCTGATCAGAACGCGAGCAAGTCCGGCTGGCATCCGGGCCAATGGTGGCGCGAGTTCCGGCTGGCGGTCGGCTTCTTCACCCGCCTGCCGCTCAAATCGCCGGCCGGCCAGGTTGGCGAAGCCGCCCGCGCATTCCCTCTGGCCGGCGCTGTCGTCGGCCTGATCGGATCCTTGATCTATCTTCTGGCGGTGGAGGTCGGGCTTTCCGGCTTGCTGGCGGCGCTGCTTGCTGTGGCAGCGACGGTCATTGCAGGCGGCGCCCTGCACGAGGACGGCCTGGCTGATTTCGCGGACATGCTCGGCGTGCGCGGCGACCGCGAGCGCAAGCTCAGCGTCATGCGCGACAGCCGCATCGGGTCCTATGGCGTGCTGGCTCTCGGCTTCTCGACCGCGATCAAGGTCAGCGCCGTGGTGAGCCTGGGTGATCCGGGGCCGGTCGCTGGCGCCCTCATCACGGCGCATGCCATAGGCCGGGCGACCCTTCCCATCATCATGCGCTCCCTGCCATTGGCGCGCGCCAATGGCCTCGCAGTCCAGGCGGGCAAGCCATCCGCCGCCGCGACCTATCAGGGCCTCGGTATCGCGCTGCTCATCTCTGCCTTCGCCTGCGGTCCCGGCGCTGCCCTGGTCAGCCTGGTGGTCGCGATCGTCGCCGCCTTCCTGGTCTCCGAAGTCGCGCGCCGCCAGATCGGCGGCTACACCGGCGACGTTCTCGGCGCCGCGCAGGAAGCCGCCCAGCTCGCCATCTTCATCAACATCGTCTCGCTCGCATGATCCACACCATCACGCGCTGGTGGTTCGTGCGGCATGCGCCCGTCATCGGGGTCAATGGGCGCATCTATGGCCAGGATGATCTCGATTCCGATTGCGCGGATGAAACTCAGTTCAAGCGTCTCGCCGGCACGCTGCCGCATGATGCCGTGTGGCTGGTCTCTCAGCTCCGGCGCACGCACCAGACGGCTGCGGCTATCATTGCGGCGCGCGTCGCGGAGACTGTCCCGGCGCCCATCATCACCAGCGAATTGGGGGAGCAGCATTTCGGCGATTGGCAGGGCCTGACCTATGCCGAGCTGGAGGCGCGGCGCGACGGGGCCTATCACCGGTTCTGGCACGCGCCGGCCAGCGAGCGGCCGCCGGGCGGGGAGAGCTTCGAGGATTTGATCGCGCGGGTCAGCGCTGCGATGGAGCGGATCACGGCAGAGCATGCCGGCCGCGACATTGTCGCGGTGGTGCATGGCGGGACCATCCGCGCCGCCCTTGCCATCGCACTTGGCATCGAGGCGGAGCGGGCGCTGGGCTTTGCGATCAATACCTGTTCCGTTACCCGCATGGACCACCTGGACGGCGCGACCGAAGGGGCGGCGTGGCGCATTGTCGCGGTCAATCAACATCCGGACGCCTTGGCACGTTGACGGGGCACGTTGACGGGTTTGTGAGGCATAGGGAGGCCGGGCGGCCATTGCGCCGCCATATTTCGCTGGCTATTGCTTGTGCCGGTTTGCGATCCCGAGTCGTTAACGGGACATCAGGAGGCTGCCATGTTGACCCGCCGTTCTCTCATGATTGCCGGATTGACCGCGCCCGCGGCACTCGTTGGTGCGCGCGCCGCCTTGGCGCTGACCCAGCAGCAGGAGGTGCTGGACAAGGCGCGCATCAGCTTCGAGAAGCTGATTACCTCGGTCGAGTTCGGCGAGCTGCCGGGCTACATGAAACGGGCCAAGGCGGTCCTCATCTTCCCCGAGCTTTACAAGGGCGGCTTCATCCTCGGCGCCGAAGGCGGTTATGGCGTGCTGTCGGCGCGCGGTGCCGACGGCTGGAGCCAGCCGGCCTTCTACGACCTGGTGGCCGGCAGCCTCGGCCTGCAGATCGGCGGCCAGGTCAGTGAAGTCGTGCTCACCATTATGAGCGACAAGGCGCTGAACGCCGTGCTGACCAACCAGCTCAAGTTCGGCGGCGACATGTCGATCGCGGTCGGTCCCATCGGCAAGGGCATCGGCGCCGATACCACCACCAACATGCAGGCCGACGTCTACACCTTCGCCAAGACCGCCGGCCTGTTCGGCGGCGTCTCGTTCGAAGGCGCGGGCATCATCAAGAAGGACGACTGGAACCACGCTTATTACGGCCAGGGCGCGACCCCGCGCGGCATCGTGATGGAGAACAAGTTCAAGAACCCGAACACCCAGGCCCTGCTCAAGAGCCTGCAGCCCTATTAGGCCGACGATGAATTCCATTTGGACACGGCGGGCGCTTACCGCTTTCCTGCTTGCCGTGCTCATCCTCTGCGGTGTCCTGCTCTATCGGCTGGCGATGGAGCGCATGGCGCCGGACACCATCAGCGGCCAGGCGCTGATCGGCGGGCCGTTCGAGCTGACTGATCAGAACGGCAACCAGGTCACCGACCAGACCTTCAAGGGCAAGCTGATGCTGATCTATTTCGGCTTCACCTTCTGCCCCGATGCCTGCCCGACCGCGCTCGGCGTGATGAGCAGCGCGCTCGACAAGCTGGATGTGGCGGCCGACCGCGTCGTCCCCATCCTCATCACGATCGATCCCGACCGCGACAAGCCGGCGGTGCTGAAGGATTATGTCTCCAACTTCCATCCGCGCATGGTCGGGCTGACCGGGACACCGGAGCAGATCGCCAAGGTCGCCAAGTCCTATCGTATCTTCTATCAGAAGGCCCCCGGAGCCTCGCCGGACGAGTACGTCATGGACCACACGACGCTGATCTACCTGATGGACGGTGATGGCAAATACATCACCCATTTCGGCCCCGACGCGACGCCGGACCAGATCTCCGACGAGATTCGGAAGCATTTATAGGTATGCATTCCGGCCACAGACCCTCATGTCATACAAAAGTCTAGTTGCACCCGAGTCGGCGTCTACGTAACGTCACGGTCCTTTCCGGGGGGAAGGGCCGGGACCCGAGTCGCATTTGCGCCAGGGCCTGGAGAGCGGAAGGATCCAGTATGCTCTACCAAGCGATCGAGGCCCATTTGGCGAGCCTCACGCCGGCACGCCTGACGGCGCGCTGGATGCACCAGATGATGTCGCATCCGATGCTGCCGCATTCCTACACGACTGGCTTCCGCGCCGCGGCCGCCTGGTTCGAGTTGTTCGACCGCGCCACTCAGCGCCGGCTGAAGCCGGCTTTCGATCTTGATGCTATCGTGATCGACGGCGAGCGCGTCGCGGTGCGCGAGGAGGTGGTGGCGGAAAAGCCGTTCTGCCGCCTGCTGCATTTCGCGCGCGATCTTCAGCGCCCGCGTAACGATCCGCATGTGCTGGTGGTGGCGCCGATGTCCGGCCATCACGCGACCCTGCTGCGCGGCACAGTGGAAACCCTGCTGCCCGAGCATGAGGTCTATATCACCGACTGGACCGACGCGCGGCTGGTGCCGCTCAGTGCCGGCAATTTCGATCTCGCCGACTATATCGACACGGTGATCGATTTCCTGCGCGTGCTAGGTCCCGAGACTCACGTGATCGCGGTGTGCCAGCCTTCGCCGCCGGTGCTCGCCGCCACCGCTTTGATGGCCGCGGACCGCGATGCGGCGACGCCGAAGAGCCTCACCTTGATGGGCGGGCCGGTCGACACCCGTGTCAGCCCGACCCAGGTCAATGTCGTCGGCACCAGCCAGAGCCTCGATTGGTTCGAGCGCAAGGTGATCGATTTGGTGCCCCCGCATTATCCGGGCGCGATGCGCCGGGTCTATCCGGGCTTCCTCCAGCTCAGCGGCTTCATGTCGATGAACCCCGATCGCCACGTCCAGTCGCATATCGAGTTCTTCAATCATCTGGTCGAGGGCGACGGAGAAAGTGCGGCGGAGCACCGCCGATTCTATGACGAATATCTCTCCGTCATGGATCTCTCGGCGGACTTCTACCTCGAGACCATCCGCCACGTGTTCCAGGACCATTCGCTGCCGACCGGCACCTTCACGCACCGCGGCGCATTGGTGGAGCCGGCCGCGATCAAGAAGACCGCGCTCATGACCATCGAAGGCGAGCTCGACGATATCTCAGGCCTCGGCCAGACCAAGGCCGCCCACGATCTCTGCACGAATATTCCCCCCGACAGGCGCCGCCATCTGGAACAAGCCGGCGTCGGCCATTACGGCATCTTCAACGGCCGCAAATGGCGGCAGTTCATCTACCCGGCGTGGGCGGAGTTCGTGCGGAGCGCATAGCGCACGTCCACTCCATGGTCGTGCTTGGCACGGCCATCCACGAGTTTCTGCGGGCGACCTGGAGCTGATGAAGCAAACTCGTGGATGCTCGTGCCAAGCACGAGGACGACGATATAGCGAGTCTCGCACGATTATTGCGTCCTACCGCAGCACATCCGGCTTGCACAGCTCCGCCAGCGTCTGCCGCAGCTCGCGCAGCTTGGGCGGCTTGGTGAGGACGCGGTCGATGTTGGGCGGGAAGTCGTCATCGGCCATCAGGCGCTGGCCCCAGCCGGTGAGCAGAATGACCGGCGTCGAGGGCGACATCTCCTTCACGGCGCCGGCGACGCGGCGGCCGTCGACATAGGGCATGCCGAGATCGGTGACGACCGCGGAGAACGGCGCGTGCTTCTGGTGCGCCGCGCGGAAAGCATCAATCGCCGCCTGTCCGCCGCTGGTCTCGGTCACCTTATGGCCGTCCGCCTCCAGGAGATCGCCGAGCGATTTCAGGAACAGCGGATCATCATCCACCAGCAGCAGGCGCAGGCGCTCGGGCACGCTTTGCGTCCGCAGAGGCGTTGCGGCAGGCGTCTCAACCGAGGCCGGAATCGGAAAGACCAACGAAATCGTCGTGCCGCGTCCCTGCACGCTGCGGATATCGATCTCCGCGCCATGGCGGCGAACCACGCCATAGACGGTGGCAAGGCCGAGGCCGGAGCCGCGCTCGCCCTTGGTGGTGAAGAAGGGCTCCATGCAGCGCCGCCTGGTTTCGTCATTCATGCCGATACCGGTATCGGCGACGTCGATCTCGACGTAACCGGCGTCTGATCGGTGCGGGCGCGGTGTTGTCTTGGTCCGCAGGGTGAGTGTGCCGCCGCGCGGCATGGCATCGACCGCGTTCAGGATGAGATTGGCCAGAGCCTCGCAGATCTCGCTCTCGATTCCCGGGATAGTGGGCAAGTCGGCGGCCAGGTCGGTCTTCACGGTAATCACATGGCCGCTTTGCTGCGGTATGTCGTGCCAGCGCGCCCGCGTCAGATCAATCGCCTGCAGGACGACGGAATTGATCTCCACCGGAAGCTGCGCCGATTCCGCCGCGCGCGGGCGATAGAATTCCCGCATCCGCGTCACGGTCTGGACGATGTTGTTCATCGCGCGCTGGATCGTCTGGATGGATTCACGCACCCGTGGGCTCAGGTCCGGCTCGGTCTCGAGCAGCGCTTCGGTGTGGAGCGCGATCGGCGACAAGGCGTTGTTGATGTCGTGGCCGATGCCGCTTGCCATCTGGCCCAGGGCGCGCAGCCGTTCCTGTTGCAGCACCGCGTGCTGGGTCTGCTGCAGATCCTGATAGGCCTGCTGCACGGCGCCATAGAGCTCCGCCTGATGGGCGGCGAGCGCGACATTCTCGCTCAGCTGGCGCAGGAACTTGCACTTGCCGACGCTGAAGGCTTGCGCCTGCCGCCGGGCGACGATCAGCACGCCGAACACCCGGTCCTCGACCCGCAGCGGCGAGACCACCAGCGATCGCAGGCCAGCCTCGGCCAGCCGCCGTGACAGTGGCGAATCGACCAGGCCGGTGTCCGGCTCGGAAACCTGTGTGCCGCGGACGCTGTGGGTCAGGACATCGCTGTCGATCGGCAGGCGCGCGCGCTCCGCAAGGCCGAGCTGGCGCGCGAGGTGCGCGCAGCGCCGCCCGATTGTCGACACGGTCAGCACGTTGCTGCTGCCGTCATAGAGGCAGAGGCAGGCGAGCTCGACCGGCAGCTGCTCTTCCAGGCTGCGGACTATCACGTCGTAGATGCTGCGGAGATCCTGCCGGTCGCTGATGGCGCGCGTGATCTGGTGCAGCAGGTTGAGGCACTTCAGCTGGACCTTCGCGTTCTGTTCGGCCTCGCGGCGCACCACGACTTCGGTTTCGAGATCCGAGGTTCGCTCGCGCACGCGCCGTTCCTGCTCGTCGATCAGCTGCGCGAGTTGGCCTTCCGCCCGCACGCGCTCGAGGATCTCGGTAGAGGCGAGCTTCAGCAGCAGCACCAGCAGGACCAGATAGCCCGCGACGCTCCCCAGATGCGCGATGATCGCCGGCGTGTCGTCCGGCGCCTGCGAATAGAGCATTGCGAGATTGCCGAGCAGCAAGGGCGGGGCCATCCAGGCCAGCCTGCGCACCAGCCGGTCGCTGTCGCGCCCGTGCCAGCAATGGATCCCGATCCACAGCCACAGAATGGGAGCCAGCAGCAGGGCGGGGCGCGTGATGCCAAAAATGGTTGGCGGCGCATAGGGCGGCAGCCATTGGAAGATCACAAGCAGCCCGGCGGCTGCGGCGGCCATCAAGACAGTGAACGCGGCCGTCTGCACCTTCTGCCGGCTCAGCAGCCAAAGCGCGCCGCCGATAGCGACGGGCAGGATGTAGGCAGCGGGCGCCCCGATGGCCGGCCGTAGCACGCCCTTCGAGTCCGCGATCGCTGCGAGGCCGCCCGGCCATTCGACAATGACGAGGACGTGCAGGAATTCCAGTAGCGCGGTGAGTGCAAAGCCGATGGCAAGCCAGATCAGGAAAGGCCGGCCGACATGCCGCCCCATCACCCACAGCAATGCCGCCAGCACCGCCGACAGCAGGCTCATGCCGGAATCGAGAATGGTGTGAAGGGCAGGATAGTCGCGCAGCCCCGCCATCAGCAGCGCGCCGCTGATGAGGACGTAGACAACGATCACAGCTGTCACGGCATGAAAGGCCGTGGACTTGTCTCTCTCGACTGCCTGATTGGTGACTAGGACGGTGGCCATGACGCGCGTAACGACACTGCGCAGGCCGGCGCCTCGGGATAAGCCCGGTGAGGGATCCGCATGTAAGCCCCGCTTTCCTCCGCCAGGATCGTCCCCGACATCCGTGAGGCCTGCTGATGTTAGGACGATATACGGGTCGGCTCAAGAGGGCATCTGGTCGACGGCCTTTATGAGTAGCATCGGCTAGGATCGCGCTGCCGAACCTCCCGGAGAAAGCAATGTCCCGCATCGCCACCTGTTCCTGCGGCCAATTGAAACTGACCATGACGGGCGATCCGACGGAGGTGACGGTCTGCCATTGCCTCGAATGCCAGAAATCGACCGGCAGCGTTTTCGGCGTGTCGACCTATTGGCCCAAGAGCGCGTGCCTCGCCGTCGAAGGCGAGGCCAGATGCTGGCGCCGCTCCTCCGATTCCGGGCGCTGGCTGGACAATTACTTCTGCCCGGTCTGCGGCAGCACGGTCTATTGGTACGCCGAATTCGCGCCGGACGAGATCGGGGTAGCCGCCGGCAATTTCGCCGATCCCAACTTTCCCGCACCCACCTCTGCCGTCTGGGATTCCTGCCGCCATCCCTGGGTCATTCTGCCGGCCGGCTGGCCACAGGATCCGAGGCAGGGCGGGCTGCCTGAGTAGCGCGCAGCAATTTTCGCCAAGCCGCGGGCGGTCCGAGCGAGTAGGACAGTTCAATGACAGTTTCCGTGGATGAGTCCGCGCTCCGTCGCGTGGTCTGGCGGCGCATCATGGACGAAGGCTCGTTCGAAGCCTGCGCGGTGACGGCGCTGGCAGATGGGTACGGCATCGGCGGCAACATCATTATTGCGCAAGACGGCGCGCCGCTTTCCGTGTCGTACGACATCCGCTGCGATCGGGGTTGGTCTGCAGAAAGCGTCGCCATCGACCAGGTGCTGGGCGCGCATGCCCGGCATTTGAGCTTGACGCGCCGCGGCACTGGCTGGCTCGTCAATGACAAGGCCGATCCGCAGCTGGATGGCTGCGCGGAGCCGGACCTCGGCCTGACGCCATCGACCAACGCCTTGGCCATCCGCCGCCTGAAGCTTGCGATCGGGCAGGCTGCGCAGATTACCTGCGCCTGGGTGAAGTTCCCCGCCCTGACCGTGGAATCTTCGTGGCAGCGCTATGAGCGGCTGGCGGAGCGGGTGTACCGCTACACCAATGTCGATAGCGGATTCACCGCAATCGTGACGGTCGATGAAATGGCCTTGCCGGTTTCCTATGAGCGGATCTGGACCCGCATCGCGGATTGGCACGGAGAAGCATCATGACCGACACGTCCCGCAAAGTGCTATGGAAGGCGGAGGAGATTGCGGCCCGCGGCAAGCGCTTCACCCAGCGGCTCAATCCCAATTCGGAATTCATCGGTGTCGGCCTGTCGCGCATGGCCGGGATGAGCCGCGCCCACGTCACCATGGCAAGGCTGCCGCCCGGCAAGGATTCCTTCGCCTATCACGCCCACATGATGGAGGAGGAATGGATCTACATCCTCCGGGGCCGCGGCGTTGCCGAGATCGATGGCGCGAGCCACGAGGTTGGCCCGGGCGATTTCATGGGTTTTCCCACGCCCTCTGTCCCGCATCTGCTGAAAAACCCGTTCGAGGAGGAACTCGTCTATCTCATGGGCGGTGAGGACAAGCCGCTCGATGTCCTCGACTATCCCACCCTCGGCAAACGCTACCTGCTGGTGGGCAGCGCCAGCGGCACCGAGTTCTACGAACTCGGCGCTCCGATCAAGCCGTTCGGCCCCGCTTGATCGCTTATGCCGCCAACCCTCTCGGCCGATCGCCCTGCACCGTGGTGCGATAGAGCGTGCGCGGTTGGTCGTCGGGGCAGCCGGTCGCGAGATGCATGGTTGAGCGGTTGTCCCAGAACACCAGATCGTGCGCCTGCCAATGATGGCGGTAGGTGAAGCGTGGCTCCACGGAATGGCGGAACAGGAACTGCAGCAACTCGTCGCTCTCTTCGTGCGGAAGACCGACCACATGCGTCGTGAACCCTTCATTCACGAACAGCGCCGGCTGCCTGTTGCCGGGATGGATGCGTACCATCGGATGAACCACCGGCGGGACACTTGCAGCTTGCCCCACATCCAGTTGCGGGCGGTCGGGATGGAGCCGGCTCTGATAGGCGTTGCGCGCGAGGTAGCTGTGCTCAGCATTGAGCGTCGCGATGCGCCGCTTCACCCCGTCGTCGAGCGCGTCATACGCTGCATGCATGTTGACGAACAAGGTATCGCCGCCATCCTTCGGCAGCACTTGCGCGTGCAGGAGCGAACCGAGGCTCGGCTCCGCCATGTAGGAAAGGTCGGAGTGCCAGTATTTGCCGGCATCCACGAGCCCGATCGGTTCGTCGTCGTGGAACTCGTTCGACACCACCAGGATCTCCGGATGCCCGGGCAAGTGGAACTTGCGCTGCACATGGATCTGCAGCGGTCCGAAGCGCCGGCTGAAGGCAATATGTTGAGCCGGCGCCAGGCGCGCCTGATCGCGGAACACCAGCAGATGCGTATCGTTCAGAGCATCTTCAATCTTGCTGAAGAGCGTATCGTCAACCGCCTCCGCCAGATCGATGCCGCGGATTTTCGAGCCGATGATTGGCGAAAGTGGTGTAATGCTGGCGCTCATGAGAGACCCTGCAACAGTCTCCGGTGGATCGCGTCTATCAAGAGCGGTTATAATGCCGTCATCGGCCTCATGCGCGGGATTTTTGGTCGCGCTGGGCCGCAAGTTTTACTGAAGGCACTGCGATGGCGGATAGCGAGCTTCCGTTCTGGAAGACCAAGAAGATGAGCCAGATGACCCAGGCCGAGTGGGAGAGCCTGTGCGATGGCTGCGGCAAATGCTGCCTCAACAAGCTGGTCGACACGGATACCGAGGAGCTGTTCTTCACCAACGTCGCGTGCCGGCTGCTCGACACCAAGAGCTGCCAATGCACGCGCTACAAGGACCGCTCCAAGCTGGTGAAGGATTGCATCCGCCTGACGCCGGCCAACGTGAAAAAGATCCGCTGGCTGCCCGACACTTGCGCCTATCGCCTGGTTGCGCAGGGCAAGGACCTCTACGACTGGCATTATCTCAAATGCGGCGACCGCAACGCCGTGCACCGCGCCGGCGCATCGGCACGCGGCCGCATCATCTCGGAGAAAGACGCCGGCGACCTTGAGGACCACCTCGTCGACTGGGTTGCTCACCCGGCCCCGAAGCGTGCCACAAAGCGCTGAAATCGCTGGCAATTTTGTGAGCAAGCCTCGGATAGCAGGGAACCCCTCGAAGCCTTAGGTATCGGTCATGTCAATTCGCAACAGACGAGTGAACGACATGTCCGAATCCATGGTGAGCGCGATCCGCGAAGCGGCTTCCTATATCGAGCAGCGCGCCGAGGCGGAGGCTGACGGTCCGGTCTCCTTGAAGGAACTCAGCGACCATACCGGTATCAGCCCCTGGCACCTGCAGCGCCAGTTCAAGCGCGTGCTCGGTGTCAGCCCGCGTCAGTACGACGACGCGCTGCGCATGAAGCGCCTGCGCAAGGGATTGAAGAGCGGCGTTGGAGTGGCCGGTGCGACCTTCGAAGCGGGCTATGGCTCATCGAGCCGTGTCTATGAACGCGCGGCGGCGGCCCTCGGCATGACGCCTGCCAGCTATGCCAAAGGCGGCAGGGGCCAACAGATCAGTTATGGCATCGCGCCCTGTGGCCTCGGCCTCGTGCTGGTGGCGGCGACGCTGCGCGGCATCTGCCGCGTCCAGCTGGGCGCCAGCGAGCAGGCGATGATCCAGCATCTCAGCTCCGAATTCGCGGAGGCGGACATCGAGCGCGATGATGAGGCGCTGGAGCCCTACCTCGAGGAGATCCTGCGCCGGCTGGAGGGCGAGGCCCCGCACGAGGACCTGCCGCTTGACGTCCGCGCGACCGCGTTCCAGCGCCGGGTATGGGAAGAATTGCGGCGGATCCCGGTCGGCGAGACCCGGACCTATAGCCAGGTCGCTGCCGCCATCGGCAATCCGGGTGCTGCCCGCGCCGTAGGCAATGCATGTGCCAACAATCCGGTTGCGATCGCCGTCCCGTGTCACCGCGTTTTGCGTAATGACGGAAATATCGGTGGGTATGCCTGGGGAATTAAGCGAAAACAGGCTCTTATCGCGGCCGAAAAGTCGCGTTCTGACAACTCAGAGACCCGCGCCAGAAAAAAGGCGTAAGTGGTTGAAACCGGCGGAGCCGGGGCTCTATGCTGACCTCCGAGAGCGCGTCGTTCGCCTGGGATGGTCATGCCGAAAGCCTTGGAAAACCGGGGAAAAATACGAAAAGCGCCGCGCCCCTCAGGCTCGGCGAAGCGCCGCCCGATGGCGGAGGCCGCCGATCTCCATCTGATGGATTTCGAGCAGCGCTCGGTGCCGCTGGTGTTCCAGGAGAACCGCCGCGCACGCCGCATCATCCTGCGGCTCGACTACGGTGCCTCGCGCATCGTGGTGGTGCTTCCAAAACGCACGACGCGTCATGAGGGTAAGCGATTCGCATTGCAGAATCGCGACTGGATCGAAGAAAGATTGGATCAATTGCCGGAGACCGTGCCCTTTGCGCATGGCGCGGTGATTCCATTCCTCGGCATTCCCCATCGCATCCGCTATCGCGCCCATGCCCGCGGTGTCGTGTGGTGCGAAGAGCAGGAGATCCATGTCGCGGGTCATGAGGAGCATGTCTCGCGCCGGGTCGCCGACTGGCTGAAGCTCGAAGCGCGGCGCGAGATCGAAGCGCGCGCACGGGCCAAGGCCGAACAACTCGGCAGGAGCGTCAAGCGCGTCATCCTGCGCGACACCAAGAGCCGGTGGGGCAGCTGCACGACCGACGGCGTGCTGTCTTTCTCCTGGCGCCTCATCCTCGCGCCACGCCACGTGATGGATTACGTGGTCGCGCACGAGGTCGCGCACCTGCGCGAAATGAATCACGGTTCCCGTTTCTGGAAGCTGACGGGCGAGATCTGCCGCAGCGTGCAGAGCGCGCGCGAATGGCTGGAAGAGAACGGAACCGATCTCTATCGCTACGGCCGTTGAGAGGCGGCCGCAGCGGTAGCTGCATGTTGCACCTCTCTCCTCGAAAGGCCTGCGTCGACTCCCCGGTTGACGCAGGCCGAAGCTTTTATGAGCACCTCTGACCTGTGCCGTTTTCCGCGCCATCCCATCGATCGGCGTGGTACTTTCCCGTTCCTCTGATGCATTTTGTCATGGCGCTGTAACGCCTCTGTCGCAGAGATTAACTACGCTCCCCGCCGGTTCTCATTTATATCAAAACCCTCGAGAAAGGCCGGTTTTCTGCATGTTCCGCGCGCTCGATCCTTCACCGCTAGGGCGCGGTCCACATGCGCTCGGCGCCTCGCGCAATCAGGTCCTGGCGCGCGACCTTGCCGGCTCCGCCCCCACGATTGAAGAGAGCTGGACGGGCGGTGCGGTCCTCGACCTCTGCGCCAGCCATCCCGCGATCCCGAGCTTTGCTGTGGTCGAAGGCGAAGGCAGGGTCATCGGCCTCATCGAGCGCGAGCGGCTCTATTACCAGTTCTCCCACCCGCTCTGGTTCGACGTGTATAACCGCCGGCCGATCGCGCCCCTGGTGACGCGCGAGGCGATGGTCGTCGATGGCACGACGCCGATCGAAGGCGTGAAGGAGCTGATCGCCTATCGCTATCCCCAGGCGATCTCCAGCGGTTTCGCGATCGTCGAGCAGAATCGCTATCTCGGCATCGGTACCATGACGGCACTGCTGGAGAAGACCGTCGACCTCGCCCACCGGCGCGCCATCGAGCTGGAAGAGGCACACCGCAAGGCGGAGATCGCGAGCGAGGCCAAGTCGCGCTTCCTTGCCACCATGAGCCATGAGCTGCGGACACCGCTCAACGCCATCATCGGTTTCGCGGAGCTGCTGCTGATGCGCGATGTGGATCGGATGGAAGCCGATCAGCGCCGTGGCTATGTCACCGACATCCGCAATTCGGGCGCACACCTGCTCGCGCTCATCAATGACATTCTCGATTACTCGAAGCTCGAGGCCGACCATCTGCCGCTGGTGGAGACGGTCTTCGATCTGCGGCAATTCCTGCATGACGGGCTGCGTCTGGTACGCACGCAGGCCGAAACGGCGAACGTGACCCTGCGCACGATGCAAGCGCCCGCGATCGCGCTGACGGGTGACGAGCGGCGGCTCCGCCAATGCGTGGTCAAGCTGCTGGCCAACGCCATCCAGTTCGCACCCGGCGGCGAGGTCGGCCTGTCGGCGGTGATGGTCGGCGCGCAGGGGCTCGAGATCCGGGTGGCGGATACCGGCTGCGGCATTCCCGCCGACCAGCTCGAACAGGTGTTCCAGCCCATTCCATCAGGTGGAGAACGAGCTGAGCCGGGCGACCAACGGCACCGGCCTTGGCTTGCCTTTGAGCCGCAAGCTGGCGGAGCGTCATGGCGGCAGCCTGCGCCTGGAGAGCAAGATGGGCGCGGGCATGGTGGCGATCCTGCAGCTGCCGGGGCGGGCTGTTCCTCTGGAAGGCCTCTGGGCCGGACCGGTCGCTTCGGCCTAATCCCCTGAATTGATGGAACTTTGTTCCCATATCCGGGTTCAATCTGTTATGTTATAACGCCCACTGGCTCAAATGCCGGATCGGATCATGCATCTGCCTCATGCCGCTGAAACCACGCTGAACTGGGGCGCCGCACGCCGCCTCGCGATCGCCGGCCTGGGCATGCTGCTGCTATGGGGCGCCGTCTGGTGGGCAATCCGATAGAAGCGGCCCTGTCGCGGGCCGTCCCCCATGAGCGCCGGCCGGCACCCCTGCCGCCGCAGACGACCCAGCCGGTGGAGGTGCTGCGCCTCCACGACGTCACCATCGCCTATGACCGGCATCCGGTCGTTCATCACATCAGCGGCTCGTTCGAGGAAGGCAGCCTGACAGCGCTCGTCGGACCCAACGGCGCCGGCAAGAGCACGCTTCTGAAAGCGATCGCGGGCCTGCTGCCGGTGACCGCGGGTGAGGTCCGTTTCGGTATCGACAAGCGCGCCATCGGCTATCTGCCGCAGGTGGTGGATGTCGATCGCAGCTTTCCGCTGCGCGTCATCGATGTGGTGGATTTCGGCCATTGGCGCAAGATTGGCGCGCTACGCCGGTTGACCGCCCAGGATCGCGCGGCGAGCGTCGCGGCTATTGCATCAGTCGGTTTGCCCGGCCTCGAGCATCAGCCGATCGGCCAGCTCTCGGTCGGGCAGTTCCAGCGCGTGCTGTTCGCGCGCCTGATGGTGCAGGAAGCGGCTTTGATCCTGCTCGATGAACCCTTCAACGCCATCGATCAGAGGACCACGGAAGATCTGATGCGGGTGGTGCGGGGCTGGCAGGCCGAAGGACGGACAGTGATCGCGGCCTTACACGACCTGGAACAGGTGAAGCGCGAATTTCCGGATGCGCTGCTGATGGCGCGCGAGCTGGTGGCGTGGGGTCCGACGCGCCAGGTGCTGGCCGAAGACAATCTCGCGCACGCCCGCGACCTGGCTGCCAGCTGGACCGATCCCGCCGCGATCTGCGCCCGCTGATGCAGCTTCTCTACGAACACCTGATCCAGCCCTTCATCGAGTTCGGCTTCATGCGGCGGGCCCTGGTCGCGTGCCTTGCGCTCTCCATCAGTGCGGGGCCGATCGGCGTTTTCCTGGTGTTGCGCCGCATGAGCCTGATGGGCGATGCGATGTCGCATGCCATCCTGCCAGGGGCGGCAATCGGGTTCCTGGTAGCGGGCTTGTCGCTGTGGGCGATGAGCGTCGGCGGGCTTGTCGTCGCGCTGATCGTGGCATTGGCCGCCGGCGCGATGAGCCGCGTGACGCCGCTCAAGGAAGATGCCGCGCTCGCCGGCTTCTTCCTCATCTCGTTGGCGCTCGGTGTCTTGCTGGTCTCGGTGAAGGGCAGCTCGGTCGACCTGCTGCACATCCTGTTCGGAACCTTGCTCGCGGTCTCCAACAGCGCACTTTTCTTGATCGCCGCGGCGTCATCGCTGACGGTCATCGCCTTGGCGCTGGTCTATCGCACGTTGATCCTGGAATGCTTCGATCCGGGTTTCCTGCGCGCGGTCGGCGGCAAAGGCGGGCTCGCCCACGCCATCTTCCTCGCCCTCGTGGTGCTGAACATGGTGTCGGCGATGCAGGCGCTCGGCACCCTGATGGCGATTGGCCTCATGATGCTGCCGGCCACCTCGGCGCGGATGTGGACCATTTCGATCGGGCGCATGATCGGCCTTGCCGTTCTGTTCGCCATGCTGTCGTCGGTCGCGGGCCTCATCATTTCCTATCATGTCAATGCGCCCTCCGGGCCGGCGGTCATCCTCTCAGCGGGCCTGCTCTATCTCGTGTCTCTGGCGGCCGGGAGCAATGGCGGGTTGCTGCGTCGCTACGTGCGCCGGCCGCATCTGGAGCATTGAGGGGGGCGTTGCATGGCGCGCGCCGCTGCGACATGATGCGCGCGATCTCAAGGGTGAGAGCCATGAACGTCCTCGTCATTCAGAACAATCCGCAGACGCCGGTTTCCCTGGTAGGTGATTATCTGATCGCGGCCGGCGCCAGGCTTGCGACCATCCTCCCCCATAGCGGCGACGCCTTGCCGAAATCGCCTGAAGGGCATGATGCCGCGATCATCCTGGGCGGCCCCCAGCATGCGGGTGACGACGTGAACTATCCGGCTTTCCTGCCGATGCTTGATCTGCTGCGCGCCTTTCATGAACAGGCGAAGCCGCTGCTCGGCCTCTGCCTCGGCAGCCAGCTGCTGGCCCGTGCGTTCGGAGAGAAGGTGCGCCGCAATGAGGAGTTCGAGGTCGGCTATCCGCCGATCGAGATAACTGGCGACGGCAAGGAGGATCCGCTGCTGACCGGCCTTGCGCCGCGCCAGCGTATCCTGCAATGGCACGAAGACACGTTCGACATGCCGCAGGGCGCCGTGCAGTTGATGACCGGGACCGCTTGCCGCAACCAGGCCTTCCGCTTCGGCCGCACGACCTATGCGTTCCAATGCCATTTCGAAGTGTCGGTCGACCTCGCCAAGCAATGGTTCGACCAATGGGGCCATACCATCGTGAAGCGCTTCGAAGAGCAGCGCGGCCACGAAGTCCTGGAACACGCCCGTGACGAGATCGCGCGCTACGGTGGCCGCGCCGCCAATTTCTGCCGTGTGGTCACGCAGCGCTGGGCGGCGCTGGTGCAGGACGCGCGCAAGGAGCGGGCGGCCTAGGCTTTCTGTCGGTTCTTGCTTCGGACGGCTTCGAGCGCCGCCTGCAGTTTCGTCATCACGGAGGGGCCGGTGCGTGGTGCGCCAAGGTGGATGGCGCGCAGCTCGCCCATAAAGTCATCCCACAGGGCCGGCCCGCCTTCTTCGAGCAATTGCGCGCGGATGCTGAGTTCTTCGCTTACAGGCAGAAATCGCCGGCCCCAGGCGCCGATCTGCGCAAAGACCGGCACCAATTGAATCGCCTTCTCGGTCAGGCTGTAGATTGCCTTCTGCTTGTGGCTGGGGTCATCGGTCTTGCTGAGCAGGTCCTGCTCGACCAGCCGCTTCAGGCGCGCGGCAAGGATGTTTGAGGCGATGCCTTCCTCCGACCGGGTCAGCAGCTCGCGGAAATGACGGCGGTCCCCGAACATCACGTCGCGAATGACGATCAGGCTCCAGCGGTCGCCCATGACTTCCAGCGTCAGGTTGATCGGGCAGCCGGAGCGGTGCGCATCGTCCATGGCAGTTCCTCAAACAAGCCAGTTGCAAAATAGGATCAGTTCGTTCAAATTGCAACTGGTTGCATAATAAAACTAGTTAATTGAGGAAACGCTCAATGAAATATCTCTGCCTCTGCTACTACGACCTAGCCAAGTTCAACGCGCTGACCGAGGCGCAGATGGCGGAGCTGGGCCGCATCTGCCCGCCGCGCGACCAGCAACTGAAGGAGACCGGGCGCAAGGTGCTGGATGCCTCGCTGGCGATGCCGCACGAAGTACGGGTGATCCGCCCCAGCGATGCCGGCCCGGTCTTTTCCGAGGGACCCTACGTCTCGACGCCCGAGCCGCTGGGCGCGTTCTTCATCGTCGAAGCGGAGACGCTCGACGAAGCCGCCAAGATCGCCGCCATTCATCCTGGAGCCCATCTCGGCCACATCCTCGCCGGCGGCATCGAGGTGCGCCCGATTGATCATTTTTCGCTGGCGTGAGCTCATGCCTTGCCGGCATCAAATCGCTCAACACTTAGTGAGTGGCGAGGCAGCGTCCGGCAGCTAACATGCGGTTGATAGGCCGGCGGGGGAACGATGCCGGCCGCCGCATCAGTACGGGGCCATGGCCGGACCGCAGCACTCCTTCAATGATGGAACCACGCAACCGCGCCGCAGGGCATGGTGGCGTTGGCTGCCCTTGTGCGTCATCGTGCTGGGTGTGGTCCTGGTGTTCGCGTTCGATCTCGATGAGTTTGCGACCTTCCGGCACCTTCGCGAGCATCATCAGCGGCTGACCGAATTCGTGGCTACGCATTATGTCCAGGCCATCCTCGTCTACCTGATGTTCTATGTGCTGTTCGCCGCGCTGTCGTTGCCGGGTGCTGCCTGGCTCACGATCGCGGCCGGGCTGCTGTTCGGCGCGATCATCGGCACCATCCTCGTCGTCATCGCCGCGACCATTGGGGCCAGCCTGTTGTTTTTGGCAACCAAGACTTCGCTTGGCGAATATCTTCATGCTCATGCGGGACCATGGCTCCCGAAAGTGGAGCGCGGCTTTGCCGATAATCAGTGGAGCTATCTGCTGATGATGCGGCTGTTCCCCGTCATTCCATTCTTCATCGCTAATCTCATTCCGGCCTTTCTCAGAGTTCCGTTGCCGGTCTTCATCGCCACCACATTTATCGGCATCATCCCGGCGACGGCGATCTTCGCGACCATAGGGGCGGGTTTGGGCAGCGTGCTGGAAACCAGCGCGGATCTCAGCCTGCATAGTTTAATGACGCCCCAGGTCAAGGCCGCGCTCATCGGCCTCGTGCTCCTGGCTGCCATGCCGATCGCGGTGAAGTTCCTGCGCCGGCGGCACACTTCCTCGCGGGATCGATGATGCGCCTGTTGAAGCCCGACATCTGCGTGATCGGCGGCGGCTCGGCGGGCCTGTCGGTGGCGGCGGGCTCAGCGCAACTCGGCGCCGAGACTGTCCTGATCGAAGCCGGCGAGATGGGCGGCGATTGCCTCAATTACGGCTGCGTCCCGTCGAAGGCATTGCTGGCGGCGGCAAAAGCCGCAGTCCAGTACCGCGCTGCTGCAGATTTCGGAATCGACTTCTCGCCGATGCACGTCGACCGCAAGCGCGTGCAGGCCCATATCGCGGAGGTCATCGCGTCGATCGCGCCGCATGATTCGGTGGAGCGCTTCGAGGGGCTCGGCGTCACCGTGCTGCGCAGCTGGGCCAGGTTCGTCGATGAACGCACGGTGGAAGCCGGCGATGCCCGCATCCAGGCGCGTCGCTTTGTGCTGGCGACCGGCTCCAGCGCCTTCATCCCGCCGATCGCCGGCCTCGACCAGGTGCCCGCGCTCACCAACGAGACGGTGTTCGAACATGTCGCTGACATTCGCGATCTGATCGTGCTGGGCGGCGGGCCGATCGGGGTCGAGCTGGCGCAGGGTTTCGCGCGGCTTGGCGCCAAGGTGCAGCTGGTGGAAATGGCGCGCCTGCTGCCGCGCGACGATAGCCAGGCGGTCGACCTGGTGCGCGCATCTCTCTTGCGCGATGGCATCGCGCTTCATGAAGGCAGCGCGGCAACCGAAGCGCAGCGCACCGGCGACCGCATACGCCTCGCGATCCGCGATGCGAAAGGCGAGACTCGGTGGCTCGAAAGCGCGCATCTGCTGGTCGCCGTCGGACGCAAGCCGCGCGTCGAGAATATTGGATTGGAGCACGCTGGCATCGCGGCGACGCCGAAGGGCATCAAGATCGATCAAAGGCTCCGGACCACCAACCGCCGCGTCTATGCGATCGGCGACTGCAATGGCGGTCCTGCATTCACCCACGTCGCCGGGCATCAAGCGGGCCTCGTGATCCGCAGCGCCTTGTTCCGGCTGCCGGTCAAGTTCGATATGCGCGCGTTGCCCTGGGTTACCTACAGCGATCCGGAGCTGGCGCAGATCGGCCTCACCGAAGAAGCGGCGCGGCGCGCGGGCGCGGATGTCGTCGTGACGACCCAGCCGGCTGCCGGCAATGACCGTGCGCGAACGGAGCGCCAGGATGACGGGTTCCTGAAGATCATCGCCGACCGGCGCGGCCGCATCCTGGGGGTCACGATCGTCGGCGTACAGGCCGGCGAGTTGCTGGCGCCCTGGTGCCTGGCGATGGCGCGCAATCTGAAGCTGTCGGCGCTGGCGGGCCCGATGCTGCCTTACCCGACCTTGTCGGAACTGGGCAAGCGCGCGGCTGGCCAATTCTACGCCGCGCGCTTGTTTTCACCCGCCACCCGCAGGCTGGTGCGCGTCTTGCGCTGGTTCGGGTGAGTCGGTATCACACTTCCATGCATAGACCTTCCCGTAACGGCTAGACCGCTGGGTCTCGAGGATGTCGGAAGAGAAGGCCGCGCTTCCCAATTTCGGCAGGGGCCTGTCCGCCCGGCTGCTGGCGCTCACCGTCTGTTTCGTAATGGTGAGCGAAATCCTGATCTACGCCCCGTCGATCGCGCGTTTCCGCAACGACTGGCTGGAAGAGCATCTGGCAACTTCCTATCTCGCCATCCTGGCGCTGGAAGCGACCCCGGACTACATGATCGATCCGGAGCTGGAGATCAAACTGCTCGACAATGCCGGCGCGCGCCTGATCGCCTTGCGCACGCCGGACGGCAAGAACCTGGTACTGCGCGGGTCCACCCCGCCACCGATCATCGATGACACCGTCGACCTCAGCGACCAGATGCTGACGACCCTGATCGGGGATGCGTTCGAGACGTTGTCGGTGGGCGGCAACCGCCTGCTCCGGGTCAAGGGCCAGATCCCGCAGGCCGGCGACGCGTGGCTCGACGTCGTGCTCGACGAAGCGCCATTGCGCAAGGCAATGATCTCCTATTCCTGGCGCATCCTCGGGCTCAGCATCGTCATCTCGCTGGTGACGGCGGCCTTGATCTTCGGTGCCCTGCAATGGCTGCTGATCAGGCCGATGCGCAACCTGACCCAGCGCATGATGGATTTCCGCGCCAATCCCGAGGACATGTCGCGCGACGATGCGGCCGCGCGCCGGCGTGACGAGATCGGCGTTGCGGAGCGCGAGTTCGTGCAGTTGCAGAAGCAGATCCGCAAGGCGCTGAAGCAGCGCGAGCGGCTGGCCGCGCTCGGCACCGCGGTCAGCAAGATCAATCATGATCTCCGCGGTATCCTGGCGACCGCGCAACTGGTGGCGGACCGTCTGGCGCATAGTGACAATCCCGAAGTGAGGAAGATGGCGCCGGCACTGCTGCGCTCGCTCGACCGCGCCATCGTCCTTTGTTCCGACACGCTCAATTTCACGCGCGAAGGTCCGGTCAAACCGGAATATTCGCGC
The DNA here is from genome assembly GCA_035695765.1 of Dongiaceae bacterium. Classification (GTDB taxonomy): domain Bacteria; phylum Pseudomonadota; class Alphaproteobacteria; order Dongiales; family Dongiaceae; genus Dongia_A. The sequence continues at coordinate 83,882 of DASRRI010000033.1, forward strand.
TTCTCCCTTGCCGAAGTGCATGGCGAAGTGGGCGAGAGCCTCGAGAAATACCTGAATGGGACAGCCGCGCTGCAGGCGGAGTTCGCGGAGGATTTCGCCCTGACCGCCGACCGTGGCCAGCTCTATCGCGTGATCCATAATCTGGCGGAGAACGCCTTGCAGATGGGGGCGCATAATGTCGCCGTCCGCGCCCGCCGTGCCGAAGGCAGGGTCGAGATCGAGGTGGCCGATGACGGGCCCGGCTTGCCGCCCAAGGCGCTGCAGAGCCTGTTCGTGCCGTTCAAGGGGTCGGCGCGTTCGGGCGGCACCGGCCTTGGCCTCGCCATCGCGCGCGAGCTGATGCGGGTCCAGGGCGGCGACCTGAAGCTGGCCAATAATGACGCGAAGGGGGCGACCTTCGTGCTGGAACTCCCCGACCGGCAAGCGGTTTAGAGGGACATAAGGCGGGCTTGCTTCAGAGCGCCGGGCCGCTTATTTTGCGCGCCGACCTGAAGCTGCCAAGGCCGGAACATGGACCAGATTTCGAAGCTCGCGATCGTCTTTCTGCTGGGAACCTTTGCCATTTTGTCGCTGATCGTCGCCTCTGGCGGGCACCACAATTTCCAATATTGGAGCGGCCTCGGCTTCTTTATCGTGTGCATCCTGCTGGCCTTTTACGCCGTTCATGACCTGACCGGCGGCCTCGGCGAACATTCCGACCAGTCCTGATCCCTAGCCCACTGCCCCGTTCCGACGGGGTTGGGGCCGCGTCCAAACGGTGCTAGCATTCCCGCGTCGAGCGATCGTGGCGCGGCTTTCGTTTCCCCGCGCCCCTTCGCCACTCCGGCCAACTTTCATGGAGGCAAGGATGGGCGAGACGCAGACGCGAGAGGCCGTTGGCCTGTTCCACGACGAAAACAAGCTGCAGGATGCCTGCGACGAGCTGTTGATCAACGGCTTCAACCACGCTGATCTGTCGCTGCTGGCGGCGGACCGGACGATCGAGACGCGCCTCGGCAGCAAGTTCGAGCGCGTGGCCGATCTCGAGGACAATCCGGGCGTTGCATTCCAGGCCTTCGTCGACAGCGATTCCCGGACAGAGGGCAAGGGCGTGCTGGTGGGCGGCCTGTTCTATATCGGCGCCATGGCAGCGGCCGGGGCGGTGGTGGCATCGGGCGGCGCCATCGCCGCGCTGGTGCTGGGCGTGGCCGCCGGCGGCGGAGCGGGCGGGCTGATCGGCGTCATGCTGGCGCGGTTCCTGGAGAAGCATCACGCGCATGCACTGCAGGAGCATCTCGACAAAGGCGGGCTCCTGCTCTGGGTCCACACGCCCGACGAGGCGCATGAGCGCACGGCTCTCGAGATCCTCCGCCGCTGCGGCGCCGAGGACGCGCACGTGCATTCGCTGCCGACGCCCGACTACAGCGCAGCTGGCGGCGTCTCGAAGCAGCTCAGCTTCATCCGGATGATCGGATTGTAGGAGCCACCGAGTCCATCGCCTCCTACTCCACCGTCATGGTCGTGCCAGGCGCGACCTGACGGAGTAGGGCGGATGGCGTGCGCTCTGTATCAATCCACCTGCAGCAGCAGCGCCTTCAGATAAGCGCTCTCGGGCAGCATCGGGTGCACCGGATGGTCTGGCGCGGCGCCCGTCGCATGCAGGATGCGGCCGGAGCGGCCGGCTTCATGCAAACCGCGCGCGACCTGGGTGCGGAACTCGTCCGGCGGCATGTGGTGCGAGCAGGAGGCGAGGAACAGAAAACCGCCGGTCCGCACGCGGCCGGCGCACAGCCGCGCCAGCTTGCGATAGGCCCGGCCCCCCTGGTGGAAATCCTTTTTCGATTTCACGAAAGCCGGTGGATCGGCCAACACGAGGTCGAAGGTGCGATGCTCGGCGCCGGCCAGTTCGAGGAAGTCGAAGGCTTCCGCGCTCTCCGTCGACAGCCGATCGCCGGCATCGTTGAGCGCAGCGGCGCGGCGCGCAAGGCTGAGCGCCGGCTCCGAGCGGTCGACGCTGAGCACGGACTTGGCGCCGTGGCGCGCAGCCTGCACGCCGAATCCGCCACTGTATGAATAGAGGTCGAGCACGTCGGCATCCTTGGCGAAATGCGCGGCCAGCAGGCGGTTGTCGCGCTGGTCGTAGAACCAGCCGGTCTTCTGCCCTTCCGCGAGATCGGCCAGGAAGCGCGCGCCATGTTCCTGCAGCTCCACCGCGCCATCGAGCGCACCCTTGGCGACCCGATGCACGGGCGTCAGGCCCTCCAGATTGCGCGCAGCTCCATCGCCCGACACGACGATGACGCGCGGTTTCACCACGCGATCGAGCGCTGCCAGCAAGGGATCGATCAGGCGATCGGCGCCGGCGGCGTTCGGCTCCACCACCACGACATCGCCGAACCGGTCGATGATGCAGCCGGGAATGCCGTCCGCCTCGGCATGCACCAGGCGATAGAACGGCGCGCCGATCAGCTTTTCGCGCAGTTTCAGCGCGCGTGCGAGGCGCTTGTGGAGAAAGGCTTCGTCGATCACCCGGTCGGCATCGCGGGTCAGCAGGCGCGCGGCGATCAGCGAATGCGGATTGAAAAAGGCTGCGCCCAGCGGCCTGCCATCGGCGCGGATCACAGTCACCACATCGCCGGGCGGCAACGCCTTGGCGGCGGCATCCATCATCAGCTCGTTGGAAAAGATCCAGGGATGGCCCAGCATGGCGCGCTTGTCGCCGCCAGGCTGCAGTTTCACGCGCGGCCGATCATTGCTCATTCTTTGTTCCTATTCACCCAGCGCGATGCCATCGCGCCGTGGATCGCTGGCGCCGATCATCACGCCGTCCTTGAGCTCGACGATGTTGAGCCCGCTTTTCAGTTCGCGCTCCTCGACCTGATGGCCGAGCGCCTCGAGCGGTTCGCGCAGATCCAGAGCGCTGCTGCCGGCTTCGATCAAGGTCGGGCCGTTGCGGTTGAGGATATGCGGCGCCATCACCGCTGCGCCGGGCGAGCGGCCCCAATCGATCATCTCGATCAGGGCCTCGGCGACATAGCCGATGATGTTGGGCCCGCCGGGCGAACCAAGCGCGATGACGGGCTTGCCGTCCTTGTCCAGCACGATGGTGGGCGTCATGGAGCTGCGCGGCCGCTTGCCGGCTTCGACGCGGTTGGCGACCAGGCGCCCTTCCGCCGCCGGCGCGAAGGAGAAGTCGGTCAGCTGGTTGTTGAGCAGGAAGCCATCCACCATGCGATGCGAGCCGAACGCCATCTCGACGCTGCTGGTCATGCTGACGATGTCGCCGGCGGAATCGACGATGACGAAATGCGAGGTGGAGACGGGCTCGAATTGCTGCGCGCTGGCTTGTGCGACGATCAAGGGGTCGGCAAACCTGCCCGGCCGTGCCTCGCCGATCGAGCGGTCGCCGCGGATCTGGCCGGACCGGGCCTTGAGATAGGTTGGATCGAGCAGGGACGCGATCGGCACCCGCACGAAATCGCTATCGGCGACGTAGCGGTTGCGGTCGGCGAAAGCGAGGCTGCTGGCATCCGCGATCAGATGGAAAGGCTGCGCGCCATTGGGATTCATCGGCGCAAGATCGAAATTCTGTAGGATGCCGAGAATCTGCAGGAGCGCGATCCCGCCGGAAGTCGGCGGACCCATGCTGCAGACCCGGTAGACGCGATACGGCGCGCACAACACGTCGCGTTCTCGCGCGCGGTAATCGACGAGATCCATCGCCGTCATGTGTGCCGTGCCGTCCTCGTTCACCTTGGCGAGGATGGCTTGCGCGATCGGCCCGCCATAGAAGGCGTCGGCGCCGCGCTGCGCGATTGCGTGCAGGGTCTTGGCATAAGCGGGATTGCGCAGGACCGTGCCGGCCGGTTTGGGGTTGCCGGCGGCATCATAGAAATAGGCGCGCACCTCGGGATCGCGCTTGAGGTTCGCATCACCGGCGATGGCGGCGGCAAGCTGCTTCGGCATTGCGAAGCCCTGCTCGGCAAGATCGATGGCGGGCTGGAGCAGGTCCGCCCAGGGCAGGCGTCCCTCGCGCCGATGCGCGAGCTCCAGCACGCGCAACGCGCCCGGCACGCCGACCGACCTGCCGCTGAGCACGGCATCCATGAAATCGAGCGGCTTGCCGTCCTTGTCCAGGAAGAGATCGGGATGGGCGTTCTTTGGCGCCACCTCCCGCCCGTCGAGGGCAGTCAGCTTGTGGGTGACGCCGTCCCAATGCAGCAGGAACGCGCCGCCGCCGATACCGGAGGATTGCGGCTCGACCAGGCCAAGGACGGCCTGCGCCGCCACGGCGGCATCGACCGCGCTGCCGCCCTTTTGCAGCATGGCCAAGGCGGCCTTGGAGGCAGCCGGATTCGCGGTCGCCACCATGAAGCGCGTGCCGGTCGCTTCCGGCGCGGTCGGGACGGCAGGAGCCTGGGATTCCTCAGCCGGCTGAGGATCGGGCGCGGAACAGCCCAACAGCCCCACCGTCAGCAGCGCTGCTGTCAGATGCCGCTGCGTCCAAGACGGGCGCGTCCATAAAGTGCGAAAATCGTCAGTCATGATCCGGCAAAGACCAATCTTCGGGCGTTCTTAGCGGCTTCGGGGATCAAGGGGAAGCGCGCCAAATGCCCCGGATTCCTATTGTGCAGCGCAGCAATCCGGTGGAAGATGCCCGCTCTCCGGATGATCAGGCGGAGCCGGGCATGAGCGTTCACGATAGCGGGGCAGGCGACAGCCGGCCCAAAGCAACTGGCGCCAAAATGGCGCGGGTCAGCGTCCCCGATCTGGTGGCACGCAAGGGCAAGGACAAGATCGTCTGTCTCACTGCCTATACGACGCCGATGGCGCGGGCGCTCGATTCTCATGTCGACCTGCTGTTGGTTGGCGACTCTCTCGGCATGGTGATCTACGGGTTCGAGAGCACGCTGCCCGTCACCCTCGACATGATGGTGATGCACGGCGCCGCCGTCCGGCGCGGGTCTGAGCATGCGTGCCTGGTGGTCGACATGCCGTTCGGCTCCTACCAGGAGAGCACTGAGCAGGCGTTCCGCCATGCCGCGCGCCTGATGAAGGAAACCGGCTGTTCGGCGGTTAAGCTGGAAGGCGGGCGCGACCTCGCGCCGACCGTCGAGTTCCTCACGAAGCGCGGCATCCCGGTGATGGGCCATGTCGGGCTGATGCCGCAATCGGTGAATACGCTCGGCGGCTATCGCGCACGCGGCCGCGCGACCGATGAAGCGGCCGGCGTGATGGCCGACGCGGTGGCGATCGCAGAGGCCGGCGCCTTCTCCGTCGTGGTGGAAGGTGTCCTGGAGCAGGTCGCGCAGGCGATCACGGCGCGCATCCCGGTTCCCACAATCGGCATCGGCGCCTCGGCCGATTGCGACGGGCAGGTGCTGGTGGCGGAAGACATGCTGGGCCTGTTCGGCGCCTTCAAGCCGCGCTTCGTGAAGCGCTATGCCGAGCTGGCGGACGAGATCGCGAGCGCGGCCGCCCAATACGCCGCCGATGTCCGTATCGGCTCGTTCCCCGGCCCGGACAATGTGTTCGGAAGCTTGAAAAAATCGAGCTGAATGGTCTAACGATTTTCCATGCCGCAGCTTGAGATCGTCCGCACCGTCGCCGACCTGCGCGCCGCCGTGGCGCAGTATCGCCGGAGCAGCGCCAGCATCGGCCTGGTGCCGACCATGGGCGCGCTGCATGACGGGCACTTGACCCTCGCACGCTCGGCCAAGCTCGACAATGCGCGGGTGATCACGACCATCTTCGTCAATCCCAAGCAATTCAGTCCGGCCGAAGATTTGGCGCGCTACCCGCGCGAGGAGGCGGCGGATGTTGCGCTGCTGCAAGGCATCGGCGTCGACCTGTTGTTCGCGCCCGATGTCGGCGAAATGTATCCGGAAGGGTTCTCGACCGCCGTCTCGGTTGCTGGCCTCACGCAATACCTGGAAGGCATCTCGCGGCCGCATTTCTTCAGCGGCGTCACAACCGTGGTGGCCAAGCTGCTGCTGCAAGCGGCGCCCGACCGCGCTTATTTCGGCGAAAAGGATTTCCAGCAGTTGCAGGTGGTGCGCCGCATGGTGCGCGACCTCAACATCCCGGTCGCGATTGTCGCGGTGCCGACGATCCGCGAGGCGGATGGCCTGGCGATGGCATCGCGCAACCGCTACCTCTCTCCGGCGCAGCGCAAGATGGCGAGCGCCCTGCCGCAGGTCATGCACGATACGGTGGCGGAATTGCGCACCGGCGCCCCCGCATCGCCGATCCTCGCGGCGTCCAAGGCCCGCCTGCACAAGGCTGGATTCGATCGCATCGACTACCTCGAACTGTGCGACGAACCGACCCTGCAGCCGATTCCCGCCGCCCGCGCGCCCTCGCGCTTGTTCGTCGCAGCCTATATGGGGGCGACGCGGCTGATCGATAATTGGCCGGTCATCTAACAGAACAACGCGCTCCACATCGCCATGCCAGTGCTTGGCACTGGCAGCCGCGAGTTTACCTGCGAGGTATGGTCTTGCCGACCGAAACTCATGGATGGCAAAGCCACGCCCACGGCTGTCCGGTTTAGTTTCAGCTCCATTGTAGAACCATCTGGTTCGGGTCGGAAGTTGTGGCGATCTCGGTGTTGAGAAGGCGGTCGATGCGGCGTCTGAGCATGAGGTTTGAGCGCACCAGGCGGGCAAATTCC